>SXOB01000010.1 GCA_005776945.1 Pseudomonadota bacterium
ATGCCCTCCCAGATGGGAACGACCTTCGGGTCGTAAGCGACCGCTCCGAGTAGTAGCATCGGCTCAGCCGAACAGCGGCAGGCCGGTGATGGCCTTGCCCACGAAGTCGTGCAGAACGTCGGTGGTCGGACCCATCACGCTCGCCGCCTGGGCGTCGCGGAATGCGCGCTCCACCGGCAGGTCCTTCCGGAAGGCGACCCCACCGCACACCCGCATGGCCGTAGCAGTGACGTCGAGCGCCACCTGCGAGGCCGATGCCTTGGACTGCAGCACGCGGAGCATCGCGTCGGGTCGGCCATTCGCCGCGGCGTCGGCCGCGTCGGCCAGCAGCGCGGCTCCTGCGTCGAGGGCGATCTGCGCGCGCGCCAGGGAGGCTCGAATCGTGGGCAGGTCGCGGAGGCGCGAACCGTCGGTGCCGAAACCCGCGGTGGCGACGTGGGAGAGCGCCCCTTCGTGCGCGGCGCGCGCAATGCCGAGCGAGGCCGCCGCATTCATCAGTTGGAAGAGGGGCAGGACGACGCCCATCATGATGTCGAACCCGGCGCCGTCGGCCCCGAGGCGGGCGGAAGCCGGAACCACGACGTTCCGCGCGCGGACGGGCGCCGAGTCGTTGCCCCGCAGCCCGAGTCCGTCGAAGGGGCCCGGAACGGAGAGGCCGGGCGCATCGCGCGGTACGAGCCACAGCGTGGACATGTCTTGCGAGGCGACCGGACGGCTGCTCCACACGTACGCGTCGGCCCGGCGTGCGCCGGTGACGAAGCTCTTGTCGGCGTCGAGCACGAAGTCAGCGCCCTGGGCACGGGCCGTGGACAGCGGCGCCCAGAAATGGCTGCGGCTTCCGGACTCGGAGAATGCGAGCGTCAGCAGGCGCTCACCGCGGGCCACGGCGTGCCGCGTGCCGTCGTCGCCGTGGGCGGCGATGACGGCGGACGCTGCGAAGTGCATGCACAGGACCATTCCCGCGCTCGCACAGGCCTGGGACACGCCACCGACGAGCCGCATGGCGTCTTGAGGTGTACCGCCAAGGCCACCGTGTTCAGTTCCGATGAGCAGGCCAAGCACGCCTCGGTCCCGGGCTGCGGCCAGCGCGGCCTCGGGGAACAGCGCCTCCCGATCCACGCGGGTCGCCTCACCGGCGGCCGCCGCCTGAATGTCGGTTGCATCGCTTGACAGGTCACGGCTCATCATGTGGTTCGCTCCGGGGCGTCAGGTCGCCCAACGCGACCGGATCGATCCGACCCATCGGATTTTCGGGACGCCCAAGCCGTCCGTCGTGGTCGGCGAAGTGGTCAGGAGGCGGCGGATCGCCTGGGGGCGGCCATGCGCTCGCAAGCGAGTTCGATGAACGCGGTCGCGGCGATCGACGGGGCCACTGCTGCCAGACGGGCGACCACGAGGGAGCGTCGTAGGGGAGTTCCTGGCCAGGGGACGACGCGGAGACGTCGGGCTGCTAGGTCGTTGGCGACGGCCACCCGGGACATGAAGGCCACGCCGACGCCTTCGAGAACACACTGGCGAACGCCTTCCGCGCTCCCCACAGTGACCACCGGGCGGCAGCCATCGGGGATCAGGGAGGCCACGGACGACCGGCTGGCCGACCCGAGCTCTCGGGCGACCCAACGCAGGTTTGACGCATCCGGGGCCGGCATCGACGACGCGGCGACCATGACCATCTCGTCGTCGGCAAGCGACCGCACCACAAGGTCGTCGCCCGGCGGCCGTTGACCGAGGAAGGCGACTTCCACGTCCCCCAAACGCAGGGCGGTGAGCGCCGCGGCGGATCCGGTGACTCGCATGGCGACTTGGACGTTCGGCCACGCGTTTGCGAAGGCCGCCAGGACCGGGGGCAGATGGACGTCGCCGAGCACGGTCGACGCAGCGACGTGCAGCGCATCGACCGCGAGATCCGCGTGCGCGCGCACGTCGGTGACGGCCTCCCGCTCCAAACCGAGCAGCTGATGCGCGTAGCGCATCATGACGCGACCGGCGGCCGTTGGCACCACGCCGTCGCGCGTGCGGTCCAGCAGCTGGACGCCTACGTCTGCCTCCAGTTCCTTGACATGCAGGCTCGCGGTCGACTGGCTCACGTGCACGCGCCGCGCCGCTGCCGAGAAGCTGCCCACGGTTGCCACCGCAAGGAAGGTACGGAGGTGGGTGGACTTCATTCGACCTCTGGCGGCGAGGTGCGTGGACCGGCGCGGAGGGATCCACGTGGATGGGAACCATCGAATGATCTGCAGGCCGATGAGGGGAGGGACGGCTCCCGGGACCGGCGCGGGCACGACATCCTCTCGCGTCGGTCGTCGACGTGCGCGCACACACGGGTGCCGCGGTTAGGGTGCGCCCGGCCGGGCGCCCGGTTCGTAGCGCTTCGCGGGGGGTACGTGCTCGAGGCTTTTTCGTCGCCCGACGTCTGGATCGCGTTGGCCACCCTCACCGCCCTCGAGGTGGTGCTCGGCGTCGACAACCTGATCTTCATCGCCATCTTGTCCGGGCGCCTCCCGGAGGCCGAGCGCGACAACGCGCGTCGCCTCGGGCTGGCTGGGGCCTTTGTGACTCGGCTTGGCCTCCTCGCGACGATCTCGTGGATCGTGGCACTCAAGGAGCCGCTCTTCCACATCGCGGGTCAGGGCTTTTCCGGCAAGTCGCTGATCCTCATCGCCGGTGGCCTGTTCCTTCTGTACAAGGCGACGAAGGAGATTCACCACAAGCTCGAGTCCGCGTCCGAGACCGGCGTTCAGGAGGCCGGCGCGACGTTCGCCGCCACGATTGTGCAGATCATGCTTCTCGACCTCGTGTTTTCGATCGACAGCGTGATCACCGCGGTCGGAATGACCGACCTGCTCTCCGTCATGGTGGCCGCCAACGTCATCGCGCTTGGCGTCATGTTGGCCGTCGGCGGCAAGATCAGCGAGTTCGTGGAGCGCCACCCGTCCGTGAAGGTGCTCGCGCTGTCCTTCCTGCTGATGATTGGACTCGTGCTCGTCGCCGAGGGCTTCGGGGCTCACATCCCCAAGGGCTATGTCTACTTTGCGATGGGCTTCAGCGTGATGGTCGAGTTGGTGAACATCCGCACGACGCGAAAGCCACACCCCGTGTCGCTGCGGGACGTCCCCCACACGTCGGACGTGCCAAGGTAGCGGCGGCTCGAACGCGTCGCTCGTTGCGACGGGCGTTGGGTGGTCGGATCAGCGAGGGTGCAGCCATCGTCGTCGCAGCCGGCCGTTGCCGTGACCTCGGCGGCCGTTGTGGTTTCGGTACGAATCCCCGATTCGGCGACGAGGGTAGCGATGGCGGCGCCAATCGCAAGATCGCTTGGCCGTCCGAAGAGGTTGGCACGGAGCCGGCCCTGCCGGTCGATGAGGACGAGTGACGGCGTTCCGCGGAGTCCGTAGCGGCCC
>SXOB01000011.1 GCA_005776945.1 Pseudomonadota bacterium
ACTACAATGAGATTCGCCCGCATTCAAGCCTCGGCTATCTCACGCCGAAGGAACACAAGCAGCGGCTTTTGAGGAAGAACAACCAGACGGTGGCGGCGAATCTAACGTAATGGTTGGTCCGAAGAATCCAGGCAGGTCACAACCATGGCGGGTGGTCAGGGTCCAAGTAGATTCCGAGGGCGCCATCTGGCGGTGTCGCGTAGACGGCGAGCAGGCCGCCGGAAACGAGCAAGCCCCCCCGAATCGCCCCGAGGCGTCCGGGTGGGAAGGCCGCGTAGACGTCGCTCCCATCGCGTAGAAGATAGGTTCCACGCCCTGAGGTGGTCGCCGGGCATCCCATGAGACCGTCATTGGCAAGGCCTGGGAAGGCACCCAGGTCGCCATGTTCGTGTTCGTCGAACACGATCTGTGAGGAGCCCTCACACACGAGGCGGACGACCGAACGACCGCCTTCCCGCCCCCTCACGATCACGTCGCCCGGGCGGTTCACGACGGGGAGCCCTTGGGGCTCCGTGAGGGTGTGAGCCGCACGACTCACGTGACCGTTTCGCCAGACGAAGAACCCGTCGGTGCCGTCGGTTCCTGTCGCTCGGAAAGCGATGTCGCGCTCCCAGGTGGGGCCCGCCGGCCCGATGGCGGCCCAGCCGTCGCCGGATTCGGTCAACGTCGTCGGGCTTTGGCCATCGTGATGGAGCAGCGCTGTGCGGCCGTCCGGGTAGCGGGCATAGGCCACGATGTGGCCCCGAGCGTCGATTTCGGGGTGGCTGATCCAGCTGGCCGCCCCCGCCGACACGGGATCGAAGCCATCGCCAGTGAGGCGGTGGACGACGGTAGAGCCATCGGCCTGGGTGCTTGTGAATGCGACCTGGCCGGCTTCGTTGACGGACGGTACCCACGGTCCCAGGTCCTCGATGCGAGTGACATACACAGGGATGTGCGGCATGGCGTCCGTTACCCTGTCTGTGCGAGGAGGACGTCGCCATGAGCTGGATTCGGTTGGCGTTGGTCATCGACTGCGCGCTAGCGGCCATTGCAGGCATACAAGGAACGTTCTGGCCGGCCACATGGCACGGAAGCACCTCGGCAGTTGTGCTCCCGGACGCAGGCCTTGACCAAGTTCGCCTCCTTGGTACGGTGTACTTCAACTATGCGGTGCTTGTTGGCGTGGGTTTGTGGCGAGGTGATGCCGGGTTTTGGCGTGCCTTCCTGGTCGCCGCAGCGGTCGGAGACCTCACCCACCTCGTGTTCTTTCTTCGGTTGCTGTCTCAAGATGGCGCCTATTGGGGCCCGACGGCGGTCGCGAATATCGTGTACGTCGCGCTGTACGTTCCTTTCAAGCTATGGTTGGCGGCCCATCCCTCGCGGGCTTGTGCCCTTTGACGACGTTGAGGACGCCTCGGCTTGAATTGCGTCGCTGGCAGGCGTCCGACGCCGATGGTTTCGCGGCGATGAATTCCGATCCGGAGGTGATGCGCTGGCTTCCGTCGGCGCTCACGAGAAAGGAAAGCGACCAGTTGATGACGCAAATCGACGACGGATTCGCGTCGAGGGGATTTGGCGTCTGGGCGGCCGAGCGGCGGGATGATGGTGCTTTCCTCGGATTTGTTGGGCTCAACGTGCCGAGATGGGAACTGCCTTTCTGGGCGTGCGTGGAAGTCGCGTGGCGGCTTTCTCGGGCCGCGTGGGGCTTCGGCTACGCCACAGAAGGGGCACGCGAGGCCCTGCGCTTCGGATTCGAGGACGTGGGGCTCGAGCGAATTCGGTCGTGGACGGTTCCGGAAAACCGACGTTCGCTGGCGGTGATGGACCGTTTGGGGATGACGCGGCTTGGAGAATTCGACCACCCCGCTCTGCCCGATGGGCACGCGCTACGTCGCCATGTCCACATGGTCCTCGAGCGTACGGACTGGCAGGCCGCCCGGTAGCCTGCGCCGCATCAGCGATCCGTGGCCCGGCCGCGCCCCGAGTACACGTGTTCGAGCGTCGCCTGGATGCTGGCGACGCCGTAGCCTCGTTCGACGACGGCAAAGGGGACGTTGGCCGACTTGCAGGCCGGGACGATGGCGTCCCATGTTTTGTGGCTGAGGAAACGGGCCAGGAGGATGACGACGTCGATTCCCCCGCGGGTGACTCGCTCGGCGAGGGCTTCCACGCGACGGGGCTCCCAGCCGCTGTCCCAGTAGACCGAGTTGAATCCGAAGGCTGCTTTCACCCGATCCTGGGCTTGTTCTCTCCGGTCGCCGCCGACCAGGATGGCGTCGCGGCCACGTGTACGGTCCAGGAACGGCCAGTCCGCGGGGACGACGTCGGGCGGTGAGCCAGGGGGCGCTTCCGTTTCCGCGAGGTGCTTCCGGACCGCCTTGCGGACGGCCTTGAGGTCGGGTGCAATCAGATCCAGGTAGGGCGCCAACCGTCGCGTGAGTCTCGGGTCAGCTGATGCGATGCCAGATTCGAGGACGTGCCGCACGAGGGTGGAGAGGGCGCTCGGTTCCTGGGACGCCTCCAACGCCGCGGTCAGCGCGGCCAGCGCGCGTTCCGGATTGGGCTCGACGGAGGCCTCGGGGGTCCGCTCCTTGAGGTAGGCCCAAGCGTCCTCGGCGTCTTCCAGCCACGTTGCCATGCGTGGCGTTTGGTTGCGCGAAAGGCCGACGACAAAGCCGGGTTGCCGCTCCTTGCTGTACTTGGTCAGGCTCGAAAACAGGCCGTTGAGGTCGCCTGTGGCGTGCGCGATGAAGTACCTTACGCGCGCCGCGATGAGGCTGACGAGGGCGCGTCGCCCTTCGATATCGACCGCCATGTCGAGGTCCCAGAGCAGGCGTGTGGCCTCGGTAAGGGCGGCCCGCTGTTGCTCCCAGCCGGCCGCATCCGCGACAACTTCGGGACGCCCAAGGTGCTTGAGGATCGCGCGCAGGCGGACGGGCGGAGCCGCGGGCGTGGGCGCGCCTCGGCCGAAGAGCCTTGCAACGGCGTCGGGGTCCAGGGAGGGCCGCGGAGTAAGCGACGGGGCCGCTGCGGTTTCGACTGCGACCCGAGCGACGCTTGGGGTCGCTGGCCCAGGGGAGGCGGGCGTGGCTGGTGGGTCGGGCGCTGGATTCGAAGGGGGCTCGGGTGAGGTGGTGTCGGCCCGCAGTTCCGCGTCTACGTGTTGGGCTGTGGCCGCCAGGCCGGCCGCAACGGCGGGCTCAACGGCGACAGGGGCTGCGGCCTCGGAAGCACGTGGACCTCCGGCCAGATGTCCACCGGCATCGATCCACCCAAGCGTCGCGAAGCCGAGTCGCGCCATGGCGCTGTCCCGAGTGCGGCGAGTCGGTCTCCGTCGCCGGGACGGGGCGCCCGCGCCACTTCCGCCATGGCCTCTTCCATGTCTCTGCGGGCGTTGCGCGCTTCCCGAATCAGCTCAGCGAGTGTCGCCATGGTCGTTGCCGGTGGGCAGGTTCACGGACACGTATCGGCACGGACGCCCAAGCATGGGCCGTCACACGTCATCTCGATGCGGCCTTCGCGCAGGAAGGTGGCGAGTTGGGCTTGTGCAGCCGGCTCGCGGCGCGGGCACTCATGGGTGTCGAAGGCGGGGTCGGGCGGCACGTTGCCGAGCGGTTCGGACGGGACGTCCGAGTAGGCCCACTCGACGATGCCAGACGCCTCGAAGGGTGCGGTCAACTCGTCGACGTCCCAGATGGGCCGGGTCTGTGGGGCAATGGTCGACGCCCCCCAAGCCCGCGCCATCACCTGGGCGCCCAGCGTCGTGACTTGGGCGTCGCCGATGGCCGCTTGGATCAGGATGCGTTTGTCGGGGATGCCGGGAAGGGGATCATCGGAGTCGAGGGCCCAGGCGTAGCCACTTGGCTCGCCCGGGTCCCAAAGGGTTTGCAGGGCGGCCAGCACGAGGCTGATCTCGGCGTCGTCCGTGTATTTGGCCTTGAAGATGAGGAAGAAGGCCTCGAAGTCCGCGCTACGGCTCAACAGCAGGCTGTAGGGCATGCCTGGGACCCCGAGAACCGCCCGCTCGATGTCGGGGCTCGCCATCGTGTAGGCGCCCCCAAGAATGCCGCCCTGGCTGTTGCCGTAGAATGCGAACTGGTCCGGGTCGATGACGGAGACGCCGTCCACTTGAAGGTCGGGATGTGCGACGAGTGAGGTCCGCGCCATGTGCAGGCCGGCCATGAGCTCGACGAAGCCCTGTTGGCTGCGCTCGGGGATCATCCGGAAGCGGGACACGTCGGTCGCCAACATGAGGGTGAGGGCGCCGGCGTCGTCCGTTGCCATGCCGGTCCAGTCCTGGGCCAGGATGACGAAGCGATGTTCCGAGGCGAGGGACGCGAGGTAGTCCCCGCGCGCCTCGTCGTAGGTGCCGAGCAGGCCGTGCCCGTACTGCAGGATGGCGCCGCCCGGTTCGTTTTTGACGCTGCAGGGGACGCGGAGGAGAAAGCCGACGTCCGTGGTGCCGTTGGCGTAGGGCAGACCGTTGGCGTCCCGCGTGAGGACCGCCGTTGGCGCGTCGATGTCCGTGTACAAGGTGGTCGGGAAGGTCCCCTCGATCGTCTTCCAGATCAGGGTGTCTGCGAGCTCGCAGTCCGATTCCTCGACGGTCGTGAAGGTCGGGGTCGGCCCAGCCGGCGTGCGCGTGGCGACGTGGTCGTCGCGGATGGCGAGCATCTTGCCGAGGCTGCGCTCTCGACTGACGGTCGTGAAGTCCCAGGCCAACAGAAGTTCGCTGCGGGGGAGGCCAGCCGCCTCGAGCGCGGGGAAGATGACGTTGTCGTAGTGGTCGCGCCGCCCCTCGATGTCGCCATCGGTCGTAGATTCGCCGTCGCGGAGCGCTCGGAACGCGTCACTTGGCTCGGCGTCGGTGCCGTCGTCGAGGACCACACGCCGGATGGCCGCGATGTGGCGGTGGCCATGGCGCATCGGGTTCATGGGTCGTAGCGTCAGCACGCGGCGAGACACGTCTTCGGCGAGAAGGTCGACCTCGACGAAGTGGGGGACGCGCTCGCCGGTGTCTACGTCGAGCAGCACGGTCGCGGAATCGGGCAGCAGGCTCGCGCCGAGATCCGTATGCGCGGGCAGCCCTTCGGCGGTCGCGTTGGGAATCAGCGTGAGGAGCGGGCCCCAGATGCTGAACCCGTCCAACTCGTTCCAGGCCGTGGGGTCGAGCTCGACGTTGTCGCGATTCGTCGGCAAGGCGCCGGGCGGGAAGAAGACCTCCATCCCGGTGGCGCCTTCGCGCTGAAACGTGGACGAGGGCCAGGGCAGCGCGCACAGGCCGGGGTCGACCGGGTCGCAGCCCGTGGGCTTGGAAAGGACGACGGGAACGACGTCCGTCGCGGGCTTGCAGGCGAGCCAGAGCGTCCAGAACATGGCTGCGTCTAACCCGGGCGGTTCAGAGCACCGTGTAGTGGACGTGGACCACGCTGCCGCGCGGCGGCAACGCCGCTCCATGGAAGGTGATCGAGGTGTTGGACTCGTCGTAGGTCCAGCCGTTGACCGGGTCGGAGGCGACTTCCATGCCATCGACGTCGACAACGATCGTGTCCGGCCTCGCCGGATCGGGGAGTTGGAATGTCGCCATCAAGCCCGACGCGCGGACACCCAGGTCGTTGAGGAGCGTCGACCAGTCATCGTTGCAGATGTCGTAGACGAGGCCGTCGGTCATCAGAGCAGCGGTGACGTAGCGGTCGCCGATCGCGTTGTCGTCGCACGCGCTGTCTGGCGTGCCGACGATGGCGCCAATGACGAGGTCGCCGTCACCCACCTGATTCCCGCGGAGCAAGTCGACCCAATGAGACGGCGGCAGGAGCTCCTCGTCGCGCTTGTAGCAGGCCTCCGCGGGCTCACCGTCGAGTTGGCCCCCGTCGGAACAGTCATCTTCGTCGCTGACGAACAGCACGGCCAGGGACGCCCCATCCCGCAAGAAGCCCACGTTGGCGGCCGTGGTGGCGGTGTCGGAGAGGGCCATCGCAGCCGCTTCCAGGCCGGACTCCATCGCCGACCCCACGAGGTCGACCTGAACGCGGTCGGCGAAGAGAGGCAGCACATCGTGTTCGGGCGTGAGGACGGCCGGGGAGCCGCGAAACGCGACGGACATGGGGTTCGCCTCGTCCCACGTCGTCGTGATCACCGCGATGTGGAAGTCGGTCTCGGCGGCATCCAGGCCTGAGACGAAGGCCTTGAAGCCCGCTGCGAGTTGGTCTTGTTCGTCGCGCATGCTGCCAGAGTCGTCGACGACGAAGAGGATGTCGGCCCGGTTGTCGGGCGATTGCGCAAACGACACGTCTCGGGTGAAGTGGGACAGGTCGTTTTCGATGCACGCCACGAACAAGGGGGCCAGGGCGATTCGGATCACGATGCCTCCGGGCGGCCCGACTGCAAACAGCGTGCTCGGTCGAAGAGTCCGAACAACGCCGTGAATCTGCGGGCATGCGGCGCTCGTGCCGCAGCGTGCCAGCGGCCTGCTAGGGCAGGAATTGACCCTCAAACGTGGCGTTCGAGGCGTTGGGTGTTCCGCCGGTCCCGGTGACGAGGCAACCTTCGCCCTCGCAGCAGTCCGTCAGCCGGAAGATGGAGACGTCGCCGACGACCGGGCCGTAGGTGAGGATCTGGACGCGGCCGTCGGGGTCCTCGAGCACGACCTCCTCTCCGACGTCGGACAGGGCGAAGTCGAGGTGATCGAAGCCAGCATAAGGGTCGTCGTCGGCGTAGAGGAGGAGGGTGCCGCCCGCCGGAACCACGAGGGAGGCGTCGAGGTCGTAGCGCCCGGCGTAACGGTCGTCAGCGATCTCCCAGCCGTCAAGGGAGACGTCGGCGCCGGTCATGTTGAAGAGCTCGATCCAGTCGGGAGCGACGTCGCCGAGCCACCAACTCGAAACGTTGACGGGCATCACTTCGTTGATGCACAACGCGGCCGGGCCCGCCGGTGGCAAATCGGGCCTCGTTGTGGTCGTCGTCGACGGCGGCGGCGTGCCAGTCGAGGTTGGAGCGTCCGTGGTGTCTGTGGTTGGCGGGGTGTCCGTCGTGACGGATGTGTCCGTCGTGACGGATGTGTCCGTCGTGACGGGCGCATCCGACGTCGTCGCGCCCGTCGGCGGATCCAATTCGGTCATCGTCAGGGGCCCGTCGCCGCAAGCAGCGAGGGCAAGTGCGGTCACAGGCCCCAATGCGACACCAGTGTGGGGGGGTGCTCGTCGAACCAGTCGATGAGGTCCTGCCGCCCCGTGAGGACAGCTGCGTTGCACCACCAGAGCTTCGGATCGGTGACCGCGTCGTCGTAGGTCAGATCGTGGAGTTCCTGGAGGTAGGACTCCATGTCCTCGGCGGCCATGTCCTCGATCAGGTTGGCGACGGCGTCGGCCTGGTCGGCCGCGCACGTAGGATCGGCCCAGCAGCCGGCAGATAGGTAGCCCCGAGGGTTGCTCCAGCTCATTCCCCACATCCAGTCCCACAGGAACGTGTTGTCCAGGTCCCAAGCGTAGATTTCGACCTTTCCGTCGGCGGGATCGAACCAAATGCGATTGTTGTTTTGATTCAGCGCGTAGCCGTCGTTGTGCCCGATGAACTCCTCGACTGCCAGGAATCGATGCCAGTGGTCCCAGTCGACCACGGGGTCGGTCAGCGTCATGAAGTCCGGCGTGTACGCGCCCGCCGCATACGCGTCGCTGACGGCGTGCACGTCGGCATGACCGACGTCGATTCCCTCTTCCAGGATGTATTGGTCGTGGACCGACGGGCTGAAATCGAGCAACGTGTAGGACCAACCGCCGTACCAGATGTACTTGCCGTCGTACAGGTTGCCGCTGGGATCCGCGAAGTTGCGCTTGAGCCAGTTCTCGTCTTCGGTCTCGACGACCTGGTACAGGCCGTAGTCCAACCCGTTGAGCGTCACGCGCGTGAAGGCGAGCCGTGGAACCGCGATTCCGGCCACTTCAAAGACCCGGTACGCGGCTGCTTCTTTGAGGTATGTGCAGTCCGCCACACTGCTGTTGAGCGCCAGCTCTTCGAGGCCGTAGAACTCGCGTCCTGGCGTGATCCAGTCGAACTCAATCTTGAACTTGGGCTTGTCCCAGATTTCGCGGAATGAGCCAATCGCGCCGCGCAGGCGGAGCCCGACGTCGCCTACCTCCAGCCCGTCGTAGGTGATGGAGGCCTTGGCGTACTGGAACGGGTTGTCGTCGAGGGCTTGGTAGTTCTCGTCGTCGAGCGTGATTTCGACGTGGTGGACGATGTCGCGGCTGAAGATCCAGCCGGCAGGGTCATCCCCAAGGCCGTCGAAGGACTCGGTGACGATGTTGGGTTCGGCACCCGACAGCAGGGCCACGGGCTCCCGAGCGGGCGGCTCCGCAGCGGAATGCGTCCCGTCGGGCGCGCAGGCGATCCATACGAGTAAGGTCCACATGGGGGCAATGTAGCGTACGCGGCGACCGGCGTAAGAAGATGACCGAGATCTCGCGGTTTTGACATGGCCCTGACGCACGCCGCCCGCGAACAGGCGATCTTGGCACACGTCAGACCGTTCTCATGCTACGACGTGTCGCGACTGCAACGAACCTGTGACGCCAAGGTGACGAAGATGCGAGTGTTGGTGAGTTTGGCCTTTGTGGCCTGTTCGAACGACGGGCCCACCATCCGGTCCGATGCCACCGACACGACCAACGAGCCGCCTGGACCGACCGATGGGCCGCCGGATGGAACGGACACGGACACGTTGCCGCCTCCCGGTGGTGGCACCGGCGACGCGTGGATCAACGAGTTCATGGCAAGCAACACCCTCACGCTCCAGGACGAGGGCGGGGCCTTCCCCGACTGGGTTGAAATCCACAACCCCGGCGCAGAGGCGCTCGATCTGACGGGCTGGACCTTTACCGACGACGCGGCGCTGATCGCGAAATGGGCCTTCGCTGCCGGCACGGAGATTCCCGCTGGTGGCTACTTGGTGCTGTTCTGCGACGCCGACGTGGACCAAGGGCCCCTGCACACGAGCTTCCAACTGAATGCTGGCGGGGAGGACCTGTTGCTCCTCGACCCCGCGGGCAACGTTGTCGATCAGATCTTGGCGTACGCCGAGCAGGCCTCCGACGTCTCCCTCTCCCGCATGCCGGATGGTGGAAGCGACTGGCTTCCCGATCCCACCCCGACGCCTGGCGCGTCCAACCTGTAGGAGGGGCGGCGCCATGCCGCAGATGCTCGCCCGCTATGAGTTCAAGTACCTCATCACAGAGGCACAGCGGAAGCGCATCCGCGAGGTGGCGAGGTCCTTCTGCATCCCTGACGCCTTCGGCGTGATGGGGACCTACTGGGTGAACAGCCTTTACACGGACACGACGGACTACCGCACAGCTCGTGAGACGCTGGCCGGCATCAAGAACCGATTCAAGTCGAGGATGCGGACGTACGGTTGGGGCGAGCAGGATCCCGTGTTCATGGAGCTAAAGCGCCGCGTGGGGACGAGCATCGTCAAAGGTCGGGCCCTCGTGTCTCGGCCGGTCGCACGCGCCATCGCGCTCTCGGGTACCCACGACCGTTTCGAGGCCCTCAAGGCCAGCCACCAGGAAGACCTGGAGGACTACCGCAACATGACCGACCGCCTGGACCTTCGTCCGACGGTCTGGGTCCGGTACCAGCGGGAGGCGTGGGTAAGCGCGTTCCCCGATGGCGCGCGCCTTACCTTCGACATGCACCTGCAGGCGCAGGAACCCCCCGTGCCGGAACGGATCATGGAGCCGGCGCTTGATCGTTTCCAGATGGTCCATTGGGACGGTCCGCCCATGGTGCTGGAGCTTAAGTTCAACGGGGCCTTTCCGATGTGGATGCACCGAATCGTGCACAGTCTCGGACTTCGGCGCATTTCCTTTCCCAAGTACGTACAGTGTGCCCAGTTGGTGCACGAGCAGCCCTGGGCTCGCCTCGAGCGTCCGTTGGCCGGAGTGCTTCTGTGATCGCTGCCTTGCCGCCGTCGACCGTGTCGGAGTTGCTGTTGCGGCTCCTCGTGTCGTGGTTGTGCGCTCAGGCCCTTGCAGTCATTTACGCGCGCAGCAGCGGAATCCTGTCGTACAGCCAGAACTTCGTCCAGTCGATCGTCATGTTGGCCCTGGTGGTGACGATCGTCATGGGCGTCGTCGGCGACAGTCTTTCTCGGGCCTTTGGCCTCGCGGCCGCGCTTGCGATCGTGCGCTTCCGCACGCCGATCAAAGACACGCGGGACGCCATCTTTTTGTTCGCCGCTGTGGCCATCGGCATGTCGACGGGGGTCGGCTCTCTCTCCACGGCCGTGATTGCAACGGTCGTCGTGGGTGGTAGTGCGGTGTGGGCGGATTGGACTGGCTTTGGTAGCCGGGTCTCCGCGGAGGGCATCCTGCGCTTTCGTATGGACGGTGGAGAGGCGGCGCGCGATCAGGTGCTCACTGTGATCCGACGCCATTGTCGTAGCTTCCAGCTGACTGCGGCCCGCCAGACGGGCCCGGACGGTCCCGAGGAACTGGTGTACGACATTGATTTGAGCCACCCCGAGTCCGCGGACGCGTTGGTCCGTGAATTGTCGGGCACGAGCCTCGTCTCGGGCATCTCATTGCTGCCGCTCGCGCGGGTCGGGGAGTCCTGAGATGGATGTCAAAGGTCGCAAGCGGCTGGCCGGTGTCGCGTGGGTGGGTGGAGCCCTCCTCGCTCTGGGCTGGTCCGCTCTCGACGTCGGGCCCGTCCAGGCGCGCGGGGTGGGGTTCGCTCCGCGATTGGTGATCTCCGCGGACGAGGTCGGCCGGCTCGCCCGGGTCGAGGTCGCGCTTCACGACGAGGTGCGCGCCGGCATGGTCGTCGCTCGGCTCGATTCCAGCTCGCTGGTCGCCGAACGCGAAGTTCTCAACGCGGAACTTCTGATGGAGCAGGAAGCTCAGGCCCTTGCAGTGGCCGGTGAGGCGCGCCGGATGGCGGAGGGCGTCGAGGGTGCGCTCCTTGACCGGGCGCGGGTCTCTGCGGCACTACAAGAAGACCGCGCGTCGCGGGTCGCGTTGATGCGCGATTTGGAGACGGAACGCGGCTTGGCGGCCCGCGGGGCGACGAGCGCCCAGGCCGTGCGGGACCTTGAGCGCGACCTCGCTGTGCTCGATGCTGGAATCGCCGCGCGGGAGCAGCTGCTCACGATGGCGAGCCAGGCGGCCGACGCAGCCCTGGGTGGTCGCGAGGTGAATCCGCGCGAAAACGCTTGGGCGATCGTCGCGGCTTCGCGTCGGCTCGAGGCCGTGGAGCAACGCATCGCGAAGATGGACCTCAAGGCGGGGATCGACGGCCAGGTGACGTGGATCTACGCCGCACCGGGCGAAGTTGTCAGCCCAGGTACGCCCATCATGGAGGTCACCTACACAGGGACCTCCGAGGTGGTCGCGTGGGTCTCGGCCGGCGACGCGGCGGGCCTGGAAGCTGGCGAGGGCGCCACGGTCACGCGCGACAGCGGGCAGACGTTGTCTGGCCGACTCCAAAGCGTGGGCAGTGGACCTCGCGAGTTGCCCGTGGCGCTGTGGGCCGACCCAGGTTGGCCCGAGTACGGCGTTCCGGTACGCATCCAATTGGACGACGGCGAGGTGGCCCCGGACGAGGCCCTGACGGTGCGGCTATGATCGGCGTCGTCGTACTCGCGTGCGCGGCGGGGGGTAGGCTGTCCGTCACGGGAATGTCGTCCAGCACGACCTCGACGCCGACGGACCTACCTTCGGCGCCGCCTACGACGCCGACCATCCCGCACGTGCTCCCCGTGGGGCCAGGCGACGTGGTGTGGGAGACGCTCGACGGGGCGGAGACTGAGGAGATCGGCGTCGATGGACATCCCGACGATGTCTGGAACGACTTTCTCTTCGACGACGACCTTGAGATCTACGACGTCGGCTTGTCCGCAGACGCGATTGCGTCGCTGATGGCGGCCCCCTACGAATGGGTGAGCGCGAGCCTGGACTTCGAGGGCATTCACTACGAGCCTGTCGGCGTCCGCTGCAAGGGCGAGAACTCCTTCTTGCCGATCACGCAGAAGTGTTCGTTGAAGTTCGACTTCGATCGCTTTGCCGAGCTCGATTTCTTCGGGCTCGAAGAGCTGACGCTGAACAACATGTCGAACGACTCGTCGATGATGCACGAGCGCGTCGCGTACAGGATGTTCCGGGAGGCGGGCGTTCCAGCGGCCCGCGCGAGCCACGCACAGGTTTGGTTCAATCACGTCCCGTGGGGCCTGTACGCGGTGGTTGAGACCGTCCACATCAACATGGCCGAGCGGTGGTTCGACGACACCACGGGCTCCATGTACGAGGTCCACGATGTGGATTTCTTCGATGTCTACGTCCCGCTGTTCAGCCACGAGTTTGGGCCCGACGACAGAACGGCCATCCAGGGGACCGCGGATGTCCTGGAGTTGCTCAACGGCGACGAGGCCATCGCCGCGCTCGAGCCGTATATGAACCACAGTTCGTTCCTAGATTACTGGGCGGTCACCGCGATCGTCGGCCAGTACGACAGCTACCCCTACGGGTACCCGGGCGACGACACGCACGTCTACGACGACCCCATCGGCGGCAACCTCGTCTGGTTGCCCCACGGCGTGGATGAGACCTTCTACGACGAGTACCGATCGCCGCTCGTCGTCAACGGCGAAGTGGCCAAAGTGTGTCTCGAGTCGGCGGCCTGTACGGAGGACTTGATCTCTCGGATGTGGGTGGCCCAGGAGCTCAGCGAGGAGATCGACCTCCTGGCCTACGCCGAGTTCGTGAAGGCGCAGATCGAGGAGCTTGTCGATCTGGACACCCACAAGCCGTACGACAGCGCGTCCGTCTACGCCGAGCAGGACGAGATGTTGAAGTTCATCTCGAAGCGAGCCGTCGATCTCGAAGGGACGATCGGCCCGCCCTGACGCCAATCGCGGACAGGAGCAAGGCCAGGAGGCCGCCACCATCGGCTCTGCCGTCGCCACAACAACCGGCAGGACCCGTCTGGGGAAAGGTGCACTGGCCAACGGCAGGGGTGGGGTTCACGCAGCGGATGCGGGCGACAGGCATGGGGTCGCCTTCCGAGGTGAGCACGATGTCGCCGGAATCGGGATCGAAGGCGACGGCCTCGCCGTCCAGCAGCTCGGTGCTTGAAAGGGCGGTGGGGGCGTCAATCCAGTGCGCCTCGGGGTCGTCGGGGTCGGTGACCCAGCCGTAGACCTGCGTCGCCGTCCGCAGAACGACGCGCTCGCCGTCGGCGTCCCAGTCTGCGCCGGTCACACCGTCGCCCTCGAGGTCGAGGGTCGCCACGAGAACGAGCGTCGTGGGAGCCTCGTCGGACGGGGCCGGCCAACGGTACACGCGTGCTTGCGCGTACTCCTTCGTCACGACGTAGACGTCGCCGGAGCAGGGGTGCACAAGGAGGGCCTCGGCGTCGACGGGACCATCGGGCCAAACTCCCGTCCACGCGGCCATCGGGGAGACGGGGTCGGCGTCTTCGACAGGTTCGCGCAGGATGGACAGGCCGATGCCGTCCCGTTCCAGGTCGTTGTCGCCGATGTCGGCCACCCAGAGGCAGCGGCCCTCGTCGGGGCACGGCGCATCGGCCACATCTTCGGCGTCGAAGGGGTCGAAGTTCTTGTAGGCGTGGCGTTCGAGGAGGTCGCCGTCGAGCGTGAAAGCGAGGAGTTCGGTGGCGGTTCCGTGGTCGCCATGGGTGTACCACACGCCGGGGCGCTCGTGTGCAGGGGCGAGACCGCTGCTTTCCGCGGTGGCGTCGGCCACTTCAGCCTCGATTTCCGTGGGGGCCCATCCGCCACAAACGGTCGCGTGGGCGAAAGACGGCAACCACCACAACATCGTCATGCCTTTAACGAAAAAGCCCCGCCCGGCAGGTGCCGGACGGGGCTCGTTTGGGCCAGGGGCCCTCGGATCAAAACAAGTTGGCGTCCGTGCAGCCCGCGAGCTCGTATGGCGACGTCGGGTCGCCATTGAGGTTCGGACGGTTCGAGCCGTCGATGACGCCGGCGACGTCTTCGCCCCAGACCCAGCAATCGGCCAGAGCACCGGCCTCGTCGTAGACGCGGACGGAGAAGGTCATCGTGGGGTCCACGTCGTGGACGCCGCAAGCGAACAGCGTGCTGACGTCCATCTCGGGACTGGCCGCGCCCGAAGCGAGCGAGCGCTGCTGGACTTCCCAGTACTTCAGCGGGTCGAAGTCGATCGCCGGAAGCGTGTGCTCATCGTTCCAGCCAGGGCTGGAGCCGGTTTCCCAGGCGTTGCCAAGGTTCGAGATGCCGTCGGTCCAACCCTCGGTTGTGCTGTCCCAGTTCCAGGTGGTGCCGTCGCACGAGACGTTGACGCTCGTGATCGTCGTCGGACCCGTGAAGGTCGTCGCGCCCGGATCGGTGGTGGTGGTGGTGGGGGCGGTGGTGGTGGTGGTGGAATCGCCGGTGGACGTGGTGCCGGAATCGCCACAGGCGATCAGGGCCAACATAGGGAACGTGTACTTGAGCATGAGATCTCCTCCTCAGCGGTCGGGTCATAACGGGGATGGGCGGCGCATGCACAAGTCGGGGGCGGCGACAGGCCGACTTGCGGCGGGACGTTAGCGACTCGACGCTGGAGAGAAGCCCATGTGGGCGTTGCTCGTGGCGTGCGCCAAGGTCGCGCCGTTGCCTGGGATGACAGCGGACGACGTCGCCGCTGGCGTGCACGACCCCGCGCTGGCCAGCCTGATTCGGGAGTCGTGGGAGCTGGGCTTGGACGAGGACCCCGTCCGAGGGACCGCGCTTGGCGACCATCGTCGAGATGCGCGATGGCCAGATCCGTCGTCGGAGGCGCAAGCGGACGGTGCTCAGCGGCGGGAGAACCTCCTCGTCCGCTTGAGCGCGCTGTCCTTGGCCGAAGGTCGGGACCGCGAGACGGCCGCGCTGCTCTCCAGTTCGCTTCTCGCGGCGGTCGAGCGGGGGATCTGCCGGTCCGAAACTTGGGTCGTTGGCGTGCGCTTCCATCCGGGCAACGCGCTTTCGGACCTCGCCACCGCCCATCCGATGGTGGAAGGCCAAGGCGCCAAGGACCTCGCAGTGCGCATCCGGGCCTTTCCGTCCTACGTCGACGCGATCGTCGCTGGCTGGCGGCGGGGCCTCGCCGAAGGGCGCGTCGCGAGTCGAACGGGCATTGAGCGCGCCGCGAGCCAGTTGGACGGTGTCGTGTCATCGGAGGTTGGAACCTGGGAATTGGGCGCCGCGATCCAGAGCGCTCCCGAGCTGTCGGACGCGACGCGGACAGCCTTGCTCACCGAACTCGACGGTCCCGTTCGCGCGGCGCTTGGGCGGGCGGCGGCGACCCTGCGCAACGAGCTGATGCCGGCCGGGCGAGTCGGTCGAGAGGAGGGGGTCGGTTCTTTGCCGGACGGCGCCGACTGCTATGCGGCCAACGTTCGTACCCACACGACGCTCAATGGGACACCCGCCGAGATCCATGCCTTGGGGCTGACGGAGTTGGCCGCCATTCACGCAGAAATGCGGCAGATCGGTGCACGCGCGTTCGGAACCGACGACCTCGCGGAGATCTTGCACCGGTTGCGGACGGATCTGACACTTCGGTTCACCGACGAGGCCGACGTTGAGCGGGAGGCCGTCCGAGCGGTGGCCGCGGCGGAGACGGCGCTACGCCCGTACTTTCACACCTGGCCGGCGACGCCGGTTCGCGTGGAGCGCGTTCCCGCCCACGATGCACCCTGGTCGACGATCGCCTGGTACCGTCAGCCCGTCCCTGGGCCGGACGCCGTGGGCGCCTACGTCGTCAACACCTCGGCGCCCGAGACCCGCGCCCGGTACGAGGCCGCTGCGCTTGCCTTCCATGAGGCCGTCCCCGGCCATCACACCCAGATCGCCTGGGCCCAAGAACTGGGCGCGATGCCGGCTTTCCGCCGCCACGACTACGTGTCTGCGTTCGCCGAAGGGTGGGCCTTGTACGCGGAGCGCCTGGCGGCGGAGGCGGGGCTCATGCGCGACGACCTCGATCGCCTTGGGGTCGCGTCCTTCGACGCGTGGCGTGCGAGCAGGCTCGTCGTCGACACCGGCCTCCACTCGATGGGCTGGACCCGTGAGGAGGCCGTCGCGTTCATGTTGGACAACACTGCGCTGGCCGAGGCCAACGTCGTCAACGAGGTCGACCGCTACGTGAGCTGGCCGGGACAGGCGCTCGGGTACAAGGTCGGCCAGGTCGAGTTGCGCACCCTCCGCGCGGAGGCAGAGGCGACCCTTGGCGCGCGATTCGACATCCGCGATTTCCACGACGTCGTGCTCGGGGGCGGGGCTGTGACGTTGCCGGTGTTGCGGGAACGGGTGTCGACCTGGGTCGCGGCGGGCGGCGGCCGATGGTCGGACGTGGCGAGGGCCGCGCCGACGTTGTAGTTTGCCCGCCCGAGGAAGGTCCGGTGGCCAGCAGCAGTTTTTCTGGCGACGACGCAGGTTGGCTCGACGAGACCTGGCTCCAATGGCTCGAGGATCCAGCGTCGGTCGATCCGGCCTGGCGCGCCTTGTTTGACGGCCTCCCGCCGGAGCCCGTCAACGGCACTCGCCCAGGTGAACTTCCCCGCTTTGCACCACGGCCCCTGTTTGACCCGCAGCGCGGTCGGACCGGCGTCGACGAGGCGTCCGCGAGGCGTGCTGCGCGCGTCGTGATGCTCACGAATGCCTGGCGGGTGCGCGGGCACGGCTGGGCCGACATCGATCCGCTTGGGCAGCGCGAGCGCGCGAACTTTCCCGAGCTCGATCCCAGCTGGCACGGTCTGACCGACGCCGACCTCGACGCCGAGGTGCCGACGGCTCCACTGTTCGGGCTCCCGGCCGTGGCGACCGTGCGCGCCGTCGCGGACCATCTGCGGAAGGTCTACGGGGGCCACACGGGCGCCGAGTTCATGAACATTCTCGACCTCTCCGAGCGCCGCTGGGTCCAGGAGTGGTTCGAGACGTCCGCATCCCGCGACCCGCTGCCGCCGGCTGCCGCGAGGCGCTGGCTCCGCAAGCTGAGCGACGCCGAGAACTTCGAGCGGCTGATCCACAACCGCTTTCCGGGCACGAAGCGATTTTCGCTCGAAGGGGGCGAAAGCGTCATCCCGTTCCTCGATCGCGTCGTTGGGCTGCTCGCTGCGGCGGGCGCGCACACCGCGGTTCTCGGTTTGGCGCACCGCGGCCGTTTGAACACCCTCGTCAGCCTGATGGGCAAACCCGTGCGGGCCATCATCGACGAGTTCCAGGACGCGGCCGGCGGGACCCAGGGCTCTGGCGACGTGAAGTACCACCTCGGCTACGCCGCCGATGTCGCGCTGCCAGGCGACCTGACCCTGCATCTGTCGCTGACGCCCAATCCTAGCCACCTCGAAGCCGTCGACCCCGTCGTCGAAGGTCGGGTGCGGGCCAGGCAGGACCGGCACGGAGATCACGATCGGCGCGCGGTCGTTCCGATCCTCATCCATGGAGACGCGGCCATGGCGGGCCAGGGGCTCGTGATGGAGACGCTCAACCTGTCCGAGCTGGACGGCTACGCGACCGGCGGAACGATCCACGTCGTCATCAACAACCAGATCGGCTTTACGACGCCGCCCCAGGACAGCCGGTCGACGATGTACTGCACGGACATCGCCCGGATGTTGGCCGTGCCGATTGTGCACGTCCACGGTGAGGACCCCGTGGCGCTTGCCGATGCCGCCGCGTTCGCGGTCGCCTGGCGGCAGCGATTCGGCCGGGACGTCGTCATCGACGTCGTCTGCTACCGCAAGCACGGACACAACGAGGGCGACGAGCCGTCGTTCACGCAGCCGCTCATGTACGAGCAGATCCGGCAGCGGCCGACGCCGCGGCAGGAGAGCGCTCGGCGGATCACGTCTCGCGTCCCCGAGGCCGAGGCCGACGCCATTCATCGTGACAGCCAAGCGGCCCTGGTTGCGGCCGCCGATGGCCCTCGTCCGGACCCCGCCGTGTTGGGACCCATGGGCCTCGCAAGTGTGTGGGCGCCTTGGCGCGGCGACGCTGACGTCGTGCCCGACACGGGCCTCGCGGCCGACGCGATGCGAGCGCTGCTCGATCGCGTGAACACGTTGCCCTCCGACTTCGCTCCGCACGACAAGATCAAGCGGCTGACCGAGCAGCGACGTGAGGTGATCCGCGAAGGGGTCGCTCTGGACTGGGCGCTTGGAGAGATCGGCGCGTTCGCGTCGCTCTTGAGCGAGGGTCATCCCGTGCGGCTGTCGGGGCAGGACAGCGGTCGCGGCACCTTCAGCCACCGCCACGCGGTCGTCACCGACGTGCGGACGGGTCGCGAGTACCGTCCCCTGTCGTCGGTGGGCGGCGCGGACCTGCACGTGGTGGACAGCAGCCTCTCCGAAGCGGCCGTCATGGGCTTCGAGTTCGGCTACGCGCTCGACCGTCCCGAAGCGTTGGTGATTTGGGAGGCGCAGTTCGGCGACTTCGTCAATGGCGCACAGGTCATTCTCGACCAGTTCCTCGCGGCGTCAGAGCAGAAGTGGGGCCGTACCTGTGGTCTCGTGCTCATGTTGCCCCACGGGTACGAAGGACAGGGTCCGGAACACAGCTCTGGCCGGCTCGAGCGGTTCCTCGACATGGCAGCCGAGGGCAATTGGACGGTGGCCAATCTGACGACGCCGGCTCAGTTGTTCCACGCGCTGCGTCGCCAGGTCAAGCGCTCCGTACGCAAGCCCCTGATCCTCATGACCCCCAAGTCGGGCCTTCGGCACCCGCGGATGGCGTCTCCGCTCTCGGATTTCGCGCTGGAAGGCCTCCGCGCCGTCCTCACCGACCCTCAGGTGCCCTCGGGCGCGCGCCGGGTGGTGCTGTGCAGCGGAAAGGTGGCCATCGACTTGTTCGATGCGCGGGCCAAGCGCTCGGATGCCAACGACGTCGCCATCGTGCGCGTCGAGGTGCTCGCGCCGTTCCCGGCCGCCGAGGTCGATGCCGCCCTTGCAGCGCACCCCGGCGCTGAGGTCGTCTGGTGCCAAGAGGAGCCCAAGAACATGGGCGCGTGGCCAAGCTTCGCGGCGCGTTGGTTCGACGGCGACCTGCCCGGCGGCCGACGCCCCCGCTATGTGGGTCGTCCGGCCGCTGCGGCGCCCGCCACCGGCTCCCACAAGCGCCACGTCGATGAGCAGGCCCAACTGCTCGGCGAAGCGCTCTCTCCTTCCACGGACAGGCCATGATCGACGTCGTCATCCCCCGGATCGGAGAATCGATCCAGACCGTGCTCGTGTCGCGCTGGATCAAGCGTCCCGGCGATTCGGTCGCCGAAGGGGACCCCGTTCTCGAGTTGGACTCGGACAAGGCGAGCATGGAAGTTCCCGCACCGGCCAGCGGCGTGATCAAGGAAGTCCTGGTCGCGGAAGGGGAGGAGATCGCCATTGGCGCGGTCGTCGCTCGCATCGAAGCGGGCGCGGTCGCCCGAGCCCCGGCCGGTGATGCGCCGACGCCGGCACCGGCGGACGTTCGCGCCGGCCCGGCAGCGCGCCAGAAGGCCGACACGGCCGGCGTCGCCCTGGGATCCGTCTCTGGAACGGGCCCTCGCGGACGCGTGACGTCCAAAGACGTCGATCGCGCTGCCACGTCGCCGGCCCCGGCCGCCATCGCGCCGAGTGCGCCTCTCGTCCCCGTTTCGACCGGCCTGAGTCGGCGGGTTCCGATGTCGCCGCTGCGGCGCACGATCGCGCGGCGGCTGCTCGAGGCCTCCACGCAGACGGCCATGCTCACGACGTTCAACGAAGTCGACATGAGCCGGATCATGGCGCTTCGCAAGACGTGGCAGGACAAGTTCGTCGAGCGGCATGGCGTCAAGCTCGGCTTCATGTCGTTCTTCTGCCGGGCGGTCGTCGAGGCCCTCAAGGAGTTCCCCGCGGTCAACGCGGAGATCGATGGCGACGCCATCGTTTACAAGGACTTCTACCACCTCGGCGTGGCCGTCTCTGGGCCCAAAGGGCTGGTCGTGCCCGTGTTGCGCGACGCGGATCGCCTTGGCTTCGCGGAGACCGAAAAGGGGATCGCGGCGCTGGCCGAACGGGCCCGCGCCAACAAGTTGCTCCCCGCTGATTTCGAGGGCGGCACGGTCACGATCAGCACTGGCGGCATCTTCGGGTCGATGATGTCCACGCCGATACTCAACCCGCCCCAGTCCGGCATCTGGGGGATGCACAACATCGTGGAGCGGCCCAGTGGGGTCATCGGGCAGGGGGTGCTGCGCCCGATGTTGTCCCTGGCGCTGTCCTACGACCACCGACTGATCGACGGCCGCGAAGCCGTGGGCTTCCTCGTCCGCGTGAAGGCGGCCATCGAAGACCCCGACCGGCTCTTGCTCGAGATCTGAGTCCTGGGAGCCTGCTCGCAGGCTGCAGCAAAGCGCCGTCCAGCTGAGCCCGCGGGGGCATCCCGCCCCGCGGCGTCACGGGGCACGCCGGCGAGCGTTTCGCCCTTTTGCAGCAGCCTGCTGGGATCGGCCGTTTGAGCGTCTACGTGTGGAACCAGTGACGGTGTCTTGATGTCCCGGGAATGGGGGGGTGTGACCCTGCACCCTCACAATCGGGTTCCTGCTACCCATCCTTGCAACGGAGCGCTGGACGAACGGGCCTCCGTTCGGGTACAACGCGATGCCGGACGGCTGTCCGGAAGTTGCGACCGGTGGGTTCCCCCCCGGACCCGACCCAATGAGAGGTAGTGGTGCTCCTGACCCAATTGCGGACGACGGCCCGACCCGGGGCCTTGATCGGGTGGCTTTCGGCGCTCCTTTTGCTGCCTTCGGCAGCATCGGCACAGGGCGTTTCGGCGGACGTGGAATTCATCCGGCCGACGTTCGGCTACGGGAGCTTCCAAGGCGTCGCCGTTCCGTTGACGAAGGAGCCGCTGGCCTTCCGCTACGGCGCGCTTGTCCAATACGAGCTCAACCCCGTCACCCTGTACAATGCGTTGACGGAGTCCGAGACCGGCTCGGTCGTCACGAATCGGGGGAACTTCAACCTCGGCGCCAGCATCGATCTGTCGCGCCGGGTGACGCTCAACCTCGTCCTTCCCGGCGCGCTGAACTGGGGCGCCGAGATCCCCGAGTTCGAGGCCGACGGGTTTGGGCTCTCGGACATCGGCGTGGGCGGTCAGGCCATTCTGATCAAGATGCCAAGCGACCGGTTCAACCTCGGGTTGCGCGCCGGACTGCTGCTCCCCACGGGCCGCGGCGATGCCTACATGTCCGAGTCGGGTCTTCGTACGTCGTCGGGGCTGCTCGCCATGGTCCAATTCGGACCGTTGCGCGTCGCGACGGACGCGGGCGTCATGACCCGCAAGCTGATCGAGACGGACGAGGACTTCAACCTCTCGCACGAGTTCCAGTGGAACAACGGCGTCCGCGTTGGCTTGCCCGCCGCGACCCGGACGGCGATCACGGCCCAGCTCATGAGCCGCAACGTGTTGTCCGAGTTCCTCAAGGGCGGTGCCGAGAACGCGCTCGAAGTTGTCGGCGGGGTCCAGGTGATGCCAAGTGAGGCCGTCACCATCGACGTCGGTGCCGGCCGAGGCCTCACTGAGGGCTACGGTACCACCGACCTCCGCATCCTGAGCGCGGTCACCATTCAGCACGTGACGAAGCCGCCGCCGCCCAAGCCGATCATCGTGGAGACGACGCCGCCGCCTCCGCCCCCGCCGCCTCCGCCGCCGGTCGAGGACATCCCGGACGAGCCGCCGGTCTTCGAAGAAGGCCAGCTGGCGATGATCGTGTTCGATCAAATCGTCATCAAGGACATGCTCGAGTTCGTCGTCGATACGAACATCCTCAAGGACTACTCGCGGCCTACTCTGCAGGCCGTTGCGGACATCCTGAACCAGGACGCGCGCATCGGCCACCTCGTCGTCGAGGGCCACGCATCACAGGAAGGCAGCTTCGAGCACAACTACGAACTTGCCGAAAGCCGGGCTCGCCGCGTTTGGGAAGAGATGACGCTCATGGGCGTCCATCCCAGCCGCATGAGCTACCGCGGCCTTGGCGAGGTGGTGCCCATCAAGGAAGGCGAGGACGAGGAGACGCTGCAGCTCAACCGCCGCGTCGAGTTCCACATCGTTCGCCAGTTCGAGGCGATCGAGGACATGCCCGACTACCCGAGGTCGGTGCGCCTGCCTTGGAATGGCGACGTCGTCGCTGTCATCCAGCCGAAAAAGCCCGAACCTCCGAAGGAAGAGAAGCCGGAAGAGGAGAAGGACGAGTTCGACGAGTTCGAAGTGGCGCCTACCGGCGAGGAAAAGCCTCCCGCCGGCGAGCCCACGGAAGCGCCCAAGTAGGAGGACGAGATGTCGTCGTTGCGCATTGGCATGGGTCTGGCGTTCCTTGCTGCGGCTCCCGCAGCACAGGCCCAGTCCGTGGGCATCTACGGCGCCGTTTCAAATCCGGCGTTCAACCTGGATGTGCGCGACGCCATGTTGTGCACCCAGGAGTTCACCGAGGTCCAATACTACGACGTCTCCACGTTCACGCCAGACATCAACCACATCCAGAACTTCCACTCGGTGTTGGTCTACGCTGACAAGCCGTTCGCGGACCCCGTCGCGTTTGGGGACGTGCTCGCCCAGTACATCGAAGAGGGGGGCGGCGTTGTGTTCGCCGCGGGTACCTTCGGACACCTGCACCCGATTCAAGGGCGCGTGGTCACCGACGGCATGATGCCCGTCAATCCGGGCACGCTCGTGGCTCCGGGCGGCAACCTCGGCATCGTCATCCCGATCGAGAATCAGTGGCTTCCTGGCCAGGTCGCTGGCCACCAGTTGGTGTACGGAGCCGATTTCGTGGACCTCGGCGTGGGCAGCGTTCACGTCGATGGTGCGTCGCCGGTCGCCGGGGCCGAGTCCGTCGCGACGTGGACGAACGGCCAGGAAGGCATCGTGGCCTACGAGCCTGGCGACAGCTCGTGGGGCGGCGTCGTGGCAGCGAACCTGTTCCCGCCGTCGTCAGTCGTGTACCCCAATGGCTGGGTTGCAGGGGCCGACCGCATCCTTTCGCAGAGCCTTCTGTGGACCCACGGCGCTTTCAAGCCGTCTGGCACCTGCGAGAACACGTACGTCACGCAGGACATCAACTGCAACGGCATCGACCTGAGCGAAGAGTACACGGTCGACGTCAACGACCCGCTGTGCGCCGCGAACCTCGATCCGGCCACGGGCCTGCCGTACGACAGCGTCGACTACTACTACAACTACTATGAGTTCGGTTGTACCTACTTTGTCGGCGATCAAGACGTCGACGGCGACTTGTTGGTTGGTTTCGACCCGCTGGCGATGCTCGGGATGGTCTCCATCCTGACGCCCGACGGCAATCCGGCGTCTACCGCCGTGCTGAAGTGCGACAACTGTCTCTACAGCTACAACCCGGACCAGTTCGACATCGATTGCGACGACGTCGGCGACCTCTGTGACAACTGCGTGTACGTCCCGAACGACCAGCAGAACAACGACGGTGACTGCTGGGGCGACGCTTGCGACAACTGCTGGTTGGTGGACAACATAGACCAGTCCGACCTCGACTTCGATGGCGTCGGCGATGCGTGCGACACTTGCATCTTCACGTTCGACCCGAATCAGTCTGACGCCGACCAGGACTTCTTCGGCGACGCGTGCGACAACTGTCCAGGCGTAGCGAACTCTGGGCAAGGCGACTCGGACTTCGACGGGGTCGGCGACTTCTGCGACAATTGCACGCTTGCGGTCAATCCGGCCCAAGACGACGCCGACCTCGATGGCATCGGCGACACCTGCGACGTGTGCCCCTACGATGCGGGTATCGACCAGTCGGACAGCGATGGTGACGGGGTCGGCGACCTGTGCGACAATTGCCCGACCATCGAAAACGCCGACCAGGAAGATGGGGACCTCGACGAGGTAGGCAACCCCTGCGACAACTGCGTCAACAACTACAACGCCGATCAGCGCGATTCGGACCAGGACTTCTGGGGCGACACCTGCGACGTCTGTCCGATCGACCCGGATCCCGACCAGGAAGACGCCGACAGCGACCGCGCCGGTGACGTCTGCGACAACTGCCCGGATGAGACGAACGTCGACCAGGCCGACCTCGACGTCGACGGCTGGGGGGACGCCTGCGACACCTGCGTGCAAGAGGCGGATCCGGACAACCTGGATCAGGACTTCGACACGGTCGGCGATGTTTGCGACAACTGCCCCGGGATGGCGAATGTCGACCAGGCCGACGAAGACGTCGACGGCAAGGGCGACGCCTGCGACATCTTCGCGATTCGCGGCGGTGGCGGAAAGTACTCTGAGCGAACGGGCTGCGACACCGGTGGCGCTTCCGGCCTGCTCGGGTTGGCGCTCGGGATGCTTGCGCTCCGGCGTCGCCGGGTGGAGGCGTGATGCGCACCATGTTCATTGCGGCCCTCGGACTCGCCACGTCGGCGCCGGCCTACGCCCAAACCCTTCGGGCGGCGGTCCTTGGGTCCCCCACGGTTCCAGAGTGGAATGAGGACGTCCGCGACGCGATCAGCTGCTCGCAGCTGTTCGCGCGCATCGACACGTTCGACATCACCACGGAAATCCCGACGCTCCTGGATCTCGACACATACGACGTGTTGTTGGTCTACACGGAGAACGCGCCGGCCGAAGGCGTCGCCCTTGGCGACATCCTCGCCGAGTTCATCGAAAGCGGTCGCGGCGTGGTGTTTGCTGGCGCCTCGTTCTCGTCGGCGAAGGGCATCGGCGGGCGCATCGTCAGCCAGAACTACATGCCGGTCACCTACGGCGTCTGGGGGTCCCCGGGTGGGAGCCTTGGCATGACCGTCCTCGAGCCCTACGCGTACACCCCCGGGCCCAAGGAAGACGGCTCGCCGGGTCCAATCAAGGGGCACGAAGCCATCTACGGCGTGAACTTCGTGGACGCGGGAAACGCGAGCCTCCAAGTCGCGGATTCCGATGTGATTCCGCCGGCCCTCCGCATCGCGGACTGGGACAACGGCGAGTTCGCCGTCGTCGTCATTGAGCCGCCGTCGGCCGCTTATGGCCGCGTGGCCGTCGTCAACCTCTACCCGCCGTCGAGTGTGTCGGATGCCGACTTCTGGGTGGCCGGGACGGACGGCGACTACATGTTGGCCTCGGCGATGGGGTGGGCGGCGCGCCTGACGAAGACGGGCGCCTGTGAGAACCTCAGCCTGACGCAGGACTACAACTGCAATGGCATCGACGTCTCGTTGGAGAAGTCGATCGACAACAGCTCCGACGAGTGCCAGGGCAACGTCAACCCGGAGACGGGCTTCCCGTATTCGAACAACGATTACTACTGGGACTACTACCGTTTCGAGTGCCAGTACCTGACGGACACTGCCCAATACGACGTTGACGGCGATCAGCTCGGCGCCGGAACCATCGTGCGCAGCTTCGACGGAAGCCCATTTTATTCTGAGACGGTGTCGCTGGAGTGCGACAACTGCGGCGACGACTACAACCCGACCCAAGAAGACATCGACTGCGACGGCATCGGCGACCTGTGTGACACGTGCGTGTGGATCGAAGATCCGATGCAGCAGAACAGCGACGGCGACTGCTTCGGCGACTTCTGCGACAACTGCATCATCGTCGCCAACCCCGATCAGTACGATGACGACTTGGACGGCGAAGGCAATGAGTGCGACAATTGCCCGACCGTGGTCAACCCTGGGTACCCAGTTGGCTACGGATTCCAACTCGACTCCGACGGCGATGGGGCGGGCGATGAGTGCGACAACTGTGCCGGCGTCTACAACCCGTCCCAGTTGGACGAGGACGAAGACGGGCTTGGCGACGACTGCGACAACTGCCCCGACATCGCCAACCAGCAGCTGAACGCCGACGGCGAGCAGTTCGACATCGACCAGGACGGCTGGGGCGATGCGTGCGACAACTGCCCCATCGAGCCCTCCCCGGACATCGCCGACCAAGACGGCGACGGGTACGGCGACCCCTGCGACGTCTGCCCGACGATCCCAGACTACGACCAGGACGACAAGGACCTCGACGGGCTTGGCGACGCCTGCGACAACTGTCGTGAGTACGGCAACCCGGTCCAAGAAGACCTCGACGGCGATTTTGTCGGCGACGTCTGCGACAACTGCCCCGAGGGCGCGAATACGGGCCAATCCGACAACGACGCCGACGGGTTCGGCGACGTCTGCGACAACTGCCCGTCCTCCTACAACGACCAGTTCGACCTCGACGACGACGGCTTTGGCGACCAATGCGATCGCTGCCCGCGCCTCGGCTTCTTGGAAGAAGACGACGTGATCGTCGCCGACTCGAACTTCGACAGCGACTTGGACTCGGTCGGCGACCTCTGCGACAACTGCCCGTACCTGCCCAACGTCGACCAGGTCGACGCCGACGACGACGGCCTCGGCGATGTCTGCGACCTGCTTGCCCTGCGCGGCGGTGGCCGCGTCTCAAGCGGGTGCGACACCGCCCCGTCGACCGGCTGGCTCGCCCTGGTCGGCCTGCTCGCCCTTCGCAGGCGGCGCTGAGGTCGCGCGCTCGGCCCCGGGGGGCTGAGCGCGGCTGAATCGTACGGCGGACGAACCGGCCAGGTCCTGGCAGCGGGCCCTGGCAGGCTGCAGAAGCCTGCTAGAGCTCGCGTTGGCTGACGAGGCGCCCGTTGCGGTAGATGCGCTCGCGTTGGGGCACGCCTTCGGGATCGTAATCGAGCCAGACGCCGTCCTCTTCGCCGAGGATGTACGAGCCTTCCGTGCGCGTCAGGTTGTCGGACCAGAACGTCCACCGGCCGTTTTCACGCCCCTCGACGAACTCGCCTTCGGAGCGTCGCTCTCCCGCGATGTTGTAGGACGTCCAGACGCCGTTCTTGACGCCGTGGATGAAGGAGCCCTGCGTCTCTGGTTTGCCGTTGGAGTACCAGTAGAGCCACGCGCCCATTCGCGCGCCCTCATTCCAGTTGCCCGACGAGGCGCGAACCTCGTTCGTGTGCCAGCCGATGCTGGGACCGTGGCGAACGAAGCGGCCAGACGGGAGGCCCTTGTGGCACCAGACCTCCAGGCCCGCGGGAGGAGCTGTTCCTGCTGGGATGGTGCCATCCGGACAGACGAGGTCCGGGTGGGGGGAAACGGGCGCCGCCGGAGGGGCAGGGGCGGGCGGCTTCTTGCAAGCGCCGGCGGCGATGGCAAAGGCCAGAAGGGCGGGGTAGCTCAGTCGGGCCAAGGGGAGCGCTCCATGCGACGCGTCGTTCGGCTCGGCGCCGCGCTGGGTGGACTTCTAACCTACGAGGCGCAGGCCGGTTCAGTCAAGAGCCTCGCGGATGCCGAGGTGGCCGGGCATCGGCCCATCGAAGAGGCCGATCCCGGTGCCGGACCCCCCTTCGTCCTCACGAATGGGCAGATTTGGACGGCCGAAGGCGACGTCTACGAGAATGGGTACGTCGTCGTGGTCAACGGCAAGATCATGGCCGTAGGCGAGGGGACGCCGCCAAAGACAGATGCCGCCAAAGTGATCGACCTCAAGGGCCGGATCGTGACGCCGGGCCTGATCGACACTCACAGCCATCTCGGGGTCTACCCATCGCCGGGCGGCCGGGCGCACTCCGACGGCAACGAGATGACCGCGCCGACGACGCCGGGCGTCTGGGCGGAACACAGCGTGTGGCCGCAGGACCCGGGTTTTGGGTACGCGCTGGCCGGCGGCGTCACCGCGATGCAGCTGCTGCCAGGCTCCGCCAACCTGATCGGCGGGCGCGGTTTCGTCGTCCAAAACGTCCCGGCCCGCGGGGCGCGGGCGATGGCCTTTCCAGGCGCGCCTTCGACCGTGAAGATGGCCTGCGGCGAGAACCCCACGCGCGTCTACGGCGAGGAACGCAAGTCGGCGCCGATGACGCGGATGGGGAACCTGCGCGGTCAACGCGAGGCCTTCCTCGAAGCACAGGCCTATGCGGAGAAATGGCGCGCCTACGAGGCCAAGCAGACGCCCCAGCCCCGCAAGGGCCGGGAAGGCGCCCAGCCCGACGCCGGTTCGCCACCCGAGCGCGACCTCGACAAGGAGACCCTCGTCGGCATTCTCAACGGGAGCTTTCTGCCCCAAGTTCACTGCTACCGGGCCGACGACATGTTGGCCTTCTTGCAGGTGGCCGACGAATTCGGGTTCAAGGTGCGCTCCTTCCACCATGCCCTGGAGGCCTACAAGATTCGCGACATCCTCGCCGCGCGCGACGTAAGCGTCTCGACGTGGGCCGATTGGTGGGGCTTCAAGCTCGAGGCCTGGGACGGCATTCCCGAGAATCTCGCGCTCGTGCACGAGGCCGGGGGCCGCGCCATCGTCCACAGCGACTCCGCGGTAGGTATCCAGCGGCTCAATCAGGAGGCGGCCAAAGCCTTCGCGACGGGTCTCCGCGCCGGCGTCAAATTGACGCCCGACGACGTTCTGCGCTGGATCACGATTCATCCGGCCTGGGCGCTTGGTATTGACGACGTGACGGGGTCCATTTCCGCGGGCAAACGCGCGGACCTCGTCGTCTGGCAGGGCGACCCGCTGACCTACACTTCGTCGGCCGACCTCGTCTTCGTCAACGGCCGTTTGCGGTATGACCGGAGCCAGCCGGCCCCGCAGTCGGACTACGAGTTGGGGGTGCGCCCGTGATCGCCTGGCTCACCCAACTTGCCATCGCGGCTTGTACGGTCTTTGGACCGGCCACCGTCCACCTCCCGACCGGGGCGGTCTACGGACAAATGGTGTTGGTCGACAACGGACGCATCGTCCGAGTGGCGGCCAACGAAACGACCGACCCGAAGGGGTGCACCCGTTTCGACACGAGAAACGGCCACCTGACAGCCGGAATCATCGAGGTCGGCACCCAGCTTGGCTTGGTGGAGATCGGGCTCGAAACTGCGACCCACGACGACGACGCGGGCGGGGACGCCGTTCGCGCGGCCATCCGGACGGTGGACGGCTTCAACCCGGACTCGGTTCCGCTGACCGTTGCACGCAAGAACGGCATCACGACAGCGCTCGTCCACCCCACGGGTGGACGCATCTCTGGACCAGCGCCGGTCATGAACCTTGGCGTGGGCCCGGTGTCGGCGCTCGTCGTCCGCGAGACCGGCGCGATGGTCGCCAACCTTGGCGGTAGTTCCAGTGCCCAGGCCCTGCTCGAACTGAGGGAGATCTTCGCGGCGTCACGCGACTTCCGAACGGCGAAGCGTACGGGGCACGAACAGGACCAACTTGCGGTTTGGGGGGCCGGGGCGAGCGACCTGCGAGCGCTGTTTCCCGTTCTCGACGGGACCGTGCCCCTATGGCTCTCCGCCGATCGACGAAGCGACATCGAGGCTGTTGTGGCGTTCGCGGCCTCGGAGCGCGTCAAAGTCATCCTCGTTGGCGCGGCGGAAGGCTGGCGGGTCGCTCCTCTGCTCGCCAAGGCCGGCATCCCTGTCGTCATCGACCCGCTACTTGTCGGCCCGGGTGGTTTTGACCAGACGTCCGCTCGGGCCGACAACGCGGCGCTGTTGATGGCGGCTGGCGTTCCGGTCGTCTTCTCGACGTTCTCGACCCATCAGGCGCGTACGCTGCCGCAGGTCGCGGCCAACGCCGTGCGCGCGGGCGTGTCCGAGGCGCAGGCCTTGGCGGCCATCACTTCGACGCCGGCGGTCGTGCTCGGCCTTGGGGACCGGGGCAAGATCGCGACAGGGGCGGTCGCGGACCTCGTGTGGTGGAACCGAAACCCCCTTGGGGTAGAGGCCGTTCCGCTTGGCGTGTGGATCAACGGTGTGGCACAACCCCTGGAGACGCGCCAGGACGCGCTGCTCAAGCGGTATCGTACGCTGCCTGGGAATCCGGCGGCGCCGCTGCCCTTGCCCGGCGTCCCTTAGCGAGGGGCGTCGAGGGGCGAGGTCATTGCGCGCTGCGGGCCGCTCGCTGGGCCCGGCGTTGCCGGTCGGCCGTCTCCCGTTCGGTTCCTTTGTAGGGTCGGCGGGTTCGTAGGACCCAATCGGCTCCCGGCCAAGTGACGCACCAATTCTGGTCCTGATCGGGACCCATGTGATGGTCGTAGTGCCAGGGCAACCAGCGTCGGCCCCAATCCGGGTCGAGGTGCGCGCGGCGGTGAACGACGTAGTAGCCGATGATGTTGAGAAGCACGCCGGCGTAGAAGCTCGGGAAGACGAACGCGAGCGGCACGTGCGAAAGGGCGGCGAAGACGAGCGCGGCTGCCTCTTTGCCTTGCGCGTGCCATGCGAAGACGGGGCGAAGGTAGTCCTCGTCCAACATGTCGTGGCGGCGCGCCGCTTGGTGGTGCTCGTGGAAATGGAAGGACCAGAAGCTGGTCCGGGACTTTCCGAGCCCGTGCAATGCGAATCGATGAATCGTCCATTCGCCGACATTGGCGTAAAGAAGGCCGGCCACGAACCCGAGCGCGATCATGGCCATCCCCTACACGTTGGTCCACCCGGGGGCCACTCAGCGCCGAATGGCCCGATGGGGCCGCGATACGCGCCGCCATGGCCCGTCCGGCGCGACGAAGAGATGTACCGGATAGCCCGCACGCGTGCGCGTCCTCCTGATCCTGCTGGCCGGGTGTACGCCAGCGCGCCGCTGGGAACCGGGTCGCGACGTCGTCCGGCACATTCGCTTCGAGGGCAACACAGGGCCCATCGGGGGCGACACCGACTACGCGTTGCGCAACGCGCTGGAGCAAGAGGGGACACCCTTTGGGCTGACGGTCTGGCCGTTGAGCACCCTGGTGCGCCCTCACCCGCTGGAGTTGCCGGCAGCCGAGCGTGACGCAGAGCGCGTTCTGACTTGGTACCGGCACCACGGTTGGTTCGACGCCCGCTTTGAGGGCTGGGATCGGCGCCAGGTGCGTCGAGCCACTGCGCGCAAGGCCGGGGTCGTCGACGTCGTCGGTCGCGTCGTCCCTGGTCCCCAGTGCGAGGTGCGGAGCCTCGTGGTGGAAGGGCTGCCCATCGAGTTGCAAGCGATTGGGGGAGCCGTCATTCGCGGAGGTCCGGTCGCTGAGGGGGACGCGTTCTCGATGGAACTGGCGGAGTTGGCGCGCGCCGAGCTTGAAGGGCGACTCGACGACGCCGGCCGCGCCTTCGCCTCGGTGGAACTCCAGGTCGATGCCTGGCCAGAGGACGGCGCCGTGGACCTGATCCTGCGCGTCGAGCCGGGTCCGTCGGCTCGGGTGGGCCCCGTCGAGGTGCTTGGCGCCGAACGCGTTCCGGAGGCGGCGATTCGCGGTGCGCTCGGGATGGAGGAGGGCGACCGTTGGCGGGGGTCCGAGGTGGAGGAGGCTCGCGGCCGCATGTTGGGGATGGGCACGTTTTCGATTGCTGAAGTTGTCGAGGACCGAGGGCAGCCGGAGTCAGCGGTCGTTCCCGTCACCGTCAACGTGACGGAAGGACGGTTCAAGCGGCTCCGCCTTGGCGTAGGTGGGGAGTTCGATGGCGTCCAGGTGACGCCAAGGCTCTCGGCGGGCTTCCGACACAACAACGTCGGCCGTCAGGTCGTCGCCTTCGAGGTCGACACGTCGGTGGGTCTCGCTGCGGCGTTCTCCGAAGACGGCGTCCAGGGCCTCGCGCCGACCTACAGCGTCGAGGGGCGGGTCGGGTACGACCGCCTCTTCCATCGCGACCTGCGCCTCGAACTGGTGGGGGGCGTGACGCAAGACGTGGCCACGGGCCTGTTTGCCTACCGTCAACCCGCGGTGGACCTCCGGGCGGCGTACCAGGCCCACAAGCGGGTCCAACTGCGTCTGGGGCCCCACTACGAGCAGTACCGCTACCTCGTGGACACCCCGGAGCAGCGGTCGGCCGCGCGTCGGTCCTTCGGGCGCGACTTTCAGAATCCATACCAGCTGTTCGCCCTGGACCAAGGGTTGGACTGGGACCGCCGCGACCACCCGATTCACCCGACGCGCGGCACGTTGTTCACGCTGGATCTGCGGGAAGCGCTGCCGTTGGCGCCGGTAGACCCGGCCTTCGTCGGCGTTCGTGTCGAGGGGCGCGGCTTCGTGCCCCTTCGAGGGCGGCGCACCTTTCCGTTCGTGTTGGCATTGGGTGGCACCGCCCACGTCATCGAGGCGTTCGGCGAGCGCGGCGTCCCCTGGCCCGAGCAGGTCTTTCTTGGGGGCGCGACGTCCATCCGGGGCTTCCGTGGGGACCAAGTGGGTCCGTACGACCTGCTTTGCGCGGAGGATCCGTTTGCGCTGCCTGGCGAGTCCGGTATCCAGACCTACGCGCTCCCCCACGGTGGCACCTTTGGTGTCGAGGCGACAGCAGAGTTTCGCGCGACGTTCTGGGAGGGTTTTCGGGGCGCCATCTTCACAGACGCGGGATTGCTGGCGCCGCGGTGGCAGGGCGTGCAGGCTGACCTGTTTCGGGCGTCGGCCGGGGTGGGCCTGCGCTACGACACGCTCGTCGGCCCCGTCCGTTTTGACGTCTCTGGACGGCCGCTCTACCCAGAGGACTTCGGTCCTGTCGATGTGATCGACTGCGCCGTAGGCGAAGACCGCCCCCGCGTCTCCGATCTGTTGTCGACGTTCGACGCGTGGCGTGGGACCGAGGCGCACCCGCCTGTAGCGCTCGTCTTCTTTCTCGCTATTGGCGAGGCGTTGTGAGGCGGCGGGTCGCCATCGTCGTCGCAGCGCTTGGCCTGATTGCCGCGGGGGTCGCTGGCTTTGTTGGGAGCCGGTGGGACCTCGTTGGCATCGTGGAAATGGCCCTTGGCCGTGTTCTCGTGTCGGGGACGGCCGACGTGGCGGCCGCTCGCTGGGTGGAGGGCGGGCTGAGGGTCGAAGGGGTCGTCTTGCGCGACGTGGGCGGGGTTGAACGCGTCCGGGTCGGGTGGATTTCCGTCGCGCCAGACTGGAGCGCGTGGGGCCGGGGAGCCCCGGTGCTCGCTCATGTGCGAGCGAACGACGTCCGGGTCGACATTTCCAGGGATGACGAGGGCAGGGCGAAGGTCGCTGGGCTCTTCGTGGATCCGGCCGCCTCGGGCGGGAGTGGCGGTGTCGACCTTGGCATTGCCGACATCGTCGTCGAAGGCCTCCTCCTAGTCGACGGGACCGAGGCCCCGTGGGGTGAACTGGCGGTGCGCGGCGCGTTGTGGGGGGAGCACGGCAGATGGACGGCGCCCGTGGAAATCCGGCGGTCGGACGGGCGCGTAGCCGGCGCGGTCACCTACGGCTCCGAGACACTGAGCGTTCGCGCGCTTCGCGGGGAGCTTCCTGGTGTCGTAGCGTCAGGGGCGCTGGCCTGGGGCGACGTGGTCGGAGGCGCTGTCGCCGTCGACCTCGATTTGGGCGTGCTCAGCGGGGACGCTGGCTGGGTCGGGGACGTGTCGTTGGCCGTCGAGGCGTCGGGGACACCTCAGGACGTCGGCCTTGTGTGGCGCTTGGCCGGCGACGCCGGCTCCTTGTCGGGCGTGGGTCGGTGGTCGGGCGCGTCGGCCACAGTGGAGGGCCGTCACCCGCGCATCACGTTGCGAGAGGTGTGGCCAAAGGGTCCGGACGTCGTCGCCGAAGGCACGTTCACGATGGCGGTGCGCGAAGGTGGCGTCGGATTTACCTGGAACGGCGACACGACAGTCGAGGGCCGCGACCTTCGCGCGGCTTCTGTACGTGGGCGTTGGGCCGATGGCGCGCTCGACATCGACGGACTCCGCTTTGACGGGGTCGTTGGGCAGGTCGAGGGGACTGGCCGCTGGGCGGACGGCCAGTCGACCTGGCAGGTACGAGCCGCGCTCGATCCGGCGGCGCTGGAGGCGCTCGGCGCACCCGACCTGGTGGGCGACGGCGTTTTCGGTGGCCAAATCGACGTCGCCTCGGACGGGGGCGTCGCCGTGGCGGGCCGCCTCGACTGGCGGGGTGGGCAGTGGGGGGGTGTGGACGTCGACCAGTTGGGCATTGGCGTGGACCTCCGGGTGGTCGAGGGGCGGGTGGATGGCTGGCTCGATCTCGACGCCAGTGGTCTCGCCCTTGGCGACCTGGCCGCGAGCGCCGCCAGCGACGGCCGCATCGAACTGCACGTCGCGCCCGATCGGATCCGCGCCAAGGGGCGGACGGTGGTGACGGAGATGGAGGCTGGCGGGGTGAGCTTCGAGCGTGCCGATGTCGGTTGGTCGTTCGACCGCAACGGCGAGACCAAGGTGGCGTTCGGGGGGGTCGACCTGGGCGCCGGAACGGCGCTCGGCCAGGCCTTGGACGGCGGACGCATCGCGTGGTTCGTAGGGCCCGAACAGACGACGGTCACCGGTGAAATCACCAGCTACGGCGACCCTTGGCTGTTCATAGACGGTCGCCGAGACGCCGCGAGCCGCTGGCTCGTTCGGGACCTGCGATTCCTTCCCAGCCGCCGAGTGTCGTGGGCGCTGAAGCGTCCTGCGTCCTGGACCGAGGTGCCCGGCGGGGTCGCCGACGTCGACCTCGCGTTGACCGGGCCCGTCGGGGACATCGCCGTGACCGGAACGATGGGGTCACAGGGCCCTCTTTCGGGGCGCGTCCGGGTGACGGGTCTGCTTTTGGACGTCGCGTCCGAGCTGGATCCCGACCGCTTCGACGGCCTTTCGGGCACCCTCGATCTCGATCTGGACGCGTCGGGCATGGCCGAGGCGCCTGACGTCGCGGTCGTCGTCACGCTCCGCAAGGCGTGGTGGCCGGACCGGGTGCGTTGGTTGGATGTGGACGGGACCGTGGCCTGGCGGGACGGGCAATTGCGGCCCGACCTGCACCTTGGCATTGCCGACGTCCCGTTGGCCCACATCGGCGGCGAATTGGCGCTCGCCGGATCCTGGCTGGCACCGGTCGTTCCGCCGAACGGTTCCTTGGGCCTTTGGTGCGACCTGCTTGCGGGGTCCATCGACCGCTTGGTCCACGCCTTCCCGGCCCTCGATGGGCTGCCAAAGGGCGACGCGAGCGCCCGCATCCGCCTTGACGGACGGCGGGATGCGCCTCGATTGTCCGTCGATGGCGTGGCCGTGGGGCCGGTGGCCGGCTGGCGTGACCCTGGCCGCATCGAGGTCGCGCTGGCGTGGCAGGAGGGCCATTGGTCCGGGGCCGTGGACCTGCGGGAGGGCCTTGCGACGCGCGCGTGGTGGAATGGAACGGCTCGGCAGGCGATGCCAGAATCGAGCGAGCCTCCGTCCATCACGGACCTCGATATCGAGGGCGATTTGCGCGGTGTGCCCGTGTCCCGGCTCGCCGCGCTCGCGGGGTGGCCGATGGCCGTGGACGGAGACCTGCGTGGAGAGGTGGCCGTTCGGGGGAGCCTCGACGCGCCCCTGCTGTCGGGTGACCTCGTGTGGGCGGACGGGCGGCTCGGCGAGGCCGACGTTCTGGCGTTGCGAACCACGTGGCGGCCGCTTGCGGACGGGGGTGTTTCTGTCTTCGTCGACGGCGACGTCGGGGTGGGCCATTTTGCGGCGACGGGCACGATTCCCCATCCGGTGACCGGCGCAGGGCCCTGGGGCCTGGAGGTGACGGGGACCGAGCTGCCCTTGGGCGTCGTCGTTGCCGCTTGGCCCGACGTCCGGGACGTGGGGGGGACGGCGACACTCCGCGCGCGCATGGTTGGCGACAAGGACGCGCCGGAAGTCAGCTTCGACGCCGACGTCAAGGACGGCGCCTTGATTTGGAGTGCGAGGGGCTTGTCGATCTCCGACGTTCAGTTGCGATTCACCGGCGACGAGCGAGCGCTGAGGCTCGAGCGCTTTCAGGCCCACACGTCGCCGATGCGCTTGGAGGCGATCGACGGCCGAGGCAGCTGGATTCGGGCATCGGGTGCACTTCGGCGTGGGGCGGACGATCGGTTTGGCTTCTCTGGCCAGATTCGCCTCGACGACGGCGCATGGGTGTCGTCGACCCCCGACCTCGGCCTTCGGCTCGAAGGGGCGTTGGTCGTGTCGGGCACATGGCCCGAAGTGGACGTCACCGGAGACGTCGCGGTGGACATGGGCCGAGTGGCGATCGACACGGCGAGCGACGCGGCGGCAGCCCCCCGCACCCTTGACGCACGCATCGTCGTGCACCGGGGTCGGGATGTCGAGGAGGCCATCGCTGAGGTGGTGGCTTCGGCCGTCGATCTCGACATGAACATGCGCGTCGACCTCGGGCGCAACGTGGAGATCGACCTCGCGATTCCCTTTGTGGACCGCGTGGGTGCGCTTGGCGCGGCGGTTGGCCGACTTGACCTCGACGCCCGGTTGGGGGGCGAGTTGGACGTGGACGTCGATGGCGGAGAGTGGACCGTTCTCGGAGACGTCGAGGTCTACGACGGTGTCGCCGGAATGCTGCAGAGCCGATTTGAGTTGGACCGCGGCACCCTCGCCTTCGCAGGCGGAGACCCGTTGGAGCCGGAGCTGAACCTCGAGGCTCATATGGGCATCTCTGGCGGCGGCCGTGTCGACCTGCGGGTGAGGGGCCGCCCCACCGCGCCCAAGGTCGCCCTGACGAGCGACATCACCTCGGACCCCAGCCAAGTCATGGCGATGGTGCTGACGGGGCGTGCCCCCGACGACTTGGGGTCCGACGCGCCCGCCGGGGCGCTCGCTGGGTTGGTCCTTGGAGGCGTGGTGGGCGCGACCCCACTGCAAGCGCTGCGCGTCGCTCCCGATGGGAGTGTCATCGTTGGCGTGCCCGTCGGCCGCCGCGTTTACCTGGAGTCGATCATCGACGCGCGTGCGGCCGTCGGCGAAAACGACCTCACCCTGGCGGCGGAGGTGGGCTTGGGGAACCGCCTCGTGCTGGCTCCGGCCCTCGGGTACCCGAAGAGTTGGGTGGACTTGGCGTGGGAGGTCCGTTTTTGAGGACGGCCTCCGCCCACAGGGCGACGGCCGTCGCGTGGATGCGGTGTTCAAGCGGATCTGCAGCGCTCACCGCGATGCCTCCGTCGTCGCCTTGCCACTTGGCGACGCTTTGGCGCCAGGCGTCGGGGACGCTTCGCCCCGCAAGCGCGGCGAACAGGATGCGTTCGGCCTGGAGGTCGACGTCCAACGTGGTTGCGGGTGGCGAGGCACCTTGAGCGGCTGCCATCAGCTCATCGGTGATGGCGCCGAGGCAGGCCGCGGGCGTACAACCGCGTGAGCGCGCGAGCAGGAGCGCCCACGCAGCGTGGGTCGACCCGTAGCCGCCGCCGTCTCGCATGGGTCCACACACCCAGGTCTCGGTTTGGGGACGCCAGCCACTGCGGTCGCAATCGACGGCCTCGACAAGGACGCGGTGGACGTGGACCTTGCGGCCGTCGGATGGGACCGTCCACGACGTCGACCGGCCCTCGGGGATGGGGTGGTTCGGGTCGATGAGGCGCCTGAGCGGGTGGCCGGCGTCGGGGTCGTGGACGCTCAGGATGTGGGACGCCAGCGACAGTGCCTCGGGTGTGCCCCATGCGTTCAACGCGAAAGCGGTGTCGAGCGGGGCGCTATCGCGGTGCCGTTGGAGGAAGGCCAGCGCCATGGCGCCGTGGAATGTGGCCCGGGTGTGGGGCGTCTCGGATTCGACCGACGCCTCGTGTGGCTCGAATGGGCCGCCACAAGACGCCAAAACGAAAACGGCCATCCCGAGGGGTGGCCGATTCGAGGACGTCACCGAGAAGCTCAGCTCGCGGTGTCCGTGTGGTCGGTCGGCGTCGGAGTTGTTTCCGTTTCCGTTTCCGTTTCCGTCGTTGGCGGCGGCGTGGTGTCCGTCGTGATCGGCGGCACAGCGGTGTCGGGGTCGGTGTCGGTGTCGGTGTCGCCGTCGGCCGGTGGGTCCGTGGGCGGCACGGTCGTAGCCGTGTCCGAGGTCTTAGACGTGTCCGTCGAGGTACAAGCTACGACGGCTGCAATCATCAGAGCGGTGTAGAGGCGCATGAAACTCTCGCGACAGGTGATTTGTACTCGACGGGACACTCGCTGTCAACACGCACCTGACTCGGTGGACCGGGCGGGCGCGTGGTTGTGCTCCATCTTCGGCTCAGACGTGGACGTTTGTTGGGAATTCATCGGGCCAAGGAACTTCGAGGCCGTCCTCCGCGAGCCAGACGTCGGCGTGGACCTCCTTCGCTTCGGCCGCATGTACGGAACTATCGGCGTAGCGCCTCGAAAAATGAGTGAGCAACAGCCGCCGGGCGCCGGCTACCTCGGCGAGGCTGGCCGCCTGTCGGGCCGTCAGGTGGAGGTACGCCTCGGCCAGTGTGGCGTCGGCATCTACGTAGGTCGCCTCGATGGTGAGAAGGTCGACGTCGCGAGCCAACGCAACGATCGCCTCGCAGGGTGCGGTGTCCATCACGAAGGCAAAGCTGCGCCCGGGCCGTTCGACTGCGATGTCCGGCCGCGTCACCAGCCGTCCATCGACGTCGACTGAGCCTGTGCGCATGACCGCGCCGATCGCGGGGCCGTCAAGGCCAACCGCGCGCGCCCGTTCCGGATCCACCCGCCAGCGCGAAGGGCCTTCGAGCCGCCAACCGACGGTGTCGATGCGATGCCTCAGAGGCAGTGCGGTGAGGCGATGGCCAGTCGGCAGGGTCAGCGTGGTCCCGACCACGGGCACGGGAGTGGGAACGATGGGGGTGCGCGGTTCGTAGGCGCATGCGTCGACGAGGTTGTTGTACCAGCGCTGGCCCGTCGCCGGGAATCGGACGTGGACCTCGTGTTTGACGCCGTCGCCGTGGATGCGTTGGAGCACGCCCGGCAGGCCAAGGCAATGGTCGCCGTGAAAGTGGGTGACGCAGATGTCCGTGATGGAACTCGCGCGGACGCCGAAGCGCTCCATCTGGCGCTGAGTGCCTTCGCCGGGGTCAAAAAGGAAGCCAAGGCTGCCCCACCGCAGGAAGTAGCCGTTGTGGTTGCGGTGGCGCGTGGGAACCTGGCTCGCGCTGCCGAGGACGACGAGAGGATGCTCCATCCGCGCCGCCTACCCTTGTCCGGTCCTGTCGGCCCGGCGGCGCGGGCAGGCGACGGAGAGGGTAGAGGGCCGGCGAGGAAGCCATGTCCGACGAGCTGACTTTGGCGCGCGTCGCAGCGGCATCGCTGAATCAGACGGTGGGGGATTGGCGGGGCAACGTGGCCCGCGTGCTCCTTGCCATCGACGGCGCCCGCGCGGAAGGCGCGACGTTGCTCGTGCTGCCGGAGCTGGCGCTGAGCGGCTACTCGATGGGCGACCGGGTCCTGCGGCGGGGAACGGGTCAGCGCGCGTGGAAGGCCCTCGTGGAGGTGCTGCCGCACACCGCCGGGATGGTCGTGCTTGCGGGTTTGCCGATTCGGCACCGCGGGGTGTTGCACAACGCCGTGGCCGTCCTGGCCGACGGGCGCGTCGCCGGCCTCGTCCCCAAAGAGAACCTCGCCAGTGGCGACGTGCTCTACGAGAATCGCTGGTATGCGGGATGGCGGCGCGGCGACGTGGAGAGTTGGCGCGCGCCGTCGGGGGAGATCTACCCGCTTGGAACGTTGCTGTTTGAGGCCGAGGGCCTCGGTCGCTTTGCGGTGGAGGTGTGTGAGGACGGCTGGTTGGGCGACCGGCCTGGATCGGCCGCCGCCGTCGCAGGCGCTGGCATCGTCTGCAATCCGTCGGCGAGCTGGTTTATGGTCGGCAAACACGCCGTCCGGCGGGGCCTTGTGGAACAGGCAAGCCGCGAGGACCACGTCGTCTACCTGTACGCGAGCCTCATGGGCTGCGACGACACCCGGATCGTATTCGACGGGTCGGTGCTCATCGCGCGGGATGGCGCCACGTTGGCCGAGGGGCAGCGGCTGCGCTTTGGTTCGGATGTGGGCGTTGTGGCCGCGACGGTCGACCTTGGCCGGCTGCACGAACTGCGGGTGGAGGAGGGGTCCTGGCGAGCCAGGGTCGAGGCCCAACGTCGCGGCGACCGAGGCTCGGCGCCGACCGTCGTACGCGTCGAGGGGCGCTTCGGTTCCCATGCGTCGCAACCGACGGCTCCGGTCACCGGCCTCGACCCCAGTCTTGCGTGGGTCCATGAGGCGCTCGGGCGTGCGCCAGGTGCGGCGGACCTCGGCCCCCTTGAGCTCGAGTTGGGCCTGTGCCTGGGCCTGCGGGAATATCTGCGTAAGACCGGCATCTCCGGCGTCGTGATCGGCCTGTCCGGCGGACGGGACTCCGCGATGGTCGCGCTGCTGGCGGCTCGGATGCGGGCTTGGGAGGGCAAGTCCGACGTCGCGCAGTGCGTCACGACGTTGGGTATGCCGACGGCCCAGTCGGGAGAGGCCACGGCTGACGCGGCCCGGCGGCTCGCGCGCGCATTGGGGACGCGCCACTTCGAGGTCCCTGCCGAAGCCGTCGCGAGTGCGCTTAGGCAGGCCGCCGAACACACTTTGGGGCGGTCGCTGTCGTGGGGTGACGCCGCCGACGACCGTACGCTGCAGAACCTCCAGGCGCGGGCGCGCGGGGCGCTCAGCTGGACGATGGCCAACGCGCTTGGTCAAACCTTGCTCACGACGTCCAATCTCTCAGAGGTCGCCGTCGGCTATGCGACGATGGATGGCGACACCTGTGGCGGACTTGCTCCGTTGGCAGGGGTGCCGAAGACGATGGTGTCGACATGGCTACAGTGGGCCGCGACCTTCCATCGGCTACCCGAATTGGACGCCATCCTCGCCATGCCCCCCACGGCCGAGCTTCGGCCGGCAGCGGCTCATCAGACCGATGAGGCGGACCTCATGCCCTACGTCGTCCTCGACCGGCTGATGGGGGAGTTCGTCGACGCCGGCCATGACCCCATCGCGTTGTTCGAAGCGGCTTGGCCGGACGTCCACGGGATCTACGGCGATGACATGCGCGCGTTCGCTCGCGACATCCGCCGCTTCGTGACCCTGTTTTGCGCGGCCCAATGGAAGCGCGAACGCACCGCCGTGGGCTTCCGCGTCGGCGCCTTCGACTTGGATCCGGCGTCGGGCCTCCGTTGGCCGGTCGTCGGCACGCCCTTCCTAGAGGAATTGGACGACCTCGACGCCTTCGTCGCGAAGCTGCGGTGAGCCGCGTCTCCGTCGCCGACGTGGCATGTACACGCGGCGGCCGCGTCGTCCTGCGAGATGTCAGTTTCGAATTGGGCGCTGGCGAGGTGCTTGGCATCCTAGGGCCCAACGGCGGTGGGAAGTCCACGCTGATCCGTCTGTTGGCCGGGGTCTTGTCTCCGTCGCAAGGCACGATTCGGGTGGACGGCGAAGACGTGGCCAGCGTGGCGCGCCGCGCCACGGGCGACCTCGCGCTGGTCGGGTCCAAGGCTGGGCTCTACCCGCTGCTGACCGGCCTTGAGAACCTGACGTTCTTTGGGGCGCTCGTCGGATTGGATGCGGCCGAGGCCGCGCGACGAGGTCGTGCGGTCGCTCAGCGGTTGAGCCTCCCGATGTCGGCCTTCGACCGGCCCGTGGCAGAGGCCTCGTCGGGCACCTTGCAGAAGCTCGCTCTGGTTCGGGCTCTCATGGTCGAGCCGCGCGTCTTGCTTCTCGACGAACCGACGAGCCACCTGGACCCGATGGCGTCGGAGGCCCTTTGGGGCGCCGTCCGCGAGTTGGCCGGCCGCGACCTGGCCATCGTGTTGGTGACGCACGACCTCCGAGCGGCGCTTGCGCTCAGTGATCGGGTCGCGTGGCTGGATGGCAGTTGGCGGGGCGCCGCCGCGCCGTCGGAGGAGCCGAGCCCGGACCGCTGGCTCGCGCGTTGGCGGGGGGCTCGATGAAGGGGGTGGTCCTCCTCGTGGAGCGCCAGTTGCTTGAGCTGACGCGGGACCGGGGCGGCGTGTTCGCGGTGGTGGTCACGTATGGGCTCGTCGCCGCGGTGGTGGCCGCCGCCGGGGCGGCCGCAGCGTGGCTGACTCCCGGGACGGCGCGGGGGGACCTGTTCGCCGAATTGGCGGGGCCCCAAGACCCGGCCGGGATGCTTGGCGCCGTTTTTGACGTCGCCAACTTCCTGGCGTTCTCTCAGGTGGTGGGAACGTCGGCCGTCTACGGCGCACACGCGATCCAGCACGAACGGGCAGCGGGGACGTGGACCCACCTGCTCGCGAGGATGTCGCCCTCCACCCTGTTGGGGGGCTTGTCGTTGGGAGCTATGTGGCTGCCGACGGCACTTGGGACGTTGTTGTTTGGTGGGACCCTCGCGGTTGCGGCCCTCGTCTTGGGGTCCGAGGGCGTCCTCGAGCGCAGCCCATGGTCCGGCGCTTGGTGGGTGGGCCATTTGCTCGGCATCCCGACTTGGTCGGGCGCCGTGGCGGCGACGGCGGCCGCGGCGAGCGCATTCGTGCGCGACCCCAGGTCGGCCCAACAGGTCGCTTGGTTGGTTGTCTTCGTCGTCGTCAGCGTCGTTGGTCCCATGTGGTGGAGCGCATTGGCGTCGGGCGCGTGGGCGTCGTTTGGAGTGGCCGTGGCCGGGGCCGTCGTTTGGGGGCTGGCGGTGACGGCAGGCGGCAGATCAGGTTTCCTCGCGACCGACGAATGACGATCGACGTCGCGCCGGAACACGGTATGGGGTTGTATGGGCGGCGGCGCTGGCCGCGTAGTCCCGATGGAGGACGGATCGTTGGGACGGGATCGGCCGTCGGACCCCTTCGACCCCGCGGATGCGACGCCCGTACCTTTGCCGGCGCCCGACCTCGATCCGCTCGGTGTGCCGACGGCTGAGCCGGCGCCTGAAAAATCGGCCAAGCCGGCGCGACGAGCCCGAGAGGCAATCCCGCGAGAAGTCGCCACGAGCCCGGACTACGTGGAGTGGGACGAACCCCTGAGGCGTCGTCCGGCCGGCGACGACCGGCCCGTTGTGCCCAAACCAAAGGCGAAACCTGTCGACCCGCCGACGGATGAGGTGGTCCGGCCGATGCCGGAGGCCTCGGAGTCGGACCTGGTCGTCCCCGGGGTCCTTCCGCCCGAACCCGCGCCTGACCCGATCCCAGTTCCGTTGGGCGTTCAACCGGGCGGCGCCGTCTCCGACCTCGAACTGCCCACACCTTCGCCGGCGCCGGAGGCGCACTTCGTGGCGCCGTTGCCGTCGCCGGTGCGTCCTGCGGGGTTGGCCATGCCGCCCCCAGCCATCGACCGGCCCGTGTTGGGAGCGGGTGGGCACGCCCTCCACGGGCACGAGACCGAGGCGCGTTCGGGGGCAGGCGCCATCCACTTGGGCGGACACCAGCGGCCCATCACGGTGCCAAGCGTCGTCCCCGCTGCACCGCGCGCCCGCCAGCGACAGCCCGACCGTATGCGCCCGGTGGAGATGGCGATGTTGCTTGCCCTCATCGGGCTCGTCGGGTCGCTGGCCGCCGGAATCTGGATCTACCGCGACCGTGCCCCCGACAGGTCGGACCTGGGGCCGGCCCAGGCGTCGGCGTTTGAGCCCCCCGTGGGTTCTGCGGCAGAAGTCACCTCCACGGCGGACGCGGTCCTGCCTCCGCCTGAGGCCGCCAAGTCGGAGGTGCCCGGGGCGGATGGCAAAGTGAGGATTCCGGTGCGGTCGGGGCTCAATGCGTCGCCGTTGGACATCGCGAAAGAGCGTGAGGCCGCCGGTTCGGGTCCCTGAGCGGCCATGCGCGTCTGCTGTTCAGGCGCCTAGGACAGGGGCCTGAGCGTACTCAGTCGCGGTCGGAAATGGCAAAGTCGCCTGGCGATGCCTCCATCTCGCTGCGGCTGATCGTGACCGTCGGGCTGTCTTCGAGGTCGTCGTCATCGCCGAATTCGCCGCGGGAGGCCGTGACGGTGGCCAAGTCGTTGTCTTCCTGGAAGTCAAGGTTGTAGTGGGAGACGGGTGGGGCCGCAGCGGCTCTTGGCGCTGGCGCGCTGGCCGCGGGGCCGGGCTTTGCCGTGAACGGCTTGGGTGCCACGAGTTGATTGGTGCGCCGGAGCCCGCCGTCGGGGGCGGCCGCGGGCGGCGACATACGAGCACGGGTCACGGGGGCTTGTGCGGCGGCGCGCGGTCCAGCGGGCGTGGCCGGGCGTACGTTGGCCGGGTTGGAGGTCACGCGCGGAGGCTGCACGCGGGCAACCGTCTCCTCTCCACGTGCACGGGGCAGCAGCTCGATGAGGGCCAGGACGCCAAGCAACATGACACAGAGAATCGTTCCCAGTGCAACGGCGAACCAGATCAACGTCGTGCCGGTCATCGGCTGCCTCCGCGTTTCGGACCCGGATCGTAGGACCAGTCCTGAACGATCGGCGTCGGCCCCTTGCGGTCCCGGTTGGGCAACGGCTGGCCGTTGGGAACGTGGAACTCGCCAGTTCGAGACGGGTCGAGGGTCGGTTCTCGCGTGGTGTTGCGTGCCATGGTCCCTCGCGTAGAGCCAACATACTGGGCGCAGAAGGAAATTCCACGTGTTTGGCACGTATTGCCCAACGGCGGCGTTTCGTGCTGACGGCCGACTGACGTCGCCGCCCAGACGTCGCTGTGCGGAGCAACGCCGACTCAGGCGTTAGCCACGGGATCGTCGCGCGGGGCCTCGATGAAGGTGGAGCAACCCGACGGGGACGTCGCGGATCGGATCGCGATCCTCCGTTTGAAGGTCGACCGGATCGCTGACCCCGAACGCCGGGGACTTGCCGGGGCGGAACTTGCGAATCTGGAGGACGCCTGGAAGGGGTCGGGCCATCCCCCCTTGGAGAGCCTGGCCGAGTTCGCTGCGCTTTCCGACGTCAACGGGCGCTTGTGGGACGTCGAGGACGAGCTTCGTTCGCTGATCGACGCGCGCGACACGGGTCCGGCCTTCGTGGCTGCTGCACTTCGGGTCCCCGAGCTGAATCAAGAGCGGGCGCGTCACAAACGGTCCTTGAGCGTCCGGCTTGGGTCTCGATTCGTCGAGGTCAAGAGCTACGGCAAGGCCCCCGCGCGCTCGTCGGGGTAGCTGGCTGGCCGGAGTATCGATGTTCGCATCGCTCGTGGCCATGGGCGCGGTCGCGTCCGACTTTTCGGACCTTCCCGGGAGTGCCGACGTCCATCCCGTCGAGCCCGACGGCAAGCTGCATCCCGTCCACGCGCGCCTGATCCCAGACCGGCTCACGGTTGCGCCTGGCGAGACGCTGCGCCTGGGGGTGCACCTCGAACAGGCCGACGGCTGGCACACCTACTGGAAGAGCCCCGGCGGCATCGGGCAGCCGACCGAAGCGCGGTGGACGATGCCAGCGGGCTGGTCTGCGGGCTCGTTGGCCTTTCCCGTCCCTCTGCGATTCGAGACCGACGGACTCGTTTCCTATGGCTACGATCACGAAGTGATGCTGGTCTCGAGCGTCACGGTTCCCGCGGACGCGGCGCCGGGACCCGTGACCGTCGAGGCCGCAGTCAATTGGCTCGTTTGCCAGGCCACTTGCCGCCCGGGTGAGGCCACGCTTCGCCTTCCGCTGCAGGTCGGCCCCACGTCCTCGCCATCACCGTGGGTCGATCGATTCGACGAGGTCGGGCGCCAAGTCCCGGTGACGTCGCTCGAGGGTTGGCGCTTCGAGGTGGTCCCCGGCGCGTCTGCGGTCGTCGCGGGCGGCTCTTTCCGCGTTGGGGTCGTGGCCACGCCGCCGGCTGGCGTCGATGTCCCGTTGACGCCGACTTGGCCCACGGTGGCGCCATTGGTCGCGTCCTACGATCTCGAAGTCTCGGCCCACAACCTCGTCAAACTCGACGACGGGTCGTTGTTTGTCGCGGTCGAGGGCGTGGCCTACGAACCCGACCCGTTGCCAGAAGGGCAAGTGTTCGGAGCGCTTTGGCAGGTGCCTGGGCCAAACGGGCCGGTTGCCGTCGAAACCGTTGCGCCCATTCGTTGGGCGGCGCCTGGCACTGTGACCGAGGCATCGACGCATTTGGCGTGGAAGGCGGTAGGCGGGGGCGATGGGCCGCCTGTGACCGGTGGCGGCGACGTCGCCGCCGTCGTGGCTCCCGCAGCGGCGGGCGGCCTGTTGCTCAACTTGTTGTGGGCCTTCGTCGGCGGCCTGCTGCTCAACGTGATGCCTTGCGTTCTGCCCGTGTTGACGCTCAAGCTCTACGGGTTGGTCGAACAGGGCGAGACGCCCGCGACCGAGCAGCGCCGGGCTGGCATCGCTTACAGCTCTGGCATCCTCGTCTCCTTCTGGGCGCTCGCGGCCGCCGTCATCGGGCTGCGGCTCGCCTCGGGTGTCGACGTCAGTTGGGGCTTCCAGTTCCAATACCCGCCGTACGTGGCAGGACTCGCCTCGGTGGTCTTCCTGTTCGGCTTGTCGCTGTTCGGCGTTTTCGAGATCCCGGCGTTGGGCGGCAACACCGCCGCGGATGCAACGAACAGGGATGGTCCGGTCGGCTACTTCTTTACGGGTGTCTTCGCGACGCTGTTGGCGACACCCTGTTCGGCACCGTTCCTTGGCACCGCCATCGCCTTTGCGTTCACGTCCCCGACCTTCGACCTGTTCGCCATTTTCAGTTCGATCGCGTTCGGCCTTGCCGCCCCCTTCTTGCTCGTCGCCTTCGTGCCCGCGGCGTACCGGCTGTTGCCGCGGCCAGGCGCCTGGATGGAGGCCTTCAAGCAGCTGTTGGGCTTCTCGTTGATCGCGACGACGGTCTGGCTCGTCGACGTCCTCATGGCCCAAGTGGGGACGGAGCGGACGACCGGTTTCCTCGCCTTCCTCACGGTTCTGGCCATCGGTGCCTGGATTTTTGGCCGTTGGGGGGGCGTCGCGTCCACAGGGTTGGAGCAATTGCGCGCGCTGGCCATCGCTGCGCTCGTGTCGACGGCCGGGGGCTACGCATTCCTCGATTTGGCCTACGCGGACGAGCCGGAGTGCGACGGCGCGGTCGCAGCCGACGTGGCCTGGGACGCCGAGATGATTCCCTGGCAGCCCTTCTCGGACGAAGCCGTCACCAGCCTGGCCGGGAAGCCGGTCTTCATCGACTTCACCGCGGACTGGTGCCTGACCTGTAAGGTCAACGAGCGGGTGATTCTCGAGACGGCGCCGATTCGAGACGCGTTGAAAGCGGGCGGCTTCGTCCCGCTCAAGGGAGACTGGACACGCAAGGACGAGGACATCACCACCTGGCTGCACCGGTACGGGCGCGCAGGTGTGCCGTTCTACCTGATCTTGCCGGCGGATCGGACGCGCGAGGCCATTGCTCTGCCCGAGGTGATCACGACCGACATCGTGCTCGACGGACTCGCGCGCGCGAAGTGAAGCCCGCTCAGCCCGCCGTGACCTTGGCCAGGACGGCCTCGGCGTGCCCGTCGACCTTTACGCTGTTCCAGACGTGGCGGACGATGCCGTTCGCGTCGCACCAGACGGTCGAACGGACGATGCCGAGCGACTCCTTGCCATACAGCTTCTTCATCCGGTACACGCCCCAGGCCGTGAGCATGGCCTTGTCGGGGTCGCAGAGTAGCGGCATCGCAAGGCCGTACTTGTCGGCAAAGCGCTTCTGCGCGGACGGTTTGTCGGCGCTCACGCCGACGACGGCGACCCCAGCCTCCGCGAACTTCGCGGCGAGGTCGCGGAACGCGCAGGCCTCGCGCGTGCACCCGGGGGTGTCGGCCCTTGGAAAGAAGAACAGGACCACGGGACGTCCCCGAAAGGACGCCAAGCGGACCGGGGAGCCATCCGCGTCGTGGACTTGGAAATCGGGTGCAGGGGAGCCTGGGGTAAGCATCGCGCCTCCGGCGTGCTCGTACCCCGGTGCTTGGGGCGTGGCGCGGGGTGAGCACACGCCATGACGGACGCATCCCTCGGCGAGCCCTTTGGCCGGGTGCCGCGCCCGTTGCAGGTGGCTGCGGCGAGGAGGTTGTTGGCGGGCGGAGACGGCCTGCTCGTCTTGCCGACGGGGGGTGGGAAGTCGCTTGCCTGGCAAATGGCGGCCGTCGTTGCATGGCGTGAGGGGCGGGGCCCAACGTTGGTCATCAGCCCCCTGCTCGCCCTGATGCGCGACCAGGTTGCGGCCCTCGAAGCGCTTGGGCTCCCGGCGGTCCACTTCGGGTCCGATCTTGACGCGGCCGGGCGGCAGCGGGCCCGCGAGCGGGCGGGCGGGTGCGTTGCGGTCTTCGTCTCGCCGGAGTCGGCGACGGGGGTCCTCCGCCGTCTTGCGCGGGTTGCATTCCTCGTCGTCGACGAGGCTCACTGTGTGACCGAATGGGGCCATCAGTTTCGGCCCGAATACGCGCGCCTTGGGTCCCTACGCGACCACCTTGGCGTACCGACGCTGGCCATGACGGCGACGGCGACGCCAGCAGCGCGCGCCGATCTCGCGACCGCGCTGCACTTGCGGGCGCCGGACGTCTGGGTGGGCTCTCTGCGGCGGCCGCGGCTTGCTTACGCCGTGACACCCCTTTTGGGCGACCGAGCAAGGCTTCAGGCGGCGATGGACGCCCTTCGGGACGCTGGCTTTGCGGGGTCCACGCCGCCGGGTCGCGCGATCGTCTACGCGGTGGGGCGCGCTCGGGTGACGAGCGTCGCGAGGGCGATTCGGGCCGCGGGCTTCGATGCCGCCCATACGCATGCCGGTCGAACGACGGGGGCGCGCGCCAAGGCGGAGGCCGCATTCGTCGACGGCGATCGGCCGGTGCTCGTGACGACCAGCGCGTGGGGAATGGGCGTCGACCTGCCCGATGTCCGCCTCGTGCTCCATGTGCAGGCGCCGCCAACGCTCGAGGCGTGGGTCCAACAGGCGGGTCGGGCAGGCCGTGCCGGGGAACCGGCGTCGGCGAGACTCTGGGCGTCCCCAGCCGATCGTCGGGTTGCCGAAGCCCTGTGGGGCCCGACGCCGGGACCGGGCCTTCGCGCCGGCCACGAAGCACTCTGGGACCTCGTCGACGGGCTGAGCTGCCGGGCGGTCGCGATCGAGGCGTGGTTGGGCGGTGAACCCAACGAACCGTGCGGGGTGTGCGACGCCTGTGTGGACCCCGAGGGCGTGCGGACGCGCCGCGATGCGGCCCGGAAAGGGGCTAAGGAGCGACGGTCGAGCGCCTTGGCCAAGCGCTCGGACGATGCGGGGGTGACGTTGACGGAGGCAGAGCGCGACGTCGTCGTCGCGTTTGTGGGTCAGTTGCGGCGGCCAGTGGGGCGGCTGGCCCTCGCCGGCGGCCTGCGGGGGAGCCGCGCGCGAGCGCTCAAGCGATGGGGTTTCGAGGCGATCCCGGAATTCGGGGCGCTCCAGTCGCGGCCCGTAGATGCCGTCGTCCGCGCGATCGACCGCCTCCTTGGGGAGGGGCGTCTGGAGCGCAAGGGGCGCAAGTACCCCACGGTCTGGGCGGCGGGGCGGCCGGTGCGGCCAAAGTCGGGGACGCCGAAGGTCCGCAAGGTGGTCGAGCCGGGGTTTGCGACCCTGCGCCAATGGCGGACGAGTGCCGCGCGGCGCCTTCGCTGGAAGCCTTACCAGGTGGCGACGGACGCGACGCTCAAAGCCCTTCTGGCGGCTCGGCCGACGGATTTGGCGGGCTTGCTCGAGGTGCCGGGAATGGGGCCCAAACGCACGGAGCGATTTGGAGCGGCCTTGCTCGACCTGCTGTCAAGGATGCCCTGACCGCCCCTACGGGGTGGCCCACCGCGCGGCGCCGAGATCCACTTCGTAGGTCTCGCAGGGTTCGTGGCTCGGTAGCCGTCGGGTGGCGGTGACGCGCCCCGACGGAGGTGTGGAGCCGAGGGGAATCGACCACTCCGCAGCAGCGCAGCGAATTCGTGCGACTGCGCCCTCCACGGTGCGAGACCGCGGGTTGTCGAGATGGACTTCCACCTCCACGCGACCGCCCGGGTAGCGAAGGAATCTCGCGTCGAGGTCGACGAAGGGCTTGACGTCGAGGACGCGGTCGGGGTCGGTGCGCCGGCTGAACACCATTTCCCGTCGGTCGGCGTCGATGGTGACGTTGAAGCCGCCCGCGACGTTCAGGCCAAGTAGACCGCCACTCTCGTCGGACGGGCACCGGTCGCAGGTCGCAATGGCCACGGCGTCGACGCCGATGTCACCAAGCCAGATTCGGTCGAGTTGGACGAGACGGGCCTGGCGCTCTCCGTTGGCCGTGTGGAGTTGGATGACGGGGTCGAGTTCGCCCGGGTCGGCGCCGAGACGGGCGAGAAGCTCGGGCTTGAGCGCCGTGTAAGTGGCGCCCGTGTCGACCATGAGCCAGGACTCGATTTCGGTGGTCCCGTGGCGCAAGACGACGGGTACGCTGAGGGTGCGGCCCTCGCCTTCGTAGGGCAGCGCGATCTGGTGGGTGTCGAGAATGAGAGGCGGGGGCGGCGCGACGGCGGAGAGGGCCACGGCCTCCTGCGCGCTCGGCCTGGCGACGTCGGGCTCGTTGGGCAGAATGCCCGCGAGGTCGCGAGCAAGGCCGTCGAATTGGCCCAGGCCGAGGACGGCGATGCCGGCGGCGAGCGCGTCGCGCCGTTCGCCAGGGAAGTAGACCGGTAGGACCTGACCACAGATCCAGAGGGCCCAGGCCCCCTGGCCGAGGAGGAAGATGCGCGTGCGGCGTCGGTAAGACGCCGCCGCGACCGCCATCGCTGGACCAAAGACGAACAGGGTGCTCGCGGCCGCCACCGCAATGGGGCTCGCGTGCCGGTGCAAGCCGAGCCCGAGCAGGGAGAGGTAGGCCACCGAGGTGGGCACGGCCGCCAACATGGCGAGCACGAGGTTTGCGATCAGGCTCATGGCCTGCCCTCCGCGCGTTGCGGCTGATACCCCTTCAAAGTAACGCGGCGGGACCATGGCACGTGCAACCTGGTTCTGCGTGGACATCGAGTGCTCGGGCCCAGTTCCCGCGCTTTACGACATGATCAGTCTCGGCTGCGTCCCGGTGTGGAAAGACAGCGACGAGTGGCAGATCGGCGAAGGACTCTACCTGGAGTTTCGGCCGGAAGCGCCAGGGGTCGACCCGGGCGCGATGGCCGTGAACGGGCTCGATCTGGAGCGGCTGCGGCGGGAAGGCCTGCCGATGGCCGACGGCCTGCGCACGTTGTCAGAGTTCGTGGCGGGGGCCCTGCGCCCTAAATCCAAACCCGTCTTCGTTGGCCACAACGCGCCGTTTGACTGGTCCTTCGTCTCGTACGCCTACCAGGCCGCCGACCAGGTCAACCCCTTCGGCTACAAGGCCTTGGACACCAAGGCCCTCAGCATGGGCATCTTGGGCCTGCACTGGTTCGACTCGAACAAGGAGGAACTCGACAAGCGGCTCCAGCTGCCGCCGGTCGCGCGCGATCGGGTTCATCGCGCCGACTACGACGCTTGGTACCAAGCGCACATCTTGGTCCAATTGCTTCAGCGGATGCCGGGGATCTCCTAAAGTCGGGGCGCAAGCGCGGCACCGCGTCGATCGGGGCGTGGCGGCCGGGCACGATTGGAGTTCGACCGGGCCGCTGAAGGCATTGCCCCACCCGGGCCGGACGGCTACCCCGAGGGGCCGGGGTGCCCTTTGTGCGGTTTCGTCGGCATGGTTGCCACCGAGCCGGTGGCGCCGGCATTGGCCATCGCTCTCTGTGCCATTCAGCATCGCGGTCAGGACGCGGCCGGCATGGCCACGTTCGATGACGGGGCCGTTTCCCTTCACAAGGATCTCGGGCTCGTCGCGCAGGTTCTCCGCCGCGAGATCACCGCCACCTTGCCGGGGCGAGCTGGAATCGCGCACGTTCGCTACCCGACGGTTGGCGGCGGGGCGCGCCAAGATGCGCAACCCTTCACGACGCGTCGCCCGAGCATGGCGCTGGCCCACAACGGAAATCTGACGAACCTCGCCGAGCTGGATCAGGGGCTGCGTGATCGGGGAATTCGGCTGACATCCCAGTGCGACGCCGAGCCCATCCTCTGCGTTTTGGCGGACGAAGTGATGATGCGCGCCGTCGTGCGTCCGACGACCGAAGACGTGGTGGAGTCCGTCCGGGCCGTCCTTGGCCGAGTGCGCGGTGCGTACTCCGTCGTCGCCGTCATGGAAGTGGACGGCCAGGAGACCCTTGTCGCGTTCCGCGACTCCCATGGCATCCGACCTTGTTGCTACGGGCAGCGCGCGGACGGCGCCTGGATGGCGGCTAGCGAGTCGGTGGCTCTCGACGTGATGGACGTCCCATTGACGGGCCATGTGCCGCCGGGGCACGTCGTCCTCATGCGCGCTGGCGAGGAGGCCGTCGTCCGCTCGGTAGCGCCCGCGGAACCTCGGCACTGCATCTTTGAGGACATCTACTTTGCGCGGCCGGACAGCCGGATGGAGCCGGGTCGCGTCCTGGACGTTCGTGCCCGCTTGGGCGTGCGCTTGGCCGCTGTATGGAAGCGCAGCGGCCGCGCTGTCGACGTCGTCGTGGCGGTGCCGGACACGTCGCGACCGGCGGCGGATGCGATGGCGCGTGAACTTGGCGTTCGGTCGGAGGAGGGGTTCATCAAGAACCGCTACACTGGGCGCACGTTCATCATGCCGGACCAAGCCACCCGCGAAGCGGCCTTGCGCCTCAAGCTGAATCCGATCGACGAGGTTTTCCGCGGCCGCGACGTTGTCCTGGTCGACGACAGCATCGTCCGCGGAACGACGATGCGCCGAATCGCCGGCATGGTGCGGCGTCACGAGCCCAAGAGCCTGCACGTGGCCATCTACAGCCCGCCGGTTCGGCACCCCTGCTTCTACGGCATCGACATGCCGAGCGCCGACGAACTCGTGGCGGGGCGCCTTCCCGTCGCCGACCTGGAGACACGGCTGGCCTCCCAACTGGGGGCTGACTCGGTCACCTTTCTTACGGGCGAAGACCTGACCGAGGTCGCCGGCAAGGGCTTGTGCTCGGCGTGTTTCGACGGTCGCTACGCCGTGTCGCTGACGGTCGAAGAGCGAAATTGGATCCTCTCGGACCGCCGTCCGGAGACCACCCGCGCACCCGCCCCGCCGGGATAGCCCAGCTGGCATGGCTCGCGAGGTCACCGAGGCGCACTACTTGCACGAGCGGAGCGGGCTGGAGCCCGTGCTGCAGCCACCGGTGAAGGCGCCGTGTGGGCTCGCGTGGATTCCGCAACGCGAGGTGCTGCTGGCGGCCACGCGCGAAGGCCAGCTGATTCAGGTCGACCCGGTGCTCGGGACCCGCACGCTGGGCGCAGATCTCGGAGAGGCCGCGGTGCTGGCGGCGGCGCCGGATCGCGAGCGCTGGTTGGTGGTCGCCCGCGAGGGCCATTGGACCTTGGGCAATATGGCCGGGACGGTTCTGAGCGCCGGCAAACACCCTTTCCTTGGAGGAATGGACGGCTTTTTCGCCGGCGACCTCGTCGTCATCGTCGGCGACACGGCTGAGGGTCGCGCCATGTGGGTTCTCCGGGACGGCGAGGTCGTCACGCGCGCCCGGCTGCCCGCCGGTTCTGCGGTCGCGGCGAGCAAGGACGGCACGCCCCTGTTGTGTCGGTCTCTGCCGGAAGGCCTCGCCGTCATCCCATTGGGGCCCGACAGCCGCGCCCCGAAGGGGGAGGCCACGGGACATCGGCTGCGCGTGGCAGGGTCTTGGGTCTTGGGCTTCACGGCGAGCGGCGTGTGCGTATGGGACCACTTCGGAGGCGCGCCTCGAACGATGCGCCTGCCCGAGTTGTCGGCGGGTGATGTGTCGGTGGACGGCCAGACCATCGGCCTCGGCACGCGACAAGGGGCGGTGGTATTGGCGCACCTAGGTCGAACCGACAAGCGGGTTCGACCGGACCTCGTGCGCGCTTTCTCCGTGCCGGTGACCACCGTCGCCTTCTCCAGCCGCGGCCGCTGGCTCGCGACGGGCGCGGATGGCTTGAGACTTTGGACCTGGGAGGCGTGATGCGCGTCGGACTGACCGTACTGGCGTTGGGGTGCGGCTCCGCGAACGGGTCGGCGCCCACGGACGAGGAGACCGACGGCCCCGGCTCGACGACCGACGACGGTGGCGGGACCACCCTCGACATCCCGGCGGTTCCTGAAGGGTGCCTGCTCGTCCTCCTCGAAGAGATCGCCTTCGATACGGTTCAGAAGACGCTGCGGTACACCTACGATGCCGACGATCAGGTCGTTCAGGTCGACCACGACTACGACGTCGACGGCATCGCCGACTACGTCGATTCGTACACGTGGTCGGGCGGCGAGGTCGTGGAACGCTGGATGCGTGGGTACGACGTCGGCGGCGCGGTGGTTTCCACCCAACATTGGCTGTACGTGGACAACTACCCGGTCATCCAGGAGGACGACTACGAGGCTGACGGCGACGTAGACTGGATCATGGAGTTCACCTGGACCGCGTCGGGTCAGTTGGAATCAAAGGCGATGGACTGGGACGCGAGCGGCTCAGCCAACCAGATCGAAAGATGGCTGTTCGACGCCTCGGGCTTCCTCGTCGGGTACACGATGGACCTCGAGGCCAACGGCATTCCCAACGATCGTTGGGAGTACACGAATGACGCTTTTGGCGGTTTGCTTCGGTTGGAGATGGACTTCGGCGCCGACGGCCACGTCGACTACCTCGAGGTGACGGACCGCGATGCGGATGGCAAGGCCATCCTGTTTCAGACCGATGGGAGCGCCGACGGGTCGTTCGAGTACCGCGAGGAGTACGCCTACAACGGGCTCGATCAGTGGATCCGCACGGACTACGACCTCGAATCCGACGGCACATTCGATGCGGCGACGTCGTTCATCTACGATGCCGAAGGCCGCCTCATCGAGGAAAGCTACGACGACGACCTGGACCTCAATGGCGACCTCATCTGGCGATGGGTCTACGACGAGGGCGGTTTCCTTGTCCGAGACGAACAGGACATCGGGGGGGACGGTTCGGTCGAATCCGTGACGGCCTACACCTACGAGTGCCTGTCAACGGACTTCAAAGGGAAACGCTACCCGAAGTTCTTTCGGTAGGGTCAACGCGCCTCCCGAGGTGAGGAGGCCCTGTGTCTGCAACGCGTAGTGGCCGGGCTCGAGCGGACCATTCGTCGTGATGAGGTAGTCGGTCCGGCTGCGAAGCGGTCGGAGCGTGGTCGGCACCTCTTGCCAGGCCGTCCAACGTTGGACCGTGGCGGACACGTGACCCAAGGGACCGAGCATCTCCGTCCGGTCGATGAACTCGATGCGATGCAATTCGAGGTCGAGCCTGGCAACTTCGTCGACCGAAAGGGGCGTGTGCATGAGCACGCGCATCGTGCGGCTGTCGGCCACGACGTTCCCCACGCTTGTGAGTCCGGCAATCGTGTGCAAAGGGCCCGCAATCGCGTCGACAGGCGTCGGCGGCAAGCGGCCGTAGGCCCCGGAGTTCACGAGGTAGAAGCCGAAGTCTTTAGGCTGCGGATAGAGCTCGAACACGGGTCCGCGCCCGGGCCGTCCATCGCCCACCCATTCGGTCCGGTCTTGGACGAATCCCATGCGCCCAACCTTGATCTCCCGGCTCCCCTGGAACGGTGGGAGGCGGAAGCGGCCTTCGCGATCGGTCAGCGGCTGTTCGTCGTGACCCGCCAGACGGACCGTGGCCCCCTCGATGGGCTCCCCCCAGATGTCGACGACCTTGCCGTCGAGGCCTGGCGGCTGACCACACGCCACAAGGAGGACCGCGATCACTCGTCCTCCGAGCCCAGCGAACGGCGACCCATCCATCCGAGAAGGGGCTCGACCGTCCATGGCAACGACATGCGTTCGAGCATCGTCAGGCCTACTTTGCCCAGACCCTGCAACCCGCGCACGCGTTCGAGGACGAAGGCCGTCTCCGGGTCTTCAGGGTCGAGGGCCAGGGCCTTCTCCAATTCGATGGAGGCCGTGGCGAGCTTGGCCACGACGCCCTCGAGCAGCGGTTGCTCACGGGCGCGAACGACGCCGCGGACAATGGTCAGCATATCGGATTCGGCGGCGTAGAGGCGCTTGGTCCCGCCGCCGGGGACCCGCTTGACGATGCCCCAGGCGCCCAAGTCGCCGAGCGCCATGGACACAGCGCCTGTCGAGAGGCCCGTGGCTTCCGCAATGCGATCGGCCGCGAGCGGGTCGGGCGAAAGGTAAAGTAGGGCCCAAATCCGGCCCATGCTTCCTTTGAAGCCGACATGGTCGGCAACCTCCCCGAGCGCATCGCTCGCCAGCTTCAGGGCGCGAGCGCGGTGGGCCTCCGCCTTCGGCGGCATGGACGTCTCCAAGGCCATCATGCCACGTTTCTGGCCCGTTCGCACGGTGCGGGGGCCCCCGTTAGGCGTGGCCCCCGGCAACGCCGGGAACGGAGGCGCGATGGCGCTCGGCCCGGCGGACGCGGGCTTTGGTCGCCGGGAGCGGCCTGCAGGCCTCGCGGCGGGGGCGCCGCTGTCGCGCGTCCCCGACCCCGCAAGGGCGCTGGGGCTCGTCGCCGAGGACCTGTTGGCCTGTGAAACGGCCCTGCGTCAGCTCACCCATACCGATGTGGCGGCGATCCCTGCGGTGGCCAGGCACTTGATGGATGGCGGCGGCAAGCGGCTCCGCCCCGCGTTGACGGCGCTCGGCGCCCGTGCGGTGGGCTGGAAGGGCGACCTGCCCAAATTGATGGCGGTTGGCGAGTTGATTCACCTCGGGTCCCTGCTGCATGACGACGTCGTCGACGACGCCGACCTTCGCCGGGGACGGGCAGCAGCCCACCGTGCTTTTGCGCCTGCCGTGACCGTCCTGTCTGGCGATTTCTGCCTGGCGCGGGCGGTTTGGCTGGCGGCGGAACACGGCGGCCACGCCGTCGTCACGGAATTGGCGCGGGCCGTCACCGAGATGGCGGAAGGCGAGGTTCTCCAATTGGCGGCTACAGGCGACCTCAACCTGGCGCGCGCGGCCTACTACGACGTGATCGACCGCAAGTCGGGCGCGCTCATCGCTTGGTGCTGCGCCGCAGGGGCGCTTGGCCTCGGGTCGCGCGACGCCATCGGCGCGTTGTTGCGCTACGGGCGCGGCGTAGGTCGGGCCTTCCAGATCGCTGACGATGTACTCGACTATGTCGGTGGCGCGGGCAAGGACCAATGGGCCGACCTCAAGGAGCGCAAGGTCACATTGCCCTTGTTGTTGGCTTTCGAGCAGGATCCCAGCCTTCGTGAGCGCGTGCGCAACGCCTCCGATGGGGACGCCTTGACGCGTATCGGTCCCGACATCGTCGCCAGCGGCGCCGTGGCGCGCGCGTCGGCGGCCGCAGCCGATTTCGCCAACGAGGCGATCTCGGCGCTCGACACGTTGCCCGCCTCTCCCTACCGTCAGGCGCTGGTCGACCTCGGGGCCGCGCTGGCCGACCGCGCAGCATGAGCCGGCTCGTCATCGGCGTCACGGGTGCGTCGGGCGCTCCGTATGCTGCGCGCCTGTTGCAACGCTTGGCGGGCCGCGCCGACGTTCACGTCGTGCTTTCTCGCAATGCCCGGCTCGTCTGGGTGGACGAGGTTGGCGTCGACGTCGAGAGTTTCGGCTTCCCCGTCTGGCCCCATGGCGACTTCACGGCGCCCTTCGCGTCGGGCTCGTCGGGGCGCGGGGCGATGGTCATCATCCCCTGTTCGTCGGGGGCACTTGGCCGAATTGCAGCCGGCCTGTCCAACGACTTGCTGAGCCGGGCTGCGGAGGTGCATCTCAAAGAGCGTTGGCCACTCGCGCTTGTGCTTCGCGAATCGCCGCTCTCGCTGGTTGCGTCGCGCAACGTCGTTGCCGTGATTGAGGCTGGTGCCCTGGTTCTGCCGGCATCGCCCACATTTTACGGCGCTCCCCAGAGTATGGACGCTTTGCTCGACACGGTCGTCGTCCGAGCCCTCGATGCGGTCGGGATTTCGTTGCCCGACGATGGCCGATGGACCGGGGAATTGCGGCGCTTCCGCTACGTTCCCGGGGAGGTTGCGTGAACGCGATTTGGTGGATGCCGCGGTGGCAGGACGCCGGTATCGGGCCGATCGCCGAAAAGGTGCTCGCGTCGGAACGCCTGTCCGAGACCGATGGTGTCGCGCTGTTCAATGTGGCCGACCCCAGCTTGGTCGGCGGATTGGCGAATATCGTGCGCGAGCGGCGGCACGGCGACGCGACCTGGTTCAATCGCAACCAACACGTCAACGCGACGAATGTGTGCGAGGCGAGCTGCATCTTTTGCAGCTTCGCGCGCCTTAAGACGGGCGATCCCGGCGCCTATGCGATGACCATCGACGAAGCCGTCGACCGGGTACGCCGCCACCGCGGGCAGCTCATCACGGAAGTCCACATCGTCAACGGGCTGAACCCGGATTTGCCATTTTCCTACTACACGGACCTGCTGCGGGCGATCAAGGTCGAACGCCCAGACATCCACATCAAGGGATTCACCGCGGTCGAAATTGCCTGGTTTGCTCAGACGTTTGGGCGCACGGTGCGAGGGGTGATCGAAGAGCTGGTTGCCGCGGGCCTCGATTCACTGCCGGGCGGTGGGGCTGAGATTTTTGCGCCCCGGGCGCGCAAGAAATTGTGCCCTGACAAGGTCGACGGGCCAGGTTGGCTCGATGTCCACAGGACCGCGCACCAGATGGGTCTGCGTAGCAACTGCACGATGCTCTACGGGAGCATCGAGACGATGGCGGAGCGGGTCGACCATATGATGGCCCTGCGGGCTCTGCAGGACGAAACGGGCGGATTTCAGACCTTCATTCCGTTGAAGTACCACAACGAGAACAACCGGCTTTCGAGGCTGATGGAGGCCACGGACGCCGACACGTTGCGCACCTACGCCGTGTCCCGCCTGATGCTCGACAACATTGGCCACATCAAGGCGTACTGGCCGATGGTCGGCCTCTCGATGGCGCAGCTCCTTCTCGAGTACGGCGTAGACGATCTCGACGGCACGGTGCGCGAGGAACGGATTTACCACATGGCCGGTGCGTCGACGCCGCAGGAGCTCACCCGGGCCGAATTGGTTGCGCTGATTCGGCGCGCTGGGCGCACTCCGGTGGAGCGCGACACGCTTTACGGCGTGGCTGCAGAGGCCTGATGCGCCCCAGGGTCGGAACTGTCGGCTACCTGAATGCGCGGCCGCTCATTCAGCATTTGGACGCGCGCTTTGTGGACGTCGTGGCCGACACGCCCGCGGGCGTCGCAGACCGGCTGGCGTGCGGCGATGTCGACGTCGCGCTTGTGCCGGTGGTCGCGGCGCTTGAGCAGGGCGCGTCATTTCTTCCGGGTTGGTGCATCGGGGCGGATGGACCGGTCGACAGCGTCCTTCTGGTCGCCGAGACGCCGCCGGAGTCGTGGACATGCGTCATTCTCGACGACGCGAGCCGCACCTCCCAGCGGCTCGCGGAGCTCGTGTTGCGCCTGGGTCCTCTGGCGAAGCGCGTCAGCCCGGATTTGGTCGTCGAGGTGGGCGCGGATCCGGTCGATCGGGCGCGCGGATCGGTCGCTTCGCTCGTCATTGGTGACGCCGCGCTGGCCTTGCCGCCACGCCTCGCGGAGCGGCACGACCTCGCCGCCCTGTGGAAGGCGTGGACAGGCCTTCCTTTCGTCTTCGCCGCGTGGGCAACCCGTCGGCCGGTGGACGCCAAGCTCGTTGCGCACCTTCGCGAGGCGGGCGCAGCCGGGGTCTCCGCCGTCGACGACCTTCCGCCAGGGCCCGAGCGCCGGTACCTGCAGGACCGTATTCGCTATGCCTTCGACGACGCCGCCTTGTGTGGCCTCCGCCGCTTCGCGGCGATGATCGCGGAACACACGAATCACGCCGCGGTTCGCTTTGTGGAGCCGGCCAAGGTGCCGCGGCCAGGTGTTTCGGCGCGGTGGTTGGAGCGGGCTGAGGCGGGCGAGGACCTTCCCGCCGAAGGGTGGCGCGCGCTGGCGACCGAGGCCCGAACCTCCGAGCTGACCGCGGCCGCCGACGGCGTGCGGCGGCGCACGGAGGGGGTTGACGCAGCGGTGTCGGCGTCGTTCGCCGTGGCCTGGGCATCGGGACGCCCGGACCTTGGGGAGCGAGCCGCAGAAGCAGTCTATGGCGGAGCGACGCGGTTTCATCTGCTCGGGGAAGCGGCGCCCGAAGATGTGGGCAGGGTCCTGGATGCTGCGCCGAATTTGAGCGTTTGGGTGTCGGCGTCCCACCACTTCGATGCATTGGCCCGCGCTGGCGCCGTCGGACGCCTCCCGGAGCCCATTGGGTGCGCTTCGCCGTCTGTGCGCCGGCGTTTGGGGGTCGACGCTTGGTCGTCGGAGCTCGCCCGCATTCGGGCGGCGCACGCGGCGGGTTTGGAGCAAGTGGCACACTGGGTGATCGGCCAGGGCGACGACGTCGAGGACCGCTTGCTGCACCTTGAGGCGATCGCTGCCTGCCCGGACTGGTTTGCTTCCGCGACGGTGGCATGTGCGGTCGTGGCGGGCCCCGTCGGCGAAGTCGGGAATACGGCCGTAGACCTCGCGCGGTGGACGGCGTTGGCGCGACTTCGGTGGGCGCGAATCCCTCGATTTGCGGCGGCGCCGACCCCCGAAGGGCTTGGGCTCGCGCAACTCGCGTGCTGGATGGGCTGCAACGACCTCGGGGTGGTGGTGCTCGAAGGGCCTGTCGAAGGCTGGACGGAGATTCGGGATCGCACGGCCCGGCACCTCGCTGACGTTGGCCGGAGGGCGCTCATTCCCGACGGGGCTGAGTCGTCGCGGCGGCGGCGGGCGGTCGGGTGATTCGAGCCCGGCTCGGTTGGCTCGGGGATCGCTGGGTCGAAGACGTATTCGTGGCGTGGGACGAGGGCGGTCGGGTCACCGAGGTTCGCCCAGGGCGTTCGGACGACGGACCTGCTGAGGACGGGCTCGTTCTGCCGGGCCTCGTCAACGCGCACGTTCATCTCGAGCAGACCGGCCGAAAGGCGCCCGCCGAAACCGGCCTGGCCGGCTGGATTGGCGCGTTGTTGCGAGGTCCCGCGGCCCCCCTGGACGCAGTCGAGTTGGGCATCGCGCAGGTCGTCGCATCCGGGACCGCTGTGGTTGGCGACGTTGGCAACGGCGGCGATGCGTGGACGGCCATCGCTGCGGCCGGCCTCGGGGGGGTCGCGTGGCATGAGGGCCTTGGACGAGGTCGTGGGACGGTCGATGCCGCGGTGGCGGCCGTTGCGCCCGCGGACGACCGGGTGAACGGAGGCCTTTGCCGTCGACCAACACCCCACTCGCTCTACAGCACGGCGTTTCCGCTCGCGTCGGCGCTGGCGCGGCCGGGACAGGCGCCGGCCGCGCTCCACTTCCTCGAGGACCCTGCGGAGCGCCGATTCCTCTCCGGTGGCGATGGGCCGCTGGCCGAGTTGCTGGACGCCCTCGGTGTGGACTGGCGGCCACGCATGGAGGGGCTTGGCGAGCCGTTGGACGTCCTGCGCGGGCTGGGGCTGTTGGGATCCCACGTCGTGCTGGTCCACGGCGTGGAATTGCTGCCTGAGGAATGGCGCGAGGTGTCGGAATCGGGCGCGTCGGTCGTGTTGTGTCCGCGCAGCAACCTCGCCATCGGCGGCCGGCTACCGGACGTCCCTTCGGCGCTCGCCGCAGGGGCCCGGCTTGCGTTGGGCACGGACGGCACGGTTTCGTCGCCCGATCTCGACCTGTGGGGGGACGTTGCGTTGCTTTTGGGACGGTGGCCCCATGTGGACCCGGCCGTGTGGATGACGGCTGCGACGCTTGGGGGGGCCTACGCACTCCGGCTGGACGCCACCTATGGCGCCCTTCGAGTGGGGGCGCGTCCGGGCGTGTTGTGGGCCGAGGGGGTACGCGCGCCGGCCGACATTGGCCGCGTGCCGGCGAGGTCATGGCGGGTCGCTCCTAGGGGGATTGCGTGACGTCGCTTGTGGCCTTGGGCCAGATGATCCGTCTGAGCCATTCCGTCTTTGCCCTTCCGTTCGCGTTGGCGAGCGCGTGGATGGCTTCCGAAGGGCATGCCGTGGGACCCTGGCGGTGGGCAGGCATCGTTGCCGCGGTCGTGCTCGCGCGTGCGACGGCGATGGCCTTCAATCGCGTCGTCGACCGCGACATCGACGGCCTGAACCCGCGCACAAAGGACCGAGAGATTCCGTCCGGAAAAATAGGTCTCACGACCGCGGTCGTGTTCACGGCGGCCACGGCCGCGGCCTTCGTCGCCGTCGCCTTTTCGCTTGGGCCTCTCGTCGGCTGGCTCTCGCCCATCGCCCTCGCTGTGGTGTGGGGCTATTCGTGGACGAAGCGCTTCACGTCATGGTGCCACGCGGTGCTCGGACTCGCCCTGGCCCTCGCACCGACCGGCGCGTGGCTGGCCGTGCGGGGCACCTACGACTGGACTCCGTTTTGGATCAGCCTCGCGGTGGCGACGTGGGTAGCTGGCTTCGACATGTTGTACAGCACGCAAGACCGGGACTTCGATGCTGGGGCGGGGCTGCACAGTGCACCGGTCAAGCTTGGCCTCGCGCGCACGCTCGCGCTGAGCACGGCCTTGCATGTGGGCACGATGGCCTTCCTCGCGGCGGTTGCGTGGGTTTCTCCGCGTGGGCCGGCGTACGCGGTGGGTTGGGTGATCATGGCGGTCGTGCTCGCCTACGAGCATCACATCGTCCGTCCCGACGACCTGAGTCGGCTGGACAAGGCCTTTTTCGACCTCAATGGCGCCGTCAGTCTTTTGTTCCTTGGCGGTGTGCTGTTGTCTTGAGCTTGAACCCAGGGGCGCCCGATCCGAAGGGGAGTCTGGGGGTCCCATGTTCGAGAATCGACGCGACAACGCAAGGTTCGGGTTCGAGGTCGTCGTCGACCTGACGAGCGCGAGCGGATTCTGGATGGGGCTGTCCCAGAACCTGTCCGAAGGCGGTTTGTTCATCGCGTCCGCCAACCTCGTCCCGATTGGTGAGAACGTCCACGTCCGGCTCGATTTGAGCGATGGTGTTGGGGCGCCGTTCGAAGTGGATTGTGAAGTCGCTTGGCATCGGCTGGTCGATGACGAGGACTCCGGAATTCGGCCTGGAATGGGGGTTCGCTTCCTCTATTTGGACGCGTCGGCGCAAGCGCGAATCATGACGTTCTGCCGGGCGCGGCGCGAGGCGCAGTTCTTCGACCTGGATTGAGCGGGTCGTGATCCGTGCCGCTTCGCAGGCGGTAGGAAGGGGGGGGCACCCACCAGTGGACAGAGCGCGTCTGCGTCGGCTAGACCCGTGCGGCCGGCAACCCGGTCCCCCCCCCCTCCACCGCTCTACGCGGGAGAAGTTCCATGTCGAAGTCGCTGCAAGGAATCGTCGTCGGTCAGGCCCTCGCTGGCCTGTTCGCGGGTGCGCTCACGGCATGTGGTCAGTCCCATGAGGCTGCCCCGGAAGCATCGCCCGCAGAGGCCGTTGTCGAGGCCGCGCCCGTCGCTGCCGCTCCGCCCGCCGAGGCCGCTCAGCCGGCCGCCGTCGTCGCTCATGACTGCAAGGGCCACAACGCCTGTAAGGGCCAGGGTGGCTGCGCCGTCGAAGGAAAGAACAGCTGTAAGAGCCACAATGAGTGCAAGGGCATGGGTGGCTGCAAGGTCGATGAGGCCACCGCCGCCGCAATGAACGCCGCGGCTGCCTCGGCCGCGACCGCCGCTCAGCCGGCCGCATTGCCGTCGCACGCCTGCAAGGGCCACAATGAGTGCAAGGGCATGGGCGGCTGTGCCGTCGCCGGCCAGAACGAGTGCAAGGGCAAGAATCCTTGCAAGGGCAAGGGCGGCTGCAAGACCGGCTGATGACCCAAAGCCGGCGCGTCTCGCGGTTTGACGTGCCGGACCTTGGCGTCGGGGTGGGCTTTCGCCTGCCTCACTACCATCGGGTGGTCGACGACCGGCCGCCGATGGATTGGTTTGAGGTCATCTCTGAGAACTTCATGGTGGACGGCGGTTCGCCCCTGTGGTGGCTTGAACGGCTGCAGGCGGCGTACCCGGTCGTCCCCCATGGGGTGTCCATGTCGCTTGGGGGCGCCTTCGACGCGACCCACCTCGCGCGCCTCAAGCGGCTCGTGGACGCGCTGGATCCGCCTTGGGTGTCGGACCACATTTGCTGGACGGGGTCGGCCCACGCCAACACCCACGACCTGCTCCCGGTTCCCTATACGCGCGACATGATCGACCGGATGGCGGACCGGATTCGCCGCGTTCAGGACGTACTCGGGCGTCCCTTTGCGGTCGAAAATGCAAGCAGCTACCTCACGTACCGCGACTCCGTCATGCCGGAGTGGGCCTTCGTCGCGGAGCTGGTCGACCGGGCGGACTGTGGCCTGCTTCTCGACGTGAACAACGCATTCGTCTCGAGCGTGAATCACGGTTTCGACCCGGCGACCTACCTGGCTGAAGTGCCCGCGGACCGCGTGGTCCAGATGCACCTGGCCGGGCACTCCATCATGGACGAGGGCTACCGGCTGGACACCCACGACCATCCCGTTTGTGACGAGGTGTGGGATCTGTTCCGGCTCGCCGTCTCTCGGGTGGGGCCGGTGAGTGTGCTCGTGGAGTGGGATGGGCTCATTCCGAGTTGGGAGCGCCTGTCGGAGGAGGCGGCCATGGCGCGAGGAATTCGGGCCGAGGTGCTCGGTGCCTGAGCTTCCACCGGATTGGCAGGACCAGATGGTCGCGATGATTCGCGGCACGGCGCCGTTGGATGGGCGTTGGTTCACCGGGTCGCGCCACCTTTCGCCCGAGGCGCAAATCGGGGTGTACGCCACGATGTACCGGCATCGCCTCGTCGACGCCGTGCTCGAGGAGTCGCCCGGTCTGGCGGCGTGGTGGGGCGATGCAGCCCATGCGAGCTTCTTGGCCTACATCACAGACACGCCGTCGCGCTCGTGGACGCTCAATCGGGTGGCCGACGGCCTGGTGGATTGGCTGGTGAAGCGGGACGCCGACATCGTCGCTATCGAAATCGCGCGGCTGGACGCTGCCGTCCAGGGAGTATTCGAGGCGGCGGACGGGCACCTGCTCGACCCCGCAGAGATTTCCATGGACGCGCGGTTCGTGCTCCAGCCCCACGTGCGGCTTCTGCGGCTCACCCACGACGTCCACCACTTCCGATCGGCCGTGCTCACAGGTGCGGCCCGGCCAGAGGTCGCGCAGCGCACCGTCCCGTTGGTCCTCTTCCGCCGAGAGCGGAAAGTGCGACATTGGGAAGTTGGGGAGGCGGGCTACGCCTTTCTCGACGCCCTTCGCGATGGGGCGACGCTGATGACGGCCATCGAAGCAGCCCATGCGGTCGGTGCGGTCTCAGAAGACCAGCTTGGCCCGTGGGTCGGCACGTTTTGCCGAGAGATCGCGGAACGAGCGATGGTGGTGCGTGAAGGGGCCTGGTAGCAGGCTGCTGCAAAAAGGGCGAAACGCTCGCCGGCGTGCCGGCGAGCGTGATGACCGGCGCCGTCCGTTGCGAGCCCGCGAGGGCGCCCGATCCCGCAAGGAACGGGGTGCAAGGCGAGGAAAGCCGTACCGTGCGTAC
>SXOB01000012.1 GCA_005776945.1 Pseudomonadota bacterium
GACGTGCGCGATGATCGCGATGTTGCGGAATTCCATCCCGACCTCGAGCGGGCGCCCCTTCAACCCGGGGCCCCCTCAGGTGCAAGCTGGGACCTACTTCAGAACGAAGGGGTACACGATGTTCTGGCCGCTTCCCGACGTCGCCGGGAACGGGATGCCGGCGACCGCCCCACCCAGGCAACGCTCCAAATCGGTGCCCTTCAACTCGGGCTGCGACACCGTGAGGCCCGAGGCCTTACCCCCGTTCGTCAGCGCGAATCGCACGTCGACCCGGCTGGGAAGTGTCCCGGCCTTGAGCAACGGAACGAAACACTTCTTCACGCCAACATTGTTCGACAACATCACGTGGATGACCTCAACCGGCACGCTCTCCATCAGGGGAGGCGACGCAGGCGGCGCCGGAGCCGGAGCCGGCGGCGGAGCGGCGACCGGGGTGCTCGGTGGGGGCGTCGGGCGCGTCGGCGGCGGGGTGGGCGCAGGCGGCGGCGTTGTGCGGCCCGTGGACGCCGTGGGTGCAGGCGTGGGCCGACGCGGGGGAGCGGCGGCCGGGGGCGGCGGAGATGCAGCTGGCGGCGCCACCACCGGCGCCGGAGGGGGCAGGGCGGCGACTTCGGCGACACTGGCGACCGCGACAGGGGCCGTTTCGACCGCCGAAGCGGCATTCGCCTCGACGGCTTCCGGACCTTCGGGTTCAACGGCCTCGGGCTTGGGAGGTGCCACGGCTGATGGCGGACCTTCGGCCACGACGACGCGCCCAAGATCGAGGTTCGCGAAGTCGATGTCGTTCGCCTCGATGACGCGGACGGCGACCACCTGCGAGCCGACGAGCACGGCCGCAGCCACGACGCCAAACAAACCGCCAGCGACCAGGCTGCCCATGGGAGCGGCCGGGCGTCGGCCCCGCTCGCCCGTGATCAGAATGCCCATCGCGAGCGCGCCGCCCCCGAAGGAGAACGTCAGCGCGGCCCACATCACCATCGGGCTGTTGAAGACGGACAGCAGGGTCAGCAGCAGGGCGCCGAACATGCTGGCCACGACGCCGAGCTTGGCCCACGCGAGATCTGTGCTCGGGTCATAGCCCACGGGCAGCTCGACGCGCGCCGCGGGCGGCGGGGTCGGAGCGCGCGGCACCGTGACCGCGTCGGTCGTTACGGGCGGCGGCGCGGCGGGCCGAACGGTCAGCGACGGGACGACTTCCACGCGCGGCGGCGGTTCCGGCGTGCTCACGGGCGGGGCGAGGTCGACGTCGTCGGCTTTGCCGGACAACGTCTCCTCCGGCTCGTCCTCAATGTTGGCCGTGATCCGCTCGCCCTCCATGGACCGAATGGGCGCGCCCCCAGGGGTAAGCGGAACCCTCGTGACAAGTGTGCGCTCGTCGGGATCCCCGTCCAATCGGGCCCGCGGGATCAGCATCTTGTGGCCGCACTGGCGACAGGTCGCCTTGTTGACGGTCTTGGTCAGCTTCTCGTCGGGCACCCGGTAGGCGGACCGACAGTTTTCGCAGACGACCTTCACAGGGCCTCCGAAACAGGGCCGCCGAGCTTACTCCGACCGAATCCGACGCGCCCGTGGAAGCCTCAGCGGATGTGCCGCTCGACAGCCCGATGGAAGTCGATGCGATGGGCGAGGTCCGACAGGTAGTCGGACCGCTCCGTGTCCCAGCGCAAGACTGGGCTTTCCGTCCACCCGTCAATCCAACGCTCGTAAAGCCCGTTGAGAGCCCGCAGGTAGGCCAGCGGAATCCCCTGCTCGCTCGGTCGTCCACGTTGGCGAACGCGCCGTCGAATTGCCCGAACGGAGCAGCCGAGGTGGATCACGAGGTCCGGTGGACGCAGGGCGCTGCGCACGGATTGATAGAGCGCCTGGTAGGTGTCCCAGTCCCTCGCGCTCATCAGGCCGGACTCGGCCAGGTAGGCCGCGAAGATCTCGGCATCCTCGTAGAGCGTCCGGTCTTGGACGATGACGTCCGATCCCCGCAGCAGCCCTTCTTGCAGATCGAGGTGGATGCGGACCTTTCGCGCGAGGAACCATGTCTGGCTCTGAAAAGCCCAGCGCCCCATGTCCGCGTAGAAGTCGTCCAGGTACGGATTTTCGCCAAAGGGCTCGTAGATCGCCGTCCATCCATAGCGGCTGCACAGGTAGGACACGAGCGTGGACTTGCCGGCCCCGATGTTTCCCGAAACGGCGACGAAGCGGGTGCTCAAGGCAGTGCAGCGCCGCCGTTGCCCGCGCCGTCCACGACCTCGACGGCCGTCCAACCCTCGGGAATCGACATCGCCAACCGCGATCGGTGGCCCTCCATCACGGGTTCCACGACCGAAACTTCTTCGTCCCCCCCCGGCAGCGAAAACGAGACGGTGACGGGGCCGACGACGGGGTTGTCACCACGATGATCGCCGCCGAGCGCCACCAGCCGGAAACCGGTCCCGGGCGCCGTCAGGGAGACGCTGAGGCCGTTTTCGTCGACAGCCACGTCGATCGCCCCCGCGACCACCTCAAATTCAGGCCCTTCGACGGTGTACGGCGCCGTCGTCCGCGGCCACGTCGCCTCCGTTCCCGAGAAACGTTGGCCGTTCACCATGAGCCGGTAGGTGCCTTCCTCGAGCGAACGGCGATCCGCCCCGTGCCCAACGGCCTGCCAGAGGGCCACCCACGCGTGAGTCTGGGGCCCTTCGGCCGGGTAGAGCGGCGTGGGCAGCCACACGAGCAGGATGTCGTGGCCGGCCTCGCTCACGGGGCGACCGCTGCCGTCGAGCACGTCGGCCCAGACGCCGTCCTTCTGGCGCTGAAGCGTGACGATCGGACTGTCGACGGCCGGATCGCCACCGAGCCAGCCAAGCTGCACCATGCCCCCCACCCTGGGGACCACGGCAGGCGTCGATAGGTCGGCCGGGATGCCAAGGGGAAGCCACAGGCCTTCCGGGGCCTCCGTCAGCAAGGTCCCCGCCTCCGGCGTCGCGTCGATGAGAGGGGTCGCCAACGGACGTTCGGGCCACGGGGTCGGATCGTAGGCCGGATTGGGGCCCTCACGGACGTCCGTCGTCAGCACCTCGGCAGCGGCGTGGACGGCCCCTTCGAGGATCGCATCACCCTGCAGCGGGCCCCAGACGCCGATGTCCGGTTCGTAGCCGCCGAGCAGCCAGTCTTCGGCGATGAGGATGTAGCCCTCATGGTCTTGGGCGTAGCCGACCGTCATCGCGCCCTGAAAGCCCGCCTCGGCGGCCGCCCGACGGCGCCACATCTCGCTTGCCATCGACGTGACCTCTCCCGGGAAGAAGCCGACGAGCAGGTCCTGTGTGACGTCCGTGCCGTCGCCAAGGCGGGTCGCGAGGGGCCCGATACGAGAGACCGTCACGGCCGCTTCGGTCGTCTCCAGCAGCGGCAGCGCCGGTTCGCCATCCGGCAGCTTGAAGTACACGTTCACGAGCAAGGAAATCAGCTCGATGTCGAGGCAGTTCGAGTAAGGAAAGACGTCGGTCGGGAGCCGTCCGACGGGCAGGTCCAGGTCGCCCGTCCCGCAGAAGGCCGCGCCGAACGGCGTGTTGAATTCATCGAGGGGCGAGAGAATCGACCCGTCGTCGCCGTAGACGCGGCCGTCGGGAAACCGATCCTCCTCGTAGGGCAGGTAGAACCAATCGACCTCGCCGCCCCGCGTCACGTGGATCTGTTCGGGCAGCTGAGGCAGGCTGCGCGCGACCGTCTCGAGGAGAAGCGGATCGGACGCGACCGGCGTCTGGACGTAGGCCTCCCACAACAGCGGGGCGGCCCGTTCGCCCACGCTCTCGACGGCGGCGAAATCACCCTGTTCGGCGGAAGCCGACACGTCTCCGCCGGCCCCCTGCACGACCATGACGACCGGGGGCGCCCCATCAAGCTCGGCGAACGCGGTCTCGACGGCGCCCGGCGCCTCGTACGAGGCCAACGGGTTGTCCTCGCCAAGGACGGTACCGTGCATCCCGAAGTTGAAGATGGCCGCCAGCGGTCGCCCATCCAGCGCATCGATGCGAATCACCCCCAACCAGGGGTCTTTGCCGCCCTGTTCGGCGCCCATGTCCGGCCAGACGACCAGCGCGTCGTTTTCCGGTCGACGATCGTGGGTCACCATGTCTCCGTCCCAGTCGCGGTGCCAGCTCACCCCCAACTTGGCCGGCTCGCGCGCGTTCCAGGCCGAAACGGACACGTCCGTGATCTGGCCCACCATGCGGGCGAAGTTCTCGGCGTTGAAACCGTCGCTACCAAGGTAGAACGCCGACTGATCCGAAAACGTTCCCCAGGCCGCGTGGCTGTGGTTGGCCGTGTGGATGACGCGGCCGACCATGTCGCGGCCAACGGCGGCGCCGACAGCCTTCTCGAGCGCGGCCACGAGCCCGTCGAAGCTGTAGATCGTGTCCGTCTTCGTCCAGAGCAGGACGTCGTCGCCATTTTCGATCCAGACCGCGTCGATGGACGGCAGCGTCTGGATGCCGACCGACTCGATGAATGCCGTGTTGTACGCGCTTTGGCGGTCGTCGACCGCTTCGGCCAGCAAGCAGGTGCACCGACCCGTGTACCCGGACAACGGCGTCCCGACCGGCAACCGCAACACGCCCGAGGCCGCGCCAACGACCGGCGCCCCAGCGACGAGTGGCGGCAGCACCTCGGGGGCCGGTGCGACCACGTCTGCCCCGCACCCGGCCAATTGGGCCATCAGCCACACGGCAACCTCCAGGGTTGGAGTCGGTAACCAGCCCGCGGTGCCGCTTGAAGGCCCCCGCCCCGCCCGATAGGTCGTTCGTTCGCTCGGAGGCGACGTGCGTGCTCCTCTCGTACTCCTCACCCTGGTTGCCTGCGGCCCGGCTGGCGGCGGCGACAACCCGACCGATGGCACCACCGACACGACCGGGACCGCAGATCCGTTCGCCCGCTTCATCAACCTCGATCCAAGCGTGACCACGACCGGCGACTTCTCGGGCTTCACGCCCGGAACGGACTGGGCGTCCACCGCGTGGCTCGAGCAGTCTGTCGACGGCACGAAGGTCGCCAGCGCTGATTTGGAAGGCGTCGTCCTCGACTTCGAAAATGACACGCCGGTCGAGGGCGCAACCCTGAATCTCTGGGACAGCGACCTCGTGAGCGGTACGCCCGATCGCGTCGCCAGCTCCGTCCTCGACGGGATCGTCTCCACCACCGCCTCGACGTGTGCCCCTTTGACCTACAAGGTCTCCACGGATCCCGTGCTGGCCGAGACGAAGACCACCTTCGAGGCCCACCAGATCTACCCGGCCGTCGAGGGCGGCACGATCACCGGCGCGGAGTTCACCTCCGTCAGCACCACGACCTACCAGCTGATCCCGACCCTGCTCGGCGTTTCGATCGACCCCGACAAGGCCATCGTGGCCGGCACGGCCTTCGATGTGGCCCGTCTCGCCGAATTGCCGTCGGACGACAACACCGGCAAGATCGAGGGCGCCCAGGTCATCGTTTACGATGCCGAGGGCAACATCCCCGACAGCCTCGCCGTCAACTACTTCATCGAGGACTTCCCCGACCGCGACCAGCTCCACACCTCAGCCGACGGTTTGTGGGTTGCGAGCAACGTGCCGCCTGGCGAGCTTCGCGTCGAGTTGTGGGGCAACCTCGACGGCGTCCTCACGCTGCTCGGCGCCACGGTCGTGCACAGCGAGGCCGACAGCATCAACATCAGCAACATCTACGCGGGCTACGGCGAAGGCGTGAAGTTCCCCAGTTCCTGCGTGACGGCACCGTGATCGCCTGGCTTGCCGCGGTCGCCCTGGCGTCGGACACCGAGCCGGCGCCGCCCGCGGAGACCCCACCCGTCGCCGAGCCCACCCCGCCGTCAGACCCGGCCGAGTCGTCGGACCTCGAAGCCCTGCGCGCCGACCTCGCCGCCACGGAAAAACGGCTCGACGAGCTGCAGAAGCAAATCGCGGACACCCGGCTCGCCCTCATCCCGAAGGACACCCTCAAGCTGACCTTCGAGGGCCACTACCGCACCCGCGCTTCGATGTACGGCCATCTGTTCGCGTCGCAGACGGACGCCGCTGGCGACCACGACACGGCCCGCCTGATGACCCACCAGCTGCTCTTGCGCCCGAAGCTCGATTTCCGCGACGTCGCCAAGTTTTGGGCCGAATTCCGCGCCCTCGACGACGTGGTTTGGGGCGACAACGCGAGTCTCGCGAGCACGGCCGTCTTCGCGGGAAGCCCCTCGAACACCGGCCTGGACGGCGTCGAAGAACCCACCGTCACCGTCGCGCGGGCCTGGATCGAAGCGAATGTCGCCGTCGGCGTCCTTCGCGTCGGCCGTCAGCCAAGTCAATGGGGCATGGGGCTGCTCGCCAACAGTGGCGACCGCCTGGACCAGGACTTCGGCGACAGCCATCACCCAACCACGTCCGACCGCGTCCTGTTCGCCACTCGGCCATTCGCCATCGCCCATCGGATCAGCGGCAAAGGCGACCCCGACATCCCGCTCATCGCGGCCATCGGCGTGGACCGACTCGTCGAAGACCCCCTCATTCAATTCCACGGCTTCGAGTGCCCCCCAGGCCCGGTGACGTCGGACGACCCCGAATATGACCTGCGCTGCGACATCGACAGCGACGGCGTGACCGACCAGACCCACTCGTGGGTCGACGACACTCGGACCGCCGAACAACGCGGCGGCGACTGGTGGGCGGACCCCGACGACGACGTCCAGCAGATGGTCTACGTGCTCGCCTACCGTGGCGAAAACGTCCGCTACTGGGGCCGCAAAGGCGAGTTGACGGCGGGCGTCTACGCCGTCAACCGCCGCCAGACCGAGACGTCCTCCAAGGTCTGGGTGCTCGACGGGCACGTCCACCTCAAGAACCGCGGCTTCTTGGCGGACGCCGAGGCCATCGCCATCACCGGCGACACCCGCGGCATCACGTTGCCGAGCACCGGGCCGGACCCGCTCGCCAAGGAGGCCCGCCTCTGGGGGTACGTCGCCAGGGTCGGCTACGAGCGCCCGATGGGCAAACTTGCGATGGAGGTCGGCTACGCCTCGGGCGACGAAAACGTCTCCGACGAAACGTTTTCGGGCCGGCCGCTACATCCCGACCACAACGTCGGCCTGTTGCTCTACGAAGAGGTCCTGTCCCGCGTGACGGCCAACGGCTGGACCGAGTCCGCGCGTGGCCTTTGGAGCAACGGAGGCGTCTACAACAGCCGCTATGTGTTCCCGACGGTGACCGTGACGCCAGGCGAAAACTGGAAGGGCGTCGTCGGCCTGCTCACCGCGTGGCCAGACAAGCCCGACGGCGCCGTCATCCGCTGCCACGCCGACGACCGCACCGGGTGCGCCTTGCCGGCCTCGGAGCAGGCCACCGCGCGAAGCCTCGGTTGGGAGCTCGACGCCATGTTGTCCCACACCTGGTACGAACATCTCAGCGCGCGCATCGAAGCCGGCTACCTGCACGCCACGGACCGCATTCCGCTCGACGCCGCAGGCCTGGACCCGAAGGGGCGCGTGTGGACCGTTCAGAGTCGCATCGCCTACACGTTCTGATGGCTCTCGCGCGCGACCCCCTGTTCCGGCTGGCGTCGGCCGCCACGGCGCTGGAGTTGGTCGCGCTGCGCGTCACCGCCGGGCCCGCCCGGGCGATCGACCTCGCCGCCGCAGTTGCCCTTCTCGGCCTGGTCGCCGGCCTCGCTCACCTGACCCGCGACCTCGGAGCCGTGCCAAGGGCGACGGCCCGAGGCCTGACGGCCGCCTTGTACCTTTCGGGCCTGCTCGGGACGACGTTTATCGAGCGCGGGCAGTGGATCGCTGCCTTTGCCCTTGCGCCCGCACTGTCGCTGCTCGCGTGGGATCAATTGCGCCGCGGCCAGGAAGGCTGGGGGGCGCGTCACCAAATCGTCGCCATGGCGGCCGCCGTCGCCTACGAAGCGTTCGTACGCGCGGGCACGAACTCGATGCCTTGGCCAGCTCTCGCCGCCGTCGCGGGGGCCGCCATCACCGTGGGCTTGGTGGGCCCCCGTGGCGTCGTTCTCGGGCTCATCGCCCTGTGGCCAGCGGCCCCACCCACCCCGTGGACGGCCACGGGTCCGACGCCCGAGGGTCCTGACGTCGTCCTCGTGGTCGTCGACACGCTGCGGCACGACCGCGCCGAGGCCATGGCGAGCTTCCGCCGCGTCGGCGGCGGGCCGATCGAGGCTCAGGCGGCCGCCCCGTGGACACTACCGTCGATGACGAGCCTGATGACGGGCCGGGAGGTCGCCAGCCATGCCGTCGCCGCCCAGCCCGACGGCAGCTTCAGCCGGCGCAACCCCGCCCACGCCACTCTGGCGGAGCGATTCGCCGAGGCTGCCTACGACACGGCCGCCACGGCCGAGAATCCGTTCGTAGGGCGCTGGTTCGGCTTCGCCTCTGGCTTCGCGCGCTTTGACCACGACGACGAGGACCCCTGGCCGATGCCGGGCGCGCCATTTGCGCCCACGGCTCGCAGTTCGGGCGCAGCCCTCGCCGAGTGGATCGGGCTGACGGCGCCAGCACCCGCGGGCGTCGACCGCCGCCTTGCGTTCGCGAACGCCACCCTCGCCGATCGACGCGACCGGCCCGTCTTCCTCTGGATTCACCTCCTCGATGTCCATCGGCCCTACCGGCGCGCATGGAGTTTGGACCTCCCCTGGTCCTCGCGGGCGTGGCTCGCCTGGTCGGCCTGGCCGACCGCCACGTGGGCCGACCGCCCCGACGAGGTCCTCGCCGCCTACGACAACGAAGTGGCCTACGTCGACCGAGCCCTCGATGCCTGGCTCGCAGCGATGCCGGCGCCCGGACCCCGCGGCCGCATCGTCGTCCTGACTTCCGACCACGGCGAGGAGTTCGGCGAACACAAAGGCTGGGAACACGGCCACACCATGTACCAGGAGCTGCTTTCCGTCCCGCTGTCGATCTCCGGCATTCCCGGCGTCCGAGGCCCGGCGGGCCACATCGACGTCGCACCCACATTGCTGACCGCCGCAGGACTCCCGGCCGACGGTCTCGACGGCCGCGCGCTCCAGGGGGCGAACGCCCCGGGCCCCTACCGCTCGATGACGACCTGGAAGGCCGACCCGAGCTGGCGCGCCTGGCGCGAAGGCAGCCACAAGGTCGTTGCCCGCGACGGGCATCCGACCCTGCGCTTCGACCTCGGGGCGGACCCCGGCGAACGCCAGGGCGTCCCCGATCCCTCACAAGAGCACCTGCTACCGGCCCTCCCGACGTCTACGGGCGACGTCATCGACCCGGAGCTCGAAGAACAGCTTCGCCGCATCGGCTACAGAGACTGAGCGGCGGTCTCTTTTTTGGCTTGTAGAGCCACTTCCGGCGCGTTGCCCTCCCCTGCGCTAGGTAGGGCCCATGTTGGGCCTTTGGCTGATCGCGTGCATCGAGTCGGGACTCCGGTCCATTGCCGCCGAGGACTGCTCCAACGGCATCGACGACAACGGCAACGGCGCCGCCGACTGTGACGACCCCGTCTGCACCCTCGTCTGCGCCGAACACTGCTTCGACGGAAAGGACAACGACGGCAACGGTGCCGCCGACTGTGCCGACGCCGCCTGCGCCGACGCCTGCTCCGAGGTCTGCGACAACGGGGCCGACGACGACGGCAACGGTCTTGTCGACTGCTACGACCCCGCGTGTCTCGACAGCTGTCCCGAAGACTGCGGCAACGACGAGGACGACGACGGCGACGACCTCCTCGACTGCTTCGACGCCGACTGCGCCGGCAGCTGCGTCGAACTCTGCGACAACGGCCTGGATGACGACGCCGACGGCCTCGTCGACTGCTCGGACCCCGACTGCGCGGCGGAGTGCCCCGAGGATTGCGCCAACGGCAAAGACGACGACGACGACGGCGACGTGGATTGCGACGATGCGAACTGCCTCGGCTCGTGTCCGGAGATCTGCGACGACAGCCTGGACAACGACGGCGACGGCGCCATCGACTGCGCGGACGCCGATTGCGACGGCGGCTGCCCCGAGAGCTGTGGCGACGGCCGCGACAACGACGGCGACGGCAACGTCGACTGCACCGACTCCGATTGTGACGGCGGTTGCCCCGAGACCTGCTTCGATGGCCGCGACAACGACGGCGACAGCGCGATCGACTGCCTCGACAGCGACTGCGCCACAACCTGCGACGCAGACAGCGACGGCTACATTTCCACCGCTTTCGGTGGGCAGGATTGCAACGACGCCAGCGCGTCGGTCCACCCTGGCGCCGCCGAGATCTGCGAAGACGGAATCGATCAAGACTGCGGGGGCGGCGACCCGACCTGTGCACCCACGCTTGTCGGCTCCTTCATGGTTTCCGATGGGGCCAACTGGGAAACGGATCCGCCGACCTACACGTGTCTCGAAGCGTGCGCCGAGGTCTTTGGTGGCGTCGCCGCCAACTACGCCTGCAGCGTCAACGGAGCGGCCATCACGAACACGGCCTACATGTCGGGGTGGGGAGACCCCACCTTCTGTACGACGCCCGCCGAAGAGGACAGCAAGAAGAACACCCACTACGACTGCGGGTCCGTCGGCTGCTCTTATAGCGCCTTTGTACGGGACAACTGCCCCACCCAGGTCAACCATTGCTGGGAGCTCTGAGCGCCGTCGCCGCCGCCGCGACCTTGGACGAGATTCGCGACGACCGAGGCCCCGAAGCGGCCGCCACGGAATTGGCGCGCATCGTTTCCGACACCCCGCCGAAGAAGCTGGACAAGGCGTTGGCCCCCTTCGCCCTCGACGCCTTTGAGCTCGACGTGGCCGCGGTCCTCGGCGCCGAGTTGATCTGGCACGAGGTGTCCCCCGTCACCCACTGCCGGTGGCAAAACGGGCTGACGTGTACGCTCGCGTTGCCAGGCGACGCGAGCCTCGACCCGTCGGCCTACGAACTGCGGTGCGCGAGCCCCTACGGCGCCACCGCGCCGATGACGGTCGAGGCCGAAGCGACGCCCGACGGGCCGCGGTGGACGCTGACCCGCGTCGAGCGGTGTCTGATGTTCGGGGAGTCCGTCCAGATCGCGCCGAAGGCCTCCGACGCCCTCGAGGGCGTCGGCGCAGGCACAGAGTACATTCCCCCCGAACTGACGGGTCTGACGTGGGACCAGGTGCGCGAGGAGCTCACCGAGGCCCTCCCCACCTTTCAGGCTTGCACGCGACGTCGCGAGCTCGTCATCACCGGACGGATCGAAGTGGCCTTCCACATCGGCCCCGACGGTCGTTTCGACCGCCTGGAGCCCGTGACCGACACTCTTGGCGACCCTGCGGTGACCGCGTGCATCCTCGAACGCTTCAGCCGTGTCCGCCTTCCGCCACCGATGGATGGCTTCACCGAAGGGCGCTGGCCGCTACAGTTCCAGTGACTCAACCGACCTGGTGACCAAGGTGCGGCGGCAGGTCATCGAGGACCGAGCCGTCGATGTCGAAGTTCTGGGCGCTGCCGTCGTACATCGACAACGACAAGCCTGGGACCTCGGCCAACGTGCTCCCGTCCGGCAGCAGGATGCGAACTGCGGCGGTCGCCGGCGGAGACGCGAGCCAAATGTGGTAGGCGCCGTCGCGCAGCGGGGCGCGGGCCAATTCGCGCCCGTCCGTGCCAAGAATCGCCACCGTCAGATTTCTCAGCGCACGACGAGATTGGGCTTCGCGAACCAGCCCGTGCAGGATGGGCCGCAGCGCGAGAAAGGACTCCGGGTCGCTCACCGTGAAATCCCAGCACGACAACCCGACGTCGAAGCGCTCCAACCGGACCGCCTCGTCGCGGGGAAAAGCCTCTGTCGACGACACCACTCGATCGCTGCCCGGAACGTGGATCCGGATGTAAACATCCGGCGCCGATTCGAGACCATAATCCGAGAAGTCCTGGTCCGAATACCGGATTTGGAAACCTCCCTCCTCGTTCGTCACGCACTCGCCGAGGAAATCGTCCCGGGTGACGTCCTTGTCCCAGGCGCGAACAATCAGGCCCTGAATCCCGCGCTTGGTCTCCCGAAGGCGTACAGTTCCGACGATGACCCAGGCCTTCATGCGGATTCACCCGTCGCTGGAGCGTCGGTGGCCACCGGAACCTCGGCCTCGGCGGCCGACGCCTCTGCTGTCGCCTTCTTGCCCCGGCGCTTGACCTTCGGTGCGGCCGACTCGATGGCCGGCAGCGAAGGCGCCGAGTCGTCGTCGGCGCCCGCATCCAACAGCCCCGACGCCGCGGCCAACAGCACCGCTTTGATCCGGTCGACCTGAGCCTGGTAGAACTTGAACTCTGGCGACCCTTGGGCCGAGCGATCGCGGGCCTGCAGGTATTCGCCGTGCGCGGGAACCCACATCTCGCGGGATTCGAGCACGTGGCCCAAAGCGGCAAAGGCGCGATGGTTCGTCGCGTCCTTGCGGCACAGTTCGTTGAGCGCACGCTCGGCGCCGTCGGCGTCGCCTTGGGCGAAATCGAGCAGCGCCATTTCCACGGAAAGCCGGCCGGCACGGTCGTGCCGCGCGTCCGTCGCCTTGCGTGCGAGGTCGAGCAGCCACTTGCGGCGTTCCACGTCCCCGCCCTCTTCCCGCAACAGCGTCGCGAGAAGCAACGTCGCCTCGGGCGCGCGGTCGTCGCGCAGCACGCCCTCGAGCAGTTCGCGCGCTTCCTGGCGGAGCGCGCGGGGGTCGCCGTCTTCCACCCGGGCGCGCGCCATGAGCAGGTCGGCGAGCCGGGTCGTCTGAGTTGCGTCGCCAGGCGCAAGGCGCACGGCCTCCCGCAGGTAGGTCTCCGCCTGGGCCCCGTCGCCTTCCTCGCGGAAGAGCTGCCCAAGCAGCCCGTAGGCGTCGGGCAGCATCGGCTCGAGCTCCATCGCCCGCGCGAGCGCGGCGAGCGCCTCGTTGCGGCGCCCTTCGCGCATCAACAACGCGCCGAGGCGCGTCGAGAGGCGGGCGACTTCGGGCATGGCCGCAACGCCCGCTTCCAGCCAGGCGATGGCGCGGCGGCGGTCCTTGCGGCCCATCCACAAGCCGACGCCCTGGTGCACGAGCTCAGGCGTCGGGGCCGACGCCAGTGCGGCGTGGCACGCGGCGTCCAAGTCGTCGGCCTTGGCACGCTTGAGGTCCATCAGCGCGAGGCGCAGAATCCAGGCGTCCGAGTTCGAGGGGTTGGCGCGAAGAACTTCTTCGACGCGCGGCTCCGCCAGGTCGGGGCGCTGCCCGCGCAGGGCGGCCATCGCGTTCTCGAGCAGCTGATCGGCGTCAGGCAGGTCGAGGGGTACGATCGGGCGCTCCGATCGGCTCGCAAGCGCGCAACGATTCGCCTCTTGGGCGAGCGCCAGGCGGGCCGAGCCCGTCGCCTTCGCGGCGAGGTCCGCGAGCACCTGAGCAAGCTGGCCGTAGTTCTCGAAATCCGCGACTTCGCGCCACGGTAGCTGCTTGCGGACAAGCGGGTGGACCCGGTACCGCCGATCGGCCTCGGTGCCGACCATGTCGAGAAGGCCGGCCGTCATCAGGTCGAGGCGAGGCTGACGTTTGATCTGCAGCGCCGTGAGCAGGTCGCCGTGAATCGAAATCCGCAGGTGAGCAAATCCGGCGAGCAGGCCCCGGAGCGCGGGATCGAGCCGCTCGACGGCCTTGCCGAGCCGCTTCTCCAGCACCGTCGTGTTGCCGTCGACCTTGACGAATTTGGGATCGTCGAGGAGCGCGAGGCCGTCGGGCCGGTCGCGCACCGCGATCGCCAACATCCGGGCGGCCATCGGGTGGCCGGCGATCGACTCGCTGATCGGCCCGAATTTCTCACGGGCAAATTCCGGCGCCTTGTAGGCCGAGAAGACCTCGTGCAGGAAGCGACCTTTGAGGCCGGCCAAGTCGATGCGGCGCAGCGCAGCGTCGGCCCCTTCGCGGAAGAAGCGCGGCTGAACCGTCGACAGGAAGATGATCCGCACCGCCGTTGACGCGGTCAAGAGGCGCTCGACGAGGATTTCGAGGCGGCTCCGGCGGAAGAAATCGGCTTCACGGCCGAGCGCATGCTGAAGATCGTGGACGACGAAGGCCGTGTTGGCGAGGCCGTCGACCGAAAGGGCGGCCACGGCGGCGTCGGCCACCTGGGTGGCCGTGTGGGGCCCCGCGAGCAGCTCCGCCATCGCCGTGTGGCCCGCCTCGCGGCCCATCTCGGCGATCCGGGCGGCAAGCGCATCGGCGCCCGCCCCCCAACCGATGCTGAAGTCCGGCAGACGGCGAAGTCCGCTGGCCGCGAGCGCGTGCTCGACGAGCCACGTCTTGCCGATGCCGGCGAGACCCGCGACGACGACAGGGCCTGGCACGGCAAGAACTTCGGCCAACGCGGCCATCTCGTCGTCACGGCCGACGAAGGCGAAGCGGGGGGCGCCACCGTCGGAACGGGGGGCGGCCGGACGGGCGCGCTCCTCACCCGCTTCGGGCGCCGGCGGGATGGGCAGGCCCTCGATGAAATCGCGGCCGCGCGCCTTGAGATGCTCGACCGGGATGGCCCCAAAGGTGCGCTTGAACGCGAACAGGTCGATCTGGCGCGCGACGATCACGAGCGTCGGGCGCTTGTTCGCCTTGCCAAGCCACTTCGCGAGGTCAGAGACCGCACGTGCGTCGGCGCCGTCGGGCTCGACGAGCACGACCACGCCGTCAGGGCGGTCCGTCGCCCGCGCAAGCGCCGACTCCGTCGCCGCCACCAGGGGGGCCGTCACGGGCCCGGCCAGCGCGATCGGCGCCAACGCGGCCCTCTGGGTAAGCGCCAGGACGATGGTCGGATCGCGCAACAGCGCTCCGGACACCGCCACCACACACTGCCCCGCTTCGATCGCTTGTTCGACCCGTCCCATGAACCACCTGCCGCCGATTCGCGGTCCGGTCCCGGGGCGCTCAGCGGCGGGCCGCGCTAACGTGAGGCCTCCTTCCGCACAAGCCGAGCCGTGCCCACCCTCGCTGACCGCGTCGACACCCTTCCCACGGCGCCGGGCGTCTACCAATTCGTGGGGCCCGCCGGCGAGGTGTTGTACGTCGGCAAAGCGGTCGACCTGCGCGCCCGGGTCCGGCAGTACCTCGGCGGCCACGACAGCCGCGCGATGGTGCCCTTTCTGGTCCACGCCGCGATCGACGTGAGCGTCATCGTCACGCGGACAGAAAAGGAGGCGCTGCTCCTCGAAAACACGCTGATCAAGCAGCACCGACCCCGGTACAACGTCCGACTGCGCGACGACAGCAACTTCCTCCATCTCCGTCTGCACCCGCGCGAGGCCTGGCCGATGTTTGGCCTCAGACGCCGCCTCGCGTCGGATGGCGCGCGCTGGTTCGGCCCCTACCCGTCCGCGAGTCTTGCCCGAGAGACGCTGGCCTTCGCCCAGCGGTTGTTCCCATTGCGAACCTGCTCGGACGCCGTCCTCCGTAGCCGGACACGCCCCTGCCTACTGCATCAAATGGGCCGCTGCGTCGCACCCTGCGTCGGAAAAGTCGACCGAGAGACGTATCGCGACATCGTGCTGGCCGCGATTCGCTTCCTTGGGGGCCAACGGGCCGAGGCCGTGGACGGGCTACGGTCGCAAATGACGCGCGCCGCGGCCGAGGAGCGCTACGAAGACGCGGCCCGCGCACGAGACCTCATCCGGGCCATCGAGACCACCGTCGAACGGCAATCTGTCGTCGACCCTCGGCTCGGCGACCGCGACGCGTGGGCGATCGTCGATTTGGGTTCACACACCGCATTCGCCGTGCTTCCCGTCCGGGCCGGGGCGATGGGCGAGCCGTTGACCTGGACGGCGACGACGCTGCCGGGGACCGACGCCGAACGCCTCTCCTCCGCCGTCAATTCGACCTATGCCGACGGACACGTGCCGGCCGAGATCCTGCTGCCCTCACTCCCGGCCGACGCCGAGGCGCTCTCCGAAATTCTCTCCGAGCGAGCAGGGTACCGCGTGACGATTTCGGCGCCTCAACGCGGCGACAAAGCGCGGCTGATCGATCTCGCGCGCGAAAATGCGATCGTCCGCCAAGGGGGGCCCGACGCGGGCGCCGCGCTGGCCGAATTGCTCGATCTGGACGAACCCGTGCGGCACATCGAAGGCTACGATGTCAGCCATCTCGCGGGACGCCAACCCGTGGCGAGCCGGGTCACGTTCATCGACGGCCGCCAGGACCGGCAACGCACGCGGCGCATTCGCCTTCGCGACGCGCCTGGGGGCGACGACATCGCTGGGCTCCGAGAGGCCGTGTCACGGCGCCTGGCGCACCAAGACGACCCGCTGCCCGACCTGTTTCTCATCGACGGCGGCCCGGCCCAAGTCGCCGCCATCGCGGCCCTGACCAACGTCGCCGTCGTCGGACTGATGAAACCCCACGAAGCGGGTTCGGCCCGCCGACATGCGGGCGCCCAAGACCGCATCGTGCCCGAGCGCGGCGAGCCCATCGTCCTTCCACCCCGTCATCCCGGGCTCAAACTGCTGCAAGCTGTACGAAACGCGGCGCACGAAACGGCGATCCGCTACCAACGCAAGGTGCGTATCCAGCGGGACTTGACGAGCGCGCTGCAGGACATTCCGGGAATCGGTCCAAGTCGCCGCGACGCGCTGCTCCGGCATTTTGGCTCGGCGGGCGCCGTGCTTGCGGCCGACGTCGAGGCGCTGGGCCGGGTTCCAGGGATTTCGCGAGCCCTGGCTCGGCGGATCTGCGACGCCGTGGACGGCGGGTGAAGGAACGCCAATCCTTCGGATAGCGCCGAGCATCCCACATTTCCGGTGCGGTCCACCTCGCCGAACATTCACAAGCGCGGCTCCACGGCAAGGGCGACCCACTTGGCCAATGCCCCGACGCGGATCGACACGTTGCCCGGCCGAGACACGGCGAGCACCCCAACCACGTCGTTGTCGCGGTCGACCCAGCCACGAAAACCACCCCGCCCCTCGGTGCCCGAGATCCTGGCCGAACCCGCTTCGTCGACGGCAATTCGCCACAGCCCGAGCCCATACGGCGGGTGGGATTTATGCCACTTCAATCGGCCGCTGACCCTTTTTCGGCCGGCGACGTCGAGCTGATCGGCCTCCAGCGCACGAACGCTCGAGCGCTCGAGGATTCGCGTTCCACGGTACATTCCCTCGTCGAGCAGCATCTGCAAGAACCGGGCATAGTCGGTCGGGGTTGTCATGAGCTGGCCGTCCATCTCCGTCAGGCCCGCCCCGGCCATGCGGTGGGTCGTCGCCACCATTTCCAACGGGCCGAGGATCCGCTCATCGACCAACTCGGACCACATCTGTCCAGATGCGACCTCGGCATGACGTGCGGCCAACTGGTATCCCAAACTGCTGTAGCTGAACGCCGCCCCGGGATCGTAAATCTGAAAGGTCGCAACACCGGCGGCCTCCGTGCAAGCTGCGAGCGATTCGACCCCTTGGCAAGCGCCGCGGGCGGGCTTGTCAGGGAGGCCCGCGGTGTGGGAAAGCAACTGTCGCATCGTGAAACGCGCATGGCCCCACCCGGGGAGCGAGATGCCCTCGTCGAGTTCGACCAGACCATCCTCCACGAGCGACATGACGACCGCAGCGGTCACCGCCTTGCGTCCGGACCCCGCGTTCACCAGCCCGTCCGGACCGTAACGACGGCTCCGCAGGGGGCGGCCGTGTTGCCACACCTCGAGGGCGACCGCGGTAGTTCCCAGCCTCGTCGAAATGGACCGCAATTCGCGGTCAATCCGTTCGAACGGGCTGAGGGTCGAGTGCCCCTCGAGCGCCACCGCAGCGACGACCACCATCAGCGCGAACAGGCTGCGTCGAAGTCTCATGCGGGCACCCGCCCGTTACCGCCGACGGGCCGCGACGGGTATCCCAACGGCGCGGAACCCTCCATTGCGCTACCCACGGCTGAATGGGACGCCGGGGCGCGCCCACGCTCAGGGGCTGCTCGACCAGGGCCCGTCTTCCGAGGCGTTCCCCGCGGCATCCTCCGCCAAAACGGTAAACACATAGGTCGACGTCGAGGCAATCGTGAAGCTCAATTCGTGCGACGTCACGAGCGCGCCGTCGCCAAACGTCCCGTAGCCATCGAATTCGATCCAGGAACCCGTGGGCTCGTTCGTCGTCCACCACACGATCAGCGTCGATCCCGAACGCCAGCCGTCAACCCCCGAAATCACGGGCGCCGAGGTGTCCCCCGCCGGAGCGTCATCCGCCGGCGGGGGCGCGGTCGGAAGCGCCTCCAACGCGGCGACGGGGTCGACCCTGCCCCAACCCGTCGATTTGTCCCAGCCCGTGCCCAACAGGTTGCGCGCATTTCCGGTCAACAAGCCGGGCACCGACGCGCGGTCCGCACCCGCACCGATCAGCAACGCCGCGGCCGCCGCGACGTGCGGGGACGCCATCGAAGTACCCTCAAAGAAAAGGTAGGCGGTGCCGCGCCCGTCGAGCGTCTCCTGGAGCACGCCGTCGGCGTAGCCGTCGCCATTGGAATCCCGATTCAGGTCACCACCTGGCGCCACCAGATCCAGCGCACTGCCCGTGTTCGAGTACGGCGCGAGCGTGTCGCCGACGCGCGTCGCGCCAACCGCCAACACGCCCGGGTACGCCGCCGGGTAATCGACGGTTTTCGCCCCTGAATTGCCGGACGCGGCGACGACGACAACCCCGAGGCCGACTGCGTGGGCCACGGCCGCCGATTCCACAGACGTCGACGAGGCGCTGCCGATCGAGAGGTTCAACACATCGGCACCTCCGTCGGCGGCAAAGGTGATGCCCTCGGCCACATCCCAAGCAGAACCCGACCCCGACGCGTCCATCACGCGCACCGCCATGATGTCCGCATTCGGCGCCACGCCGGCCACGCCCCGGCCGTTGTCGGTCGCTTGCGCGATGGTCCCCGCGACGTGCGTCCCATGCCCGTTTTCGTCGCTCGGGTCGCCGTCGCCATCGACGAAGTCCCAGCCCGCCACGCGGTGCGCCGGCGCGTCCTCTCCAATCAAACTCACGCCGCTGTCGATGACGGCGACCGTCGCGCCTTCGCCCCGGCCACCGAGCGCCCAGGCCGCTTCGACGTCCAGGACGTCGAAATTCCACTGCAGCGAACGGTAGGGGTCGGCGGAAAGCGCGCGCACCCGGTTCGGTTCGACGCGAGGGCCTCCACGAGCGCTGCCGCCCAACTGAAATTGCAGGGCTGAGGCTTCGCCGTCGCCTTGGTACAAGCCCATCCCAAGAACCTTGTTCCACGCGACGCGCACGAGGCCCAACTGCTCCATCTCCTCGTCCGTCAGCTTCGCTTCGATGATGAACTCGCCGTCGATCGCGTCGGGGCCGGGGTCGAGCAGGGGCAGGGCGGGGTCGAGTTCGGTAAGACCAGAGGTGGAACAGGCGACGAGGGCGACGATCATGGCATCTCCTGGAGACACGCCGGGCTCAGCAACCGCCATGCCGAAGCAACGACGAATAGAAGCCGCCTCCAACCTGCGTCAAGACGATGTATGCGACAATCCTGCCGCGCTACTTCGACCCTGGGTCGACGGCCGGATGGCGCTGGGCCTCTTCTGCCAGCGTGACTGCCGCGGCGCGGGCGACCTCTCGCTGCGGGCTCCCCTCGGGAAAGGCCTCCTCGGCGCGGCGCATGGCCACCGCCGCTCGACCGTATTGCCCCCACTCCGCATAGGTTTCGGCCAGCGCGCCCCACGACGGGCCCGTAGCGTCCCCGATGTCGGGCACCTCCATCGCACGCGCCAACATCGCGAGGTTCCGAGTAATGTTGTCGGCATGCAGGTGGAGGGGCGCCCGGAACTCGATCCACAAGTTGTCGTCCGTATTGTGCGGGACGCCTGCGGTGAGCCGGTCCAGCCCGTCGCCGTCGAACAACCGGAGCCCAACCAGTTCCACGGCATCGTCCACCCCTGCACGTCGGAGCTCCGCCGCGGTCCGTTCAGACCCAAAGAGCCTTTCAGACGCCCCGAAGGACGCCCGCAACGGGCGGTCGGACCCCAGCAGGACGAGGTCCGCCAAATCGGCGCTGACATAGACCGCACTATAGGGGAAGACGGCGTCAAACGTCGCCAACATCACCCGCAGGTCCTCCATGGACAGGCCGTAGACCTGCATCCACTGGGCCCATACGCCGCCCGGCTTCAGCTTCGTGCGCCCCATCCGGAGAAAATCCTCCGTGAACAGATTGGAGACGCCGCTGATCCACGGGTTGCTCGGCTCGCTGACGACGACATCCCAGCGGCCGACCGGCGCCGTCAACACGTGGTGCCGGCCGTCGTCGGCGATCATCGTGACGCGCGGGTCGTCCAACACGTGGTGATTCGCTTCGTCGAAAAATCGGGCGGCCTGGATCACAGCGGGTTCGATTTCGACGATTTCCAAGTCTCGGACGCCCTCGACCCGTGAGACAGCCCCGGCCGTGATGCCCGAAGCGAGACCGATGACGAGTGCATCGTGGCCCTCGGAATACTGAAAGGGCAGCAATCCGACGAGAATCTGCGTGGCCAGGTCCCCGTGCGTGCTGGCGTCGATCTTGCCATGGTTGGCGAGCCAGATATTTCCGGTCCGGGGATTCCGGCCGACGGTCACCACCGACGTCGGCCCCTCGTCGTAGAACAACAAGTCGTAGTCGCCGACCGCCGAATCGCGGATGCCTTCTCGGCTGTGGTCTGCGAACCGCATGACGTAATGGTAGGTGCCGGCCGTCATCGTGCGGGCGTCCCAGGCCGGTGCGAGCAAAAGCACGGCGACCGTGCCCGCAAGCGCCCCTCCCGCCGCCCGGCGCTCGCGTCGCGCCGCGAGTACGAGCGCGCCCGCTACGCCTCCCAAACAGGCCGCTGCCAACAGGGTGCCGCGGACGTGGAGGTGGGGCAGCGCCAGAAAGCCCCCTGCGAAAGCTCCGACGGCCCCACCGGCCGATGCCGCCGCCGACACCGCGCCGGCCGCCGCCGCGAGCCCGCCAGGCTCGCCGCGTGACACCGCACGTACGGCCCATGGAAAGGCCATCCCACTGAGCATCGCCGGAGGCAGGAGGACGAGCCCAGAGATCGCCAAGGAGAGCGCCCACAACAGCCCGGGGTCGCGCCAAGCGCCAAGCGCGTCGAAGCCGTAGACGAACCAGAACGGCAGCTCGCGCGCCACCATCAACATCCCGACAGACACCGCGCCGACGCCAAGCTGGGCCGCCGCCCACGCCCGTGCAGCGGTGCGCTCGTCGAAAGCGTCGCCGGTCCGCGCTCCAACGGCGCCCCCCACGGCGAGGCCGATCAACCACGTCGCAAGCACGATGGTGAACGCGTAGACGGACGGCCCCAAGACGAGCGACAACGCCCGCGTCCACGCCACTTCGTGGACGAGGCCCGCCGCGCCGCCCAACGCAGCCGCCAGCCCCCAGACCCCCAGCCGAATGCGCGCGGGCGCGGCCACCGGAAGGCTCCCGCGCCCGAGGCGCACCGCAACGAGCGCAAGCACGAGGTGGGTGGCGACCATGAGGAAGGTCGTCTGCTGCACACCGAGGGCCGGCAGCAGGAAAAAGCCGGTGAGCACGGCGCCAAGCACGGCGCCAACGCCGTTGGCGGCAACGAGCCGACCGACACCCCAGGCCGCCCCATGGCCCTCGGGCGAGGTGGCCGCGACCAACAAGGGCAACGTCGCGCCCATCGCCATCGTGGGCGGGACCACGACCGCACCCGCCGCCAGGGCTGTGGCCCACGCCCGCATCCCGACGAGCGGCCCTCCCGCCCCGACGGGGCCGGCGACCTCGGCGATGAGCCAGGGCACGGCGAGTGCCCACAACGCGACGCCACCTTCCAACACCCCGTACCAGGCCCCCGGCCGTCGCGTCGCGGACGCGAGCCGCCCACCCGCCCAGCCGCCCAGCCCCAGGCCCGCCATGAATGCCGCCAGGACCGTGCTGATCGCGAAGGTCGACGTCCCGAAGACGAGATGCAACTCGCGCGCCCAGACGACCTGCCAGCCCAAGCCGGTTGCGCCCGACACCACGAACAGCCCGACCCACAGGGGCTCAATCGCCTGGCTGCGCTCCGACATGGGTGCCGCTAAGCCAGATGGCGCTTGACGGCCGGTACCCCGGCGTTACACTCTCCCCGGAGGGCGGGTGCCGGCCATTGGTCGCTCCCCCTCGCCGACCTGTCGCGGACGCCCGCGACCCCCCGGCCGCGTGTTTCGGCACGCCGGTCTCCTGCCACTGGCCCGCCCCTCGGAGGACCGCCATGGTCCACGGCACCCGATGAATCCTGCCAATCCACTGATCGTACAGGGAGACGGCAAGGTCCTTCTGGAAACGAGACATCGCGAATTCGACCGCGCCCGCGACTTCCTCTCCCGCTTTGCGGAACTGGAAGCCTCGCCCGACCTGCTGCACACCTACCGCATCACGCCGCTCAGCCTGTGGAATGCCGCCTCGGCGGGCATGGCCAAAGACGACATCATCGGCACGCTGCGTCGGCTCTCAAAATTCGACATCCCCACAGACGTCCTCAAGCGCATCGAGGACACGATTGGGCGCTTTGGCCTCGTCCAGCTGCATCCGCATCCCGAGGACCGCCAGTCCCTGCGCCTCGTCTTTCGTACCCAATTCGTCGAGAAACTCGTCCGACAGACCACGGTGGGCCGCGAGCTGATTCACGACGACGGTCGGCGCGGGGCGCGCATTGCCGCCGGCATGCGCGGCCTCTTCAAGCAACGCATGCTGTTGGAGAGCTGGCCCGTCGAAGACATCGCCGGCTTCGCCCAAGGCGACCCGCTGGACTTCGAACTGCGGACGACGCTCGCACACAACGGCGCCCCCTTCGGCGTCCGCGACTACCAGCGCGAAGCCGTCGATCGCTGGTATATGGCCGGTCGTCCGGCCGGTGGGCACGGCGTCGTCGTGTTGCCGTGTGGGGCCGGGAAGACCGTGGTTTCGCTGCTCGCGATGGCCACAGTTCGGCAACACACGCTCGTATTGTGCAACAATCAGACGGCCGTGGAACAGTGGGTCCGCGAAGTGCTCGACAAGACCACACTTCGGCGCGACCAAGTCGGCATCTATACTGGCACGGAGAAGCAGATTCGCCCGGTCACCGTGGCCACTTACCAGGTGCTCACGTGGCGCCGCTCGAAGGACGTCGACTACGAGCACCTCCACCTCTTCCGCGATCACAATTGGGGCCTTCTCGTCTACGATGAAGTCCACCTGCTTCCCGCGCCCGTCTTCGGCGCGACCGCGGAATTGCAGGGTTGCCGCCGCCTTGGCGTCACCGCCACCCTGGTCCGCGAAGACGGCCGCGAAGGCGACGTCTTCAGTCTTGTTGGACCCAAGCGCTACGACCTGCCGTGGCAAGTCCTCGAAAAGCGAGGCTTCGTGGCCGAGGCCCGCTGCTACGAGGTGCGCGTACCCCTGACGCAGGCGATGCGCCGCACTTACGAACTGGCCGAAGAGGGCGAGAAATTCCGTTTGGCGAGCGAAAACCCCGTCAAGGTCGATGTGGTTCGCGCGATGGCGGACCGCCACAAGAACGACCAGGTCCTCATCATTGGCACCTATCTGGACCAGCTGCAGCAGCTCGCCGCCGAGTTGGGTGCGCCGCTGATCACCGGCCAGACGCCCCAAGCCGAACGCGAACGCCTTTTCGGCGGATTTCGCAACGGATCCATCAAGCGACTTGTCGTCAGCAAGGTGGCCAATTTTGCCATCGACCTGCCCGATGCGAACGTCGCCATCCAGGTGTCCGGGTCCTTCGGGTCGCGGCAGGAAGAGGCTCAACGCCTTGGCCGGATCCTGCGTCCAAAAGAGCGCCAGGCCCTATTTTATACTGTGGTCACCGCAGATTCGAAGGAGCAGGAGTTCGCGATGAAACGCCAACTCTTCCTCACCGAACAGGGGTACCGCTACACGATCGAGGAACACGCGGCCTGAGGGCTGCGCCGGAGCGCCGATGAGCGACGAGTTGGATCCGCGGGGACCCCAAGGCGATGCCGGACGTCGGCGTCGGCGTCGTCGGCGTCGTCATCGCGGCCCCGGAGACGGACCGGAAACCCCGGACCGTTCCAGCGAGTGGGGAGACGACCTCTTCGTCGCGGGCGATGAACCGCTTGCACCTCCGCCGCGCCGCCCCCGCGGGCCCCCGGCCGACCTCGATCAGGGCGGCGTCGCCGTCCCCGCCTCGGGCCGGAATCCGCACAAAAAGCGCAGCACGCGCAGCCGCCGAACCTTGCCCGGCAGCACCGCAGGACGCCGTCGTCGCCTGAGTCCGGTCGAGTCCGACGCCGCCGCGACGTACTTCCAACGCATGCCGTCGACCCTCGTCGAGGACCTGGTCCGCGGCTTGGGTGGGCAGGTCCGCCGCGGAGAGGGCGATCGCGCAATCGGCCTCGCGCTCAAGGCGCTCGGCCATGGGGATCGCCTCTACAATCTCGTTCGCAATCTGTCGGAACGCGAGCGCAAGGGCCTGGCGGCCCTCCTGCAGTGCGGCGGCCTCGCCCAAGCCGAGGAGTTCGTCCGCGAACTCGTCGCAAGCTTCGGCGGCCTCGACCGGGATTGGCGCCGCGTCGTCGGCGCGCTTGCCGACCGCGGCATCGTCCTGGCGACGGGTGAACAGGACGGGGCCTTCTTCCTCGTCGTCCCCGACCCCATCGTCGACGGCCTGCTCGCTGCGCTACACGAAGAGCTCGTGTTGCCCCATTTCGTGCACGCCGACGTGCGCGTCATCGAGGCCAGGGAATTCGTCCCGCCGCTGGATTTCTCCATCACGTCGCTGGCTACCTATATGGACCAGCGCGCTCCACGCGTCACCCAGCGTCACGACATCTACCGTCATGACCAAGAGGAAATGGACCGCTTCTTCGCCCAGATCTGGGAAGGGGACAGCGATCTGTTCAGCTTCCACCTCGACTTCCTGCGCCTTCACGGCATGGTTCAGTTGCGCGGGGAGTACCTGACCCTCGAGCGAGACGTCCTCGAAGAGTGGCTCCAACTCGAAGCCGAGGACCAACGCGACCTCGTCTTCCGGGCCCTGGAAAAGCGCTTCGATCTCGCCGAATGGGTCCTGTGGGCCATCCACGAGGCGACCCGCGGAGCCCCGGCGGGCGCCGCCTGGGTCGCTGAACGCCCCCTCGTCGCGCACTACCGTCGCTGGAAGCGCGGCGAGGACTGGCGCGATCGGTACCGCCGCGGCGTCACGACCGCGTCGCGGACCAGCGAACGGGATTCCTGGAGCTTCACCGCCCTCCTGCGGTGCGGCCTCCTCGAATTGGGCCAGTGGGGCCAGGAGAAATTCTACCGGTTGTCGTCGCGCGCGCGCCAACTGCTCGAACCGGACGCCGACGACGGCTTCCGCCAATTCTACCTCACGCCGTCCTTCGAGATCATGGCGCCGGCCGGCCTCGCCCCCATCCTGCTCTTCCGCATCGGAGAGCTGGCCGACCTCGTCGGGTGCGACCGGGCGAACACCTACAAGATCACCGAACACAGCGTCGAGCGCGCGCTGGAACGTGGCTGGCGTCGCGACGACGTCCTGCAGTTCCTTCGGGACAACAGCCAAATCGGCCTGCCGGACAACGTGGAAGCGACGCTCAAGGCCTGGATCGGTCACCGCGGCGACGTCGAATTCCACGACCTCGTGTTGATGACCGTCCACCGCACCCAGGTGCGGCGCGCGGAGTCGCACCGCCGGCTCAAACCATACCTGCTCCACCGCTTCGCGCCGGGCATGTACGCCGTGGACCGCGGCCGACTCGACGAATTGCGCGCCGCCCTCCGCGAAGCGGGTTTGTCGACGACGAAGGACGTTCGGTCCTACCCGGGGGCGCCCGAACAAGTCGAAGCGCGCCTCCAACTGCAACGCATGGTCACCGAGGCGCGAGCCGCGGCCAACGAAGGCGGCTCGGGCAGCGGTCTCGTTCCGCCGGCGCAACTGGCCGCCGTGCCCGGCACGCGGGGTGACGTCCCAAGCGCCGAGGTCGAGCCGATCCCCGCCGTCAACGCCACCGAGGCACGCGCGTTGCTCGAACGGGCCATGGCCCGCAGCCGCGATGTCGAGATGGTGTACCTGAGCCGATCGGGTCAGCGCGTCAACCTCGTCGTCCAGCCCGAGCGCATCGCCTTGAAGGCCGACGCGGCCGTGCTCGTCGCGATCGACCACGGCGACAAGGAGAACAAGAGCTTCTTGATCGACCGGATCGAGCGCCTCAAGATCGTGGATCCCGCATGAGCGGGCGCTTCGAGGACACGCTCGGCGCGCTGGAGGGCATCGTCCGACGCCTTGAGGGGGGCGACCTCCCGTTGGAGGACGCGATCCGCCTGTACGAGGAGGGCGTCGCGTTGGCCCGCGAGGGGCACGAGCAGCTCGAAGCGACCGAGCGTCGAATCGCGCTGCTTTCACGCGGGCCGGCCGGTATCGAGGAGCGCCCGCTGGACTTCCCCAACCCCGACGAGTGAACGGCCTCACCCGGATCGGCACCCCCTAGGTGGACGCCAGTCCAGGGGGTGCCCATGTTCGACTACGTCGGCCACGACCCAGACACCGAGGCCCGCCGCCGCCAGGCGACGTCGTTCGCCGTCACGACGGCCGGTCTCACGGCGATCACCGGCTTCCTCGTGGGCCTGATCGCTTGGGGCACTGCGACCGTCGTGACCGCGCCCGCACCCGAGGCCCTGCTCGTCGAGGTGATCCTCGACGACCCGGAACTCGGTCCCCCGCCCGCTGCGCCCGCCCCCCGGAGTGCGTCGGCTCCCTCACCTGCGACGGCAATCGTCGTCCCCGACAGCGACCCGGTCGACCCCGACCGCGTGTCCGACGATCCCGCGCCCCCGCCGCTTGGACCCCAAGGAACCGGCCCACCTGGCCCGCCGTCCACAGGCACGGGGACCAACGACGGCCTGCCCGGCGGCCTCGGAACCGGCCAAGGCCCGCCAAGCCGCACATTCCACCACAGCCAGCTCGAGGAGCGCCACCGCGTCCTTCCGGCCTACCCGATCGCGGCGGAAGCGATGAACTACGGGACGCAGCGCTGCGTCGTCGACGTCTGGATTGATGACACCGGCGTCCCCGTGCACGCCGAGGCGACGGGCTGCCCCGAGGTGTTCCAAAGCGCAGCTACCGAGGCCGTCTTGCAGTGGCGTTGGTTTCCGGCCCGCGACAGGCGGCAGCGCGTCCCGGCCCGCACGCGCATCGGAATGACCTTCGAGCCGGACTGAGGAGGGTGAACGCCACCGATTGGCGGGCCACACGGTTGCCAAGAGGTAGATACTCGCACCATCGCACTGAAAGGTTCGCCTCCGAACGCCGTTCGTACGCAGCGGCCACGGTTCACCGGACCTTTTCACCCAACACCATCCATGCCCCCTGTCACCCGCCGCCGCAGCGGCTAAGGGGGGGCGCCCTGGGGAGACCCCCATGTTCGACTACGTCGGTCGCGACCCGGACGAAGAAGCCAACAAGCGCCGAGCCACGTCCTTCGTCCTGACGACGGGTGGTCTCGTCGCGATCATCGGCTTCTCGCTTGGTTTGGCCGCTTTGACCGCCGCCACGGTCGTTCCCCAGCTCATCCAAGACGCCGAGATGGTCGAGGTCATCCAGGACGAGATGGACCTCGAGCCGCCTCCTCCGCCCCCTCCGCCCCCTCCCGCCGCATCGTCGAACGAGGAGGAGGAGACCGAGCCTGATGAGATGTCAGAGGACGTCCAGGACCTGCAGGACGAGGTCAAGGAGGAGATCAAGGACGACGCCGCTCCCAAGGGCATCCTAGGCGGAATGGAAGGCGGCGTGGAGGGCGGCGTGGTCGGTGGTGTCGTCGGCGGCGTCGTCGGCGGCGTTCTCGGCGGCCAGCTCGTCAAGACCTTCCACCACAGCCAGCTCGAAGAGAAAAAGCGCGTCCTTCCTGAGTACCCGCGCGAAGCCGAGGCGCTCAATCTTGGCACCCAACGCTGCGTGGTGAAGGTCTGGATCGACGAAACGGGCGCGCCCTACCATTCCGAAGTGGGCGGTTGTCCGGCCGTTTTCCACTCGACCGCGCAAGGGGCGGTCATGCAGTGGCGCTGGTACCCGCCCAAGGATGGCAAGCTCAAGGTCAAGGCCCAGACCCAAATCGGGATCACCTTCAATTTGAACTAGGGCCCCCAGGCCCGGAGTCGAGGAGTCGTTTCATGTTGTGGATGTTCCTGAGCGTGGCTGCCCAAGCCCAAGAGGCCGGCTCCGGCTTCACGATGGTCGAGATTTGGGAGCACAGCGGCGCGATCGCCCGCATCGTCATCCTCATCCTCGTCCTGATGTTCTTCGGAACACTCTTCACGGCCGTCGAACGCCAGATCGCCTTCAACCGCGCTCGGACCCAGTCGATTCGCATCGCCTCCGAGATCGGCAAGCCGATGTCAAGCGGCGATCTCAGCGCGGCCCTCAAGATCGCGTCGGACGAGCAGTTCAAGTCGTCCTACCTGGCGTCCTTGCTGCGCGCGGGCCTCGCCGAGCTCGTCAACGGCATCTCCGCCGACAACGTCCACAACGCGTCGGCCGCCGTCGCCAAGTCGCACACCGAAGAGCTCGCCAAGATGCGGCGCGGCATGAACATCCTCGCGACCACGGGCTCCACGGCCCCCTTCGTCGGGTTGTTCGGCACGACCTTCGGCGTCATCAACGCGTTCCAGGGCATGGCGACGGCCGGATCGGGCCTCGCCTCAATCTCGGCGGGCATCTCGGAAGCGCTCATCACGACCGGTGTCGGCATCGGCGTGGCGGTCATCGGCGTCTGGTTCTTCAACTACTTCACCTTCCGCGCGGAGAAGGTTGGCGACGAGCTGACCTCGGCCGAAGCCGACTTCCTCGCCTGGTCGACCAAGCTGCTCCAGACCCGGACGAAGTGAGATGGGTGCCAAGCTCGGCAACCGCGGCGGCCCGATGGCCGAAATCAACGTCACCCCGTTGATCGACGTCGTCCTGGTGCTGCTCGTCGTCTTCATGGTCATCACGCCCATGTTGTCGTCGGGCATGCCCGTGGACCTGCCGGTCGCCACGTCGACGAACCAGGTCAACGATGCCGGGCAGTTCGTCGTCATCAGCGTCGTCGAAAATGGCGACATCGCGATCGAGCAGGAATTCGTCACCCTGGACACGCTGATCGACGGCATCAACGTCCAGTACGCCAAGGCCGCAGCCAAAGGCGCGACGAAAGAGATCCTCATCAAGGGCGATGCCCAGCTCGAGTACGGCAAGGTGCGCGAAGTGATGGACAAGCTCGCAGAGTACCGGATCACGGCCGTGAAGCTCGCCGCCAACAAGGGGCAATGACGTGGGCGCCAAAGTTGGGGGTACCAAAGGGGCGGTTTCCGACCTCAACCTGACACCCCTCATCGACATCGTCCTCGTCGTGTTGATCATCATGATGGTCAACATCCCCATCCAGATCGAGGAGATGGGCATCAAGGTGCCAAGCAACGAGGTCCCCAACCCGCCTCCGCCGCCGAACCCCGACCAGCTCGTCGTCGCGGTCTACGAGGACGGGCGCCTCGCGCTCAACCGCCGCGTGATGAGCGAAGACCTCCTCGTCTACGAGCTCACCCGACGCCTTGGCCCGATGGCGAACAAGAACGTCTTCATCGACGGCGCCGCCAAGGTCCCCTACGGGACCGTCGTCCACTTGGTCGACATCGCCCGCGAGTCCGGGGCCGTTCTGGTCGGCCTGGCGAAGCTCAAGGAGTCGGGACCCCTAGACCCGACGTCCGTCGCCCCTGGCGCCATGCCAAAGGGCGTCGTGCTCGGAACGCCACGCGTCGTTGGCGACATCGAGCAGACGGCGGCGATGAATGCCATCACGCCGCTTAAAACCAGCTTCGAGGCTTGTTACGCCACGCGCCTTGGCGCCGTTCCAGAACTCTCCGGCCGCCTGCAGGTCAAAGCCGTCATCGGACCGCAGGGTGAACACATGGAGCCCCCGTCGCTTGCCGAAGGCGGTACGATCGACGACGCCGACCTGATCGCCTGCGTCACGCCCTACCTGCCGAACCTGCGTTTCGCGCCGCTCGGCGACGGCAAGACGGCCGTGGCCCTGTTCCCGATCTTGTTCTCGCCGGGATGATCTCAAGCTGGCTGGCTCCCCATGCCGCGCGCCTCGACGCCCGCATGGTGCGACGCTTCGGCGACGACATCTGGCCTGCAGGCTTCGGCCCTGCCCTCCGTTGGCCCATCGAGGCCGGCGGCAAACGCTTTCGTCCCGCCCTCGTCTGGGCCGCCGCCGAAGCGGTCGCCGGCCCCGGAGCCGCCCCCTCGGCCGACTTCGCGGCCGAGGCCGTCGAGCTCGTGCACACCTACTCGCTCGTGCATGACGACTTGCCGGCCATGGACGACGACGACGAGCGCCGTGGGCGCCCGACCGTCCACAAGGCCTTCGACGAAGCCACCGCGATCCTCGTCGGCGACGGCCTCCTCACCGAGGCCTTCGCGTGCCTGGCCGTAGCCGGCGTCCCCGCCGACCGAGTGGTCGCGATGATGGCTGTGCTCGTGCGCGAAGCGGGCGTCCACGGGATGGTCGGTGGCCAGATGGCCGACCTGCACCCCGGCGAGGACACCCTCGATCGGGTGCTCGCCATCCATGCGCGAAAAACGGGCGCCCTCATCCGCGCGTCCGTCGTCCTCGGTGGCCTCGCCGTCGGTGGCGACCAGGCCACGATCGACGCGCTGACTGCCTACGGCACCGACGTAGGCCTCGCATTCCAGTTGGCCGACGACTGGCTCGACGCCGATGACGCCGGGCCCAACGCCGGGCGACACCTCGGCCGGGACCCGCTCCGCGCCCTTGCTCTGCAGACCGCCGATCGCGCCGTGGCCCACGTCGCCCACCTGGCCCACCCCGACCGGCTGCGCGAACTTGCGCGCGCGGCCGTCGAACGCGTGAGTTGAGCCGAACCCGGTCCCCAACGCGTTAGGAAGGCACCATGTGGGTCGTCCTCGCCGCCTGCACCTGGGTCGACCGCGCCGCCTGGGAGGCCAAACTCGCCTCTGTCGACGACGACGGCGATGGCGCCTCGGCGTCCGTGGACTGCAACGACGCCGACGCCGACGCGGCCCCGGGCCTCGTGGAGACGCCCTACGACGGCATCGACAACGACTGTCTCGACGGCGACCTCGTCGACGTCGACGCCGACGGTTGGCCCGGCGTGGACTTTGACGCCTACGGCGCCGAACATCCCCATGCCGTGTGGCCGTCGAGCGTCCGAGAAGGGCCCGTCGACTGCGCCGACGACCCGGCTGTGTGGGCCGAGGCGGCGTCCATCCACCCCGAGGCGCCGGAAGATGCCGCCTACGACGGGATCGACGCCAACTGCCTTGGCGACGAAGACTTCGACCTCGACACCGACGGCTGGCTGCCCGATTCCGTGGTCCTCAACGGCGTCCCCGTCGATGTCCCCACCGCGCGCGCGGCCTACGCCGAAAGCTGGCAACTCAATCTGCCGGAGCTGCCCGGCGGCGACTGCCTCGACGTCGACCAGGCCGTCCACCCGGGCGCGCTCGACGACCCGCCCTACGACGGCGTGGACTCGGACTGCGACGGGACCAACGAGTTCGACGCCGACGGTGACGGAACGATGGCCGGCGACGGGTCCGAAACCGACCCCCTGCGCCAGGCCTTCGACAGCTGGGTGGCTCGCTTCCTCGGCGGCGTCGCCCCTGACGCGCCTTTTGGCGACTGCCTGGATGTCGACGACCCAGCGCGTCCCGCCGACCCGGCGTCCGTCTACCCGGGTGCGGTGGACGTCCCCTACGACGCCGTCGACGCCAACTGTGACGGCGCGAACGACTACGACGTCGACGGCGACGGCGTCATGCCCACAGAGCCCGCACTCGACGCCCCAAACGACTTCGCCACCTACGTCGAGCGCTGGGGGTACATCTACCCCGAGCACACACCGGTTCCGCAGCTCGGCGACTGCAACGATGACGACGCCACCGTCCATCCGGGCGCGCGCGAGTCGCTCGTCGACGGCGTCGACCTCGACTGTGACGGCGAGGACCTTGGCGCCACCGTGGTTTGGGACGCCAATGATTGGACCGGGCCACGGCCGCCCGAGGTTGTCGATCTCGACGACGCCTGGGCCGTGGCCACCACGGCCGACGCCATCGTGATTGGGGCCAATGTCGTGGCCGACATCGGCGTCGCCATCCACCTGCCCGCAGACTTTCTGCCAACGTCGGCGCCGTTGGGCACGCCGCTCCTCTGGCAGGGTGTCAGCAACCCCCAACCGCTCGGTCCCGCGCTCGACCTCGTCGGCTTGGACGGCACGACCTGGTACGCCGCGACCAGCTTCACCTGGGATGACTCCACCTTCCTCGTGGGCCAGCCGGTCACCTTCGACGGCGATTCCACGCTGGGCCCCCTCGACGTCGCCAGCGACGACGGCATCGCGTTCGTCAACAGCATCGACGTGGCCATCGACGACGACGGCGAACCTTGGACGCTCGCCTGCGGCGGGGGCGTCATGGCGGCCCAAGCCCCGCTAGGCTCCCTTTCCCCGAAGCCCGTGGTCGGGAGCACTTGCTTCTGGGCCGAGCCGCCGGCCGACGGCGTCGGCGTGGCGATCGCCTGCAACCCCGAGCCCTGTACGGCCTACGCGATCGATCCCGAAATCGGGGCCGCGCAGATCATCGACCCGCGCTGGACCGGGTTCGGCCCCTACCTGGCAGGCGACCAAAACGGCGAACTTACGGCCGCCGTCGGCCTCGATGGGTCCGTCCATCTCCAGTCGGGCTTCCAAGCGCTCCTCGATCCGTTCCCGGGCTGGGTGGTGCGCGGCCTCGACGTCGCGGCCGACGGTCCACGCATTGCGGCCGCCCTCCTGGTCGACACGATCGACGGCCCCGCCGCCGTGCTGCTCACGGGTCCGGCCGGTGGGCCTTTCGAAGGTGCGATGCTCGACCTGTCGGAGCACACTCCAACGGGGGTCGGTGTGGCCGCGAACGCCGGTCAGGTAGTAGTCGCGGTTGCGGCTTTGACGCCCGAAGGCGAAGGTCGCATCGGTTGGGTTCCTTTCACTTGGTGAGGTCGAGATGACGCTGTTGATTTGGCTGGCTTGCGGGGGCGACACCCCCACCGACCCTACGGACGTGGCCACCGATGGGACCACCGACAGCACCACGGGCGCCGAGCCTACCGACGCGTGCACCGAGCTCGTCGAAGGCCGTTGGTCGTCGTCGAACGAGACCTGCTTCGGCATGGGCATGAACGCCGACCTCACACTCGACACCGACGGCTGCACATTCACGTTCTCGAGCTGGAATATGAGCATGGACTCGCCGACAGGCGGCGTGGTTTCCGGGTCCGACATCACGCTCACGGGCGCGGGCTGGGATGACTGCACGGGCACGACCGACGGGTCGATGATGGACGCTACCTGCGGCAACGGCTGCGTCTTCCACATGGAAGTCATGTGATCTCCTGGGTCCTGGCCTGCGGCTCCCCCGAGGCCACGGACCCCACGGACCCCACGCAGCCATGGCACGAACCGGCGCCACCGCTGCTGGCAGACGATGACCCCGATCCTGCACGCTTCGCCGCAACGATCACGGCGGCGCCTGCACGCTGGGAGTTGGCGCCGGGCGTGTTCGTCGACGGCCATGCCTACAACGGCGTCGTTCCAGGCCCGTTGGTGCGCGTGCCCGTCGGAACGCAAGTCGCCATCACCTTCGCCAACGCCGCCGGCTGGGAAGACACGATTCACTGGCACGGCATCGAGGCGAACAACGCAGCGGACGGCACCGGCGTCACCCAGGCTCACGTGCACGACGGCGGCAGCTTCCTCTACGAGTTCGTGCCACCCCGACCGGGCCTGTATTGGTACCACCCCCACGCCCGCGCCGCGCAAGGTGTGTTCAACGGGCTCTACGCCCCCTTGATCGTCGACGACCCCGACGAGCAACGGCTGCGCGATCTCGGGATTTTGCCGTCGGAGGAGCGCGTCCTCGTGTTGTCCGACGTGAGCGTCACGGCGTCGACGCCCTGGTCGTTGGAAGTCGACAACGCAATGACGACGATGAACGGCATCGAGGGCAACCACCTGCTCGTCAACGGCCGGGAGGATCCGACGTTCGACGTCCCCGCCGGTGGGGCGGTCCGCCTTCGCGTCGTCAATTCGTCGGCGACCCGGTTCTGGCGGCTCAGCGTCCCGGGTCGCACCCTGTACCGAATCGGCGGCCAGGGCGGCCTGCTCGACCGGGTGGTCGTCGAAGGCGGCAGCATCACGGGCAAGCGCCTGTCGTTGATCGACGGCACAGAGCTCGGTACGACCGAGGTACCGACCGGCTTCCCCAAGGGCGAAATCGTCCTGGCGCCCGCGGAGCGCGCCGACCTCGTCCTGACGACCGAAGGCGACGTGGGCGATGTGCTCAAACTCCGCTGGGAGGACGTCGCACGCGGTCGCCACGACCACTGGATGGAAGGCGACACGATGGTCATGGGCGACGCCGCCGACGACGGCACGCGTCCCGGCGACGACGTGGCGACCTTCACCCTCGTCAAGGGCCCCGCGACGCCCTGGACGCTGACCGAGGGCAGCGACGTGCTCGCGGCGATCGGGCGGTCCGTCGGCCGGGTGGACGTGACCGGGGCCGTCGTCCGAGAAGGCACCAGCGCGATGGTGTTCTCCGAAACCATGGAAATGGTGCAAGCCACCGACGGACAATGGGTGATGACCGGCGAGTTGTTTCTCGACGGCGTCACCTGGCGGCCCGACGCCCACACCGGACCCGACGCCCCGGCCGCCCCGACGAGTTTCGATGTCCCCCTCGGCAGCACGTTGGCGTGGGAAATCCGCAACGAGTCCGACATGTCGCACCCGAGCCACATTCACGGATTTTCCTACCAGGTGACGCGGTGGCGCCTGGAAGATGAAGAGGCGGGCGAAGCCGTCGAATGGGACGCTCCCTATGACGAATTCGTCGACACGACGCTTCTACCTGGAAATTCGTCAGCCTTCGTCGCGATGCCGATCGTCGACCCCATCGGGACCGGCGGTGCGTTGGGCCGCTGGATGCGGCACTGCCACATTCTCCAGCACGGCGAAGCCGGGATGGCGTCGGAGTTTCGCGTCGTTCCGTGAGGGCCGTGCACGCCCGCAGGGCCCTCGGGCCCAGCCCGGTCAGGCGCGACAGGATCTCCAAAATGCCAAATGGACCCGGGAGTCAGCCCACCTGTGAAAGCCGTCATCGCCCCCACCTACGGGCCGCCTGAAATCCTGCAGTTCGTCGACCTGCCCAAACCCGTACCCAAGGACGGCGAGGTCCTGATCCGCGTCCGCGCCACGACCGTTTCGTCGGGGGACTGGCGAGTGCGCAGCCTCCAATTGCCCGGCGGTTTCGGGCCCCTTGGTCGTCTCGCGCTCGGCTTTCGGGGACCGCGCCAACCCATTCTCGGAACCGAACTTTCCGGCGAAGTCGAGGCCATCGGACGGTCCGTCACTGCGTTCAAGGTCGGCGACCATGTCGTCGCCTTTCCGGGAGCCGCTCAAGGCTGCCACGCCGAGTACCGCTGCGTCGCCGCCCCCGGTCCCATCGCGCTCAAACCCCCCAACCTGAGCTTCGAGCAAGCCGCATCGCTCTGCTTCGGGGGGGCGACGATGTTGGATTTCTACCGAAGGGCCGCGCTGCACGCCGGGGACCACGTCCTCGTCAACGGCGCCTCGGGCACCGTCGGCACCGCCGCAGTCCAACTCGCCAAACACGTCGGCGCGCGCGTCACAGCCGTCTGCGGCACGGCGAACGTCGAACGCATCCGGACGCTTGGTGCGGACCACGTCATCGACTACACCCAGGAGGATTTCACACAAGGCGGGGAAACCTACACCGCCATCGTCGACGTCGTCGGCACGGCTCCCTTTTCCCGCTGCGGGCCATCGTTGTCACCCGGCGGCCGCCTGCTCGTCGTTCTCGGCACCCTGCTCGACCTGCTACGGGCGCCCTGGATTTCGCTGACGAGCGGCAAGAAAGTCATCGCCGGGCCCACGGCAGAACGCCCAGAATACGTCCAACAACTCGCCGATCTCGCTTCGGCCGGGCATTTCATCCCCGTCGTCGACCGCTGCTACCCCTTCGAACAAATCGTCGAGGCCCATCGCTACGTCGACGCGGGCCACAAACGCGGAAGCGTCGTCATCCAATTGCACAGCCATTCTGGCTGACGACGGCTCACCGCCCCGCCACAGCGGGCTCGTCGGCCAGGACCCAGGCCTCCCGGTGGGACGCCAGGCCCTGATCGTCCCTGGCGACCACCTCAATGTGGTGCAGTCCCGGCGCCAGCGTCCGCGTCAGCGGCAGGTCGAGGCGGTCCCCGGGCCCGCCCGCCCAAGCGATCTTCTCCCCGTCGAGTCGGACGACGACGTCGCTGATTGCCCGGTCGTCCTGGACGCGAACGCGCCAGGCCACAGGCCCAGGACGCACGAGCGGCGACGTCGCCACCTCGACGCGGGGCGCCGACGCCAACACCGGCGAACCATCGGTGCTGAGCGACAAATTCCAGCGCACGATTTCGCCGAAGCGCGGCGCATCGATCACGATCGTCAGCGGGACCACCTCGGGCGCCGGGCCCCCTTGAACGTCCCACCGAAAATGACCCGTCATTCCCGGCGTCACCGTGATCCGTGCATCACTCGCGCCGGCCACAATCCACGGCACGTCCTCAGGCCACCCTACGTGCAATCCGAGGTCGACGAGCGTGGCCCCGGGCGCAACGACGCCGGCCTCGATGCGGTACCGCCCGGCGCCCAACGGCGCGATGCGTGCGGCAACTTCCACCGTCGGAACCGCCTCCGAACCCGAATCCACCATGACGGGGTCCAAGGGCAGCGGCGCGCGCATATCCGCGACGAGCCGCGCCTCCACGCGGTCCAGCCGGTGGCCCCGGCCCGGCGGCAGGTGGACCACCGCCTCCCCCACCGTGAAGCCGCCTGGCGCCACGCGGCCGACTGGGATGTGAACGCCCCGAAACGGCGGTTCACCCGACAATTCCACGACTGCCCGGTGCAATTCTTCCGGCGACCGCACCCGAGCCCGCCAACGCAACCGCTCGGGATGTTCGGGGTCGCGCAGGACGACGAGGTCGACGGACGCCCGCGTGAATCCGCCCTCCTCGTCCGCGCGCTGCGGATCGAGGCCCCGAGCCCGCCATGCGGCGTCCAGACGCGCCGCCTCCTCGGCGCGAACCGCGGCGAGCGCATTCCGCAGGCGGGGCAACATCTCCGCGCGCCCAGCTGCGGGCGGCGCATTCAACAGCGCACGCCGCGCCAACTCCAGGGGCACGTCGCGCCCGTCGTCGAGGAAACCTACGCCTTCGGCCGACGGTAACGCCACCGCATCCGGCGCCAGGCCCGACCGACCCCAGTGGTCCGCGCCCACGTGTTCCCGCCAAAGGACGGCGTCGGGCACCCATCCCGTGGACGGGATCGACCGCCCCCCTGCCAACGTGTACCGCGCCACCGTCAGCTTCAGACGGCGCGCCGGGTCCGCCAGCGGCCAGGTTTTCTGCACCGTGCCTTTGCCGTAGGTGGGCGCGCCGACGAGAACGGCGCGGTCGAGGGCGGCAAGCGCCCCGGCGACGATCTCGCCTCCCGAGGCCGTGGCCTCGTCGACCAAAACGACGAGCGGGACCGCAGGTTCGTCACCGTCGGCCATCGCCACGATTTCTGCCTGCAGGTTCTCCACCCGCGTGCCGTTGCGGCCCTCGGTCCGAAGCAAAAGGCCATTCGTGACAAACCGATCCGCGACCCGCGCGGACTCCCGCATCGCCCCACCCGCGTTGCCTCGCACATCGAGGATGAGCCCACGCGACGCAGCGCCTGAGGCGGCCAACGCGTCGAGCGCGGTCGCGACGTTGGCGACGGTGACCTGGTGGATCGCGTCGATTTGGACGTAGCCAATGCCGTCCCCGAGCGCGGCCGACCGCACGTTGGGGACGGCGACAGACGCCCGCCGCAGCGCGATCGTCTTGGGCCCGGCTGCGCCGACAAGGCCGAGCGCGACGCGCGTCCCCTCCACGCCCGTCATGCGGCGAATCACCTCATCTTCGCGCATGCCGGCCGTCGACCGCCCATCGATCGATGCCAGCCGGTCGCCAACGAGGACGCCGGCTCTCGAGGCAGGTCCGTCGGCCGCGACGCGCGTGATGACGGCGCCATCGGCGTCGGTCGTGACGAGGACGCCAACGTCGACCGTGACACCGCGCAAGCGGGTATCGAAGCGCGCGAGTTCGTCGCCTGCGAGCACGCGGCTCCAGGGGTCGATGGGGACCGTGAGCCCATCGAGCAGGACCAGACCGACATCCACGTCGATCGGGCCGGCCCGACGAACCGTTTCGTCGACCTGCGCGACGGCCTCGACAAGACTCGGTAGATCGTTGGCGCCGACCGTGAGCAGGAGCCGGCCGTCGCCGTGACGAAGCACGAAGCGCTCGTCGGGCGCGTCGTCGATGAACAGCCAGGGGACGGCGCCGGACAGCGCCATCAGCGCGCCCCGCAACATGGCGACGGGCGTTGCGCCGCGGTTGTCGAGGGCCAGGTCCCGGATGAGCCGCACCGCGACCTCGGCGTCGTCTGCCACCGGCGAGCCGAGCGCAAGGCACGCGACCCACGCCAACATGTGCCCTCCGCGCCCCCATGAACCCGTTCGGCCCCCGCGCGCAGCCCCCGAAATAGGGGCCCGCCATGTCGGAACGCGACCTCGGGTACGCCGTCTTGGATCTCAGCCGAGCCGACCGCACCGGCCTGCCGGAGGTGGTCTTCGGTGCGACGAAGACCGTGGACCAGTTGGTCGGCACGCTTGGCGCCCTCGCAGACGCTGGCCAGCCTGCGCTCGCCACGCGCGTCGGGCCCGCCGAGGCCGCCGCGGTCCTCGCACGCGATGCCCGCGCATCCTACGACTCCGTCGGCCGCTTGCTGCAGGTCGGGCCGCCCCACCAAGCGCGTTCCGGGCGCGTCGCCGTCATCGCAGCCGGGACATCCGACCTGCCCGTCACCGAAGAAGCGGCGGGTACGCTTACGTGGGCGGGCGTCACCGTCGACCGAATCACGGACGTCGGCGTCGCCGGGCTGCATCGGTTGCTCTCGCGCCTGTCGCGCCTCGCCGAAGCGGACGTCCTCATCGTCGCGGCCGGGATGGAAGGCGCGCTTCCGAGCGTCATCGGCGGCCTCACGGACCGGCCGATCATCGCTGTGCCCACAAGTGTCGGGCTCGGGGCACACGAAGGCGGCCGCGTCCCGTTGATGGCCATGCTCAACAGCTGCGCGCCCGGCCTCGTCGTCGTCAACGTGGACAACGGATTTGGAGCCGCGGCCGCCGCCCTTCGCATGTTGGGCCCCCGCCGATGAAGGCGCTGTGGCTCGACGTGCAGGTCGCTGCTGCCGGCGACATGATTCTGGCCGCGTTGCTGGATGCCGGCGCCGACGCGGAGGCCGTCGAAGCCGGGCTGCGTTCGCTCGGTCTCGGCGATTGGACCTGGCACCGCGAGACCGTCCATCGGGCGTCGCTGATCGCCCAACGACTCACGTTTTCGGTCAGCGGGCAGGCGCTGGACGGCCCTACCCACGATCACGACGCCAGCCACACCCACGACCACACCCACGACCACGACCACACCCACGACCACACCCACTCCCACGACGGGCACCACCCGCATCGCCCCTGGCGCGACGTCCGAGACCGCATTGCGAACGCGCCCCTGGCTCCTCGCGTCCGCGACCGCGCGTTGGCCGCCTACCGGCGGCTGGCCGAGGCCGAAGCCGCGCTGCACGCCATGCCCGTCGACGAAGTTGAACTGCACGAGGTTGGCGCCACGGACGCCATCCTCGACATCGTTGGGTCCGCGCTCGCGCTCGAATCCCTTGGCATCGACCGGGTCGTCGCGAGCACGATGCCGCTGGCGACGGGCTCGGTGCGCGCGGCCCACGGTGAGCTTTCCCTGCCGGCGCCGGCGACGCTTGCGCTGCTCAAAGGCTGGCCGACCCAGCCCTGTGTGCGCCCCGGCGAATGGGTCACGCCCACCGGCGCGGCCATCGTGACGAGCTGGGCGCTGCCGGGCGCGCCTCCCGCCGGCACGCCCGTCCGCATTGGCCACGGGGCCGGCAAACGCGATCCGGCACGCGTCGCCAACCTCGTCCGCGCGGTCGTCCTCGAAATCTCGGACGACGACGCCACCGACGACGTCGTCGAGCTGGCGACCCACCTCGACGACATGACGGGGCAAACTGCGGCCGACGCGATTTCTGGGCTGCTCGCAGCGGGCGCGTTGGACGCCTGGGCCACGCCGCTCACGATGAAAAAGGGCCGGCCCGGCATCGGCCTTCACGCGTTGGTGAAGCCCGAGGATGCGTCGCGACTCTCAACCTGGCTGTTGCGGAACACGCCGACCCTTGGCGTCCGTCGGCATCCCTGGCAACGCGACGTCCTCGAACGCTGGTTCGAGCCCGTGGCGACCGCCTATGGCACCGTCAAAATGAAGGTCGGCGGCCGCGACGGCGAGGCCTGGCACGCGACGCCGGAACACGACGATGTCGTGCGAGCCGCGGAGGCGGCGGGGGTACCTACGCTCCTCGTGATGCAAGCGGCAACGGCGGCGTTTCTGGCGGGGAATTCCAAAGACACGCGCTGACCGGCCCCTGAAGCCGGTCAACCTGTGTTGGCGCAACCGGCCAAGCCAGCGCCGCAGGACGCATTCACGGCATCGTCGGCAACATCCCATTGTGCAGCGCGCTGATGACGCCAAGACACGTCAACGCATACCCGACGGCCGTGACGAGCAGCGGTCGGTCTCGCAGAATGGTCTCGTCGGGAGACCCACCTTCGCCCTTGCGCTCGATCAAGTAAATGTACCGGAAGATGCCGTAAAGCACCCAGGGCAGGCTCAGCGTCATCCACGGCGTGGGACCCAACACGGTGTACAGCGCGTAGCAGAGCACGGTCGCCGCGGTCACAATGCTCTGGAACTCGTCGAGCATCTGCGGACTGTACTCTTCGAGATTTCGGCGCGTTCCGGCCGACGCGCCGACCTGCAGCAGCTCCGCGCGACGCTTGTTGAAGCCGATGAACAGCGCGAAGAACGCCGTGCAGAGGAACAACCAGGGGCTGATCGTCACCCCGATGGCCACGGCGCCGGCCACGGCGCGCCAGACGAAGCCCGACGCGAGCAACATGACGTCGACAATGACCACGTGTTTGAGCCACAAGCTGTAGGACAGCGTCGACACCAGGTAGGTCAGCGCGATGGCGAGGAACCAGGGCCCCAGCCACAACGCGAGCGCGACACCGCCGCCAAGCGCGCCGATCATGAGCAGCCAAGCGGCCGGCACCGGCAACGCACCCGACGCGATCGGCCGCGTACGCTTCTTCGGGTGTCTCCGGTCCGCTTCGCGGTCCAGGTAGTCGTTGAGCACGTACCCCGTGGACGACAACAGGCAGAAACTCGCGAAGCCTACGCCACAGCGGAACAGCGCCTCGGGGTCCGTGAACATCCCGGAAAACAACAGCGCGGGCAACAAAAAGGCGTTCTTCGTCCACTGTTTTGGACGAAGCTGACGAACGGCCGCCACCGCGACGCTGACCGGCGTGCGCCGGAGCGCGACCCCTTCCCCCAAAGTTCCCCCTTGCGTCGGCCTATTGTGCCGGCGCGGCGGTCGTCAGCACGAGCAGCTCCAACGAGGCGCCGCCGGGCAAGGTCAGACTACGCCGCCAAGCGGCGGCACCGGGCGCCGTGACGGTCACGACGTGAGGCGCCCCTGCTGCCACGGTGAACTCGGTGCCGACGGGCTCATCGTCCAGTCGGACCTCGGTTCCGGCCGGCGCCGTCACCCGCACAACGGGGTCGGGCAACACCGCCGGCGCCCGCAACCCCATCGCCCAAACGAGCGCGAGCGCGAGCACGACCCCAACGAGAAGGCCGAGCACGCCGGTCATGAGCGAAAGCGCTCCACCCAGCAGTCCGACCCAAGGCTGGGACCGGGCCGGCGCCGGTGCGGGGGTCGGCACGACCGGCCGAGGCTTTCGTTGCACGGGACCCCGCGCCGGCAACGACCCCGAGTCCGACGACTCGGAAAGGTCCGACTTCGGCGCGCGCACGACCGTCTCCAGGTCCCCGACCTTCGCAGCACGCGCCTCCAGCCCGTCCGGCCGGCGCAGCTGCGTGGCGACGTCCTCCTCCCAGTCCGTCCGCACCGGCAACATTTGCGGCAGGGCGATGTCCGACATCGTCGCAACGGCCCGGTTGAGCCGACGGGCGCCCTCAGCAGCCTGGTCGAGCGACACGTCGTCGTCGGCGTCGAGGATGTCGCCATCGTCGGGCCGAACGTGCCCCGGGCGCGGGTCCACCTCAGGGAACAGCGTCCGGACGTACGCCGCAAGCGTCGCCTGCGTCGAAAGGAAGCCCATCTCCGAGAAGAAGCGGCCCACTGCCTCCTCGAACGCTTCGGCGGTCGGGTACCGCTCGTTTCGATCGGCCGTCAGCGCTTTTGCGACAATCGCTTCGAGCGCCATCGGCAGCTCGGGATTTGCCTCATGCAAAGCGTCCCGCTGCGCCGTCCGAACCCGTTCAAGCGTGTCGGGCTCGGACTCTCCGCGGAACGGCGAACGCCCGGTCAACATCTCGGCGAGCACCGTTCCAACGGAGAACAGGTCGCTGCGCTGGTCGAGGTCGGACATACCCTCGGCCTGCTCCGGACTGCGGTAGTCGAAGCGGCCCTTGACGTGGGCGGCCACGGTCTCTCGCGCCTTGAGATTCGCCCGCGCAATGCCGAAGTCGGTCAGCTTCACTTCGCCTTGGAAGCTGACGAGCACGTTCTTCGGATTGATGTCGCGGTGCACGACGTTGAGAGGCACCGCGACGCCGTCCTGCAGCACCTGGCGGCCGTGCGCGTAGGCGAGCGCCTTGAGCAACTCGGCGGCGATGAACAGCGCGTGCGGGACCGGCAAGTGCAGGCCCCGCCGGGACGCGCGCTCCAGCAGCGACCCGAGGTCCACGCCATGGACGTACTCCATCGCGATGAACCACTGGCCGTCCACCTGGCCGAGGTCGAGGATCTGGACAACGTTGGCGTGGCTGAGCAGGCCGGCCATCTTGGCCTCACCCACCAACAGCCGCACGTACTTGGCGTCCTGGTTCAGGTGCGGCAACACGCGCTTGAGCGCAACGATGCGCTCGAAGCCGCCAAGCCCGGGCAGGCGTGCCTTGACCACCTCCGCCATCTCACCGATGGCGATACGCTCCAAGACTTGGTACTTGCCGAAGGTCGTCACGCCGGGCCGCCCTCGGCTCCTCGGAGGAAGGTTGGACGCGCCCGGCGAATTGCCTGACGTTCCGCCCACACCCTCGCACACCTGCGCGGTCGTCGCAAGCGGCGTCTTGCTCGGGGTGTGGATCATCGTGACCCTCGGCGCCACCCAAATTGCCGGTCCGCTCGCCGAACTCGTCGTCCGCGTCGAGCTCGCCCTCGGCCTAATCGACGTTCGCGTCGTCGCGACGCCTCCCGAAGCGAGCGCTTCCGTCGCCACACCACCTGCTGTCAGCGGGTCTGCCGCAACACCCCCCGCTGCGCGCGGGTCCGCCGCCACACTACCCGCCGCGAGCGGGCCTGGAGCCAAGCCATGACGGCCGTCGAAGTGGTCCTCACCGTCGGGCTGATCCTGGCGTCGATCAGCGACGTGCGGACCGGCCTCATCCGCAACAACCTCACCGGTTCCCTGATGCTCATCGGCATCGTACTCAACGCCCGGATCGGCTTCGACACCGGCGACCTGCTCGGCGGCATCGCAACGGCCGTCATCGGCATCGGCGTGATGATGCTCGTCCACGGCATCGTTCTGTTCAACCTCGGCGTCGAACGGGGCGGCGACGTGAAGTTGTTCATGGCCATCGGCGGCCTGGTCGGCTGGCGCGAAGCCGCCGAGGCCAGCCTCTGGACGGCCATCGTCTACATCCCGGTGAGTCTCGCCATCCTCGCGGCACGCGGGCGCCTCGGCAACTTGCTCGCCACCGCCCGGTGGATGGCGCGCGGCAGACCCGCGGATTCCGCCCCCGAGCCAACCGTGCTTCGGACGGCGCCCGTCATCGCCGTCGGCGCCGCCCTCGCCCACCTCACAACCACGCTGATGTAGCCTTTGCGGCGCAGGCCGCGCTAAGGCCGCGCCATGTCCCTCTGGCTCGCTATGTTCGCCTGTGCGTACGTGACCCGCGACGAGGTGGATGCTGCGCTGGACGGCGACGGTGACGGCTGGGCCGCCGAAGACGACTGCGACAACGAAAATCCCGACCGGTTTCCCGGGGCGCCCGACGTGCGCGGCGACGGGTGCGACGCAGATTGCGGCCGCGAGGCCGACACGGACGGCGACGACTGGCCAGACGCCGCCGACTGTGCCCCCAACGACCCCAATGCCTTTCCGTGCAGCCCCGACGAAGTCGACGCCGACGGCATTGACACGGATTGCGACAACCGCGACGAAGCGCGGCCGGACGCCTGCCCGTCGACGGATCCGGATTTCCCCGACGTCGAGGTGAATCCGTGCTCCTCCTGACGCTGGCTGTCGCAGCCAGGGCCCAATGTGCGGAGCCCTACACCTACGATGCGATGGACGCGTCCCTCGCCGTATTCGAAAGTGCCATACGCACCGGTGAGATCGACGCGGCCAACGAGCAGCTTCGGTCGATCTCGGAACGCCTCCCATGTGTGGCCGGCGTCGTCGATCGCCAACGTCTCGCCACCTACGCCCGGTGGACGGCGATGACCGCCTTCTACGACCAAGACGAAGGCGCCGCCCTCCGTTGGGCCCTCGCTAGCCGCAATGCCGACGCCGGCCTGCCCTGGCCCGAGTGGATCGGCGCGACCCACCCCTTCCGTGGGATGGCCACGGCCGCGGAGGACCCGCCCGTGGGCGTCGTCCCCAACGCGTCCCTGGCCCCGCCCAAAGGCGGCGGCATCTTCTTGTCCGGCCATCTCGTGCTCGAGCCTCGCGCTCGCGCCGAGGTCCCCGTCCTCGTTCAGGTCCTCGACAAGAAGGGACGATGGGTGGACGCGTTTTGGCAAGACGGCGCGGCCTTCCCGGACTCCATCCTCGCGGAGGCCACCGGTGAAGAACTCGAGGCGCCGCGCTGGTGGACAGGCGACGCCCCACAGCTGGCCGCCGCGCCGCCGCCCCGCAAACCCAAGGGCGACGGTCCCAACGTGGGCGCGCTCGTCGTCGCCGTCGGCACCGCTGTCGCCGGCGGTGCCCTCTATGGCCTCGCATGGATGACGGCCGAGTCGCTGCCAGAGGCCGAAAACGCCGACGAAGCCGCCATCCTTCGCACGCGCGCCAACGCGCTGGTCGTCGCCAGCGGCGCGGCCGGAATCGCTTCGGTCGGTGCCACGATCGGGGTCTTCGCAGGCCAGGAAAGCGCCGGAGTTGGCGTCCGAGTTCGCTTCTAGCAGGCTGGCCGGGCCTCCGAAGCCGCTCGACCGATGCCCTGACGACCCGTAGACCCACAATGATGCCGTGTTGTCACTGACTTGTCACGAACCGGCACCGCCGCGGATCCGACAAGCGCTACATCAAGGACATGAACGACATGGCTCGGCTTCCTCAGCTCTGGGTCTACGACTGGCGCGGTCCTCACGCCCTTCGCGCGCTGCTGCCGGATCCGTTGCCGACGAAGGTCGGCGTGGTCGGCGGCGGAGACGGCGTCTGGCGCCTCGTGTCCCATGCCATCCCGAAAGCGGAAGTGCGCCTCTTCGAGACGGCCGCCGACGCCTCCGGCTGGGCCGACCTCGTTCTGCACATGCCGGGCAGCGCGCGGCTCCGCCTGCGGACCGGGGTGGGCGCGCGCCGCACCTGGATGGGCCGCCTGCAGCGCCTTCGCCTCACCTTCGACCGCGCCGTCCGCTCCCACGACATGGTGATCGGCGCCTTCGCCGCCACGCTCCTGCTGGCGTAGCAGGCTGCTGCAGCCTGCCAGCAAGACCGTCACCCCCAGCGCCGACCACGACCTGAGATAAGGGCGGTCGGGAGGCGGAATGGTGCGCTGGATCTGGCTCGTTGGGGCGTGCGGCGACGAGACGACGCCGACGACGGGAAACGTCCCTGAACCCACCACGGACACGACGGACACCTACACACCGCCGCCACCACCCCCCGAGCCGACGTGTGAACCAACGGGCGTCACCTCCGGTTGCATCGTCCAAGACATCGACTGCGTCAGCGCAAATACGGCGCTGAACGGCACGCCCGGCGGCTGGTTCTCCGACTTGCTTGGCGAGTCGATCATCATCGACACAGCGTCGAGTCCCGCAGGCCTCGCCATCGAGTTCACCATCTTCGGGCCGCGCGTCCTGACGCCCGGCGAAATCGTCACTTGGCCGATGGAGATGTCGGCGACGTTGACCGACACCAGCCTCCCCGACACCACCGTGGTGTGGCACGCTTGTAGCGGCACCCTCATCATCGACGCCTACGTGCCCAACGAGTCGATCTCGGTCAGTTGGGAGGGCGTCGAATTCGAGAACAGCGACGGGCTTGGCGTCTGTTCCGGCTACCCCGGCTTCTGGCGTACCGAGGGAACGATGTCGGGGGCGAGCTTCTGCGTGGAGTAGAGCCGGGGCTCAGGCGACCCACAGGCCCCACGCGAACCAGCTCCACCCCAGAACGACGCCGAAGAGCGCATCGCCAGCCCACGGACCCCCCCTGGGGCTGCGCTGAACGGCGACGAGACGGCTCAGCAACGCGTCGGCACGCTCCGGGCTCAGGTCGTCGATCGGGTTCATGGGTCCTCCTTCAGGGCATCGCGTAAACGGGCCCGTGCACGCGACAGTCGTCGGCGGGCGGCCTCGGGGGTCACGCCCAACACCGCGGCGGCGTCGGCGGGATCGAGCCCGTCCACGACGGAGAGCCAGGCGGCCTCCCGCTCGGACGTCGGCATCGCGTCGAGCGCGTCGGCCATGCGATTCAGGGCGTCGCCGGCTTCGTGCAACTCATCCGGACGGGCCGGACGCGCCACCGCCCGCTTGGCGAGCGCAGCCAGCCGATCGCCGTCGAGCCACGACCACCTTCTGTGGCTGCGGACCAGGTTGCGCGCCACCGCGAACAGCCAGGCCGCGATCTTGGAATCGGGCCGCAAGTCCCGCCCGTGGCGCGCCAACCGCAGGAACGTCTCCTGCAGAATCTCATCGGCCACCGCCATCGACCCCGTGCCGCGAGCTGCGTAGCTGCGAATGGGTCGCCGAAACTTCTGAAAGGCAAACCCCAGGGCCTCGGGATCCCCCGCGCGAAGGCCCGCTACGATGGCGGCGTCGTCCATGATCCCTTCAACACGGATGGCGGCTTTGCGTGACATTCACGCGCCCACTCCTGTCACGATTCCGCGCCCCGTGCGTTGCCTGAGGTGAGGTGAACATGACGACCTGGTGGCTCGGTGGGGGATTCCCCATGTTCTTCGTCGGCTTGGTGGGCCTTTGGACCCTGCTGCAATCGACCCGATTCGCCCTCGCCCCACTTCCGGGCCAGGCCGTCGCCATCGCGGCGGCCATGGGCACGTTGCTCTTGGCCGGGTTCGCAGGGTTCCTTGTCGACCTGACCGCGGTGTGCACTCAGGTCCCGCAACACCCCGAATGGCACGCTGATCTCGCCCTCGTCCTCCTGACGGGCCTTGGCGAGTCGCTCGCGCCCCTCCTGCTCGCTACCGCCTTTGCGACCGGTGCCTCGACCCTGCTGACGATTGGACTGCGCAGGCGCACCTGACGTCAGTAGGGCTGCGCCGACTCCCCGGCCTGCGACACCACGAGCAGGCCGGCCACGATCGTCGCCAATCCGCCGCCAGCGACCATCCCCGCGACGGCGCCTTTGCCCCGCGCCAGGCCGAAGCCCAACGGGCTGGCGAGGATGGCGCCGGCCGCCCACACGGGCAGCTCGCTGTACAGGACGGCGCCGCCGATGAGGGCCAACCAGGGCAGCGCGAACACGTCGACGAACGGCCTCGCGTCGGTCTTCCCTACGCGGAACGCGGCGAAAGCCACGCCGCCGGTTGCCGCCGCCAACATTCCCGCGGTGCGGGCGAGTTCCACACTGCCGGTCGCCGCAATGGCCACGGCGCTGGCGCCCGCGAGCAGGGCGAGACCCGGCGCAAACTCGCGCGTCGGCACCGACGTCGACGTCCGGTGCAGAAAGGTCCAAACGACAGACGCGGATGCCGCCGCAGCAATCCCGCGCATCATGGCATCGTCGGGTGACCAGCCATGCTGCATCCGTGGCTGCAACAGCGCGCTCAGCGCCCAGATCGCCATGCCCATCGAGACGATTTGGCCGGCCCCACCCACCCAGGCCGCGACGAGCCCAGCGACGGCCAGCGGCACGGGCCAGTCCAAGGCTTCCAACGGCGGAAGCCGCGGCGCCCCGACGGTCAGCCAACGCGCTGCGACGAACGCGATGACGGCGGCCGTCGCAAGGAAACGCGTGTCCGTCGGCCGCATGGAACCGAGCGCCAAGCCCACCACGAGGGGCAGGGCAACGCCCCACCCCAACAACACATCCATCGTCATGACAGCCCCTATTTCGGGCGCTGGCCCTCGATGGAGAGGATGAGGCGAACCTCGTCGCCCACAGCGTCCTTCAAGCCGACCACGCCCCAATCCGAGCGCTTGATCGACAACGTGCCGTGGGCGCCGATGCGGTGGTTGCCCCACGGGTCGTCGCCCTCGCCGGTCCAGTCGATGTCGAACGTCACCGGCTTGGTCACGCCATGCATCGCCAGGTTGCCGGTCACCGTGATGGTGTCGGCGTCCTTGGCGGCGACCTTCGTGGACTCAAACACGATCGTCGGAAACTGGGCGGCGTTGAAGACGTCGGTGTTGCGCAGATGGTCGTCGCGCTTGCCATTCCCGGTATCGATCGACGCCGCCTTGATCTCGAGCTTGACCTTCGTCGCCGCAGGGTTCGCTTTGTCAACGGTGAACTGACCCGAGAAGTCGTTGAAGCGACCGTAGGTGTAGCCGGCATTGAAGTGCTTCGCGGAGAACACCAGCGCAGAGTGGCTCGCGTCCACCGTGTAGGACTCCGGAGCCGCCACAGCGACCGGCGCGAACGCCAATGCCAAAGGAACAAGGAAACGCATTCAACCTCCAAGGCCGCATCGCGGCCGGCCACTTCTACGCACGAATTGTCTGGCCCCAAGCGGGGGCGTCCAACAGCCCGCGACCCCGGCCAAACATCCCTCGTTAGCGCCAAGCCGGGGTCGCGTGCGCCTACTGGAGCTGTTCGCCGGCCTCGGCGGGGCCGGCCTTGGGTTGGGGGCTGACGCGACCACAGTGCTCGCGGTCGACCTCGATCCGGTCGCCCTTCGCGTCGCCGCCGCGCACGGCGCACCCACCCGGCTCGCAAACCTCACGGCCCGGCGGTTGGACTTCCTGCCCGAAGCGGACCTGTGGTGGCTCAGCCCACCCTGCCAGCCCTTCACGGTCCGCGGGGCGCGCCGGGACCTCGACGACCCTCGTTGTCGGCCCCTCGTGCGCCTCCTCGACGCCATCGACGAGCGCCGCCCGCGCTGGATCGCCATCGAAAACGTCCCTGGTTTCCTCGGCTCGCGGGCCTGCGACCTCGTTCAGACTCGGCTCGCGGCCGTCGGCTACCATGTGACGTCGACGACCCTCTGCCCAACCGCCCTGGGTTGGCCCAACCCTCGTCGGCGGGTCTACCTGCTCGCGGGGCCGAGCCACACCCCGGCGCCGCTGCCCCAGCCACCGCCCACGTCGCCGCCCCTGTCCAACTTCCTGGACGCCGAGCCCGACCCCGATCTGGTCCTGCCCGAAGCCCTCACCACCCGCTACCGCCACGCGCTGCCGGTCGTCCGCCCAGCCGACACCGCTTCACACTGCTTCACGTCGGCCTACGGGCGCAGCCCGGTGCACTGCGGCTCCGTTCTCGACGACCCCGCCCTCGGTTTGCGCCTCTTCTCCCCCCATGAGGTGGCACGCCTCCTCGGATTCCAGCCGTCTTTCGCTTTCCCGGCGGATCTGTCTCGCGAGACGGCCTGGGGCCTCATCGGCAACAGCCTCAACCTCCTCGCCGTGCGTCACGTGTTGACCCCTTGCCTCCGGGATCTCGCGGGGTAGAACGATTTTCCCCTCCCCCCGCCCTCTCCTCCCTCCGGTCCCCATGAAATCCATCGCGATGGCCCTGGTTCTCGTCCAGGGACTGTTGACGGCCGCCATGGCCTACGCCCACTGGCAACCGGCCGCTCCTCCGCCCCCGGCCCCAGCTCTCGCGCCCGCCGCGTGGAGCCCGCCGGGGTGGTTTCCCGACGCTGGCGCGCTCAGCGTCCTGCCCGACCTCGACCGCGCGCCTCGGGAGCGCAAGGGTCCCGCCGTCCGAAGCCCGGCCGCCATCGTCGCCGACCTCGACGCTGGCGAGGTCCTCTGGGCCCGCGACGCCGACAGTGCCCGTTCCGTCGCGTCGCTGACGAAGCTCGCCGCCTCCCTCGCCATGGCGTCCACCCAGCCCGACCTCGACGCGACCCTTTGCGTCGACGCGAACCTCTGGCCCAGCCGACCTGGGGCGCGTTCCAAGTTCGAGACCGGCCGCTGCCACACCGGCTGGGAGTTCGTTGGCGCCGCCCTCGTCGCCTCCGACAACCGGGGCGCAATGGCTATGGCTCCCCTGGCTGGGCTCCCCTTCGAGGCCTTCGTCGCCCGAATGGCCGAGGTCAGCACCGAACTGGGTCTGCGCGACGCCACCTGGGCCGAACCCACCGGCCTCGAAGACGAGAATATGGCATCGGCGCGCGACGTCCTCAAGCTCGTCGCCGCCGTCGCCGCCCATCCCACCCTGTCGCTCATGGCGTCGGCGCCTGCGTGGACCCTCGATCGGTGGTCAGGCCCCACGGATCTCGCGTCGACGAACCGGCTGCACGACCGCTTCGACACCCTGGCCGCGAAGACCGGGTACACCGACACCGCCCACTACAGCTTCGCCACGGTGGTCACGTCGCCGGGCGGTCGCCGGCTCGGCGTCGCCGTCCTTGGCGCTCCGACCTCCGAAGCCCGTTTCGCCGACGTCGCCCGCCTCGTCGCCTGGGCGGACGGGCTCTCGCCGCGCTGAGTTCCGCCGCGATGACGCGAAGCGCGAGCCGGACTACCCGCCCTTCGGAGGTGCGCCGTGTCGGCCAGCCATTTCATCCGTCAGCTCGTGGATGACGACCTGCGGAGTGGCCGTCACACCCAGGTTCGCACGCGCTTTCCCCCCGAGCCCAACGGGCACCTGCACATTGGCCACGCCAAGGCCATCTGCATCAACTTCGGCATCGCGGCCGAGTTCTCGGGCACGACGACGCTGCGGATGGACGACACGAACCCCACGAAGGAGGACACCTCCTACGTCGACGGCATCGCGCGCGACGTCGCCTGGCTCGGCTTCGAGTGGGTCGCTCTCACGCACGCGTCGGACGCCTTCGACACGATGTACGCCTGGGCCGAACACCTCGTGGAACACGGCCACGCCTACGTCTGCCACCAGACCGAAGACGAGATGCGCGCGACGCGTGGCACCGTCACCGTCCCAGGCACGGCCAGCCCATGGCGCGATCGCCCCTGGGCCGAGAGCCTGACCGAGCTGCGCGCCATGCGCGATGGCCTCCGCGCCGAAGGCAGCGCCACGCTGCGCGCCCGCATCGACATGGCCGCGCACAACATGAAGCTGCGCGACCCGCCGCTGTACCGCATCCGCAAGGTCGACCACCATCGGACGGGCGACCGGTGGTGCATCTACCCGATGTACGACTACGCCCACCCGATTTCCGACGCGCTCGAAGGCATCACCCACAGCCTCTGCACCCTCGAATTCGACAACAACCGAGCCCTCTACGACTGGGTCATCGAGCACTGCCCGGTGCCCTGCCGCCCCCGGCAGACCGAGTACGCCCGCTTGAACATCGGCTTCACGATGATGTCCAAGCGCCGGCTGCTCGCCCTCGTCGAAGAGAAGCACGTCACGGGCTGGGACGACCCCCGCATGCCGACCCTCGCGGGCTTCCGCCGCCGCGGCGTCCGCCCAGAGGCCATCCGCGCGTTCTGCGAACGAGTCGGCGTGGCCCGTGCCGACAACCTCGTCGACGCCGACCTGCTCGAGGCCACGATCCGCGACGATCTCGAGCCGATCGCACCGCGGTACCTCGCCGTGGTCGACCCCGTCGTCCTCGAAGTCACGAATTGGCCGGACGCCGACCGACCGTCGTTCTCCGCACCCCTGTGGCCCGACAAGCCAGAGCCGCGCCGCGACGTGCCCTTTGGACGGCGCCTCCTCGTCGAGCGATCCGATGTTCGAGCCACCCCAGAGGTCGGCTTCCACCGCCTGAGCCCCAGAGCCGTCGTACGGCTGCGCCACGCCTTCGTCGTCACCTGCGACGCCGTCGAGACCGACGCCGACGGGCGCATCACCCGTGTCCTCTGCACTGCTGACCTCGCGTCGCGCGGCGCCCCCGTCAAGGCGAAGGGAACGGTCCACTGGGTGGCGGAACACGCCGCCGTCGCGATGCGTGCGCGCCTCGTCGAGCGGCTTTTCACCGTCGAGCGTCCGGACCTCGAGGAGGACTTCCGTTCCGTCCTCCGTCCGCTCAGCCTCGGGGAGACGACCGTGATGGGGGAGCCCGCGTTGGCTGCCCTCCCGGCCGGAAGCCATGCCCAGTTCGAGCGCGTAGGCTTCTTCGTCGCCGACGCGGTCGACAGCACCCCTGGAGCGCCCGTCTTCAATCGCGTCGTTGCGTTGCGCGACAACAGCCGACCCGCAGCGGCCGCAGCCGAACGCACACCGGCGACGACCACACCGGCGGCCCCCGTGGCGCCGCCGCCCCCGTTGCCCCCCGTCGCAGCGGCGTGGGTTGCCAACGGGGCCACGGACGGCGACGCGCGTGCCTTGGCCCACGACGCCACCACCGAGGCTCGCGCCCGGGCCCTCGTCGCCGCCGGCGCACCCGCCCGCGCCGCGGCCGCCGCGGCCGTCCACGTCCTCGCCGACGTGCCCTCCCCGCCGCCGAATGCCACCCTCGTTACGTGGCTCGCCCGCCAAGCCGACGGAACCCTCTCCGCCCGTGCTGCCCGCGCCGTTCTCGATCACCTCGTCGCCAAGGGCGGCGATGTCGACGACGCCATCGACGCGCTGGGCTTGCGTCAGCTGCGCGACCCTGCCGCGGTGATGCCCTTCGTCGCCGACGTCCTCGGCGCCCATCCTGACCGCGTCAGCGCCTACCGCGGAGGCAAGACCGGCCTGTTCGGCTTCTTCGTCGGCCAGGTCATCGCGCGCAGCGGCGGTCGGGCCGACCCGGCCGTCGTCGCCGACCTGATCAAGCGCCAGCTCGACGCCAGCTGACGCGGCTCAGGACGACGCCGCTTCCAGCCAGTCCAAGCGCTCCTTCGCAATCGCTGCCAAGCGTGCGAGTGCCGCCCGATGCTGGACCCCAAGCGGCTCCACCCACGTGTCGAGCTCGGTCGTCAGCGCATCAAACCGCTCCCAGGCCCGATTGGAGCGTCGCACCAGACCATCGCCCAACAGACCGCCGGACAAATCGCCGCTGACGAGGCGAGTCACACCGTCCAGCGTCTCCATCGTCTCGCCGAGCACGGCTCCCCAGAACAACGGACGAAAGAGGGTGCCCGCCTCCGGCGCCCGCCAGACGGCGCCAAGGTCGGCCACGCTTCGCTCGAAGTCTCGGCAACGGGCCATCGCCTCTTCGGCGTTGCGCCACACCGAGCGAGACTGCCAGGCTCGACGGACGTCCGACCACATCACCGCCTCGATCTGTCGCGCCGCTGCCAGGCCCCGGATGTCCGACAGATCCCGCACCACGGTCCCCACCGCTGCAATGGCACCCAGACACGCGCGAAGGGCACCACCGACACGTTCGGAGGCCTCTTCCCAAGCGTCGCGCTCCGCATCGAGCGCCTCGAGTTCCGCGAGCCTCGGAAACTTCAGAGCGCGCAGCGCCTCCTCGACGCGCAGGGCCACATTGGCGAGCATGGGCTCCACGTCGGCGAGACGCGTTCGCGCAGACCGCAACGAGGCCAGCTCACGATCGACCTCGGCCGCCCGCGCCAACACTCGATCGAGGCGCTCGCGCGCCGCCAGCGCCTCACGCACCTCCCGGTCCACGCGTTCCTTCCAGGTGCCCGTCAGGCGTCCGACGAGGCCGCCGACTCCGTCCAACCGGTCGACGTCCGCTTCCTCGGCCGACGTCGCGGCGCGGTGGTGCGTGATCGACGCCTTGAGACTCGTCGCTTCGAGTGCGAGGTCGCGCAAGCTGCGCTCGATTTCCGGCGCCTTCGCGGCAGCTCGACGCGCCGTCCGCAGCTTCCGGCCCCAGTCGATCAGGGCCTCCCTGCCCATCAAGGGCCGCTTCGGCCCGTGTCGGTCGTACTGCCACCCGTGCGAGGGGGCGCCGTGTCGGTCGTCGGATCCGTCGTCGTCGGATCCGTGGTCGGGACGGTTGGGGGGTCCGTGGCCGGGTCGGTGGTCGGCGCGGGCACCGTCATCTCGGGCCCATGCACGTCAGGCCGCTCCGTTGCGCACATCGCAAAGGCTTGGCAGGGCGCATCCGCGCAGTCGATCAGCCCATCACGGTCGTTGTCGATGCCGTCATGGCACTCGTAGACCGACAGGCCTTCTCCGCGCACGACGCAACCGATCCAAATGAGAAGCATCATGGCGTCCCCTGTCCGTAGGTATTGTCACCCCAACAGACCACGTCCAGCAGCGAGGCGTCGAAGGCGCAAGCGTGGTCGCCGCCAACGGCGGGCCGGTACAACGGGCCCTCGGGAACGAGCGTCTCGCCCTGGTCGTTTTCACCCCAGCAGACGACATCGCCGCCGGAAAACTCTGCGCACGAGGCGTCACCACCCGCCGCCACCCGAACGACGGCGCCGGGCGCGGCGCCGCTGACCTGGCCCGCCGCGTCATTCCCCCAGCAGACGACCGAATCGGCTTCATCCAGGGCGCAGGTGTGGTGACGCCCGGCCGTCAACCCATGGAAGGTTCCCGGCGGCCCTTCCAATTGACCGAAGAAGTTGTCGCCCCAACACACTGGCGCGCCGCTCACCGTCAATGCACACGTGTGGTAGGTCCCGGCCGCGATTTCAAGGAAGAGGCCGAAGTGGTCGCCGGCCTGGCCCTTCTCGTCGTCGCCCCAGCAGCGCGCGTCGCCAGAGAGATTCAGGCCACAGGTGTGGTACTCGCCGGCCGCGAGCGACACGTACGCGTCCGGCGTCGGCGTGGCCTGCCCATAGGTGTCCCGACCCCAACACTCAGGCCGTCCACCGTCCTCGAGCGCACATGCGTGGTACCCGCCGACGGTGAGGTCCACGAACGTCCCCACTGGGGCGTCGAGTTGGCCGTGGGAATCGTCACCCCAGCAGCCCACGCCGCCGCTGACGTCGATCGCGCAGGTGAAGCGCAACCCGCCACCGAGTTTGGGCAGGAAGTCCTGGTCGAGACCGTCACAATTCGCGTCCACGCCATCGCCACTGGGGTCTGCGGCCCCAGGGTACACGGTCGGGTCGGCGTCATCGCAATCGGGTCCACCCGAGCCCGGGACGCCGTCGCCGTCGGAATCGACGCCATCGACGCCATCGCAATTCGCGTCGATGCCGTCGCCAATCGTGTCGTCCGCCCCAGGGAAGACGGCCCCGTGGCCGTCATCGCAATCGACGTCCGACAGGTACCCGTCGCCATCCGCGTCCGTGATCACCGGCGGAGGTGGAGGAAGAGAGGTGGTCCCGCCGCCGTCGGTGTCGGGCGCGCCTCCATCAGGGCCCGTCGGCCCAGTCCCCGGGCCGTCCGTCGTGTCAGTCGTCGTCGTCGTCGATGGGGTGGTCTCGCCATCGCCGCCACACGCCGCAAGCCCGACCAAGCACAACCACCGCATCGCCCACCCCCGAATCGTTCTATCTCCCGGAATCCTCAGCGACCCAAAGGGGAATGAACCAGCGGGATTCTCGCGGATCGTTCGGGTCGACGTCCTCCAGGATCAGTTCGAGCGGCGCTCCGTCCCAGGTGTCCGGCACGTCCCACACGCCGTTGAGCGCGTCGGGAGGGAAGGCGAGACCCGCGGGCGCACGCGGGAACCAGACGAGCACGTCGTCGCCGTCGGGGTCCGACACGTCCAATTCCAGCGCAAACACTTCGTTGGGCGCCGTCCCGAGCGCCTGCTGCCCGGTCGGGAGGTAGGCCTCCCCAGCTTCCTGCTCTACGTCGACGCCGTTGACCGAGACGAGCGAAGGCGGGCCGTTGCCAAGTTGGCCACACGCCGCCAAGACCGAGATCATCGGACGTCCAGGGTCAGCAACGCCCATGCGACGTCGCCCGACACGGCCAAGGCGGATGTCGCCGCCGACGCGGTGACGGCCACGCGCAAGGGCCCACGCCAGTCGTCGGGAATCACCAACTCGTTGCGGCTGATTCGCGTGATGCCCTCGGCGTCGACGACGGCAGTTCGGCCCGTCCCCAAAAGGGTTCCCGCGTCGACCCACCAGGCGAAGCCCGTCGGGTAGGGCTCCGCGTCGAGCCGCATCTCCAGGGTCACGGTGCCGCCAGGGACGGCGTCCCCGTCCACCCAACGCAACTCGGGGCCAAGCGTTGCGAGGGCCCGGGGCACCGAACCTCCCTCCCCTGGAACATCGAAGGGGAGCATCAGTGGCAAGCTTCCAGCGGCCTCGCCATCGTCGAACCTAGCGGTGACCCGCAGCGGCACCTCGGATCCGGCCAGGCCAGGCGCCTCGCCGACGTCTGCCCACCACGGTCCCGTGTCGGGCACGGCGGTGTCGTCGAAGGGCGATGGCACATGCAGGGCGAGGTGGGTGAGGTCGGGCGCCGTGAACGGCCCCGGAACGTCGCCGACGGGGCTCACGAGGTCGGGGTTCCCGAAACAGGCCAGGTCGCTGACGAGGACCGGCACGTCGGTGCGCAGACCACAGAGGTCGGCCGTCATCGACCGCACGGTCGTCGGGCCCAAAGCCAAGGCCTCGATCTGCACCGTTTGGCCCGCGCCCAACAGAGGCGGGTCGAGGCGCACCGCAAGCACCCGCGGGCGATCGAGGTGGTAGTCGAGCGCCAGACCGATCGCAGGGTCCGCCCAGTCGCCGGGCACCCGGAAGCAACCGACGAGGGCGACGATCATCGACCCGGGGGCGGCGGCGGAGGGGCAGGCGGAGCGGGCGCGACCGGAGGCGCCGGAGCGGCGGCCGGCGGTGCAGCCGGCGCGGCGGGTGCAGCC
>SXOB01000013.1 GCA_005776945.1 Pseudomonadota bacterium
ATGGCGCCGCCGTTGACATTCGTGATCGAACGGTCGAGGCCCAACTCGCGCTCCACGGCCAGGTATTGAGGGGCGAAGGCCTCGTTGACCTCGACGAGCGCCATGTCGGCGAGGCCGAGGCCCGTCTGCTCAAAGGCCCGGCGGGCCGCCGGTGCGGGACCGATGCCCATGATCGTCGGGTCGCAGCCAACGATGCCCCACCCGGCGATTCGCGCGAGCGGTTGAAGATTGCGGCTGCTCGCCCAGGTCGCGTCGGCCAGGACGAGGCTCGCGGCGCCGTCGCAGATACCGCTCGCGTTGCCGGCGGTGACGAATCCGTCCTTCTTGAAGACGGGCTTGAGCGCTGCGAGGCCCTCGGGGGTCGTCGCGCGGGGGTGTTCGTCGGTGTCGAAGCGAACCGGGCCCTTGCGGCCCTGCAGTTCGAGTGGGACGATCTCCTCCTTGAAGGCGCCTGCGGCCTGGGCCGCCGTCCAGCGCTGCTGCGAAGCGAGGGCCACCGCGTCGACCTCTTCGCGCGTCAGGCCGTACTTGACCGCCAGGTTTTCCGCCGTGATCGCCATCGGCATTCCGGTCATCGTGTCCGTGAGGCATTCCCAGAGCAGGTCGGCCAAGGGGGGGGCTTTGCCGAAACGCGCGCCGTCGCGCAGGCCGTAGACCACGTGAGGGGCGCGGCTCATCGCCTCGGTCCCGCCGACGAGCACGCAGTTCGCCTGGCCGGTAAGGATCTGCTCGGCGCCGTTGACGACGGCCTGGAAGCCCGAGCCGCAGAGGCGGTTGACGCCAACTGCGGGGACGCGCTGCGGGATGTTGGCGCGCAGGCCGACGTGGCGGGGCAGGTAGATGGCGGCGTTGTCCGTCTGCAGGACGTTGCCGTAGATCACGTGGTCGACGTCGTCGGGTGCGACTCCAGCACGTTGCAGCGCGGCCGTTGCGGTGGGGACGGCAAGATCGGTGGCCGTCATGTCCTTCAGCGCGCCGCCCATCGTTCCAAAGGGGGTGCGAACGCCAGCGAGCACAACGACGTCGCGGCGGCGGATGTCGAGCATCAAGGGGCCTCCAGGATCCAGAGCCCTAACGCTGGCCGGCCGGGCCGCGCAGCCCGGTCGCTCAGTGGGCGAGGCGCGCGATCAGGGCGTCGGTGACCTCGACGGTCGTCGCCGTTCCGCCCAACTCGCGGGTGACGATGCGGTCGGCCAGGACCTTCGCGACCGCGTTCTCGACTCGGCTCTGGTGCTCTGGCCAGCCGAGGAAACCGAGCAGGATCCCGGCGGTGAGGTGAGTCGCCAACGGGTTGGCGATCCCCTGGCCGGCGATGTCGGGGGCCGAGCGGTGGACCGGCTCGAAGAGGCCGAAGCGCCCCGGGTGGAGGTTGCCGGAGCCCGCGACGCCGAGGCCGCCCTGGAGGATGGCACCAAGGTCCGTGACGATGTCGCCGAACAGGTTGTTCGTCACGATCACGCTGAAGCGTTCGGGGGCGCGAACCATCTCCATCGCGAGAACGTCCACGTAGAGGTGGAAGGCATGGATCTCGGGGTACTCGGACGCGACCTCGCGGAACACGCGCTGCCAGAGGTCGTGACCGTGGCGCATCGCGTTGGACTTGTCCGACATGCACACGGACGGGCGTCCGTTCTGGCGCGCGTAGGCGAAGGCGGCCCGAATGATGCGCTCGACGCCTTTGCGCGTGTTCAGCTCCGCCTCGATCGCGACCTCGTCTGGGGTGCCGCGCTTGAACTGGCCGCCGACGCCCGTGTACAGACCCTCGGTATTCTCGCGGAACACGACCATGTCGACGTGTTCGGGACCCTTGTCCTTGAGTGGGCACATGCGGCTGTCGAGCAGCTTGATGGGCCGGAAGTTGATGAACAGATCGAGTTGGAATCGCATGCCGAGCAAGATGTCCTTGGCGTGGACGTTCGTCGGCACGCGTGGGTCGCCGAGCGCGCCCAACAGGCACGCGTCGAAGTCCTTGTCCATCCGCGCCATGAGCTCGGCCGGCATCGTCGTGCCGTCGCGCAGGTAGCGGTCGGCGCCGAGGTCGAAGGACGTGAACACCAGATCCAGACCGTAGCGGGCGTCGAGGTGCTGGAGCAGGCGAACGCCCTCAGGAACGACCTCCTTGCCGATGCCGTCGCCGGCGATCACCGCAATGCGCTTGCCCATGGACGCTCCCGAGGGCGGCGCGGCTATTGTGTGGCAGGCGGACCGGCCGGTCGGGCGGTGCGATCGCATCGCATTAGGCCGCCGTCACGGAAACGCCATGCTTGCCTTCCTCTGGTTGGGTTGTCGCGAACCCGAGACGTCCCCCGCGACGGTCTTGGATCTGACGTCGCCGTTGGACGCCGACGAAGTGCGCCTCGGGATCGTCATGGACCCCACGGCGCTCAACGGTGGGCTCGCCGCCGAGGCGACGATCGGCGACTACAAGATCTACAACGATCGCGCGTCGTTCGTGATCCAGGGCCTGCGCGACGGCAGTTTCTACTTGCCCCAGGGCGGCAACGTCATCGACGCCGACCGGGCGCGTGCCCTTGGTGAGGCCGGTCGCGACGTCGTCGACGAGTGGGCGACCCTGCTCGGGCTCAGCTCGGTCGTCCAGCCGACTGCGATCGACATCGTTTCCGATGGCAGCGACGGCCTGGCGGTGCTGAGGGTCACCGGGCACGACGCGCCGCTCGGGCTGATCGAGGGCGTGTTGGAGGCGCCTGGCTTCGCGCCGGTGCACGGCTGGACCGTCGTCACCGAGTACCGGCTTGCGCCGGGCTCCCCCCTCATGGAGGTCGTCACCGAGGTGACCGTCGGGGACGAAGACGCGGAGGTCGAACTGGCGGACCTCCTCATGGTGGGTCCGGAGGCCATGGACACGTGGGCCGATGGCCAAGGCTACGGCGGATTTGGGGGCGAACCCCGGCGCTTCCTTGGCTACGTCGGCAAGGACGAGCCGTTGGCGCTCGGGATGGTCGCCGACGCCGGGGCCACGGTTTCGGGCGCCGGCTACGAGCTGATCAGCACGTTGGCGGACATGGCGGTGGCGGCCGAGCCGTCGCGCATCGTGGCCGCGGGAAGCACCACGACCTTTCGGCGTTGGTGGGGTGTGGCCGATGCGATGGCCACGTTGAGCGACGCCGGATTTGCCGCACGCGGGGATGTCACCACGCCGATGACCGGCGTCGTCACGGCCGCGGACGGGCCTGTGCGGGGTGCGTCCGTCGTCGTGTCCGTCGACGGCGCCCCGGTCACCCAGGCGTTGACCGACGAACGTGGAGCGTACACGGTCCTCGTTCCCGGTGCATCGCCGGCGGCGGAGTTCCTCGCCGTTGGGCGCGGGTCCGGGCGGTCCATCGGCACCGCCGAAACCTACGCGCACTTTGGACCGTACTCGGTGGGCCGAGCGCAGGACCTGGCGCTGGCGTCGTGGTCGACCCCGATGGTGGCGCCCCTTGCGCGAGGCCGGGGGGTCGGAACGGCGGAGTCGCCCCTCACACTGCTCGAACCCGCTCGGGTGCGCGTGCTCGGTGGCGTGAATCCCTTCGTGGCGCGACTGGACTTCGTGGAGGCCGACGTCGGCGTGGACTCGGCCCGCGTTCCGGGTCGGCCCGACGGCGCCGCCGCCGTGGGCTGGGCCATCGACGGGTCGGTCGACCTGTGGGTGGAGCCTGGCACCTATGAACTCGTGGCCCATCGCGGGCCCCGGTATGAGGCGTGGGTGTCCACGGTCACGGTTGGTCCGGGCGAAATGGCCGAAGTGTGGGCGACCTTTGCTGAGGCCTTCACCGTGGACGGTTGGGTGCTCGGCGACCCGCACAGCCATGCGAGCCCGTCGCCCGACGGAAAGTGCACGATGGAGGAACGGCTCGCATCGTCGGCGGCTGCGGGCATCGAACTTCATTTCGGGACGGACCATGATCACATCGCGGACTACGGGCCCCTCGTCGAGGCGATGGGGCTGAGCCGGACGCTGCGCAGCGTCGTCGCCGACGAGGTGAGCCCGCCGGTACGTGGGCACATGAACATCTGGCCCGTCGCGGTGCGCGCGGGCGAACCGAATCACGGCTCGTGGCGCTGGTGGGTGCACATTCCCGAGACGACGGATTGGATCGTGGACCACCTGCGGTCGTTGCATGGCCCTGATTTTGTCCTGCAACTCAACCATCCCATGTCTGGCGGCGTCGCATCGTCTGCGGGATGGAGCACCGGGCGGATTGACGACGGCGACTTTTGGACCGAGGGCTTCGGCGCCGTCGAGGTCCTCAACGGGGGGGAGACGTCGGACTTCTTTGATTTCTGGCTCGACGTGTCGATGCGGGGCCATCCGGCGATTCCCGTCGGCGTCAGCGACAGCCACGGGCCCTTCGACGGTGGGCTTGGATTTTCGGCGACATGGTTTGGGACGGGACAGGCGTTGGCGCTTTCGACGGACGAGCGATTGTTGGAGGCCGTCTCTGCGGGCCGCGTCATCGCCTCGCGGGGCGTCTTCCTCGACATGTCGATCGACCCTGGCGCCGTCGTTGCGGCCGGCACTCCGGTCGAGGTGACCGCCCGTTCCGCGAGCTACGCGAAGGTCGATCGACTGATCCTTCTGCGCGACGCGGTGGAAGTCGCCCGAATCGAGGGCGCGGCTGGCACATTTACGCTCGACACGGACGTCGACGCGACCTTCGTCATCGTGGCGGAGGGCGACGCACCGATGGCGCCCGTCAGCCCATTGACACCCTGGGCCGCGGCGCACGCCATACGTGCGGACTCAGAGGGGGACGGCTGGGCCGCCGTCGTGGCCCCCCTGGAGGTGTCGCGATGACCTTCCTTTCTTGGTTGGCGTGTGCGGGTACCGTGCGCACCGACGTCGTCACCGACACGACGTCCGACGCCTCGGACGCTGAGACGGACACGGTGACGGCGCCCCCGACGGACCCGCCAACAGATTCCCCACCTACGGACCAGCCTCCCACGGACCTGCCGCCGCCGCTCGATCGGTTGCCGACGGCGATGGCCGTCGTCACCCCGTCCACGGGGTTGGCACCGTTGACCGTGCACCTCGATGCGACGGGGACCGATTGGGGGGATGGGCCCTCCGTGGCCCAATGGACCGTTGGCGCGACAGTGGTGGAGGGCGTCGAGGTGGACGTCGTCGTCCTTGAGACGACCACGGTGACGCTGACGGTGACCGACGCCGACGGAGACATCTCCGTCGCGGAGACGGTCGATGTCACCATCGAACCTCCTGTCTGCGCGTCCTACGAATCCCTGCCGACCTTGCTCGGCCCGCTTGCCAATCTCGAACTCGACGAAGCGAGCGGCCTGCGGGCGAGCCGCGTCAACCCCGGGGTGTTGTGGTCGCACAACGACCGCAACGACCTGCCCTACGACGGTGCACGCGTGTTTGCACTTGGGATGGACGCTCAGTCGCTTGGCGAGTTTTGGCTCGCTGGGATCGAGGCCTATGATTTCGAGGACATGGAACTTGGACCGGGCCCCGACGGTGAAGACTGGTTGTGGGTTGGCGACGTCGGTGACAACCATTTTGAGCGGGAGACGATCGAGGTCCACCGCTTTCGCGAGCCCGACGTGGATGCCGGAGGCGGCGACGGCGGAATCGGATTCATCGACTCGGGGGTCGAGACCCTGACGATGACATGGCCCGGCGAGGTCCTCAACAGTGAGGCCATCCTGCTGGACCCTCAAACGGGCGAGCTGTTCGTCATCTCGAAGAACATCGATGGGCTATCGGAGGTATTCCGCTACCCGATGCCCTTCCGCCCGGACGAAACGGTGGTTCTCGAATCCGTCGGTCCATTGACGGTCGTGGACACCGACAGCAAGAACATCACCGGTGCGGCCATATCGTCGGACGGCTCACGCGTGGCCGTTCGCACGTACACGCACCTGCTGCTGTGGGAGCGCCCCGTCGGAAGCGCCTTGGGCGACGTGTTTTCGAGCGAACCGTGTGTGTCGCGCCTTCCACCACAAAGCGGCGGCGAGTCGATCGCGTGGGCGCTCGACGACATCGACCTGCTCACGGTTGCCGAAGGTGAGGGGGCCGCGCTCTTACAGGTTCCGCCCCAGCCCTGACCGGTCAGAACCAGACGGCGACGCCGGCCTCCGCTTCGCGGAACAGGGTTCCGGCGCGACCCGCGAGGCGAAATTCGGCGTCGGGGTGAAATGTGTAGGACGCGCCGACGCTGATTTCATGGCGCCAGGCAGCGCTGAGATCGATGCCAGCGATGGACAAGACGGGCCATTGCGTCGACAACTCCGCCGTCGTCCGCAAGGGGCCGGCGCCGGTACTCAGCCCGATGAGGCCGCCCGGGGATAGGTCCGACGATCCTGCGCCCGTGGCCACGGTCCCGGTCACGAGCGCCCACGCGACGGCGTCGGCGCGGTCGGGGGTGGCCGCCGCAAGGCCGATGCCTCCCATGGCCGCCCAACGCCAGCAGCCGGCCGTCGCGCAGCCGCCGGTCCGGTCCCAGCCGCCGCCAATTCGCATCCGCCACGAGGGTACGCGCCGCCACGGGTCCCACGGCGAGAGCGATGTGGCAGAGAAGATGCCGAGGCGCTCGATTGCGGGCTCGGGATCGAAGCGGGCCGTCACGCCCATCATCTCGAGCTCGGATCCGGCGATGTAGCCGTCCGTCCGGGCCAGGAAATCGTGGAGGGCGGGCCGTAGGACGAGCCGCGCGTAGGGCCCCGACTCCGACGCGCCGCCGGCCATCGAAAGCAAGGCCGGGCCGTGCCCGCGCTCCGGCGCGACGGTGGGCTCGACGTCCACTTCGGGAGATGGAATGGCGAGCGCGCCACGTGCCGCCAGCAAGGTCCGCTGCCGTTCGCGGTCCTCGGGGGTGGGGGCGTCGTCGCCAAGTCGCCACGACGCGAGCAGGCTGGCGGCGTCGAGAATGGCCGCAGCGCGATCGGGTGCCAGCGCGACGTCGCCGGGGCCTTGGCGGCCAAGTGCGAGGTCGCGCACGGTGCGGACCTCGTCCCGGTCCAAGGTCCGTCGGGCGGCGACGAGGCGCGTCCAGGCGCTTGGTCGCCAGACGCCGGGACCCGAAAGGTCCGGGGATTCGCGGATGGCGCGGACGGTGGACGTCGGGAACGCGACGATCGGGAAACGGTCCTGCAATTCGAGCGACGGTCGGACGGCTTCGAACAGGCCGAGCAGGTGGTACGAGCAATTTTCCTTGAGGTAATAATAGTCGAAGTGGACGCCCCCCATCTCCCACATGACCTCGAGGAGATTCGTACGCTCCGCGTCGGTCAGTGTGAGCTCGTATTCCCAAAGGTCCCGATTTTCGGCGTCGCCGTACTGGCGCACCTTCATATAGTAGGGAAGCGTAGAATAGCGGCCAGGAAACCCGCCAGCCAGGCCGAGGATCGGGTAGAGAAGGGGATTCGTGGTCCAGGGCGTCGCCGAAAACTCTGCGGCATTGGCCACGAGTGCTGAGCCAGGCTTTTCGGTATCGCGATCGAGCCGCAAAAAGGTGTGCCCGAACATGCTGGCCGGGTTGCCGAGGTAGGCGTCGGCGTAAATGAGCGTGACGCGGTCGACGTCGAGTCGCTCCACCCAGTCGTCGAACCGGTCACAAGGCACCGGCGGCAGGGTGGCGTCGTCGATGTCCAATCGGTCGCGCAACCAGGCGGTTCGAGCGCGCCAACGACACTGGGGATGTTGTGCCGAGGGGTCGGCGGGGTCGCCGAGGACGTAGGTCGCGGGCTGGAACAGGGCCTCAAGGGTGGCCCGCAGCTCCGCCTCCGGCCGGATCTTGCCGTGGGGATGCGCGAAGAAGGACCGGGCGTCCGCCTGGCTGCGACGGCCCCACAGCTTCTGACGGTAGTGGACGAGTTTGCGCCAAGCCGGTTCGCGGTGAATCGCTTCCGCGTCGGCGCGCACCAACAGGGCGTCCAGCGAAGCGCGGTCGCCTTCGTTGGCAAGGGCGAAGGCGACCGCGAGGGCCGCGAGCGAAGTCACGGCCGAGTCCGACTCAGATGCGGCTGCAGGAAGCCTTGACTTCGTGGACGTTCGAGAGCTGGAGCTTGAGCAGGTAGAGCGCCTGGAGGGCATTCGTGTCTGCCGTTGGGAACGCCACGGGCAGCGCGGCCTGGGCGCTGCCGTAGAGGTCGGCGCGGATGTCGTCGCTGCAGCCGAGAAGCGTGCCGAAGGCCGCGAGGTGCTCGCCGCCACCGGCCGCGATGTCGCGCTGAAGCGCGTCGAAGTTCGCCTCGACGAAGGCTTCCTGCTCCTTGTCCGTCTGGACCACGCCGTCTTGGACGCAGTTCGAGGTTCCCGACGTGATGCCGAAGGTCAGCGTCTCGACGGACGTGCCGTTGGTCGTCGCAGCGAAGATCTGGACGAAGCCATCGTTTTGGATGATGATGCTGCCGAGGCCGCAACCAGCCATGCCGTAGTCGGCGTAGGCGGGAGCACCGATGAGGGCCGTCGAAGCGATGGCCAGTCGGAGTGCGTTCTTCATGTCTCGTGTCTCCTTGGGGCAAAGCCCCGGTTGAGCGGCGCGGATCGCCGTGGAATCAAATTCGGGTGCAGGCACCGATGAGCGGCGGTTCGTGGGTGAGTTGGATGGTGCGACTGGTCAGCGCCTGGGCGGGCTGGGTGGACGCCGAAGGGAATGTGCTCGGGTAGGCGCGCTGAGCCGCTGCGTACACTTCGGGGCGAACGGCGTCGTCGCACCCGAGCAGCGTCGTGAATGCGGCCAGGTGTTCACCGCCACCCGCCGCGATGTCGCGCTGCCACGCGTCGAAGTTCGCCTCGACGAAGGCCTCCTGCTCCTTGTCGGTGAGGACCAGGCCCTCCGTGGTGCAGTTGGACACGCCGAAGGTGATCGCGAACGTCTGGTTCCAGAAGATGTTGTTCGTGGTCGCGGCGAAGATCTGGAGGATGCCGTTGGTGTCGCCGAAGGCGCCGTCCGTGGCGTCGGCCGTGACGGCCAGCGAGCCGAGCCCGCAGCCCGCCATTCCGTAGCTCGCGTGGGCGACGCCGGGGGTGGCGAGTGCCGCCAAGGCGTAGAACATGTTCCTGGTCAAGGGGCGCTCTCCTGCGAGATCGTGGCCACGTACCCGAAGGTGCGCCACGCGCAAGGGGCGGGCAGGTCGCGGGCGGTGGGGTAGGGTGCGGCCCGGTCGGAGGCCCGATGCGCATCCTCGAGCAGCGCACCTACGTTGGACCCAACTTGTACGCACGCTTCCCGGTGATCCGGATGACGCTGGACCTTGGTCCGCTCGAGGAGTGGCCGTCCGCCCGGATCCCAGGCTTCGTGGACGCGTTGCTTGGCCATCTGCCGTCGCTCGCCGAACATGGCTGTAGCTACGGCGACGCTGGCGGCTTCGTCCGACGGATGCGGGAGGATGGCGGCACGTGGCTCGGGCATGTGCTGGAGCACGTCGCCATCGAAATCCAGAACCGTGCTGGCAACCAGGTGACCTTCGGGAAAACGCGCGGGACCGGTGTGCCCGGGCAGTACCATGTCGTGTACGAGTACGAAGATCCGTGGGTCGGCGAGGCCGCGGGCCCCTTGGCCTTGCGCCTGCTCCATGGCCTCGTTCCGGCTGAACTCCGTCCCGACGCGGCCGACGACGGTCCCTTCGACGTCGAAGCGGAGATGGAAACCTTCATCCGCCAGGCCGAGCGCCGCGCGTTCGGCCCGAGCACGTTGAGCCTCGTCCGTGCCGCGCGCGACCGCGACATTCCCTGGATCCGACTCAACGACCACAGCCTCGTCCAGTTTGGCCACGGCCGCTTGCAGCGCCGCATCCAAGCCACGGTGACGAGCGAGACGCGACACATCGCCGTGGACATCGCGTCGGACAAGGAGCTGACGAATCGGATTCTTGGAGACGTCGGTCTTCCCGTTCCCAAACAGGTCGCGGTGTGGCAGGAGGACGCGGCGGCGCGGGCGGCTCGTCGGATGGGCTACCCCGTCGTCGTCAAGCCGCTTGACGCCAACCACGGCCGCGGCGTGTCCATCGGCCTTGCCGACGAGGCGGCGGTACGCCATGCGTTCGGGTTGGCGCGGGAACACGCGCGCACCGTGCTCGTCGAGCAGATGATCCAAGGCCTCGACCACCGGTTGCTGGTCGTGAACGGCGAATTGGTGGCGGCCAGCAAGCGCGTGCCGGGCCATGTCGTGGGCGACGGCATCACCACGGTGTCCGGCCTCGTCGAGCGCGTCAATCAGGACCCCCGGCGAGGCATCGGGCACGAAAAGGTGCTCACCCGACTCGAACTCGATCACCAGGCCCTGCGGCTGCTGGCGGAAGCGGGCCATACGCCCGAGAGCGTCCTGCCCGACGGCCAGTTGTTTTACCTTCGGTCCACGGGCAACTTGTCGACCGGCGGTACAGCGATCGACGTCACGGACATCATCCACCCCGACAACCGGGACATGGCCGTTCGTGCGGCGGGCACGATTGGGTTGGACGTCTGCGGCGTCGATTTTCTCACGCCCGATATTTCGCGCTCCTACAAAGAAGTGGGCGGCGGGATTTGTGAGGTCAATGCGGCCCCGGGCTTCCGCATGCACGTCAGCCCAAGCGAAGGCACGCCTCGCGACGTCGCCGGCGCCGTCCTCGACATGTTGTTTCCCGGGGGGTCGCCAAGCCGCATTCCGATCGCCGCGATCACGGGGACCAACGGCAAGACGACGACCACGCGCATGTTGGCGCACATTCACAAGCTCGTGGGTCGAACGGTCGGCATGACCACGACCGACGGCGTCACCATCGACGGGCATCGGACCGTGGACGGCGACATGACGGGCCCCATCGCCAGCCAGATGGTCCTGCGCGATCCGACCGTCGACTGCGCCATCTTGGAGGTTGCGCGCGGCGGGCTCTTGCGGGCGGGCTTGGGATTCCGGCACCCCGATGTGGCGTGCTGTCTGAATGTGGCCGCCGACCACCTCGGATTGCGGGGCGTCGACACGCTCGACCAGCTGGCGGAGGTGAAGCGGATTCCCATCGAGGTGGCGCGCGACACGGTCGTGCTGAACGCCGACGATCCGCGCTGTCTCGAAATGGCAGACCATTCCGTGGCCAAGCACATCGGCTACGTGACGATGAATCCGGTGCATCCGCTGGTCCGCGCCCACATTCGGGCTGGCGGCCGCGCCGCGACGCTGGAGGCGGGCGTCAACGGCCAGATGATCACGCTCTACGACAAGGGCGCCCATATGCCCTTGTTGTGGACCCACCTCATTCCGGCGACGCTGGAGGGGCGCGCTCATCACAATGTGCAGAACGCGATGTTTGCCGCCTTGATGGCCCACGCCATGGGCGTGCGGCTCGACGACATTCGTCACGGCCTGCGGACCTTCGACACGAGCTTTTTCCAGGCGCCGGGCCGGATGAACGTGTTTGACGGCCACGGTTTCAAGACGATTCTCGACTACGGCCACAACCCGGCCGCAGTGACCGCCATGTGCGAGCTCGTCGACCGCCTTTCGGAAGGGCTCAAGGGCGCGCGAATTGTCGTGCTGGCGGCGCCGGGGGACCGGCGAGATGAGGACATCGACGCGATCGCGACGCGCGCCGCGTCGAGCTTCGACCGATTCGTGGTCCGAGAGGACGACGACCGACGCGGTCGGGCCGTCGGTTCGATCGCTGCCCGGCTTCGCGACGGTCTGCTCGCGGCCGGCGTCTCCGATGACCGGATCGACGTGGTGTTCGACGAGACCCAGGCGGTCGAGCACGGCCTCACCGTCGCCCGGCCCGGCGACCTGCTGCTCATCTTTGGCGACCGGGTGACACGCTGCTGGAAGCAGATCATCTACCACGGTGGGGCGAGCCCGCAGCCGGCTCCGGCGCCGGTGATTTCCGCACCGGTCGAGGAATCCACGGAGGTGGATTCTGGTTTGGGCCAACGTCTGATTCGCGACGCCCGGGGCGTTCGTGTTTCGGCGGTGGAGGACTGATGAGGCTGCTGGAGTGCCGGCGCATTCACGGGCCACACTGGTTGCTGCCCGGCCCGGGAGCGGCGGCGGAATGGCACGCCGAGGAGGGGGACGACGTCGATGGCGCCGTCGCGCAATGGTCGGCGCGCGCAACCGAGCGGATGCGCTCGTTGGGGTGGATTGGCGACGTCGTCGTGCGGCGGCATCGGCTTGGCGCCTCGCTGGCGTTGCCAGCGCCCGTGGACCTGACGATGGCGGCCACGATCGTGTTGGAGGAGGCGGCCAGCGAGGACGTTTCGCACACGGCCGTGGACGACGAAATCCGGCTGCGGTCGCGACCCGCCCTGCGGCAGGCCGTGGCCTGGGCCATGCAGTCGAGCGTCCCCTGGCAACTCGACGACGAGGTCTTCACGATCGGGCAGGGTCGCAATGCGCGTTCGTGGCAGGCCGATCAGGTGCCGCCGGTGGCCGAGTTGACGCCCGCAAGCGCCATTCGAACCATCCTCGTGACGGGTACCAATGGGAAGACGACGACCACGCGCCTGTTGGCCCACCTTTTCCGACGATTGGGCGACCGTGTCGGGATGACGTCGTCGGACGGCATCCAGATCGACGGACAATGGGTGGTCCGCGGGGATTGGTCCGGCCCAGGTGCGGCCCGCCGTGTGCTGCGCGACCCCCTCATCGAGACGGCGATTTTGGAAACGGCGCGCGGCGGGTATTTGCGGCGGGGTCTGGCCGTTTCGGACGCCGACGTCCTCGTGATCACGAATGTCGCTCCCGACCACCTCGGCGAATGGGGGATCGACGACGTCGAGGCGATGGTGGACTGCAAGTTGTCGATGATTCGCGGCTTGCGCCGGGGTGCCGTCGTCGTCGTCAACGAAGGCTGTGCTCGGCTCTTCGAGCGCGTCCTGACCCTCCGCCGCGAGCGCGCGGATCTGCGCTTCACGACCTTCCAAGACGGCCCAACGGGCGACCTCGTCTGCCGAAATGGTGCCATCATTTCGGAGGCGCGCCACGTTGGCGATGCGGTGGACCTGCCGATCACGCTTGGCGGCCGCCTGCCGTTCAACACACAGAATGCGCTTGCGGCCATGTTGGCGGCGCGCGCCCTTGGGATCGATCCGTCGGTGTCGTTCCCGATTCTTTGCGAATTTGAGCCGTCGGCCGATTCGAGCCGCGGGAGGGCGAACCTCTACGATTTGCACGGGGCGATCGTCCTCGTGGATTTCGCCCACACACCCGACGCGGTCGCGGAATTGCGTCGCGTCGCGCGAGCGGGTCGCGGCCGGTCGACGATGTTGTTGGGCCAGGCAGGCGACCGCACGGATGCGCTGATCGACGAGCTCGGACGGGCGGCGGCGGGACTTGGGCTCGACCGCTATGTGCTCAAGGGGATGCCGAGGCAGCTCAGAGGCCGCGCTCCGGGCGAGGTGGAAGGGCGCTTACGCCGCGCCTTGATCGGCGCCGGAATTCCCGATGACCACGTCGTCGAAGCGTCCGACGAACGCATGGCGGCGGCGATGGCGCTCAAGGGGGCGCGCAGCGGGGACCGCATCCTGCTCTTGGTCCACGACGCGTGGGAACACGTCGTAGGCGATCTCATGGCGATGGGGGCCCGGCCGTTGACGCGGTGGCCGGAGGGGTGAGGCGCGCGCGCTCGGCGACGCCCTGGACGGGGTTGAACGCGCAAAGGGGACGGTGAAAGGAGCCGGAGGTCCCGAACGCTCACCCACGTCAGAATCTCTGGTCCCACCTCAGCCAGAACTGCGGGGTTCCAGGATCCGTTCCGAGGGATTCCTCGACCCAGAACGGGACGCCGACCGTGAGGCCGAGTGCCGCCGGCGTCACCCCCGCCAGGTCCGCGACGCCCGTGACGCCCGCGGCCACGCCGGCCGCCATGGCCGTGCCCGCATCGCCGACCACCGCCCCCAATTCGGGGCCAAGCGAAAATTGCAATCCGCTGCCCCACGCCAGCCACCCCGGCACGCTGACGTCGCGCAAGGCCGCCCAACGCCATTCCGCCGCTGCCGTTGCGCGCTGAAGGCCGACGACGGCGCAAGCGTCGTCGACCGTCGGGCAGGCCGGCAATGCCGGCAACGAGGCGAGCTGCCCCAATCCCGCGAGGGAGAGCTGACGGTGAGGGAAATCCGCGACGGCGACCGCGGCCCCCAGCCGAAAAGCGACCGCATGGCGTAGGTGGGGGCTTCCGACCAGTGTTCCCGTCGCCGACGCATTCGCGTAGCGATCCGGGGAGCCGGGGACGACGCCCGCCGCCGCGGAAATCCCGAGGCGTGAACCTCCAAGCGGGAAATCAGGCCAGGTCCGATCGTCGACGACCCAGCCGACCCCCAACTCCGTCGCCCAGCCGTGCCCAAGGGTCGGCGCAAACCCTGGTTCCAACCACGCGACGGTCGCGGCCAGGCTGAAGCGGTGGGGCCGCGAAAGGCCGTCGATCAGCGGCCCTTCTTTTCGCACGACGCCGAGCCGAAGGGCCAGGCGATTCGCCTCATTTGTTTGAATGGCGAGGTTGCCCAAGGTGTGGGTGTCGTGGGCCTTCCGCAACGTCGCCAGGGCGCCCGCGTTGACGTCGAAATCCGTGAGATCGATGGAGTCGAAACCTGCGTTCGCCGTCCAATCCCACGGCGCCGGCAGCCGGTCGCCGAGGCGGCTGGTTTGCGGCAATTCCGCCCGCGGATCGAGGATCACGCGCTCGGGGGCCATCGGAAGAATGATGGTGGCAGACCTCGTCTCCTGGACCGTGGCGTCTACGCCGTCTACGCGAAGGGTCACGACGACTTCCGGGGCGTCGGGCGCGCCGACCCTGGTCACGGTGACGTCGCGCCCGTCGACACGCAGCGTCCAGTCTTCTGCGCCAAGAGGCACGCGGAAACGGTCGAGGTCGGCATCGAGTCCCATCGCTCGGGCGGCTGCGGCCGCGTCGCCGCCGAGCCGCAGGGACGAAGCCAGCGCCGTGAGGGCGGCGTCGTCGGATAGCGCCCCAAGTTGGGCAGCCACGACGGTGGCCGGCCAAGACGGCGCGTAGCGTTCGGCCACGTCGTCGCGAATCGGGTCTGCGGGGACCGTCCGTTCCAACAAGTCGGCGTGGAACGGCATGTTGCCGGAAAACAGGAGGTGGTTGAGCGACGGCACGAAACTCAGGCGATCGAGCCACCCCTCCGCCGTCGCGCTCCGCAATTCGGCCGCAAAGTTGCGCGCTTCGATGGCGCCAACGAGGCCGCGCGCAAGCGGGTCCGGATTCGCGACGGAGGCTTCAGCCACGCTGCGGAACACCGCCACGCGGTGGAAACGGTCAAGTGGCCGCGTCACGCGGAATGCGCGGTCGGACACGGCTGCGATTCCCGGGGCGGCGCGCGCGAGGCGACGCCGGAGTGGGGCCTCTACGAGGGACGGTGCGTCGGCCGGCACGTCGCGTTCCAAGCCTCGGACCAGCGCCTTGCGCGGAGTTCCGCGGGTGACGAGCGCGGCCCCGGCGACATCCGTGATCTCACCGCGGCGTGCGACGAAGAGGCCGACGCGCTCACCGTCGCCCTCCCAGTGCAGGGCCTCGCGTCCGGTGGCCTCCCCAAGCGCGCCGGCGGCTCCGTCGGGCAGTGTGACGTCGACGACCCAGCGTGCAGCGGGCAGGCGGCCGTCCACGAGCGGGGTCGGGTACCAGCCGCCGAGCGCCGTCAGCCGCCCTCGGGCGCAGCCGAGTCCCTCGTAGCGGTGGGGCAGCTCCGTGCGAAAGGTCACGACGTCGCCGTCGACCGTCCACGTGATCCGCCCCGTGTCGACGTCGCCCGGAAAGACGCGCGCGAGCGTGCGGTCGTCGGCGGGGATCGGCAACGTGGCGACGGGGTCGACGAAGGTCCGGAAGGCCGTGCGGAGCGTGCCCGTGATGGTGCAGGCGTCGAGGTCGACGGCGGCCTCGATCTGGACGGTCGGGAGGCCGCTCAATGCGGCGTGCTCAGAGGGTGAATCCGACGCCGGTCGTCAGCGACGGGATCGCCTCGGGGACCCAGGCGAGCCCCACGCGCAGATGGACGTCGCGCACCGTGGCCTGAATGCCTGCCCCGAACTGGGCCAGGACGAGGGCGGGGGCGTGATCTGCGGTCTTGGAGCCGCCGTAGGGGATGGCGCCGATGTCGTCGGCCAAGGCCTCGTCGAGGATGGGGGCCGCCGACACGCGAAGGCTGGAGACGTCGAACCAAGGGGAGAAGGCACCGGCTCGGTGGCCTTCGGCGTTCGAGCTGCGCAGGGTCGTCCCAAGGGTGAGGCCGAAGTCGAGGACGCCGACCTCCAGCCCGTCGTTGCCAAGGTAGCCAGAGTAGCCGACATGGCCGGTGATTTCGGGCAGCGGCCGGAATCCTTCGAGGATGCCGACGCGACCCCAGACGCCAGCGATGCCGTTGTCCGTCCCGCCGATCCAACCGATCTGGCCGCCGACCTCGGTAGACAGCGGCAGGCCCTTGCGGACGGCGAGAACCGGGACCGCGGCGAAGGGTTCGCTGTCCTCGTCGGCGCTTGCGCGCGCCCAAGGCGAGATGTCCGTGCGGTTGCGCGCGTCGGTGAGCACCCACCAGGTCGAGACATTCATCTCGAAGCCGGCGAGGCCTGTTGTGCGCGCTGGCGTGAACGGCTTGTTCGACACCATCGCGCCGACTTCGCGGATCAGCTGGTCGTAGGCGTCGGCCAGCAGATCCGTATCGAAGACCGGCTCGCCATCCTGATCGACCATGCTCGTCAGGTCGACGTCGGGGCCCGCAAGCGCGGTGGCGAAGGCCAGAGTTGCGATCAAAGGACGCTCGCGGGCGGGTCGTGAACAGCGGGCTGCTAGCGCCCTGGTCCGCGTCGAGCAACGGCGCGTGCGGCCGCGATAGGGGCGGCCCCCGGAGGTCTCGTGGGCGACGTCGACCCGACCCTTTTGCTCCAGGCCGCGGCCGGACGGGTGCGCGACCCCGTCAGCGGCCGCAGCGTCTGGATGGCGGAGATGGTGCGTTCGCCCCGAAGCAAAGGCGACGACCTGCACGTCGAACTCGTCTTCCAAGCTGCGCATAGCCCCGAGGCCAGAGAGACCATCCGCAAGGAGTTGGCGAGCCACTTGACCGCGCTTGGGATGAAGGGACGCCTCATGGCGCTCGACACCGGCGCCACGCCCGGTCTGGCGCACGCGCATGAGCGCCCCAAAGATCCCGTACCGGGCATGACCGGCGCCGGCGTGGCACCGCACGGCGGTCCGATTGCCAAGAAGCGGGTCGAGGGCGTCCGGCACGTGATCCTCGTCGCGTCCGGCAAGGGTGGCGTCGGCAAGTCGACCGTGTCTGCGAACCTCGCCGTCGGGCTGGCGCAGCTCGGCTACGGCGCGGGCCTGCTCGACGCCGACGTCCATGGTCCCAGCGCCCCGATCCTGCTCGGCGACCCTTCGCGCCCGGCGGCCGACCCCGTCCGCAAGAAGATCTTGCCGGTCGTCGCCCACGGCGTGCGGATGTTGTCGATGGGCCAGCTCGTCTCGGCCGACGAAGCGATGATTTGGCGCGGTCCGATGGTGATGGGCGCCGTGCGTCAATTTGTACAGGACGCTGACTGGGAGGGCCTCGACTACCTGATCATCGACCTGCCGCCTGGCACCGGTGACGCCCAACTCACGTTGCTCCAGGCCGTGGACGGCATCTCTGGAGCCGTGATCGTCACGACCCCGCAGGAGGTTGCCCTCGCCGATGCGCGCCGCGGCGTCACGATGTTCCGCAAGCTGGACCTTCCGCTGCTCGGCCTCGTCGAGAACATGGCCTGGTACGAGCTCCCCGATGGGACCCGCGACCCCGTCTTCGGGGATCAGGGCGGCCTGCGGCTCGCTGCCGAGGTCGGCACTCAGGTGTTGGCCCAGATTCCGCTCCAGACGGCCATCCGACTCTCCTGCGACGTCGGTGTGCCGGTCGTCCTCTCCAACACCCCGACGGGCCGCGCGTTCATGGACCTGGCCCGCCAGGTGGCGGCGCTACTTCCTTGAGCTTGCCCCTGCCCGTCGTGGGGGCCGTTCAGCCCGTCGACGGCGCGCTCGTCGACCGCTTCGGGCGGCGGCACACCTACCTGCGCGTCTCCGTGACGGACCGGTGCAACTACCGGTGCGTCTACTGCATGCCGAAGGAGGGCCTGGATTGGCTGCCGCGCGCCGACTTGCTCAGTTTCGAGGAGATCGAGCGCATCGCAGCGGTGTTCGTTCGCAACGGCGTGACCCGCATCCGGCTGACGGGTGGGGAGCCGACCGTGCGCCGCGGCCTCCCGGACCTCGTGAAGCGCCTCGGCGCGTTGCCTGGCCTCACGGACCTCGCGATGACCACGAACGGCCACGCCTTCGCGCCGATGGCAACCCGCCTTGCCGACGCCGGCCTGCGGCGAATCAACGTGTCGATCGATGCGCTGGACCCGAGCCTGTTTTCGGAGCTCACCCGCGGCGGGAACGTCGCCAAGGTACTCGACGCCATCGCGGCGGCGCGCGCCGCCGGCATCGTCCCGATCAAGCTCAACTGCGTCGTGCTTCGCGGTCGCAACGAGTCCGAGGTCGCGTCGTTGGTCGAGGCCTTCGCGCCCCACGCGGCGGACACCGTCGTCCGCTTCATCGAGTACATGCCGTTCGACGGCAACGACGCCCGGCGCCACCACGTCCCAGTCGCCGAGATCCGGGAGCGGTTGGCCCAGCGCTTCGGCCTCGTCCCAAGCGACGCGCCGCGCCACGGGGGACCGGCGAAGCTCTACACGGTGCCGTCGACGGGCCAGCTCGTCGGCTTCATCTCTCCGATCACCGAGCACTTCTGTGAGGCGTGCAACCGGCTCCGGCTTTCGGCCGACGGCCACCTCAGGACGTGCTTGTCGCGCGACAAGATGCCGAGCCTCCGGGAGGGACTTCGCGCCGGATGGACGGACGCGGAGCTCGAGACGGCGCTGCGCGGCGCCGTTTGGAACAAGGTCGCCGGCCACGAGGCCCACCTCGTCGAGGGGGCGAGGGCCTTCGAAGGCGTGATGACGCGTGTGGGCGGGTGAACGGCCCGACGGCGCCGCAGTGCACCTTCGACCAGCTCGTGGTGCTGTGCGCCATCCGAGACACGGGCTCGTTCGCGGCGGCGGCGGTAGCCACGCATCGCGTGCCATCGGCGGTGTCTTGGGCGATGCGAAACCTGGAGGAGAGCTGGGGGCTCACGCTCTTTGATCGGAGCCGCCGCTCGGTCGTTCTGACGCCAGATGGGCGCGTCCTCGCGGACCGTGCGGCGGCGCTGCTGGAGGAAGCGCGCCAGCTTGACGGGGCCGCGGCGCGATTGGCCGGGGGGTGGGAGGCCCAACTCACCATCGTCGTCGACGGCGCGTTGCCATTGGGCCCCATCCTCGATGCCATCGCCGTATTGTCGGCCCCCGACGTACCGACACGGGTGCGGCTGGACGTCGAGTACCAGGAGGGTGTGACGGACCGCCTGACGGGCGGAACGATCGCGTTGCACCTTGGCTTCGGTCCCCACGACGACACGGCGCCCTTCGACGTGACGCCGCTGCCCGACCTGCCGTTCGTGCTCGTGGCCGCGTCGTCCCACCCGTTGGCGGCCGGTCCCGTGACGGCTGACGACCTCGCGGCGGGGACCGACATCGTCGTGCGCGATTCCTCGCCTCGCTACGCAGCGAATCCCAAGGGCTCCTACGCAGGCGCTGCCAACGTCGTCTACGTGGGGGACTTCCATACCAAGCGCGTCGTTCTGCTCGCAGGGGGCGGCTTCGGCTGGATGCCCCTGCACCTCGTGGACGATGACTTGGGGTCCGGCCGGTTGTCCCGTTTGCAGGCCCAACCCCACGCGTTCACCTACCATCCGCGCCTCGTCGTTCGGCGCGACGCCATCCTCGGGCGCGCGGGGCGGTCCTTCGTCGCCTCCATGGCCGCCCTCGGTGGATCGCCCTGATCCGAATCATCAACTTTTTTGATGATTGGCGTGCAATCGTTGCGTGTCCGGGCTCCCGGTCGGTTGGCTAGCTTTGAGGCGTGAGGCGAAGATGACTCGGTTCTCGCTGGTTGCGCTCGCAGGTGCCTTCGGTTGTTCGGAGTATGGATACGACGCGGCTGCCGAACCTCCGGTGTTGACGGAGCCGACCAGCGAGGCGCCGACGGAGCCCCAGGATGCGCCGCCGGACGCGCCAGCGGATGAACCTGCCCCTGAGGATCCGGACCTCGACCCGCCGACGGAAGCGCTGCCGCCGGAGGACGACTGCGAGGACACGAGCGACGTGATCTACGTGATCGACCGCGCCGAGGAGGCGCTCTACCTCTTCGACCCGGCGATGATGACGTTCACCCTCTTGGGCGGCCTGAACTGCCCGTGGGGCTCGTCCACGCCGGCGTCGATGGCCGTTTCGCGCGAAGGCATCGCCTTCGTTCGGGCCAGCGACAACAAGCTCTACGAGGTGGACCTCGTCGACCTGTCTTGCGAAAAGACCGACTACGGCAACGGCTCGTTCGGCGACTTCGGCATGGGCTTTTCGACGGACGTCGCCGGAGGCTGGATCGACACGCTCTTCCTGGCCAACGAAGATCGGGTTGTGTCGCTCGACCTCGCGAGTTTCCAGACGTCGACGATCAACGACTTGCCGAGCCAGAGCGAATTGACTGGCGATGCGAATGGCGAGCTGTGGGCCTTCCTGCCGCTGAGCACGCCCGCCCAACTCGTTCAGGTCGACAAGGACGGCGGTGCGCCGATCACGACGCTGCCCTTGCCCGGCTTTCCAGACGCTGGCGACATCGACACCTTTGCCTTCGCGACCTGGGGCGGCGACTTCTGGCTCTTCGTGCGCGAGTACGGGATGGGTCGGACCACGGACGTGTACCGGGTCACGCCCGACGGCGACATGACGCTCGTCTGGGAGGACTCTGGCCGCGACGTGGTCGGCGCGGGCGTCTCGACGTGTGCGCCGGCCGAGTAGGGGGCGCTCCCCGGCTCAGAACACGCGCTTGCGGCGCTCGAGCTGTTCGGTCTCCGTCTTGCAGTCGATGCACAACGTGGCGACGGGGCGCGCCATGAGGCGGCCGTAAGAAATTTCGGCGCCGCAGGACTCGCAGGTGCCGTACTCGCCGTCGTGCATGCGCTCCAGCGCGCGACGGATCTTGCCGACGAGTTGCCGCTCGCGCTCGGCCATCCGCAGCGTGAAGTCGCGATTCGATTCGGTCACCGCCACGTCCAGCACGTCGGCATCGGGCGGGCGGACGTCGATGAGGTGGTTGACGGCCTCTTTGGACTGGCTGAGCAATGACTCGAGCTGCTCGTCGAGCAGCGCCTTGAGCGACAGCACCTCTTCGCGGGTGAGGTACTCGTCGTCAGGCAGGTTGTCGGCCATTGGGGGCTCTCCGGGCAGGGGGCGGCGTATCCGCGGCTGCCCTGGGCCTCAACCCGGGTATTCGACGGCGTTCGGTGGGACGGTCGCAAAGCCTCGCCAGAGTCCGCCGCTGAGCGACTTCGTGCCCTTCGGATCTCGCTTTCGCGAACTGCGCAGAACGTCGTTCCAGCGCTCGCCCGCAGGGCCGATCGCGACGTCGGGATGATGGAGGTTCATCCACAGGACGTCGCGTCCGACGCTCGTGCCGTCGTGCGCGAGTTGGATCGTCCCGTCGGGCCAGACGTCGATCACGATCGCGATGTGGGTGAGCTCATCGTCGGTACGACCGTTGCGATCGCGGTCGTAGGTGTCGTCGAAGAAGGCGAGGTCGCCGAGCTCGGGTTCTTTGCGTCGGTGGACGGCCCCAGCCGCGTCGGCCACCGCCCACAGGTCGCGCGTGCTGCCCCGCCAAGGCACGTCCACCGTCTGAAGGGCCGCCTCGACGAAGCCGCTACAATCGGCTCGGTAGCCGGCCTTCATCGGGCCGCTGAGGTTCCGCTCGGCGGCATTCGCAATGCGGTCGCCAAGCTCCCGATGAGCCCGCCTCTTGGCGGTGGGGGCGGCGGTTGCTGGGGCGGGTGCTGCCGATGCCGCAGGAACGTCCGATCGTCCGCGCACCGCCGCCAGGGGCCCCGGGACGCGGGGCACCGACGCTTGGCAAGCGAGGAGAAGGGCGAGGAACACGTGGAACCTCCTCCCGTTAGACGGGGCACCCTCCGACCGCAAGGGAACCCGATGATCCACCTTGGCGTTGCCGACGGGCGGCTTCCTGCCGCAGCGGTCGCTGTTGACGGCCACATCGTCGGGGCGGCGACGGGGCGCGACGCGTCCGGCGTGCCTTGGGATGCCATCGAAGCCGCCATGTTGCGCGCGGGGGTGGGGCCCGGAGACATCGACGCGGTCGCTGTCGCGGGCCGATTCACCCACGTTGCGATGCGCCAGGGCCTGGGGGGCTCATGGTCGGACAGCGCAGGCGCGGTGGCGCAGACCCTGCTGCGGGCCACCGGGCTCGGGGCGGTTCAGGCCGACCAGACGGCCGAGCGCTGGGAGCGGGACCTTGCGGGCCGCGGCGTACGACCGCACCGGGTCACCTTCTTCGACGGCCTCGGATCGCTTGCCGAGGCCAGCTACCGTACGTGTCCGTTCGATGACGTCGCCATTCTCGTCGTGGAGCCGCTCGTCGACGGGCTCGTCGCCGGCGTCTTCCATGGCGTCTCGGGACAGGTGGACCGGGTCGCCGCCTACGGGCCACGGTCGACGTTCGCCTCCGTCGACCGGCAGCTGACCGCCGCCTTCGGCGCGCCCCTCGGGGCCGGGGCGCGCTTGGACGGACCCGCGACCGACGCCGACGACGACCTCGTTCCCGCCCTCGTGCGGAGCTTTTCGCGCGAAGGTTGGAGCTCCGGCTGGCAGGCCTTGGCCGCTGCGCCAGCGCAGGTGGCCGGACCCAGCGCGCGGGAAGCGCTCGCCGAATGGCTCGTGGAGCACGTGTCTACGGTCCTACCCGGGCTCTCGCTCGCGGTTGCGGGCCGCTGGTTCGGCGATGCGGGGCTCGTGGACGCCATGGCGTCCCGGCGGCCAGGCCTCCACGTGGGGCCGGCCGGCGGACCGGCGCGGGCCGCCATCGGCGCTGCCCTGCGCGCCGCCGGAGCGTCCCCCGACGTGCGTTCGGCTGCCGAGTGGGCGGACCTCGTCTCTGGCCGTGCCGCGGCGGGCGTCCAACCGGGCCCAGGTCCCAACCCATGAATGGGGATCTGGAGCGCTTGGTGGCCGCGATCGCGCCACACGGCAGTGCGCTGGTCGCCCTCTCCGGCGGCGTGGACAGCGCGCTGGTGGCTCGGGTTGCGCGACTCCACTTGCGCGGACGTATGGTGGCCATCACGGCGGTCGGGTCGACGATTCCAGAGGAAGAGGTCGCCATCGCCCGCGGGATGGCGGTGCGTTTCGGGTGGGAGCACCGCCTCGTCGACACGCGAGAGGTCGACCGTCCCGGCTACCGCGCGAATGCCGGCGATCGCTGCTTTCACTGCAAGAGCGCGCTGTTCGAGACGACGGAGGCGATCCGCGTGGAGGAGGGGCTTGCGGTCGTTTTGGACGGCACCTTGCCCGACGATCTGACGGGTCATCGCCCCGGGCACGTCGCCGCTCATGCGAACGGCGTGCGCCATCCGCTTGTGGAGGCGGGCCTGTCGAAGGGGCAGGTGCGCGAGTTGGCGCGCTCGCTCGATCTGCCCGTTTGGGACAAGCCCAGCTTTGCATGCCTTGGCAGTCGGTTCCCGCGAGGCACGGAGGTCACGGAAGCCAAGCTCCGTCGCGTCGACGTCGCGGAGCGCGCCCTCCGGGCAGAGGGCCTCAAGACGTTCCGCGTGCGTTGGCACGAGTTGGGCGACCGGGTGCTCGCGCGCGTCGAGGTCGCCGCCGCTGAAATTGCCATCGTCGCCCAGCCCGATGTCCGCAACCGGGTGGCCACCGCGATGCGTGGCGTGGGCGTCGACTGGGTGACCCTCGATCTGCTCGGCTACGGCCAGACGGCGGACGGATCGTGAGGCGTGCGCTTTGGGCCATTGTGGCCGTGTGGTTGCTGACGCTGCTCGTCATCCGGCTCGCCGTGACGCTTGTCCAGCAGGCTGGGGCGCCGTCGGTCCTGCTTGTCGTGGTGCCGATCCTGTTCGCCTGGGTGCCGGTGTGGGACTGTTGGCGCCGTGGGGTCGACGAAGGCAGCTACCCGCTGACGCTGCCGCCCTTGGCCGTGTGGAAGCGCGGGCTCGTCGTGGCTGGCCTGACGTGCCTCGCCGTTCTGCCGCCTTGGGCTGTCGGCTACCACTATTGGCAGTCGCTGGCGTTTGGGCTCCATCCGATTCCGGGACGGTGGCCAGAGTGGGTGCTGTTTCTGGCGTTGTACCATTTCGCCGTGGTCGCGATTCCGGAGGAGATCTTCTACCGGGGGTACTTGCAGGCGCGACTCGACGAGGTCTTTGGCACGCCCTGGCGCGTCGGCGGCGCCGCCGTGGGGCATGGCTGGTGGGTTGCGTCGCTGCTGTTCGCGTTCGGTCACTCCGTGGTCGTTTGGCAATGGTGGCATTTCGCGATCTTCTTCCCAGGCCTCGTCTTTGGCTGGATGCGGGCCAAGACGTCCGACATCGCGGCGGGGTCCATCTTTCACGCCGTTTGCAACGTGACCGTGTCGATTCTCGACGTTCATTACGGCCTGATTCCGCCGAACTAGTTCGCAAGGCGGCAGATCCGGGGCCGATGACGGGTTGCTGACGATGGGCCCCCTGTCCTCAGTGGTCATCTGCAATAAGGGGGCTCCGGCTGGGGTGTTCGTGGCGAGTTGTCCGTTCTGCGCGGCGCTGGTTTCGCAGGACCTTGTCACGTTCGGTGGCTCATGCCCGCGTTGTTTGGGCGCGATCCCAGGTGAGGAGGCACCCACCGACCCGGGCGAGGTCGTCAAGCGGGCCCATGCGAGCCGCGACGAAGCGACAGCGCGTCGGCGCCGCATCTTGCCGGTTCTCGTTGCGCTTCCGATCGTCGGCCTCGTCGCCATGGCCGCGATCGGCGTGTTGATGATGCCGAAGCCCGAAGTCGCGGTCATCGACTTCGACCTTCTCGAAGACTTCCCGATGCCAGAACTCGTTGCCCGTGCGCCCGGGGAGGCCCTGCCCGAAGGGTCCGCTGCGGAGGTCGTTCGCCCAGGCCCAGCGGTCGGTTCGGCCCCGGCTGCCGTCGGTGCGGGCGCGACGGGCGGCGCGGTGGTCGGTTCGCCGCAACAGACGGCGTCTGTGACCTCCAGCTCGCCAGACTCTGCCGCGGCGGCTGTGGCGGTCGCCGTGCCGACGCCGAAAGGGACGGCGCGCGGCGGGACCGTCGACCTCGGGCTGTCGCTCAAGGCCTCGCGCCGCAGCGAGGTCTACACCGACCCCGAGCAGATCACCGCCATGATCGCCACGCTCATGGAGGCCCAAGTGCCAACGGTCCAGGCCTGCTACGAGCGGCGTCTGCGCGCGGCCGAAGGCCTTGCGGGGCGGTGGCGCATCGCGTTTACGGTCACTCAAGAGGGGCGCGTTCGGGACGCGACCGCCACGGGCGTCGACCAGGTGGACGCGGAGTTGGAGTCCTGTATCGTCGAGCGAGTCGGGACCTGGCGCTTCGACCGGATCGTCGCGGATCAGCCGGTTCAACGCAGCCTTCGGTTCGCCCCAAGGAACTGACGCGGGCGGCGCGATAACGCCTCTCGGGCGGTCCATGGGTCTGGCGTTCGGCGTTGCGCGGTTGTTGGTCGCAGTGGGCTTGTTCCTGCTGTCGGTCCTGACGCTCGTGCCCGTCCCGGTCGCCGCCTTGTGGAAGCCCGCGGTGTTGGCCACGGAGTGGGGGCACGCGTTGGCGGCTTTGTCCGTGCTGCTGCTCACCACGGTGTGGATCGAGTCGCGGTTGGCTCCGGCGTTGGGCTTCGCTGCCGCGGCTGCGGTGTTGTTCATGACGCCGACCTTTCGGGCGATGCCGCTGAACGAGACGTTGCCGGCGCGCTGGGACGAGGCCTTTGGGCCCGGGGAAGGGCGGACACGGTCCGTGCCCTTCGAGCCGAGGGACCTGTTCCTCCCGGTCGAGCAAGGTCGCCCTCCTACGACGCATGTCTTCGCGGATCGCGCCGATGGGCTCAGCCTCGACCTCTACCCGGGAGAAGGCAACGGACCCCGGCCCCTTGTCGTCGCGATCCATGGTGGCAGTTGGCAGACCGGCGACCGTACGCAACTCGCCGAGTGGTGGTCGTGGATCGCCACCCAAGGATGGACGGTTGCGGCCATCGATCACCGCAAGGCGCCAGGCGACTCGTTTCCGGCCCAGAAGGTGGACGTCAACGCGGCGATCGACTGGCTCAAAGCCCACGCCGTCGAATTGGAGATCGACTCCAAGCGCATCGTCTTGATCGGCCGGTCCTCGGGCGGGCACCTCGCTCTGACGTCGGCCTACGCGAATGAGGACCCCGCCATCGTTGGCGTCGTCGCCTGGTACGCACCCACAGACCTGGTGTGGAGTTGGGAAAACCCGGCCAATCCGCTCGTCATTCGTTCGCAGTCGCTGCTCTTCGACCTCATGGACGCCGCCCCCGACGAAAAGGAGGCCCTTTACCGGCAGGGCAGCCCCATCCAGCAGGCCCGGTCGGGGTCTCCGCCGACTCTGCTGCTGCACGGCGGTCGGGATGAACTCGTTTGGCCGGAGCAGAGCCGTCGCCTCAGCGAACGCCTGAGGACGGTCGGCGTTCCCCATCTCGTCGTGGACCTTCCCTGGGCGACCCACGGCTGCGACGCCAACCTGTCCGGCCCCAGCGGTCAGATCGGCCGATGGGCGATCGAACGCTTTCTTGCCCGGGCGGCCTCGCGATAGGCGGGCTTGGGGAGCCCCCATGCCCGCCATCGTCCTGAGCCTCGCTGTCCTCGGCTGTGCGGAAACCGACACCACGTCGACCGATTCCTTGATCGGGGACCTGCAAGTCACACCGGTCGCGCTGCAGTTCGGGAGTGCCGAAGTTGGCGCAAGCGTGTTGCGGACGGTGACCCTGCGCAACGTCGGCACCGGCCCCATCGAGGTCACTTCGGTGGCTACCGATGACGCGGCCTTCGTGGTGCTCCCAGCCTTCACGGGCGCCACGTTGGGTGCGGACACGGACCTCGCCCTGGAGGTGGGCTTTACGGCGGATGGCCTCGAGCACGCGGCCTCGTTGACAGTGACGTCCGACGATCCCGACTCGCCTTCCATCGTCGTCGCCCTCGAAGGGGACACCGACCTTGGCAGCCTTGTCGGGTCGCCTTCGCCCGTCGACGTCAACGCCGATGTGCCCTGCAGAGAAACGGTCGCCGTCGGCGTTCGCAACGATGGCGATGCCACCGTCACGGTCGAAGAACTCGTGTTCGTCGGTGATCCGCGGATTGTCCTGGACGACTTGCCTGACCTTCCGCTGGACCTCGGACCGGGCCAGGACGTCAACTTCGAACTTGAATTCCGTTCGGATGTGGCGGGCACGGCCGCCGGCGAAATCGTGGCCACGTCCAACGACCCGCTCAACCCCACGCTGCGGATTCCCGTCACGGCGACGGCCGGCTACGAGGAGACCGTCACGGACTCGTACTTCGTCCCGCTGGACGCTGCGGTCGACATTCTCTTCGCCGTCGACACGAGTTGTTCGATGGGGGAAGACAGCGTCCAGTTGAGCGACGAATTCGGCGCCTTCATCGACGCGGTGTCCGAGGTGACCGAGGGGTGGCGCATCGGCGTGGTGAACCAGGAACTCGCGTGTTTCACGAACGGCATCATCGACGCCGCGACGCCCAACTACCAGGCGGTGTTCTCTGACGCGGTCACGACCGTCATCCAACATGGCTTCCAGGAAAAGCTGCTCTTCCTTTCCGACAGCGCTCTGGAAAACACGGCCCCCGGGCTCTGCAACGAGGGCTTCCTGCGCAACGGGGCCCTGCTCAACATCATCGTCGTCTCCGATGAGGCCGACAGCTCTCCAGGCGATTGGAGCGATTGGGTCACCGGCTACGAGTCCTACGTCGCCGACCCGTCCCTGCTCAAAGTGAGCGGCATCCTCAACGTCTACAATGTCTGCGGTACGGGCAACGGGGCCACCGGCTACCTCGAGGCCGTGGAGGCGACCGGCGGCGTCGTGCTCGACATTTGCGACGAGGGCTGGGGTTCGGACGTCGACGAACTCGCGATTGAGGCGGTCGAGGCGCTCACGGTCTACCCGCTCTCTCAGACGCCCTACCCTGGCAGCGTCACCGTCTTGTCCGACGGCCTGAGCCTCCTTTCGGGTTGGGGCTACGACGAGGCGCAGAATGCGGTCATCTTCGAGGACAACCTCGTTGGCGGCGAGACCTTGTCGATCGTCTACGGGCTGACGGCCGACTGCTACTGAGCCCAACTCGACAAGGCGGACTCGGGTGAGCCGGAGCGGACCAAGGCGACGAGCCGGTCCGCGCCAGAGTCGTCGGGGTCGACCGTTTGTGGCGCGTAGCTGACGTGAAGGTCCGGGTGGTCAGCGGCCCACGAGCGCCACCGGTCGACGATTTCCTTGGCCGCGCGCTCGTCGTGGACGCGCGCGAACGCAAGCACGGTGGGGCGATCGGCAAGGAAGGGGATGTTGGCGTCGCCTTCGAGGGACGACCATGCGCGGGGCGATGCGTGGCCCCGCGGGTCGAGTACCCGCCAGCGGCTGTAGTAGCCGAGGGTGCCGGGATCTTCGGAGACGACGGAGCTGGTGCCCGTACCCAATCGACGCAGCAACTCGGCGCTACGCCGCGCGGCCTTGGTCCGTTCAACCTGCCCCGACCAGGCCACGACGGGGTCTTCGCCCGCCTCTGCGTGAACGGCGACGCGGATGGAGCGGGGGACCGGGCTGACATCGAAGGACGCGCCAAGGCCGCCGAGGGACAACGCGATGGCGAAAACAGCGAGTGGGCGCGGGACGGCCGCGAGGGCGGGCCCCATGGCCACGGCGAGGAGCGCGATGGCGGGAAGGAGGTTCCGAGCGGCCAGCGGCTCTGCGCCAGGGCACGTCGCCGCTTCGATGAACGCCACGGTGGCGGCCAACGTGAAGGGGCGCAGCTGGGTCGCCCCAAGGGGCCGCAGCAGGAGGGCACAACCGGCGAGGGGCCAGCTCATCAACACCACAGCTGCCGTGCTGCGCAGCGCGTCGACAGGTTCGGCAAGGGCGAAGCGGAGATGCAAGGCCCACGGCCAGAGCCGGTCCGCCAACAGTTCGCTTTGGAGGAAGGGCAGCGCGAAGGCGGCGAGGCCGACGATCCGTCGCGTTGGCGTGGACCCCGGCAACGTCCAGGCGACAAGGGCGGCCCACATGCCGCCGTCTTCGCGCGTGGCCGCCATCGCGATCGCGCAGACCGAGCCGAAGACCAGGGCCTCAGGGCGTGGGGAACGCGTCCAGGCGCCGATGGTCCACAGCAAGAGCAGGGTGAACAGCGCGTCTTCGGTGCCCCCTTGGACGCCCCATTGAAAGGGCAGCGAAGCCGCCAGGGCGGCGGTCGCCCACCAAGCGGTCCAAGCCGGGCGGTTGCGATCGATGGCGAGGGCCCACACGGTGCAGAGCAGCGCGGCCCCGAGCGCGAGGCCGAGGTGGGGGGCGGAGGTCACCGTCTCGGTCCCATGGGGGCTGGCGGCGGCGAGGAGCAGAGGCCACAACGTTCCGGGCAGCCAACCGCCGCTGCCAGGGTCGGTGGGATGGAGGACGAAGCCGTCGCCGAGCGCAAGTGACCGGGCGACCCGCGCCGCGAGGAAGCCCTCGTCGGACACGTAGATCCAGGGGGCGGTCCATGCGGCGGCCACGGCGAGGAGGCCGAGCAAGGCGAGGGGGCCCGTCCGCAGGTTCATGCGGCTCGGCCAGGGCGCCGACGCGCCGGTTCAGGACTTGCGTACGAGCTTTGCACCCTCGACCAACCGTGCCCGTTTGGCGAGCTTGAAAGGACCGCGTTCGCCGGTGGCGCTGCGCTTCGCCTTGCGGACGACGAGGCTGTCCTGCAGCTGCGCGACCGTGAAGTCGCCGCCGCCGGTGGCGCCGGTGCACGTCACCGTGAACAGGGGCGCGACGGCCGTGCCTTCGGCGACATTTGGGGCTTCCTTGCAGGTTCCGGGGATCGCTCCGATGTCGACGGATTGGTCGCCGGCCGAACTCGTCAGCTTCACGCTGGCCTTGGTGCCGGTTTCGATCGTGGCCAGATCGAGGGTCACCATCACGTCGCCCATGGCGCCCAACGGCGTCGGCGCGGTGCCGGCTTCAGCGCCTCGAACGCGCGCGCTCCCGCCGGCGGCCCGAGCGCTTCCCGAGGCGCGGGCGGCCCCACCTGAAGCGCGGGCGGACTTCTTGCCGCCGCTCTTCTTCCTGGCCGATGGCGCCGACGCCTTTTCAGCGCGCGCCTCGCTGCCCGAGGCCCGCGGCAATTCCGGAACGGGCGCCTCGCTTGGTGCGGTCCCGCAACCCTGGAGCATCGAAATCAGAAACCAGCACAGGACCGTCATCGTTTCCCCCCGGAGGACGACAGGAACCTACGGTTCCCCAGAGGGCTGCTAATCCCGGAGGCCGCTGTGTTCCAAGGCGCGAAGGGGGACCCTACCGGATGGTTGACCTTGCAGGGGGCACCCCCACCCAAGGAGCGCCCGCCGCCGACGTCATGGTTCTGGGGATTGGTGGCGCTGGCGGCGGGCACGATCGCGTCTGCGAGCGTGGGGGGCGGCATCGCGTTGTGGGCGGTGTCGCGCCCCGCCCGGCCCGTGGAACCCGCCGAGCGCTCGGCGGAGACGCCGGCGCCGACCCTCGCCCCGGTCGCTACGAAATCGACGCCATCGAGGCCGACGCTGACCCGAGGGAGCCCCGTTGTGGAGGTGATGGTCGACGGTGGGCCCTTTCACGGACTGGTTTGGACCTGCGGGGAAGCGAGTGGGCGGGTCGCGCTCGTCGGGGGGCGGGCGACCTTCCCGCGCGCAACGGAGGCCTGCACGGTGCGCTTGTTGGGTGGCGTGGCCGTCGAGCAGGAGGTGTCAGGTCCCGGCGAACAGCGGTGCCGGTGGCGGGGCGGCGACTGGCGGTGTTGGACCGTCTCAGAGCCGCTTGAGTTGCCCTGAGGCCATGTCGTAGCGGCCGTCCGCCGTCCTCGTGCCGAACCGGCGTCACCTGGTGTACACCCCCTTTTCCGCCCTGGACGCCGCCTGGGCGGGCCCGCGTCCCCGGTTACGCGCCCGGCCTCGCGGAGCGTGCCATGAACCTGGGCACTTGGTGGATCACGGCGACCCTCGCCTGCGGTCCGGTGGCGGACGACGCTGGCCCTGCGGTGGGCACGCCCTCTGGGACGACCCCGCCCACCCAGCCGCCAGTGCCATCCGAACCGCCGCCAACGCCGGACCCGACGCCGCCGACGGTCACGACGCCGCCGCCGACCACAGTCCCCGTGCTTGGGCAAGACATCGAGACCGTGAACCTCGAGTTCGACCTGACCCTGCTCTCCGGCACCGCCACGTTGCAGGTTCAGCCCGACACGTTGACCCAGACGGTCGTCCTCGACGTTTCCGGGTTGACGCTGAGCTCCGTGACGGTCGATGGCGTGGCGGCGCCGCTGGACACGGTCGACGGCATGCTCCAGCTTTCGACGGGCACGGCCGCCAGTACGATTGTCGTCGACTACACGTTTCCGACCCGCTCGGCGTGGCAATTCGATGGCTGGATGCCGTCTCTTGGCGTCTCGTTCATCTGGCCGTATTTCTGTGGCAACCTCTACCCGTGCGACCCTTCGACCACGGACGGCGTGGCTTTTACGATGCAAATCACGGGGGTACCCGACGGCCTCGTGGCCATATTCCCCACGGCGAGTTTCGGAGAAGGACCCGCCTACATGCCGGGCATCGCGCTTGGCGACTACGTCCAGCTCGACCTTGGCGAAACACCGGCCGGGACGACGCTGACCGCCTGGTACTTCGACGAGCCAGACGGCCGCGCCCGCGCCGAGCAAGGCACAGCCTACCTGCTCGACGCCTTTGACTTTTTCGAGGAGAACTACGGTCCGTATTCCTTTGGTCCGACCTACGGGACCGTGGAGGTCGACTGGGGTTGGGACTCCTACGGCGGAATGGAACACCACCCGATTTCGCACGTGGGGACATTCGACCTCGATGACGTGGAGGCGCAGGTCCACGAGGCCGGTCACGGGTGGTTCGGTGACGGCGTCCGCATCGCTTGTTGGGAGGACTTCGTGCTTTCGGAGGGCACGAACACCTACATCACGGCCCGGGCCGTCCAGGAGGTCGGTGGACCGGACCTTTGGCCCTACTACGTCGACTTCTTCCTTCGCCCGTCGTGCGAGGAGGCGGGTGGGTACGCGAATCCGGTGGTCATGCCGGCAGGCTGCAGCCTGACCGATTTCATCCACGACGACCTGTGGTCCTTGGCGACCTATATGAAGGGTGCCTGCTATTACGGCGAGGTGGCCGACCTCGTAGGCGCCGACGTCCTCGACGATATGATCGGCGGCTTCTACAACAGCCACGTGGGGACGGCCGCGGAAATGGAGTGGATGACGGATTGGATCGAGGCCTCGGCCGACCCGGCCCACGCCGTGGGCTTGGAGCAGCTCCGCGTCGAGTGGCTGGAGACGGCCGCATGCCCCACCGACTACGCCGATCGCTGTCGGGTGCGGCTCCCCTGACGTCAGTATGCGTCGAAGGGGTGACCCTTCGCACGTCGCGCGAGCCGAATCCGGTGGTGCTCCGCGAGGTGGCTCACGCGTCGGACGCGCACAGGGTAGGGGGCGCGGCCCGGAGGCTTGCGGTCGGCGCAGCCTGGAGTACGCCACCCGGAGGTTAGGACGCGCCTATGCTCGAGGCCGAGATGAACCCGCGGTACCTGATGCTGATGGCAACATTTGCCTGTGAACCCGAGCGCTCTCCGCCCATGGCGACCGTCTCGGCCGGCCAGACGATTCCGCCTTGGGAACCGATCGACCCGGCCTTCGAGGGGTGTTCTGGAGGTTGAGGGGAATCCAGCACCGGCAGTTCGCCGGACATCGCCCCTCAGCCTGGAACCGTCGTCGGCCAAAAGACCCTGTGTCCGGTCAGCGGCGCAGCCTTCACCGTTTCAGAAACGACCCCACGTCGCGAGCTGCGCGGAAAATCCCTGCATTTCTGCTGCGACGCCTGTGCGACGTACTTCGACGCGCACAGCGGCCACGTCCTGACGGTCCGAGGGCTGTGAGGGAATACGACGGGATGTGCGCTGCCGCCGTTCGTCCGCCCGCTTCGTCCTCGCGCCGCGCCATTTCCGCAGCGTCCTTAAGCCTCGCTTCAGAGACGGCCGTGGTGGGCCGCAGCGGGCGCAAAGTGCGCGCGGACGTAGTTGGCACCTCCCGGACGTCGTCGAGGGGGACTCCGGGCGCCTCGGCGATCTCGTGCCGCAGGAGGTCCGAGAGGGAGGACTGCGTGCCCTCGATCTGGGACGACAACACCGCCTCCTTCGGCACCCACAGATACACGAACAGGTGCGGGTCAGGCAGCAAGAACCCGAGGCCGTCCAAGCGCCCGAGCGCCGTGCTGGCCCGGTTCAGGAGGTCGTGGTCGTCGTCGGTGAGCGCGAGCGGTGGAGCAGGCGGAAGCGGCGCCGGGACGAACGCGTCGAAGGGCTCGTCGGCCGTGCTGACCCGGGTCAGGGTCCCGCTCCTTGGATGCGGCGTCACCGGTCACCTTGCCAAGGTTTCTTTCGTTGCGGACGACGCAAGGAAAGGTCCGGGCAGAAATTTTCGTAACGCCCCGCCTCATCCAGGCCACTCCGTGCCCCATCCAGTTCGCGCCGGCGTCGGTCAGCGGACCGCAACCGTCGCGCCCCAGCGTTCGGAGCCCTCGGAGCTGGCGGGGCGACGACTGGCGGTGTTGGACCGTCTCAGAGCCGTTTGAGGTGCCCTGACGCCATTTCGTAGCGGGCGTCGGCCTCGCGGCCGACGTCGGCAAAGCGGGGGATGAACAGCGCGCCGAGGCCGGTCTCGTCGCGCAAACGGACGAGCAGCTCCCAGCGCATGGCGTCGAGCGAGCGGTCGATGGGGGCCTGGTCGACGAGCAGGAGCGCGACGCCTTCCGCCAGGCAACGGGCCCACGTGAGGCGGATGCGTCCCCAGGCGTCGAATTCGTCGGGCAGGGCGTTCTGGACGCGTGCGAAGTCGACGCGTTCGAGGGCCAGGCGGGCCTTTTCCTCGCGCTCTTCACGGTGGACGCCTTGGAGGGCCAGGCCGGAAGCGACGAAGGTGAGGGCGCCCCAGCGGGGATGGGGGGTGGACCCCGGGCTGCCAACGCGACGGGCGATGGCGGCGGCGCGGGTCGGGACGTCGTCGCCTTGGACGGGCTGACCGTCGAGCAGGAGGGCGCCCTCGCCCGGCGGTTCGAAACCGCCAAGAATGCGGAGCAACGTCGAGCGGCCGCTCCCCGGGCTTCCGTGGAGGGCCGCGATCTTGGCGGCCGGAAGGCCGAGGTTGACGCCGTCGAGGACGCGAATGTCACGGGCCACACGAATCCAGGTGTGGGAGATGCCGACGGCCTCGAGGACGGGCGTCATGGCCGACTGGCGAGCAGGAGGTCGCAGAGGGCGACGCGCGGGTCCGTCGCGAGGCCATGGCCCCGGAGCCACAGATGGTGGAGTTGGTAGGCGGGGACGGTCAGCCAGCGTTCTAATGGCGGCTGTTTGTAGGTCGGCATGTAGGGGTTGTAGGGCAGGACCTCGATGTCGCTGGCGCCGGCTTGGGCGAGCCAGCGTCGCCAGGCCTCGCGGTCGTAGGCCGTGCGGTGGAAGGTCGTGCGAGGCGCGGGGGTGCGCCGGAACCGTGCCTTGAGGGGCTCTGGGAGGAGGCGCCAGGGGGTGAAGAGGGCGCGGCTCAGTCGGCGACGGGCGTCGTCCATCTGGGGCACGACGACGAGAAAGAGGAGGCCGCCTGGGCGAAGGAGGCGGACGGACTCGCGGAGCACTGGCAAGGGGTCGTCGAAGTGCTCGAGGAGACCGATGTTGACGACGACGTCGGCGATGGCGTCAGGCAGGCCGGTCTCACGGACGTCGGCCTCCACCAGCGTCGGAGGGGGGAGGACTTCGTCGCGGAAGGCGGCGGCGGCTCGCTCCAGCGCGGTGGGGGACAGGTCGACGAGGGTGACGGGGCAGCCCCGCGCGGCCATGTACATCGAGGTGGTGCCGCGTCCGCTGCCGAGCTCCAGCACGTGGGGCGTCGGACCGAGGCCGCGGCGGGTGATCTCGGCCCAGAGGTCTTGGGCGTACAGGCGGTGCCAGAACTGGCGCAAGGAGGTCGGGCGGTTGCGCGTGTAGAGGCGGTCGGCGTCGCGCCACGTCGCGTCCCACTTCTCGGGTTCACCGGCGGTGGTCATGGGCGCGGCTACCGCGCTGGCGGGCGGGCAGCGAGCGCCGCTCAGGTGGGCGCGGGCGCGCGGGCGGCGCTTTGGCCTTTGGGCGGCAGCCTGCTAGACGCCGGCCGCCGGAGGGGTCATGGCGCTGCAGGCGGGCATCGTAGGGCTGCCAAATGTCGGAAAGAGCACGCTGTTCAACGCGCTGACGTCGGCGGGGGCGGCTGCGGCCAACTACCCCTTCTGCACGATCGAGCCGAACACGGGCGTCGTCGAGGTGCCCGACCCGCGGCTGCAGCGGCTGGCTCGGGTGATTCCGACGGAGAAGATCATCCCGGCCGTCGTCGAGATCGTCGACATCGCGGGTCTGGTTCGCGGGGCGAGCGAAGGGGAGGGGTTGGGCAACCAATTCCTCGGCCATATTCGCAGCGTCGACGCTGTCCTGCACGTGGTCCGTTGTTTCGATGACGGGGACGTGGTGCACGTGGACGGCACGGTGGACGCGGTGCGCGACATCGAGACCATCGAGACGGAGCTGTTGCTTGCGGACCTGCAGGCGGCTGAGAAGCGGCTCGACAAGTGGCGGAAGGCGGCGAAGGGGCAAGACCGCGAGGCGGCGATTCACCGGGACGTCGCCGAGAAGTTGGTCGCGGCGTTGGCGGCTGGCAAGCCTGCGCGTGCGATGGTGTGGGCAACGGACGAGGAGCGCGCGAGCGCCCAAAGCGCAGAAATGCTGAGCGGGAAGCCCATTCTCTACGTCTGCAACGTCGACGAGCCCGGCCTTGGCGGCAATCGGGAAGTCGAGCGTGTCGCCGCGTTGGCGAAAAAGATCGGTGCCGGCTGCGTGGTCATTTCCGCGAAAATCGAATCTGAAATCGCGGAAATGGACCCAGACGACCGTCCGATGTTCCTGGCGGAACTCGGATTGCCGGAGCCGGGTCTGGCGACGCTGGCGCGCGCGACGTACCAGCTTCTCGGCCTGCAGACCTATTTCACGGCGGGCCCGAAAGAAATCCGGGCTTGGACGATTCACCGGGGAACGTCCGCGCCGGAGGCCGCCGGGGTGATTCACACGGATTTCGAGCGTGGATTTATCCGGGCCGAGGTTTATTCG
>SXOB01000014.1 GCA_005776945.1 Pseudomonadota bacterium
CGGCGCCGAGACCGACCTTGACCTTGGTCACTACGAGCGCTTCACCTCGTCGACGATGAAGCGGACGAACAACTTCACCACCGGCTCGATCTACAAGGCCGTCATCGAGCGCGAGCGGGAAGGGGCGTACCTCGGCCGAACGGTTCAGGTCATCCCGCACATCACGGACGAGATCAAGCGCCGGATCGTCGATGCGGGTGAGGGCAGCGACGTCGTGATCGTCGAGGTGGGTGGCACCGTCGGGGACATCGAGAGCCTGCCTTTCCTTGAGGCGATCCGACAGATGCGGCGCGAGGCGGGCCCGCCGAATGTGCTCTACGTGCATCTCACGCTGGTTCCGTACATTCGGACGGCGCGGGAGCTCAAGACCAAGCCGACGCAGCATTCGGTCAAAGAGCTCCTCCAACTCGGCATTCAGCCGGATCTCCTGTTTTGCCGAACCGACCGGCCCCTGCCGAAGGAAATGAAGCAGAAGATTGCGGCCTTCTGCAACGTCGCTGACGAAGACGTGATCGCCGTTCAGGACGTAGCGTCCATCTACGAGTTGCCGTTGGCGCTTCGGGAAGAGGGAGTCGACGATCGAGTGTGTGAGAAGCTCGGCATCTGGGCCCGCGCTGCGGTGCTGGACGCCTGGGAGGACGTGGCCGCGCGAGCGCGCCAGCCCTCCCACACGACGCGGATCGCCGTCGTCGGAAAGTACGTGCACCTCGGCGATACCTACAAGTCGCTGCACGAGGCGCTCGTGCACGGCGGCCTGCACCATCAAGCCTCGGTGGAACTCGTCTACCTGGACGCCGAGACCTTCGAACCGTCGCAAGTCGAGGGCGTCGACGCCTTGCTCGTTCCCGGTGGCTTTGGGGAACGCGGTGTCGAAGGCAAGATTTCCGCCATTCGGTGGGCCCGCGAACACGGTGTGCCGTTCTTCGGCATCTGCCTTGGCCTCCAACTCGCGGTCATCGAGTTTGCGCGCCATGTGCTTGGTATCGACGGCGCTCACAGTCGCGAGTTCGACCCGGGCGCGACCACCGCCGTCATCGAGCTCATGAACGATCAGCGCCAGGTCACCGCGATGGGTGGGACGATGCGCCTCGGCACCTTCCCTTGTTCGCTGCGCCCGGGCACGTTGGCCCACCGCATCTACGGCGCGGATTCGATCCAGGAACGGCACCGTCACCGCTACGAAGTTCACCCAGATTTGCATGCCCGCCTGGAGCAGAACGGCATGCTGATCAGCGGGCTGTCGCCGGACGGGCGCCTCGCGGAGGTGATCGAACTCCCGACCCATCCCTGGTTCGTCGGGTGCCAGTTCCATCCCGAATTCATGTCTCGCCCGCGGTCGCCCCATCCGCTTTTCGCCGCCTTTGTGCGCGCGGCCCTCGACCATCGGCGCGGGCGGCTTCGCAACGATCGGCAACGGCGCCAAGACGACGTCGGCGGCGACACCGCACCCGAAGCATGATCGCCGGCCTGATGGCCGCGTGTGGGCTGCAGCAGGTTGACGGTCCCCTGGCGGAAGGGGTGACGCTCCGCGTAGCGGGGGGCGTGGTTGCCGTCGCGGCGGTCGAGCGCGAAGGCGCGACCTGGCACCTCAGTGCCGTCGAGGGTGGACACGACGGACTTGGGCTGCGGCTCACGGCGGGTCCGTCCACGGTGACGTCGGCCGACGCGAATCTGCGCGGCATCGTTGCTGACTGGGGAACGGTTCATTTGACGGCGTCGTCGCTGACCGGCATCGACGGACGCGTTTCGATGACCGACGTGACCTGGACAGACGACGCCAACACAGGGCAGGCCGCCCTTGCGCAGCAGGAAGGGGAGACGCTTTTGCTGAGCGACCGCGACGGTGCGCTTCTGGGAAGGCTTTCCCGTTCGGGCTTTCGGCCCCTGTGAAGATCGAGGTGTCGCGTCTCCGCGTTCGACGTGGTTCGCGGTGGGTTCTCGACGGCGTCGAGTTCGCGCCTGAGCCGGGCAGGGTGACGTGGGTTCGCGGGCCCAATGGCTGCGGCAAGAGCACGTTGTTGGCGACGCTTGCCGGGGAATTGGCGGGCGAAGGGTCGGTGACCATCGATGGCCGCGACGTCTCGCGTTGGGGTGTCGCCGACCGGCAGCGAGCGGGTGTGCGATGGTTGCCGCAGGGTCCCAGTCTGATCGACGGCCTTTCGGCGACCGAGAACCTCGCCATGGGGATGGACCGAGCGCCGGCACGGCAAGCGCTTGTGGGCGTGGGCCTCGACCCGACGTCGTCGATGCCAGTGGGCCGGCTCAGTGGGGGCGAACGGCGGCGGGTTGAGATGGCTCGCGCGCTCACAGGAGGAGGTGTCTTGTTGCTCGACGAGCCCCTGGCCGGCATCGACGTCGCCTGGCGATCGCCGCTATGGAATCGGATCCTCTCCAGGGCGACGGCAGGCGCGACCGTCGTGATTGTCGACCACGGGCTCGAGGATTTGGCGTCTGTTGATGTGATCCGCTGGAACCTTGGTTCAAGCGCGGTTGGAACCGCGACGTCGGACTGAACGCGGGCGTCGTGCTCTGCTCGGTCCGGAAGCGAGGCATGGCCTTTCCGGGGAAGTCTTTACTGGCGCGGCTTTCGTCTTATACTCTAGGTGTGGGCGCGGTTTGTGGCCGACCGGCTGCGACGCGCCGACGGTTCAGTGCGCGTGTTTGCGGACCTTGGGTCTGCTGGGTGAGGTACGCCTCGGATGGCTCTGGGACTGCGACTCGAAGCAAAGCTCACTCAGAGCCTCGTCATCACGCCCCGAATCCAGCAGGCCATCAAGCTCCTCCAATACAACCACCTGGAGATGGTCACCCACATCCAGGACGCGATGTTGGAGAACCCGACGTTGGAGGCCAACGCGGAGGCCGACGGGGACGAGGTCGACGACCAGGCCATCCGGCTTCGCGAAGGGGCAGCCAAGTCGGAAAACGACGTGGTCGACCAGCACAACGGCGCGGAAGCCCCGATGGACTGGGAACGCTTCCTGGCCCAGATGGACGACCAGCCGCGCGGACCGTCCATGGCTGGCGGTGGCGCCGAGGAACTCCCGCCCATCGAGACGAATCTGACCTACGGCGAGTCGCTGGCCGACCACCTCGCCTTTCAGCTTGCGATGGCAAAGTGTGGCGATGACGAGCGCGTTGCAGCCGAGGTCGTCATCCGCAACCTCGACGAGCGCGGCTACCTGGTGGCGACGCTCGAGGAGGTGAAGGAACAGAGTCGTCAGGACGATGAGGTCGTCGCCGAAGCCATCGAGATGGTCCAGCATTTCGATCCGCTTGGGTGTGGCAGCCGCACGTTGTCGGAGTGCCTCGTCGTGCAGGTCCGCATCCGGCACCCGGGCGACGATGACTTCGAGCGCATCGTCACCGATCATCTGCAGAACTTGGAACGGCGAAACTACCAGGCGATCTCGCGGGCCCTCGGCATCGATGTCGAGGACGTCATCGAGTACCACCGGATGGTGCAGGACCTGGAGCCGACGCCCGGGAGGGGCTTCAGCACCGAGGAACCCCGCTACATTTCGCCCGACATCTACGTGGTCCGCCGGAATGGCGAATGGACCGTCGACGTCAATGACGACGGCGTCCCCGATCTACGCGTCAGCCGCTACTACCAGAAGATCTTGCGCGGTGCGTCCAAGAAGGACCGCGAGTACTTGCTCGAGAAGCTGCGAGGCGCCGAGTTTCTGATCAAGTCGATCCATCGCCGCCGTCGCACGATCAAGCGCGTGATGGAGAGCATCCTTGGCTTCCAGCGCGACTTCTTTGAACACGGGGCGGAGCATTTGCGGCCGCTTGTGCTGCAAGACGTTGCTGATGAAGTGGGCGTGCACATGTCCACAGTCAGCCGCGTGACAACGAACAAGTACGTGCACACCCCCCATGGCAGCTTCGAGCTCAAGTACTTCTTCTCTGGGGGGGTGCGTCAGCTGACCGGTGAGGACCTCGCCGCTGAGGCCATCCGGGTCCGCATCAAGCAGTTCGTGACGGCGGAGGACGGCGCTCGCCCGCTCTCCGACCAAGACCTCGCAGACGCGCTCAAGAAGGAGGGGATCCGCCTCGCTCGGCGGACGGTTGCCAAGTACCGCGAGGCGATGGGGGTCATGCCGTCGTCTCAGCGCAAGAAGATGTTCTGAAGGCAGCGGAACACCCCGTCTGCTGCACTGGAGGCTTGGATGCGCTTCGAAGTCACGTTCCGCCACCTCACGCCGCGACCCGACCTTCGCGACCGCGCCAATGAACTGTACGGACGCCTGGCCCACTTTCTCGACCCCGCCGCGCGGGGCATGCTCATCGTGGACGCGTCCAACGGTCGGGCGCGCGCCGAGTTGCTCGTTGCGACGGGGGGAGAGACGCACAAGTCGGTCGGCGAAGCTGGCGAACTGCGGGCGGCCGTCGATGCCGCCTTTCACGGGATCGTCGACCCGCTGCGCCGCCACAAAGAGCGTCGCAAGGACCATGGACGCGGGCGGACGGCTCCTTCGTCCTTCTGATCGGGTTGCCGTAGCCGTTTGGTCGTGCGCCTGGGCGCCGTTGGTTATGGGCGCGCCCCCGCGAGCCGCGGGTGCGAGGACTCCATGGCCGTCAAGAACTTTCTGTTCACCTCCGAGTCCGTGACCGAGGGGCATCCCGACAAGGTTTGCGACAACATCTCCGACGCCATTCTGGACGCCCATCTCGCCCAGGACCCTCGGGCTCGCGTGGCGTGCGAAACGGCCGTCAAGACGGGTTTCGTGCTGGTGGCTGGCGAGGTGACGTCGAAGGCCTCCATCGATCTTCCCGCTGTCATCCGCAAGACGGTGTGCGACATCGGCTACGACCACACGGACGTTGGCTTCGATGGCAAGACCTGCGGCGTCATCGTTGCCCTCGAGCAGCAGAGCCCCGACATCGCGATGGGCGTCGACGAGGAGGGAGGCCGCGAGCAGGGCGCTGGCGACCAAGGAATGATGTTCGGGTACGCGTCCAACGAGACCGACGCGCTCATGCCCATGTCGATCTACTATGCGCACCGCCTGTCGGAGCGACTGAGCGAGGCGCGCAAGAGCGGCCTGCTCCCTTGGCTTCGTCCCGATGGCAAGACGCAGGTCACGGTCGCCTACCGCGACGGTAAGCCGCACCGCATCGACGCCGTCGTCGTCAGCACGCACCACGCGCCAAGCGTCTCGAACGCCGAGATCCGCTCGGAGATCGCCGAGAAGGTGATCAAGGCCACGCTGCCGGGGCACCTCATCGCAGACATCGACTGGAACAGCAACGTCCACATCAACCCGACCGGGCGCTTCGAGATTGGCGGTCCCGTGGCGGACGCGGGCCTCACCGGCCGCACGCTCATCGAGGACACCTACGGTGGCCACGGTGCCCACGGCGGTGGCGCGTTCTCGGGCAAGGACCCCAGCAAGGTGGACCGGTCGGCGGCCTATATGGGTCGGTACATCGCCAAGAATCTCGTGGCGTCAGGCTCGTGCGATCGCGCGCTCGTTCAACTCGCCTATGCGATCGGCGTGGCGGAGCCCGTGAGCGTCATGGTCGACACCTATGGTACCGGCCGTGTCTCCGACGAGAAGCTGTGCGAGGCCGTTCGCGAGATCTTCCCGGTTCGTCCGGCCGGCATCATCCGGCACCTCGACCTGCTTCGTCCCATCTACGGGCGCACGGCGGCTCACGGCCATTTTGGCCGCCCGGGCTTCCCGTGGGAGAAGACGGACCTTGCGCAGAAGGTCGCGGACTTCGTTCGCTGAGTCCGTGGCGGCGGCCCCGTCCGGCGCATAGAACGGCAGCCCTTCGACGAGGCTGGGATGTCGACTGCGACGGGTGGTCATCTCGCGGGCTTCGGTGACACGCACCGACGCGATGCTTGGTGGGTGGGTCCGGTCCTCACGGTCCTCGGACTTGGGGTCTGGCTCCTGTACTACGCCTGGGCGGCGCTCCAGGGCGAGTACTACGCGGCCGGACCGCTGCTGAGCCCATTCTATGCGCCGCTGCTCTTCGCTGACCCCTCCCGAGCTGGAGCGGCGGCGGCGGAACACGCCTTTTTCGGGTCGTGGCCCGCATGGTGGCCAGCCTTCATTCCCGCATCGCCCGCACTCCTGATCGGCTTCCTGCCGGGCGTCTTCCGGATGACCTGCTACTACTACCGGAAGGCCTACTACCGCGCCTTCTTCGGCATGCCGCCCGGCTGCGCGGTCGGGCCCGTGCCGCACGACTACCGGGGTGAGACAGGCCTGCTGCTCATCCAGAACCTGCACCGCTACACGCTCTACATTGCGATTGCGTTGCTTCCGTTCCTCTGGTTCGAGGCGCTGCGGTCCTTTGTGTACGAAGGGCAGGTGGGGATCGGGCTAGGGTCGGTCTTGCTGGTCGTCAACGCCGCACTCCTCTCGGGGTACACGCTCGGCTGCCATGCTTGGCGCCACCTCGTTGGCGGGCGTCTGAACTGTTTCTCGTGTGACGGCGGCGCAGAGGCGTCGCACAAGGCGTGGTCGTTCACGTCGTGGCTCAATGTTCGGCACATGCCGTTTGCCTGGGCGAGCCTTGGCTGGATTCTCCTTTGTGACGCCTACATCCGGCTCGTGTCGATGGGCGTGATCCAAGACCCCAACACCTGGTCGGGAGCCTTCTGATGGGCGCCATCGACGTCTCGGAAATCCAGACTTTCGTCCACGACGTCGTCGTCATCGGCGCCGGTGGTGCCGGCCTGCGTGCCGCGGTGGCTGCGGCGGAAGAGGGCTTGGACGTCGGCGTCGTCTGCAAGTCGCTGCTCGGCAAGGCCCACACGGTCATGGCCGAAGGCGGCGCCGCGGCGGCCCTTGGCAACGCCGACCCACGCGACAACTGGAAGATCCACTTCCGCGACACGATGCGCGGCGGGAAGTTCCTGAACCAGTGGCGCATGGCGGAGCTGCACGCCCAGCAGGCGCCGGACCGCATTCGCGAGCTGGAAGCTTGGGGCGCCGTGTTCGACCGCACGGCCGACGGGCGTATCAACCAGCGCAACTTCGGCGGTCATCGCTACCCGCGCCTCGCCCACGTCGGCGACCGCACGGGCCTGGAGATGATCCGTACGCTGCAGGACAAGGCCGTCCACACCGCTGGCGTCGCCGTCCACATGGAATGCACCGCGCTGCGCCTGTTGCTCGACAAGGGCCGCGTGGCGGGCATCCTCGCCTATTGGCGCGACAGCGGTCGCTTCGTGCTGTTCAAGTGCAAGGCCGTCATCATGGCGACGGGTGGCTTCGGTCGCGCTTGGCGCGTCACAAGCAACAGCTGGGAGTATACGGGCGACGGTCAGGCGATGGCCTACGAGGCCGGCGCAGAGCTGATGGACGTCGAGTTCACGCAGTTCCACCCGACCGGCATGGTGTGGCCGCCGTCGGTCGCTGGCGTGCTCGTTACCGAAGGTGTGCGCGGAGAAGGCGGCATTCTGACGAACAACCGCGGCGAGCGGTTCATGTTCAACTACATCCCGGAGAAGTTCGCCAAGGAAACCGCGGACACCGTGGAAGAAGGGGAGCGCTGGCTCGACGGCGACAAGACGGCCCGGCGCCCGCCAGAGTTGCTGACCCGGGACGTCGTCGCTCGCGCCATCGCCGCCGAAGTCGCGGCGGGGCGGGGCAGCCCCCATGGCGGCGCGTTTCTCGACATCGCGAGCCGCCGGCCTGCCGAGGTCATCAAGAAGAAGCTTCCTTCGATGTACCACCAGTTCAAAGAGCTGGCCGAGGTCGACATCACGAAGGAGGCGATGGAGGTCGGACCCACGTTGCACTACGCGATGGGCGGCATCCGCGTCGATCACGACACCCAAATGACGCGCGTCCCGGGCCTCTTCGCGGCGGGGGAGTGCGGCGCTGGTCTTCACGGTGCAAACCGCCTCGGCGGCAATTCGCTGAGCGACCTGCTGGTCTTTGGGCGCCTCGCCGGGCTCGGTGCCGCGTCGTACATCGCGACGGTCGGCGACTTGGAGGTTTCGTCGGACGACGTCGTCGCCGGCATCCGCAAGGCGACCGCGCCGTTGAATCGGGAGTCTGGACCCAACCCTTACGTCGTCCACGACGGGCTGCGGGACGTCATGGGCCGGCACGTCAACATCTGGCGGACGCGGGAAGGTCTGGAGAAGGGTCTCGTCGAGATTGCCAGGCTCCAAGGCGTCGTCGGAACGGTCAAGGCCCACGGGACGAGCCAATTCAACCCCGCTTGGAGCGAAGCCCTCGACTTGCCCAACCTTCTGCTCTGTGCGGAGATGGTTGCGCGCGGGGCGTTGCTCCGAGAAGAGAGCCGCGGCGCACATAGCCGCGAGGACTTCCAAGGCGAGCGGGATGAGTGGGGGTCGCGCAACATCGTCATCCGCAAGGGTGCCGACGGCGCGATGGAGACGGAAGTGCTGGAGCGCACCGCGGGGCCCGATGGCCTCGCCGGAATCGCGAACGCGAGCCTCGAGGATCTGGAGGGCAACCGTGGCTGAACGGGTCCTGCGCGCATGGCGGGGCGATCGCAGCGGCGGTCGCTTCGAAGACTACACCGTCGAGGCCGACCCTGGCATGGTCGTCCTCGACCTCGTCCATCGGGCCCAGGCCGGCCCTGCGCCGGACCTGGCCTGCCGGTGGAATTGCAAGGCCGGCAAGTGCGGCTCGTGCTCGATGGAGATCAACGGCCGTCCGCGCTTGGCCTGCATGACGCGCGTCGGCGACTTCGCTCCGGACGAGCCGATCGTCGTTCAGCCGCTGAAGGCCTTCCCAATCATCCGTGACCTCGTGACCGACGTGCGCTGGAACTACCAGCAGAACAAGCGCATCGCGCCGTTCACCCCCGGCCCGGCCCCGGCCGACGGCAACTACCGCATGAGCCAGACCGACGTCGATCGCGTCCAGGAATTCCGGAAGTGCATCGAGTGCTTCCTGTGCCAAGACACGTGTCACGTCATCCGCGACCACGACAAGAAGGCGGACTTCGTCGGCCCGCGCTTCATGATCCGGCTCGCGAGCCTCGACATGCACCCGTTGGACACGGTGGACCGCATTCCCGCGGTCCGGGACAGCTATGGCTCGGGCTACTGCAACATCACGCGGTGCTGTACGGAAGTGTGCCCCGAGCACATCGGCATCACGGACAACGCGATCATCCCGCTCAAGGAACGCGTCGTCAGCCGATTCTACGACCCCATCGCGATGGCGATTCGTGCGTTCTTCGGAACCAAGTCCGAGCCCGGCAAGCGACCCATGGCCGCCCCTCAGACGAAGGTGCCGTAGCAGGCCAATCGGCAGCCCCCGATCGCGCTCCCGTCGCTGGCCCGAGGGGGGTTTGAACCGTTAGCCCGGGCGCCCTCGATCGCGTGGTCGAGACGGAGTGCCCGATGAGTGATCGCATCCCGCGGCCGACAGCTGGCCGACCCATCGACGTCGGTGCCGGCGGCGCGTTGAACGTGCCTGACGACCCCATCCTCTGCTTCATCGAGGGCGACGGCACGGGTCCGGACATCTGGCGCGCCTCCGTCCGCGTCTTCGATGCGGCGGTGGCCAAGGCCTACGGCGGGCGCCGTCGCATCGCCTGGCACGAAGTCTACGCCGGCGAGAAGTGCTTCCAGAAGTTCGGCGAGTGGCTGATTCCCGAGACGATCGCCGACCTTCGGACCTACAAGTTCGGCATCAAGGGCCCGCTCACGACCCCGGTCGGTGGCGGCGTCCGCAGCCTCAATGTCGCGCTCCGCCAGGACCTCGACCTCTACACCTGCGTCCGACCGGAGCGGTGGTTCGAAGGTGTCCCAAGCCCGGTCAAGGACCCTGGCGCGGGCGACAGGGTCATCTTCAGCGAAAACTCCGAGGACATCTACGCTGGCATCGAGTGGGCCGAGGGCACCCCTGAGGTCGCCAAGCTCATCCAGTTCTTGCAGACGCAGATGGGCGTGAAGAAGATTCGTTTCCCGGAGACGTCGGGCATCGGCATCAAGCCCGTCAGCCGCGAAGGCACGGAGCGCCTCATGCGCGCCGCCGTCCGCTACGCCATCGCCGAAGGCCGCCCGAGTGTCACCCTGGTGCACAAGGGCA
>SXOB01000015.1 GCA_005776945.1 Pseudomonadota bacterium
GCCCGAGCCCGAGCCCGAGGCCTTGGCCTTGGACGGTCCACTGCCCTTGGCCTTGCTCTTGGATTTCGACGGTGCCTTGCCCTTGGCCTTCGAGGCCTTGGCCTTCGAGTCCAGAACGTGGACGCGCTTTTCGATGTTCGATACGCGCTTTTCAATGCCGTCAATCTGAGCCTTGGTCTCAGCGTCGACGCCGCCACAGGCTTGGAGTAGCAGCATAGCTGCTGTTACAATTCCGAAAATGCGCATGCTCCCTCCACGATGCGCGGCCCCGCTAACGCGCAAGGGGAAGCCGGCCATCCGCGGCGGGCAGCCAGATGGTAAAGCGGGAACCGGCGCCAACATCGCTCACCAAGGTGACCGCACCGCCGTGGGCCCTGGCCACTGCGCGAACGATCGCCAGCCCGAGACCGCTGCCTCGCTCCGCGCCGCGCTGCGAGGGCGCTGACAAGCGTGGATCCGCCTGCACGAAGCGCTCGAAGATTCGGTTGCGATCCCGCGGCGCGATGCCTGGCCCGTCGTCAATCACGCTGAGACCGACCCGGCCTTTGGCATCCAACCTGCCTTCCACAGCGATCTTGCGCGGCTCGGGCACGTGACGGACGGCGTTTTGCAGCAGGTTGAGCAGCGCTTCGACCAAGGCGTCGCGGTCCACGCGCACCCATGCGAGGTCGCGTGGCACGTCGACCGCGACGTCGAGGTCTTCATGGAGGTGTTGGCTGCGCAGCGCATTGACGGCCTCGGTGACGAGGTCGGCGGGCGCCATTTCCTCGAATTCATAGACGCGCCGCCCGGCCTCCATGCGCGCCCAGGACAGGACGCGCTCGATGCGGCGCGAAAGCCGCTCGGTCTCGTTGGCGACGAGACCGAGGCACTCCTGGACTCGCACGGGGTCTTGGAGACGGCCGGATTGGAGCGTCTCCACGAACATGCGGATCGACGTCAAGGGAGTGCGCAGTTCGTGGCTGACGGACGAAACGAAGTCTGTCTGCAGGCGGCTCAGCCGGATCTCTCGGGCGGCTGTGTAGAGCGTCAACGCCGTCCCGATGCCTACGAGGCCGACGAGCAGTGCGAGGCCCGCCGCCATGAGGAAGCCCGAGCGGGCGCCGACGGGCGCTTCGCCGTCCCAGGAGTGGGTAAGGGTCCACCCGGCCAAGGGGCCATCGAGCTGCCGCGTGGCGCCCTGAGGTTCGTCGCCTTCCGACAGCGCAAAGCGCGACTGTGCGAGGAGGCGCCCGCCTTCGGCTTCCACGCGCTGAGACAACCAGTCGGGATCCGGCCGCCAAAGGGCGACGCGGGTTCCGTCCTGCCACGCACCCAATGGATGGGGTGTCTCGGCCAGCCAGGTCGTGGTGGGACCGAGGCCCGCCGCCGGCCACCGCTCACCCAACTGCTCGCGGGCGTCGGGAACCGAGCGCACGCTGACCTCGGCGGCGTCGATGGCGAGCGGCGAGCACGGAGACGGCTCGGGCATGCAGGCGGCCACGGCGCGCCGCGCCTCCCGTTCGGCGGAACCGACCGCGTCGTTGAGGGAGCGGGCCAGGGCGTCGAGGCGGTCTTGGACGACAAGCTGGAGCGAGGCTTCCGTCGCCTCACGCTGCCAGCGGATTGCGGCCATCCCGTAGGCCGCCAACAAAAGGGTGGGGAGAACGACAGTCCCGACAACCAGCCAGAGAAGCCGTTGAAAGGCCCAAGGGTCGCCGATCCCGCTGGCCCGCATCGTGGCGATGGCCCCCTATGGGCGATAACGCGCGGCCCCCGGGGGGTTCATGAACGTCGGGCACGTGTTCGACGAGCTTCTCGCAGAGGTTGAGAAGCCCAGCCGGTATCTCGGCAACGAATTCAACAGCGTCCACAAGGACCTGGCGCAGGTGGAGGTCCGCGTGGCCTTGGCCTTCCCAGACCTCTACGACCTTGGATTGGGCAACCTCGGCCTGCACATCCTCTACGCGGTCGTAAACCAGGTCCCTTGGGCGTGGTGTGAGCGCGCTTATGCGCCGGCCAAAGACCTAGAAGCCGTCCTCCGCGAGCGCCAGCTTCCCTTGTGGGCCCTTGAGAGCCGAGACGCGCTGAGCGACTTCGACTTTCTAGGCTTCACCCTCCAGAGTGAACTGACCTTCACGAACATTCTCAACATGCTCGACCTTGGAGGCATCCCGGTCCGGTCCGCAGCACGCGGCGAAGATGCCCCGATCGTCGCCGCTGGCGGCCCCGCGGTGTTCAACCCCGAGCCGCTCGCGCCGTTCGTCGACATCTTTGTCATCGGCGACGGCGAAGATGCGATGCTTGAAATCCTCGACGTCCTTCGCGCAACCAAGGGCCAATCCCGCGCCGAGCGCATCGCGGCGCTGGCTCGCCTGGAGGGCGTTTACGCCCCGGCGCTCTACCCCTTCGAAACGCTCCCCGACGGCCGCATTCTGCCAATGGTCGGCCACCCGAAAATCCGGAAGCGGCTGACCAAGGATCTCGACGGGGCGACCTACCCGGTGAACGCCGTGGTGCCCTTCACCCAGCAAGTCCACGACCGCGCCAGTCTCGAAGTGCTCCGTGGCTGCACGCAGGGCTGCCGATTCTGTCAGGCGGGGATGACGACGCGACCTGTCCGCCAGCGCACCCTGGAGCGACTCGACGAGTTGATGCAACGGATGCTGGACGCCACCGGCTACGAAGAAGTCAGCCTCGTGAGCCTGTCGACGTGTGACCACAGCCAGGTCCGGCAACTTGTTGAGCAGACGGTGGAGCGGGCGCGCCCCCGTCGCGTGTCCGTCAGCCTCCCGAGCCTGCGGCTGGACTCCTACAGCGTCGAACTCGCCGACATGGTCGCCGAGACGCGTCGCACAGGCCTGACCGTCGCACCTGAGGCCGCAAGTCCGCGATTGCGCGCGGTCATCAACAAGTGGATTCCCGACGAGGGACTGCTGGACATGACCGACGGCGCGTTCGCCCGCGGCTGGACCCACGTCAAGCTCTACTTCATGATTGGTCTGCCGACGGAGCGGGACGATGACATCCTCGCCATTGCGGACCTTGCGCAACGCGCGTTGGCGACCGGGCGTCGCCATCGCTCGGATGCTCGCATTCACCTCGGTGTCAGCACCTTCGTCCCCAAGCCGTTCACGCCGTTTCAGTGGGCCGAGCAAATCGGGCTCGACGAGACGCGCCGCAAACAGGACGTCCTGCAAGAGGCCTTGGGCCGCAAAGCGGCGATTCGGTTCGGACGTCACGAGCCGGAAGAGACCTGGCTCGAAGGTCTCGTCTCTCGCTCGGACCGCCGGGCAGGCGACCTCATCGAGGCCGCGTGGCGCCTTGGCGCACGTTTCGACGCGTGGCGGGAGCACCTGCGCTTCGACCTTTGGCTCAAGGCCATCGACGAGGTCGGCTTCGACGTCGAAGGCGCGCTTCGCGCCAGGTCGACGGACGAACGCTTGCCGTGGGACCACCTCGACATTCTCGTTTCGCCGGAATGGCTGCGCCAGGACTGGGAGCGCGCCAAGGTTCTACAGCACGCCCAGGATTGCCGTCACCGAAAATGCCACAAGTGTGGTGTCATCGACAAGGCGCGCGAGTTGTGTGCGTCCATGCTGCGCGAGCACGTTCAGGACCGGGCCAAGGAGGCCGCCTGGACGCGCCGTGAGCACGTCGAAATTGTCGAGCCGAAGGCGGCGATGAAGATTTGGTTGAGGACCTCCCGAACCGGCACGGCCCGCTTCCTCAGCCACCTCGAGGCGATGACGGCGTGGGCGCGTTCTCTGCGTCGCGCACAGGCACCTTTGAGCCACAGCCAGGGATTCCACCCGCATCCGCGGATGAGCTTCAGTTCAGCCCTCGCGACGCACGAAGAGAGCATGGGCGAGTACCTCGAGGTCGTCCTGACGGAGCGGGTGGACCCCGTTGCGCTCGCTGCGCGCGTCGCTGCAAGTTTGCCCATTGGGCTCGGCGTCCACGGCGCATGGGAGGTGCCGCTGGATGCGGCCGCCCCGATGACGCTCGCCCGGGGCGCCCGGTATGCGCTCATGTTTCCGCATGAGGAGGAAGGGTCGATTCGAGCCCATGTCGAGGCCTCTTTGGCGGCCACGCACGTCATGGCCACGCGGCGGACGAAGGCCGGCGCCCGAGGTGGGCGACGCAACGAGGTCGAGGTCGACATTCGGCCCATGTTGGCCTGGGCGCGGCTCCGGGAGGGGAGTGCCTTCCCTGTCGTCGAGTGCGAGCTGCTCGACGTCGAGGGGCGTCCCGGCAAGGCGCGCGAGTGGGTCGCCAAATGGACGACCCGACCGACGGCTGCCCGGGTTCTCCGCACCGACACGCTCTGCGATCGCGACGGGGCCATGGTTTCCATGCAGGACAAGTACGTGGCGCTGCCCGTCGAGGCCGTTGCCGTGGTCAGGGCCGCGGACTAGGGCGGCGGAACGGCGGACTTCCGCCAAGGAGCCCTCATGACCCTCCGCATTGTCCTTCCCCTCGCGCTCATCGCCCTCGCGTCGGGCTGCAATTTCAAGACCCACGGCGTGCCTGCGATGAAGCCGAAGCCGGCGATGGCCGACTACACGATCCTCGGCAAGACGAACCACGAAGAGTGTGGCACCTACATCTTCGCCATCGATTGGGGCCACCTGTTCAGCAACCAGAAGACGTCGATCGAGGCCTCGTCCACGGGCTTCAACCCGCTCGCGCTGCTCATGGGCGGCAAGGTTCGCGAAGAGAGCCGCGCGCTCTACCACGCGCTCGACAAGATGCCTGAGGCCACCCACCTTCTCGCGAACCGCTCGCACACCACGGCGACGGGCCTGGTGATGTTCGGCACGCCTTTCTTCGGCGAGCGCTGCGTTTCGGTCGAGGCGCACGGCGTCAAGATCGGCGACAAGCCGTTCCCGGCTCAAGTGAACGCTCAGTAGTCGGAGGACGATGTCGCCGCCGTAGGCCGACGAGGTCTGCGGCGGCGAACTCGTTCAGCGCTTCGGAAATTCGCACTTGCGTGCAAAGCGGCGTTCGACCGAAAGCTGAAGCTCGTCGATCTCGACCGAATTGGGCGAAAAGAGCTCGCTCTCGATGACGCGGGCGTCGCAGTCGACGTAGCCGACGACCTTGCCGTCGTCGTAGACCGCGAACAGGACGCGAAGGCGCGCACCTGCCGACGAACCGTGGGTCTGTCCTAGGAACCAGCCCGCGTTGTGCGTCAGGCCCGCAAGCACCCAGGGCACGACCACGCGTCCGCGAGGGGCGTCGGCGCCGCCGTCGATGGGCGTCCAGGCGAGGCGGGGCAGCGGAGCGTTGTCGGAACCCATCGCAGCATAGGTGCCACGGCGGGTGGTTCCCACTGGCGGGGGCAAGGCGCCGCTGGGGGTTGACGGCGCGGCCTCTCCCAAGTGGCGAAGGATGCGAGGGGCGGCGTCGCCGAGCCATGCCGCGAGGGTGGGCCAGCGGCCCTCGGTTCCCACAAGTTGGCTTTGGACGCTCACGTTTTGTTGGCCGAGCGGGCCGTCGACGGTCTCATAGCCGCCGGAAAACAGCACGTGGCCCACGCCGACGCCTGACTCCGCAATGGGTCGTGGATCAGGGACCGCGGTGGCGGGCCACAGCGCGAAGCCGTCAGCGGTTGGGTCGACGGCGCGGGCACCGATGACCTCGAAGTCTGGGCCCGTGCCGGCCAAGGTCGCGGAGGCCCACAAGGCGTAAGTCAACATGCGGGCCTCGGATCGCTGCGCGGGCTAACCAGCGCCTGCGGACGGAGGCGCGTTGTTCGACCCGACGGAGGAGCAGCGGTCCTTGATCGACGCCGCGCGTGCGTTTTGCGTCGACCGGATCGCCCCCACTGTCGAGGAAGACGACGAACGCGAGCACTTCCGCAAGGACCTCGTCCGGGAGATGGGCGAGGTAGGCCTGTGTGGCATCCCGACGCCTGAGGAATGGGGCGGTTTGGGGCTTGGCTACGTCGAGTACGCGCTCGTCCTCGAGGCCATCGCGCGCATCAGCCCCTCCTACGCCGTCTCCGTCGCGGTGACCGGCCTGCCGCAGATCATGCTCGTCCGCTTTGGCAACGACGCACAACGGGCCGAGTTCCTCCCGAAGCTCGCGAGCGGGGAGTGGTTGGGTGCCTTCGCATTGTCGGAGGTGGGGTCGGGCTCGGATGCCGCGTCTTTGACCACGACGGCCGAGCGAGACGGCGACGACTACCTGCTCAGCGGCAACAAGTTTTGGATCACGCACGGCGGCTATGCGGACGTCTACGTGGTCATGGCGCGAACCGGCGGACCGGGCCCCCAGGGCGTCTCAGCGTTCATCGTGAAGGGGGGCGCCCAAGGTCTGTCGTTCGGGAAGAAGGAACGGAAGATGGGGCTGCGGGCCTCGCCGACAGTCGAACTCGTCCTTGACCGGGTTCGGGTGCCAAGCGCCCACCGGCTTGGCGACGAAGGTCAAGGCTTCAGGATCGCGATGGCTGCGCTGGACAGCGGCCGGATCACGATTGGCGCCACCTCGGTGGGGCTTGCCGCGGCCGCCCTGGACACGGCGGTGGCGTACGCGTCCGAGCGCCGCCAGTTCTCGACGGCCATCATTGACTTTCAGGGCGTTGGCTTCATGTTGGCCGACATGGCCACCCGCGTGACGTGCGCCCGCCTGCTCGTCCATCAAGCCGCTGGCCTGCGCGATGCCGGCCGGGACTACGCTCATGTGGCCGCCATGGCGAAGGTGGTGGCGACAGACGCCGCGATGGATGTCACGACGGACGCGGTGCAAGTGTTGGGCGGCGCGGGCTACACCCGTGAGTTCCCCGTCGAACGGGCCATGCGGGACGCGAAAGTGATGCAGATCGTCGAGGGCACGAACCAAATTCAGCGCCTCGTCATCGCGCGGCACCTCAAGCGCCACGGGGGCGCGCCATGAAGATGTGCGGCACCTGCGGGTCGACGTTCGAGGACTTCTTCGATTTCTGCTTGGCCGACGGGGAGGTGCTCGTCCGCGCCCCGGGAGCGCTCGTCGACGCATTCGACGCGCCCCCTCCACCTCGGCACATCCTGCCTCCGCCGGTCGCGCGCACAGCGCCTCCGGCGCCGGAACCCCGCGCAGCCGATCCGGTCGACGACACCCCCGAGGTAGAAGAAGTCGAGGAGATTCCCGACGACGACGTCGTGCCAACCGTGGTACCGGCTGCGCCGATTTCAGCCGCCGCTGCGCCCGCCGATGAGAACGATGGCTTCGTGCGGCAGGCGCCGTGGGTGGCCGCTGGGGTAGTGGCGATGGGCATCACGGCGCTGCTGCTGCTGGCCATCGTGGCCATCTGGTGGACCCGCGATGTCTGGACGGTCGCGCCCGCGCCTTTGCCTCCGCCACCCGTGATGGCCGTCGAGATCGATCCTGTGGACCCCCAGCCGCCGCCCGAGGGGTCCGAGACTCCAGCAGAAGCCCCGCTCGCATCTGGGGCCGAATCTGAGCCCGAGAAACCGGCACCCGGAATCGCTGAGGCTCCGACGCCGACACCGGCGCCTGCCGTGACCCCCCCGCCAGCAGCCGTCGTTCCTGCCGTAGCAGCAACGCCGCGTCCCCCTCGGCCGCCAACGCCGCCGAAGCCCCCTGAGCCCGAGGCGTTGGCCTCCGTTCTCGTGGAAAGCTGGCCACCGGGCGCGGCGGTGACGGTGTCCGGCAAGGCGCTTGGACTCACGCCGGTCACGTTGTCCTTGCCCCGCGGAAAGGCGGACCTCGTCGTTGCGCTCGATGGCTACGTCCCTTGGAAAGGGCGTGTAGACATTGCGGCGGACTCCGTTGCGGTGCCGCCGATTGCGCTCGAGCGCGTTCCTGAAAAGGTGCCAGAAGGCGACGTCCTCGTCTTCTTCGCCGGCCGCGTTGGCGACGCCTTGTCCGTGGACGGCCGCGACGTGGGCCGCCTACCCGCGCAGGTTCGATTGTCCCAAGGCGCTCACACCTTCGTCGTGACGGGCCCCACTGGCGCGTTTCAGGTCACTCGTGAGGTGACCGTGTCTCCGACGAAGCCCACGCAACTCCATCTCGATCGCTGAGGCGCTCCGCGCGAGTTCGCGCCCGTTGCCCGGTGATTTCGTTGACGGCCGCAAGGGTCAGCCAAGCGCCGAGCGTGCCCCAGACGATGCCCTCTTCAGGCGAGCGCGCGGTGGCCCCAGCGATGGCCACGGCGGCAGCCGCGGCCGGAACGCCGAACGCGACGGCCACGGCGGCGTGCCCGGGGTCGCGCTGTCGCATGGCGGCGAGGCCTGGCACCGGAATCCAGGCGGTAGATGCCACACGCGCTTCCGTCCAAGGCGTGGGCGCGTCATGGGTCGGCGTTTCGGGTGCGATCGGGGTCAGCGTCACCGGTGCGGGCTGGGCGCTCGGGCGAAGTTGGAGGATCCGATGAGCGAGTGCCCAAACCGTTGCGTCGTCCGTGGCCACAAGGGCGTGTTGCTTGAGGTCGCCGCCTGACGTCGGCCGGGCCTCGAGGATGGAACCCGTGGCGCCGGGCCGGACGCCGACGACCCAACGCCAAGGGGCACCCTCCAGGGCCGTGGCGACACATTCGGCGGCCCCGGCACATCGCGCCGCGGCTTCGGCCTGGCTGGGATCGACACCGTCGCCGAAGCCCATTGGTGCGTCCACCCCCTCGATGGCGTCGAAATGTGCGCGAAGCCTCCCGGCGAGGGCGCCGTCGCCGGCGACGATGACGATCCAGGGCCCTTGGCTGGCATACGTCGCCGCCTCGGCGGGCTCGAGGCCGCGAAGCGCCGTGTACGGAATCGTCATCGCGCCTTGAGGCACGACGATTTCCAGAGCATCCGGGCTTTGGCTGACGACGCGTGCGACCAGGGTGCGCCCATCGTCCAACGACAACGTACGCAACTCTTGGGCGGCCGCGAGGGTGGAAAGGAGGGTGATCACGGCGGCAACGGGCACGGCACTGCATCGGCGGGCAGTGTCGGGACGGCGCTCACGGCGAGCTCGGTCGCCATCGAGGCGGTGGGGTCGTCGGGTTCCCAGGCTGCAGCCTGGATGAGCCACGATTCGCCCGCGAAGACCGACCGCGCGTAAGCGATGGTGTCGCTGACGCTGTCGACGCCGATCACATCACCGTTGGGCCGACGCGCGAGCGCCACGGGCAGGCCGCATTCGTCGAGGCGGAACAGCAGGAGGTCAACAACCCCGCCCTCCGGCCTGTCCACCGTGGCGTCAACGCAGAGGGTGGCGTCGTCGACGAGGGTGACGACGACGTGGTCGACGTCCCCTGTGTAGTCTCCCGGGTACGGGGCGCGGACCCGTGCGGACGGTTCACAGGCGTTCGCCGCCACCTCGGGGGGCGTGAGGGCGGCATCGAAGCCGGCGCCGTCCAGGGCACCGAGGACGACGACGCCTTGGCCGGAGGCGAGCGTCGCAGCAGGGACGCCTGGGTCCGTCACGACGTCGCCGTCGTCGCCTTCGACGGCGATTTCCTGCCAGGACACGTCGATCAGCGACGCTCGGTCAACGGTCGCGGCGGTGGCCTCGACCGGCTCCACGTGGGACCAGCGGGGCCATCCGGCACATGCGACGATGGCGAACCAGCCGCTCACCGCCCGCTTGTAGCCGATTCACCTGACTGCGGCAGCGCTGCGCTACACGGCTGGGGCGCGCGGGTTAGCGACGCGCCCCGTGGAGACCCGGGTGGCCGACGCCGACGACGATCTGACCCTGCGGCCCTCCGATGCGGGCCTGCTCTTCCGCCTGGAGATGTGGCTGACGCACACCGTGCTCGGCTACTGGCGCCATTTGGCGTTTGCGGCTGCGTTTCTGATGTTGTCTGTCGCCGTCTTCGGGCAGTACCGGTCCTGGGTCCGACGCGACCAGCGCGGCACCCACGCTGCCCTCGCCAGCGCTGTCGAGCCGTTGGGAATGCCCATCCTCGCGCTGGCCGACGGCGTCGCACGACAAGCAGCCGACCTGCCTGACGTGGCTGCGAGGAAGGCCACGGCCGATGCTGTCCACGCGGTCGCTGTCGAGGCGCGCGATCCGGCGCGTCGCGCGGGCTTGCTTCAGGCCGCGGAGTTGTACCGCCTGGCCGGGGACACCGAGGGGCGGCGCAAGTCGCTGGAAGCGGCCTCCGGTGGGGATGGTGTGATGGGCTTTGCGGTCGAGGCCGCCCTCGCAACGCTCGAGCTTGAGGAGGGGAAGGTCGACACGGCCTTGGGCCGCCTCACCAAGTTGGCGGGGAGCGAAGACCCATTTCTTGGCCAGCAGGCGTCGATCGACCTTGGCCTCGCGTACGAACAGGCCGGCCGCAAGGACGAGGCGCGCGCCACGTACGACACGTTCGTCACGAAGTGGCCGGACAGCCCGCTGATCGAGTCCGTTCGCGAGCGGCTCGCACGCGTCCGCACCGAATGATCGGCGCGCTACTTCTGCTCGGGGCGGGTTTCGATGGCCCTCCGATCGTGAAGTTTGCGACGCCGTTGCCAGGTTCGCCTCTGAACGCCGCTCGGCACGCCGAGCGCGGTGGCCCGGTGGTCCACGGGTCCAGCCTGTTTCTTGGCTCAGCGGGGGGCCAAGGGCTCTTCGAACTGAATCGAACGGACGGCTCACTGCGTCGGACCTTTGAGGCGAGCGCAAGCGTCGAGTCCGCTCCGCTGGTCGCCGACGGGCGCGTCTTCTTTGGCGATACCGCGGGGGCCACCTGGTGCTACCGGTTGGCCGACGGGGAGCCGTGCTGGGCCCAGCCTCATCGCGGGACGGCGCCGGTGCTCGCGACCCCTACGTTGGCCAAGGGCCAGGTCATCGTCACCAACGTCGACGACCTCGTGGTCGCGCTGGACGCGGCGACCGGCGAATTGACGTGGCGCTATCAGCCGAAACCAGATCCGACGCGGAGCGCGGAGTTGACGCTGTTTGCGACGCCCGCGGCGCGAGTGATCGGCGAACACGTCGCCGTTGGATTCTCCGATGGGTCCGTGACGGCGCTGACGATCGACACAGGCGAGGTCGAGTGGTCGCGGCGCGTAGGAGAGGGGCGCTACCCGGACGTGGTTGCAGAGGCGGTGCCCTCCAACACCGACCTGTTTGTCAGTGGGTATTGGACGCCTTTGGTCGCCATTGACATCCCGAGCCGTACGGTACGATGGAGGGTCGATGCGGGCGCCGCTGCGCCTGTGACCGTCCTTGGCCAGGGTCTCGACGCGACCGTGTTCCACCCGGGGACCGACGGCGTCGTACGGGCAGTGGCTGCCGTCTCCGGCGCCGAGCGTTGGCAGTGGGACAGCGGAGATGGTGGCGCCTTGACCGAAATCATCGCGACTGAGGCGGGCTTGTTCGTTGGCAGTTCGGCGGGCGGGCTTTCACTTCTGGATCCCGCGAGCGGCACGGAGTTGTGGCGGTGGCACGAGCCTTTCCTGCTCACGGGACTCAGTGTCGCCCCGGTGGTGGAAGGTCGGGACCTGTACGTCGTGACCAACGCGGGGATGCTCTACGGCCTACGCGCCGTCCGCTGACGTCAACGCATCGTAGGCGGCCGCGAGGCGGGGGCGGGCCACATCGGCATGGAATTCGGCGAGGAGTCGCGCGCGGGCGCGTCGCGCCAGGCCAGCGGCCGCAGCCCGATCGTCGTCAACGGTGCGCAAAGCCGCTGCCAGCGGCGTCGGACCATGGCCTTCCATGAAAACGGCTGCGCCCTCGAGGATGCTCGGCAGGAAACCGTGGCGCGTGCAGACAATGGCGCGCCCAGCCGCCATCGCCTCGTTGACAGCGTTCGTATGGCCTTCGCCTGGATGGCGGGTGGGCATGGCGAAAACGTCGCAGGAGGCCATCTGCGCCACGACCTGAGCATGGGGCAGGACACCAAGACGAATCGCGCCGAGATGGGGCATCGCGTCGGCCTTCGCTGTGAAGGCCTCGGAGGGGGAGCCGACGAACGTCACCGTGACACGGCGCCCCTCGCGCTGCAGCTGGTCCACGGCATCGAGTAGGTCGAGCACACCCTTCTCGGCGTAGCAAGTACCGACGAACAGGACGCGGAGGGTCGGACCGGGAAACAGGGGCGGGGGCTCGACGGGGACGGCGTCAGCGGGGACGAAGTTGGGAAACCAGCGAGCGCCGATGCCGTGCTCCGCGTTCAGCCATTCCGCAACCTCTCGACCTTCAGTGAGGACGACGCGAGCGCCGTGCAACATCGCAAGCGTGGCCGCACGGATGGGGCCGGACGCGGACGTTGCGAAGTCAACAAAGCTGCCCGCCTTGATGTGGTACAGGAAGGGGACGCGACGGGCGCGCGCGACCATGGCAATCGCCGCTTCTCGGGGCAGGGCTCGGCGGTATTGGCCGACGAGGTGAATGCCGTGCAGGGGGCCAGGTGCTCGCGCGACGCGAGCGAGGTCGCCGACCAGGCGGCCGGGCAAGTGCCAGGTGCGCTCCCCTGAGGCGCGCGCGGAGAGGGGAACCTCTACGACCTCATAGGGGCTGGGAGCAAGCGCGCTCAACACGTCCATGCTCCGCGTCGCGCCGCCGACGCCGCCTCCCCAAAGGGTGCGGGCATCACTGCGAGCGCCGATGAGCGCGATCCGACGCCGCTTCAGGGCGCTTCGCCGCAGCCGCCGCCGACCCGCAGACAGGCCGTGGCGTCCAACGTTCCGCGGGGAACTGCGATGGCATGCGTGAACACGAGGGGGGGGCAAGTCGTGTCGCAATCGAAGCTGTCATCGGTGAAGCGGATCACCGTGTGAGGCGACCCGCCGATGTCGACGGCGTCGGCGGACAGGAGATTGACGCCGCAACTTGAAGGGGTGTCGTAGATCGCCACGACAAGAACTTCGGTGGCCCAGTCGACGGGGCCCGCGGTGGCTCCCGTGAGGAAGGCGAAGGCGGTGAATCCGACCTCGTCGAACGTGATCGCTCCCGCTGTGACAGGGGGATCCCCGCCATTGAGGTTGAAGTTCACGACGCGACTGCCCAAAGGTGCGCCGGCGGTCGGATCGATCTCGCACGCGCCCGCCGTGAGCACGCCAGGCTCGGTCGTCGGTGGGGGGGGTGGAGGAAGGTCCGTCGTTGGCTCGGTCGGTGGATCGTCGGTCGGATCGAGGCCCGGATCGAGGCCCGGATCGTCGGTAGGGGAGGGCGGGACGTCGCTCGTCGTAGCGGTCGGCGTCGTGGGGTCGTCGCCACATGCGACGAGGAAGGCCAGGGTTGTGAGCATGTCGTCGCCTAACGGGGGTGATGTTGTGAGGCCGCCCTCAACTTCTTCGCGAAGGGGCCGATGGGGGCACGTCCCAAGGAGTCCCTCATGTCCCTTTTCAACACGCTTCGTACCGGCGCCAGCGGCCTTGGGACGAGCAGCACCAGCCTTGGCGTGATTGGCGACAACATCGCCAACTTGAACACTGTGGGGTTCAAGCGCGGCACGGCTACCTTTGCCGACGCGTTCCCAAGCATGATTGGCAGTACATCGGGCGTGCAGACACTTGGCAACGGCGCGGTGATGGGCGGGATTCGATCCGCCTTCGCGCAGGGCATGATCGAGCCGAGCGGATCGCCCCTTGACATCGCCATCTCTGGCGCGGGGTTCTTTCCCGTCCGTTCCGGGAATCAGACGCTCTACACCCGCGATGGGACCTTTGGTCTCGATTCCGAGGGCTACCTCGTCAATGGCGGGGGCTTGAAGGTGCAGGGCTACCGCGCCTTCGACGACACAGTCTCCAGCGTGGTCGGCGACCTTCAAATCGCGACGGGGCCCGTGCCTCCCGCGGAGACGTCGGCCATTACGCTCGACATGGTGCTCGCGAGCCAGGAGGACTTCTCCACGACGCCCTACGGTGGCCTGACGCTGGACGGCGCCAGCATCTCTGTGGAGGACGCCAGCGCGGAAGCGGACTTCTCGACCTCCGTCACCGTTTACGACAGCCTCGGCCGCAAGCACGACGTCGTCTTGAACTTCGAGCAGACTGGGCCGAACGATTGGACCTGGTCGGCCTTGGTGGACGCCGGAGACACCGACGTCGCCGGTGGCGTTGACGGGATGGCGCTGGAAATCGCAAGCGGGTCCGTGACCTTCGACACCGATGGCAACATGACGGCGATGACGCAGACGCCCACCGCCACGTCGTGGTTGTGGCCTGGCGCCGATGCGTTCGCCTTCGACCTGGACCTGGGGCTGGACCCCACCGGCAACCCAGGGATGGGCCAAATTCGAATGGTTGGCTCCGAGCCGGATGACTCCTCTTCGGTGACCAGCGTCGACCAGGACGGCTACGGCGTCGGTTCTCTCACGGCCGTGAATGTCGACGGCTCGGGCAAGGTGCTCGCCACCTACAGCAATGGCGAAGAACGCACGCTTGGCCAGGTCGCGTTGGCCCTGTTCCCCGCGGACGGAGGTCTACAGCGCGTTGGCGGCAACCTCTGGATGGAGACGTCGGCGTCCGGCGAACCGGCGCTCGGCGTGCCGGGAACTGGCGGCCGCGGCGCGACCGCCGGCTACAGCTTGGAAAAGAGCAACGTCGAGCTGGAAAATGAGTTCGTGTCGCTCATCCAGGCCCAGCGGTCGTACTCGGCGAGCGCGTCCGTGGTGCAGTCGGCCGATGAGACCCTGCAAGAACTCGTCAACCTGGTCTGATCGGAGGTCGCCATGAGCGGGTATGACGAGGCGGACGAGGCGGTAGCGCCTCCGAAGACGAGCAAGATGAAGTGGATCGTCGGCGGCCTCGTGCTGCTGCTGTTGGCGGGCGGAGGCGGCGGGTACGCCGCCGTCACCACGATTGCGCCAGCTGAGGACGGCCATGGCGACGAAGAGGGCGGCCATGGAGAGGAAGAGGGTGGCCACGGCGAGGAAGAAGGAGGCCACGGCGAGGAAGAGGGTGGCCACGGAGCGCCGCCAGCGGAACCCGAGGGTCCACCCGTCCCGAAGGGAAAGGCGATTCTCGAGTTGGATCCCTTCACGTTGAATCTCAAGGGTTCGGGCGGCGCACGTGTTCTGCGCATGCGGGTCGCGCTCATGTCGTCCGCCAAGCAGGGCGAGACCGTCGAAGCTGAGACGGCGCGCATCCGGGATGCGATCCTCACTCTCGGTAGCGACTACACCTGGACTGACTTGGAGGGCGTGGACGGCAAGATGCACTTGCACGACGAATTGCTCGAGCGCGTCAACGCGTTCTTCAGCAAGCCGCTGGTCGAGGAACTGTTCTTTACGGACTTCGTGGTGCAATAGTGCTGGCTCAATCTCTGCTTGCCCGCGTCGACCGGGACGTGATTTGTCACGTCGAGGACCTGTTTCAGCGTGCCGCTGCTCGCCTGAGGACGCGCCTCGTCAACCGCTGCGGCTCCGACGTTCCCGTCCGCTTCTGCGCGGTGGAACCCGGCAGCCTCGGCGACGTCTTCGATCGCATCCGCGGTCAGACGGGAGCTGCGGCGGCCCAGGTGCTGTTCACGCCGAGCGACTTGCAGGGCTTCATCCTGCTCGAGGCTCCGCTTGTCCACCGGCTGATCGGAATGTTGCTCGGTGAAACGCCGGAGTCGATGGGCTCGGGCCGAGTGAATCGGCCGTTGAGCCGCTTTGACCTCAGCCTGGCGGGGATCGTCTGCGAGGAGATCGTTGGCAGCCTCGTCGCCACCGTGGCGATGACGACGCCGGTCACGGCGCGCGTGGAAAACGTCGTCGCGAACCCGAGAACCGCCCAGTCACTGCCGCGATCGACGATCGTCGTCGACATCACGCTCGACGTCGGCCCACCCGATGCCCCGTTTGGGCTGTGCAACGTCGTGCTTCCAGTCCAGGCCACTGGCGTGTTGTGGCCCGAGCGGGACCAACGCCGGCGCCATGAGGCGGAGACCGAGGGGTTGGGACGAATCATGCCCGCGCGCGTGGAGGTCGTCGCCGAGTTGGCGCGGACGACGCTCACGTTGGGCGAAATGCGGGCGCTTCAGCCCGGAAGCACCTTGGACCTCGGCCCCGTCCGCGACGTGCTCGTGCGCGTGGGGGATCGGACGGCCGTATTGGGCGAGGCCGGCGAGGCGGACGGTGTCCGTTCCGTGCGCGTGGTCAAGCTCGTCAAGCTCGTCGAGCGCGGCCAACGGCCGACCGTCGCAGCCTGACGCATCTTTCTTCGTCATCGCCCTCAACTCCTAACGCTGTCGACCGATTGGGAGTGCGCGGAGGGCGCCTTGGCGAACGGAGCATTGGCGGACGTCGGTTTCCTGCTCGGAATTCCCATCGAACTCGTCATCGAGTTGGGCCGAACGACACTGTCCGTCCGGGACCTGTCGGAGCTGAGGAAGGATGACGTCGTCAAGCTCGAACGTGGGGCCGGTCAGCCGCTCGACATACGCGCCGGGGGCCGGTTGGTCGGCCGCGGTGAGGTTGTCATCCAGGATGACCGCGTCGCATTGCGCGTCATCGAACTGTTTGAGCGAACGGAGACCACATGATCGCGTTCCTCGCCACCCTCGCTTCGGCGGCCACGCTGAGCGATGCCGACGTCGATCGCTTGTTCGCGGATGGCTCCGATGCTGTTTGGGTTGGGCTCCCCCAGGCTGGGACCCCGGTCGCCGACGCGCCAGCCGTGGCACAACCCGTTGTTGCAGCCGCAGCAATCGTGGACCCGCTCCCCAAGGCTCCCGTCGACGCGGTTGCCGCCTTGGCACCAGTGGCGCCTCCCGCCGTGGCGGAGGCTGTTTCTTCGCCGGGGGCGTCAGTCCCATTGAACCTGCCTGATGTGACATCGGGTGGGAGCCCGAGCCCATGGTGGCTCGTCGGAGCGATGGCCCTGGCCGGCGGCGCCTTCGCTTGGCGCAGCCGCCGCAAGGCGAATGTCGACGAGCCTGGCGTCCGTGTGGTCGCGCGAACGCGATGGTCGCCTCAGGCCGGCGTCGTCGTGATCGAAGTCGACAGCGCCAATGGCGAGCGAATTCGGTACTTGGTGGCCGACGGGACCGCACCCGCATTCCTTTACGAAATCGGGCGCGTTTCAGCGCCTCCGGTGGCGGCGGCTCCCCGTCCGGCACCAGTCGTCGTCAGCGAGCCAGAGGTCGACGAGGGCGATGACGAGCATGTCGAGCCGGAGGCGTCGGATACCGGCGACTTCGCTGCACGCCTCGCCGCAGCGCGAAGCTTGGTGGACGAAGTCGTCGCCGAGCGCCGTCGCGAAGAACCCGAAGTCGTCTCAATCTCGGCAGCACGCGGCGTCGCTGCCTCGCGGTACCGGAACCGCCGGTGATTTGGCTCGCTGCCGCGGCTGCTTGGGCCACAGATCCGATCGCTGCGGCGGCTGGCATCGCGGTCGACGGCGCCGGGTCGGATGGTGCGCTGCGCACGGTCGTCGCGCTGACGGCGCTGGCGCTTCTGCCAGGGCTCTTGCTTGCGATGACGCCTTTCGTTCGGTTCATCGTGGTATTTTCGCTGCTCAGGCAAGCGCTCGGCCTCCAACAGGCACCGCCCAATCAGGTGCTCGTTGGGCTGAGCCTTGCGCTCACCTTGCTCGTCATGGGCCCCACGGTCGAAGAGGTTCGCGTCGGCGCGATCGACCCCTACATGGCGGGCCAGATTGAGACGACGGACGCCATCGAACGTGGGCTGGCCCCGTTGCGGGCTCACATGGCGCGAAATGTGGAGCGCGAAGATCTCGCAACCGCCGTGCGGATCGCCCGCATGGCGCGCCCGGAGAACCTGGACGCCGTCCCGACTTCGGTGTTGACGACCGCCTACGCTCTCACCGAGCTGCGGGCGGCCTTCACGCTCGCCGTGCGCGTCTACTTGCCCTTCCTCGTCATCGACGTGGTCGTGAGCAGCATCCTGCTCGGCCTCGGCATGATGATGTTGCCGCCGGTGGTCGTATCGGTCCCGTTCAAGCTCATGCTCTTCGTCTTGATGGACGGCTGGACGCTCCTCGTCCTCGGCTTGGCTGGGGGTGTGCGTTGACCGAACAAGTGGCGCTCGCCGAGGTGCAACAGGCGTTGTGGACGGCGCTGATGTTGTCGACGCCAGCGCTCGGGGCCGCCCTCGTGGTCGGAACGGCGGTCAGCCTGTTTCAGGCCGTGACCCAAATCCAGGAAGCGACGCTCGTCTTCGTCCCCAAGATTCTCGCGGTCTTCGCAGCTCTGGGAATCGCTGGCGGTTGGATGCTCGAAATCAGCGTCCGGTATGCGCGCATCTGCTTCGAGTCGCTCGCGGCTTGGCGATGAGCCCTGAAGAGGGCCTGGCTGGCGCTGGGCTCGTCTTCGCCCGTGTCAGCGCGCTGACGGCGACATTGCCGATTTTCACGGCGGACGGGATGCCACGAGCGGCGGGCGTCGGCGTCGCCGTAGGCGTGACCTGGTTGGTCGCGCCGGCGGTGGGGCCCTTCCCGGCGACGGCGTCTGCGTTGATGCCTGCATTGGCGGGGGAGTTGCTCGCAGGCTGGTTGTTGGGTCTTGGCATCATGGGCACATTTCAGGCCATCTCCGTGATGGCCGAAGTTGTGGCGGGCCAATCTGGCCTGAACCTCGGTTCGATGGCGGACCCGGTTCAGACCGAGATGAGCAGCCCGCTCGGCATCATGGCCTCGATGGCGGCCGCGTCAGCCTTTGTGGGGGTCGGTCTCCACCGGACGGCGATTGAACTCGTCGCCAGGTCGTTCGATGTGGTTCGGCCCGGGGGTTGGGTGGCGTCGCCGGAATTGGCGATCCACGCCCTGGCGTCGTGCTTGTCACTCGGTTTGCAACTCGCAGGTCCGTTGTTGGCCCTGGTTTGGGCGCTTCAGTGGAGTGTGGCCTTGCTTGGCCGCATGGCGCCCCGCATGAACGTCTTCTTTTCGGTTGGCAACACCGCCATCGTCGCGGCCGCCCTGGCGATGTTGGGACTGTCGCTTCCCTGGATGATCGACGTTCATCTTGGCGCGCTCGCCGAAGCCGTCCACCGGCTGGCGGGGCCCTGAGGTGTCCGACTCCGACGCCGAAAAAAAGCACGAACCAAGCGACCGTCAGTGGCGCGAAGCCGCCGAGCAGGGGCAGCTGGCGCGCTCCCCGGACATCCTGGCGGCCGTCGTCGTCATCGCCGCGGGGGCGGCTTTGTCGTTGGCCCCGGGCCCGACGGTTCATGCCCTTGGCGGCCTGCTCCAACGGGTACCTTGGACTGCCGGACCCCTTACGCCGGAGGAAGTTCGCGGGTGGGCCATCGACGTCACCGGCATCGCTTTGGCTGCGATGGCCGTGCCCCTCGGCGCGGGTGCGCTTGCGGCGGCGTTGACCGGCTTTGCGATGACGCGTGGCGAGGTGGCATCGTCGGCTCTGGAGGCGAAGTTCGAACGCATCGACCCCCTTGGCACCGCGAAAGAGATGTTCTTCTCGTCGCGGCCGTGGGTGGAGTTGCTGAAGGCGTCGGCCAAGGCCGGCCTCGTCGCCTGGGCCGTCTCCGACGTGATCTCCAAGCGCATCGACCAAATGCCGGCTCTCGCGGCAGCTCCCGTGACGGTGTTGGCAGGTGAATTGGGCGCGATTGGAACGGACGTGCTCTGGGCCGCGGCTCCGGCCTTGTTGGTGATCGGCGGGGCTGACTACGCTTGGTCCTGGTGGACGACGCGCCAACGGCTCATGCGCACGGACCAGGAGCTGAGGGACGAGCACAAGGCCACGGAAGGCGACCCCCGCGTCAAGGCGCAGCGGCGGCAGCGTGCGCGCGAGATGCTGCGGCGCAATGGCGGGTTGCGGCAGGTGCGGACGGCCGACGTCGTCGTCACCAACCAGACCCACTACGCCGTGGCACTGCGGTACACCCGGGGCCGCGACCAAGCCCCTGTGGTGGTGGCCAAAGGTGTGGACGAGCTGGCGGCGATGATCCGCGAAGAGGCGCGTCGTCACGGCATTCCCCGCATCGAAAACCGGCCGTTGGCGCGCGGTCTGTACGCCCGCGCGTTGCTTGGGCGAGCCATCCCTTCGGAGTTCTTCGGTCCGGCGGCGAAGGTGCTCGCGGCCGTCTTCCAGCGCCGCACGGCACGCAGGCGGCCTCCGGTTTAGGGCCGTCGTCGGAGGAACGATGGACGCCGCTGCAGAGGGGGACAACCCGCGCCTGTACCGGATTCGACACAGCCTGGCTCACGTGCTCGCGCAGGCGGTCGTGGCGCTGCGCCCGGGGACGACGCTCGGATTCGGCCCCCCGATCGAAGACGGCTTTTACTATGACTTCGTGTTGTCCGCGCCGCTGACGGAGGAGGACTTCCCCGCCATCGAGTCCGCGATGCGCAAGATCATTGGCGGTGGTCAGGTCTTCACGCGCGAAGACCTGCCGATCGAAGATGCTTACGCCCGCCTGGTGGCGATGGGGGAGCCACACAAGCTCGAGTACGCGCGAGAACTCGTCACCAAGCAAGCGCTCGATTCGTTGTCCTTCTACACGAACGGCGCGTTCGTCGACATGTGTGAAGGGCCCCACGTCGAGCGGAGCAACCAGTTGCCGGCCGACGCATTCAAGCTTCGCGCGATGTCCGGGGCCTATTGGCGCGGCGACCAGCGCAATGCGCAAATGACCCGCATCTATGCCTGGGCCTACGAAAACAAGGCGCAGCTCGAAGCCCGAATTGCGCAACACAAAGCCGCGTTGGAGCGCGACCACAAGAAGTTGGGCAAAGAGCTCGATCTGTTCGTGGTCGACGAGGTGATCGGCAAGGGGTTGCCCCTGTGGTTGCCAGATGGGACCGTCATTCGCGACGAGTTGCAGCGGCTGATGACGGAGTTGGAATTCAAAGGGGGCTACCAGCGAGTGGCTACGCCCCATCTCGCCAGGGAGGAGCTCTACTTCCAGACGGGCCACCTGCCTTACTACGCACCGCACATGTACCCCGTCATGGAACTCAAGGAGACCGACGAGGACGGTACCGAGGTCGTCCGCGAGCGCTACCGACTGCGGCCAATGAACTGCCCGCACCACCATCGCATTTTCGCAGCGCGGCCCCGTTCCTACCGCGACTTGCCGATGCGGTTGGCGGAGTACGGCCATGTGTACCGATTCGAGGATTCAGGAGCTCTGTCTGGCATGTTGCGCGTTCGCGGCATGTGCATGAATGATGGCCACATCTACTGTACGCCGGAACAGGTGCGTTCCGAGTTCATCGCGGTGATTGACCTGCATCGCGCCGCCTACCGCGTCCTTGGCCTCGATCAGTACCACATGCGGTTTTCGACGTGGGACCCGGAAGATCCGAAGGGCAAGGCCAAGTTCATCGATGACCCGGTGGCCTGGGAGGACAGCCAGAAGCAGGTCCGCGAGGCGATGAATGAACTGGGCCTTCCTTACAAGGAGGTCAAGGGCGAAGCTGCCTTCTACGGGCCGAAAATCGACTTCCAATTCCGCACGGTGACCGGGCGCGAAGAGACAGCGTCGACCAATCAGCTCGACTTCGGCATCCCAGCCCGCCTTGGGCTCACCTACCGAGGGAGCGACAACCAGGACCATGCGCCCTACGTCATTCACCGCGCGCCGTTGGGAACGCACGAGCGATTCGTCGCGTTCCTCATCGAGCACTTCGGCGGGGCGTTCCCGACGTGGCTGGCGCCCGTCCAGGTCGCGGTCATCACGGTCGCGGATCGATTCGACGAGGCCGCGCGCGCCTGGATTGCGGACCTTCGCAACACCTATGTCCGCGCCGAGCTCGACACGAGCGGCGAGTCGATGGGGCGCAAGATTCGCGAGGCGTCAGCCCGCAAGGTCCCGAACGTCGTCGTCCTCGGCGAACGCGAAGTCGCCGAGGGCACCATCACGCTTCGCCGCTTCGGCAGCCGTGACCAGCGTACGATGCCCCGGGCGGAGTTCGAGGCGATGTTGGCGGCGTCCATCCGCGATCGGTCGGACGCCGGCTTCTGAACGTTCCTGCGGCTGCCGGCCTCGGCAGCCGGCTACGGCACGGGGGGCGTTGTCGGCGGGGTCGTCGGCGCCGTCGTTCCCGTCGTTCCAAGGGTAGGCTCGGGAACGTTGCAGGCCGCATCGTAGACGAGCCAATGGGCCGAGCCTACGCCGCCGCCGTCGTCGCAGCGTGCCGTGCCGACGATGTCTGCGGCCCCGTCACCCGACACGTCGGCGTAGGTCCACTCCAGCGCTGCGCCCGTCAGGCAGGCGACGCTTCCAAGCGCCGTGAAGGTACCGGGGGGCTGATCCTGCGGGAGCCACCAGTCGATATGAGCGACGTCGAAGCCGTTGCCGAGGTTCCGCCAGACTTCCCAACGCAGGCGTCCGACATCGCTGCCGGCGGCGCACATGTCCGTGGCGACGACGTCGGGTAGGCCGTCTCCATCGGCGTCGACGACCGAGTACAGGGCCTCGGAGACGCCGTATTCGCAAATGGTGTTGTAGAGGCCCGCCGTGAAGGTGCCTGCCGCGTAGGTGCTCGGCAGGGGCCAGGAAATCGCGGTGTCGTCGAAGCCGCCGCCGTTGTTCAGGTGGACGTTCCAGTGGTCCAAGCCGACCCCACCACTTCCGTCGCATAGGCTCGTTGCGGCGATGTCGGGGTCGCCGTCGCCGTCGAGGTCGCTCAGGGTCCAGACTGGACTCGTACCGCGAAGGCAATCGGTGTTGAACGTGGCATCGAAGTCGTCAGGGCCGTACCCGGTGGGCACGAGGTAGGAGGTCGGGACGTCCTCGAAGCCGGAGGACGTACCGCGATGGACGGTCCACTCGGTGCGTCCGGTGACCGCGTCGTCCGAGCAGCCGTCGGTGCCGACGAGGTCGAGCTGACCGTCGCCGTCCACATCGAAGAGCGACCACAACACCTGGCCTTCGGAGTCGCAGAACGTACGGCTGAAATCGGCGAACGTGTTCGCATCGTAGCCGGTAGGCAGGCCCCACTCGACGGGGGTGACGTCGTAGCCCGCACCGGTGTTCAGGTGGACGAGCCAATGGGTCTGGCCGATGTCGCCGCTGTCGTCGCACATGCGGACGGCGACCATGTCGCTCAGCCCGTCGCCGTTGATGTCCGCGGGCGTCCAGTCCACGCCGCCCCCCGCGAAACACGCGCCAAACGTCCCGAACGACTGAAAGGTGCCGATGGGGTAGGTCGGCAGTGTGAATGTCAGCGGCTCTTCGGTGAAGCCGTCATTGCCGCCGACGTGAACGGCCCAGTTCCCTTTGCCCATGTCGCCAGAAGCGTCACAGAGCGTGAGGCCGACGACATCGACCTGCCCGTCCGCAGTCAGGTCCACCGGGCTTCATAGCAGTTCCCGGTCGTCGAAACACACGAAGTTGCCATAGGAGTCGAATGTCTCTGCCGCGTACTGCGTGGGCAGGGCGTACTCGCGGCTCGTCGGCTCGAAACCGTTGAGCGAGCAAGGCGGTGGGGGAGGGGTGGTCGGGCCAGGCACGTCCGTTGCGTCGGTGGGGTCCGTTCCGACGCCACCTGTGGGGTCGTCCTTGCAGGCCAGCAGCGAGATCAGCCAGGTCATCGTTCCTCCGGCCGCCCACCTTAGACGCCGCTGGGCGCAGCCGCAGACGATGGACAGCGGCGGATTCTTCACACATCGGCGCACGCACCGACGGCGTCAGTTCGTCGCGAAGAAAAGCACGGCCCCGCCGTCGCCTGCGCCCTCGTCCGCGCCCGGCGCCCCCATCGCGAAGGTCGCGCGTTCGTCGACCACCTGGATGCCGACGGCGTAGCCGCCGAGGTCGTCGGCGAGGTTTCCGACGAAGGTGGCGGTCACGAGGTCGAAGCTGCCGGCTCCGTTTGCCCCGAGCCACAGATAGGCGGCCCCGGCGCCTTCTTCGGCCAGGTAGGAGCCCAGAAGCAGGTCCGGCGCGTCGTCGCAGTCGACGTCCAAGGCGTCGATCGACGTGCCGACCAGCTCGCCGAGGTTGCCGCTCCAGGTGTGGGTTGCATCCGACAGGGACATCGTCGGCGCCGCCGCGCCCGTGAACGCCAACGCGCTCCCGTTGCCCGGATCGGTGACGACCACGTCGCGCCGACCGTCCCCGTCGATGTCTGTGGGCCGCGCAAACGCCCACCCGAGTAGGCTCGCGCCCCCCCCACGGACCTCCGTGGCAGCCGCCTCTGGCAAAGGGACGCCGGGCGCAAAGGTCTGGATTCGCCACATCCGCGCCGGGTCCGCGTAGGGTGCGCCGACGGCAAGCTCCGCAAGCCCGTCGCCGTCGGTGTCGCCGATGTGGCCGATGGCCGTTCCGGCGTCGGACTGCTCTGGCCCCGGCGAACCGGCGGCAAGGTCGGAGAAGCGTCCGGCCGGGTCATCGAGCAGCGCCCGGTAAACGATGCCGAATTCTTCGTCTTCATCGGCGGCGAAGGGGGCCCCGGCAAACAACTCGGCCAGGCCGTCTCCATCGAGGTCGGCAAGGGCGACCGAAGCGCCCGCCCAGTCGTTTTCGTCGTCGCCCGTATACAGGGTGCTGTCGGCGAGGAAGCGGTCACCGTCCGAGGCGCCGAGCACCCGCCAGGCCCCACCGGGCGCTCCGATCTCGTCGGGCGCGGTGCGGCCGCCGACAGCGAGGTCGATCGCACCGTCTCCGTCGGCATCACCTGTGGCAAGGGCGACGCCCGCATAGGCGAAGCCGATTCCCTCCCATTCGCCTCGGACGGTTCCGGTCGCGTCGACGATCGAGACCCCGCCAGCGAGGTCGAAGGCCCCGGGCGCGCCAATGGCCCACCTTGGCCCGTCGGGCCCATCGAACGAAACGATCGCGGCGCCCAACTGGCCGAAGCCGTCGGTCCCGGCGAGAACGTTCGCATCAGCTGCGCCGAAGTCGCCTTCAGGCACGATGCAGGGCGGCGGCAACGGTGGCCCGGTCGTGGGGGGCGGCGTCGGGGACGGGGTGGAGGTCTGGGATGGCTCGTTCGCGGTCGCCGGGCCGCCTTGGCAACCAACGAACGCTGCGAACCACACGCTAGGCGCCGGGGGGGGCGAAGGTGTAGTGGCCCCGCCAGATCGCGATGCGGCGCCCGCCGCCGTCCTTGACCTCGACGGCCAACTCCGCTTGGGCCTTCGTGGCGTTCGCCATGTTGCTGCGGGCCAATGCGAGTTGCTCCGCGTTGAGGCTCGCCGTCGCCGTCAGCGTGCCGGTGGCGGTTGCGTAGAGCTTCATCCGCGTGCTCTTGAGCCGTGGGGACCGGCCGGCGAGACCGGGATGGCTGGCGACGACGGCCGACGCCGACACCTCCGCGAGCCCGTGAATGGCAGCCTGAGAGAGGGCACCGCCGTGCATCCGCATCGTCTCGTCGGGGTTCGCGCGCAGCGCAATGTGGCCTGGGGCCACTTCGAGCACTTCTGCACCCAAGGTGGACCAGAGTGGCACCGAGGAAAGCCAGACTTGGACGGACTCACGGACCACGGGCGCAGCCTCCCTTGACGGGCTAGGTATCCCACCTTCGCCCGTCCTCCCGTCCGCGGCAACTCGGAGGTTCCATGGCAACAGAACCGTCCCGCAACGGCGGCGGTCGGGTGGACCTGCGCGACCTGGATCGCGCAGGGCTGGAGGCGTTCGCAGCGGGTCTGCCGGGGGGTTCGGCCGCTCGCGGGCGAGCCGTATTCCAGGCGATTTGGCAAGCCGGGGCGAAATCGCTGGACGAGATGACGGGGGTCGCAGGGCGCTTTCGCAAGACGCTCGCAGCGTCGGCCACCCTGGGGGCGCTCGAGGTCGCGTCGTCCGAACATTCGACGGACGGAACGGTCAAGCTCCTTTGGCGGCTGGCCGACGGCAATGTCATCGAGAGTGTCATCATCCCCGAGACGAATCGGTTGACGCTCTGCATTTCGTCGCAGGTCGGGTGCGCGATGGGTTGCACGTTCTGCGTCACGGGCGACCTCGGCCTGATTCGAAATCTGACCCCCGGCGAGATTGCGGCCCAGGTCCTTCAGGCGCAGCGCGATCATACGGGGGGCCGCCGGATCACGAACGTCGTGCTCATGGGGATGGGCGAGCCTCTGCACAACCTCGAACGCGTCTCGACGGCGCTTCGCATCCTGCTCGACGACTTCGGGCTTTGTTTGTCCCATCGCAAGATCACCGTGTCCACGTCGGGGTTGGTGCCAAAGCTGGAGAAGCTTGCGGCCGATCTGCCCGTCAATCTCGCCATCTCGCTCCATGCGACCCACGAAGATCAACGCCGGGAGATCATGCCCATTTCCAAGAAATGGAGCATCGTTCAGCTGATCGAGGCCTGCAAGACGCTGCCGCTACCTTCGGGCAAGCGCATTGCATTCGAGTACCTCCTGATCGCGGATTTCAACGACACTGAAGAGGATGCAGACCGGCTCGTGGTGCTGCTGGAAGGCGTCGCGGCCAAGGTGAACCTGATTCCGTACAACGAAAATCCGGATCGGAATTTCCGGCGGCCCGACGACGCCGCCGTCAAGCGCTTCCAAGATCGGCTCGTTCGCCAGGGGTTGGCGACATCGATCCGAGCGACGCGAGGGCGGGACATCTCCGCCGCTTGCGGACAGTTGGGCGTGTCCCAGAGGGAGTCCACGTGCGCGTCGGCGTGATTGGGGGGACGGGCCTCTACGACCTCGCGGGATTGACGGACGCGAGGGATGTCGTCGTCGATACGCCGCTGGGGGCGCCGTCGTCGCCCATTCGTCTGGGACGTGTCCGAGGCGTCGAGGTGGCCTTCCTCGCGAGGCACGGCCGCGACCATTCGCTGTTGCCATCGGAAGTGCCCTACCGGGCCAATGCGCTTGCGTTCAAGAAGCTCGGCGTCGAGCGGATCATTGCGGTTTCGGCGGTCGGCTCGCTTCGGGCTGAAATAGCGCCAGGGGACGTCGTTGTCGTCGACCAGTTCCTCGACCAGACCACCGATCGCGTCAACACGTTCTTTGGGCGTGGCGTGGTCGCCCACGTGGAGTTCGCGGAGCCTGCCGACGCCGATCTCCGCAGGGTGCTCGTGGCCGCCGTTCGGCGCGTCGGAGCGCCAGTGCACGACGGTGGCACGTATGTGTGCATTGACGGACCCATGTTTGCGACCCGCGCCGAAAGCCGTCTCTACGGTCGCTGGGGCGCCGACATCATCGGGATGACGAACCTGCCTGAGGCCCGACTCATGCGGGAGGCCGGCCTCAGCATCGCGACGCTCGCGATGGTGACCGACTACGACTCGTGGCGCGAGGACCTCGCTGGCGTCACGGCGGACGCCATCTTCCAGGTGCTGCGGGCGAATGCTGAACGGGCCAGGGACATCGTGGGCCATGCCGTGGAAGGGGCAGCCGCCCTAGGTCCGTCTCGGTGGAAGAACGTGCTGGCGAACGCGCTCGTCACGCCACTTGACCAGGTGCCAGCGGAGCACCGACCTTGGTTGGACCTGTTGCTGGGGAAAACGTGAGCGCGGGCGAAGACCTTCGCGCACGGCGGGAAGCGCTCGGGCTGTCGCTGGATGAGGTCGCTCGCGCCACGCGGATCCCGATCGCCCACCTCGAGGCACTCGAGGCGGAAACGCTTGAGCAGCTGACGTCGCCGGCCCATGCCGCAGCGGCGCTGCGAGCGGTCGCGGAGTCGCTCGGGCTTGTCGAGAGCACGGATGGCGGATTCACGCGCGCCCGCGTCGCCACGGGCGGAGGCCGGACGCGCAGCTTCCTTCTTGGGCTCGGGACCGCCGCCATGTTGGCGTTGCCCGTCGCCTGGTTTGTCTTCGGGCCCAGGGGGGAGGCGGAACCCGAGGCCGAGATTCTGGTCGACGTCCGGGCGTTGCGCAGTGTTCGGGTCGACGTCACCGTGGACGGCTTGGAAGGCCATCGGGGCGTCCTCGAGGGTGGCGAACGACTTGCCTTGGCCGGGCTCAGGGAAGTCGCTTTGGACGTCGGCGAGGTGGGGGCCATCGAGGTACGGTTCGGGGAGCGCCGCATCGACCCGGTGGGTCTCTCGGATCGACCGCGCCGCCTCGTCTTCGTCGCGGATGGCCCGCCATGAGGTCCCGATGTCCGAGGTCCTCTCCCACCGCACGGAGGCGCTGCTCCGGCGCCTCGTCCGGCGAGACGCCTCGACGGCCCTGAACAAGGTCGTCGCGCGGAGCCGTCCCGAGGACGTCGCCGCCGCGATGGAGCATCTCACGCTCGCTGAGATGCGGCGTCTGCACGGTATGATCGCCGATCGTCAGCTGGCGGCCGACGTGCTGGCGCACCTTTCGGATGCCAGCCGGGACGAGTTGGCGCGCGAACTGCCAACGGACGTGCTCCGCGACCTCGTCGACCGGATGGAGCCCGACGATGCGACGGACGTCATCGGCGGGTTGGATCAGGACCGTCGAGACGAGTTGCTCGAGGAATTGGAGGACGACCCGACCGGCGAAGAGGTGAGGGAACTCCTCACGTGGCCCGCGGACTCGGCCGGCGGCCTCATGGCCCCCAATGCCTTCATGGTTCCGCACGACGCGACCTGCTCCGATGCGATCGCCGCGCTGATGGCCCGCCACGAGCGGATCGAGTCGATCTACTACGTCTACGTCGTAGACGCGGCGCGCCGCTTGATCGGCGTGACTTCGCTGCGGAGCCTGTTGACGACGCCGCCGATGACGCGCGTGTCGGACGTGATGAGCCGTCAGGTCATCACCGTAGGCCCGCGAACCGACCAGGAGGAAGTGGCCCGCTACGTGGCTCGATACGACCTCTTCGCGATTCCCGTCGTCGACGAGGGGCGGCGCATCCTTGGCGTCGTCACCGTCGATGACGTCGTCGACGTCATTCGCGAGGAGGCCGCCGAGGACATGATGCGCATGGCCGGCGTGCCGGATGGCGCCGTCGACCGCGTTGGCGTCGCAACCCAGGCGCGCAATCGGAGCAAATGGCTGTTTGCAGCGCTGGCCAGCGGCGTACTCGCAGCTGAGCTCATCTCGTTCTACGAGACGAGCATTGCTCGCGCAGCGATCTTGGCGGGGTTCATTCCGATGGTCATGGGCGTGGGAGGCAATGTCGGCATCCAAACCGCGACGCTCACGGTGCGCGGGCTGGCCACCGGGGCCGTCGACGCGTCGAACGCGGGCCGCTTCGTGACCCGCGAGGTCGCCATCGCTTGCCTGCTTGGTGTGGGCTTCGCCTCGTTGCTCGGCATGTACGCGGGGCTTCGATTTGGCGACGCCTCGGCCGTAGGCGTCGTCGTTGCGCTGTCCATCGCGGTGGCCGTGACGTTGGCCGGCGCCGTCGGCGCGATGATTCCGCTTGGCTTCGCTCGTGCAGGGGTCGACCCGGCCATCGCAACAGGCCCGTTTGTGACGAGCTCGCTCGACCTCCTTGGCATCGTCGTCTTCTTCAACGTCGCCCGCGCGCTCCTGGGGCCCTGATGGAGGAGGCGATTGTCGTCGGATTTGTGGATGTCGGGGAGTCCGACCGCATCTTGCGGTTGTTGTCGGCGTCTCGCGGTCGATTCTCCGCCTCGCTGCGCGGCGCTCGAAGTGCCAGAGGGCGTTCGGCGGGCGTCCTGGAGCCGGGCACCACGATCCGCTTTCGCGCCGGCCCCGGCAATCGCGACCTGGTGCGCCTCACGAGCCCGGAAATCGTCGCCAGTCCGATGAGGCCTAGGGAGGACCTCGGCCGAGCGATGGCCCTCGCCTATGGCCTCGAAGTCGCGTCTTCGCTCGCGCCGGAGGGGCACGACGGGGAGCGGCTAGCGGGGTTGTTGGCGGCGTGGATTCGCCTGTTGGAAGCAGACGCCCCGCCCACGGATTCCCGACGCGTCGCCTTCGAGGCGAAGGCGCTGACGTTCGCCGGGCTGCGACCGTCGCTCGACGTGTGTGGCCGATGTGGCGGCGCCATCGACGGAGCGGCCGCGACGTTTGACCTTGAACACGGCGGTGCGGCGCATGCGAGTTGCCGCGGTGGCGCGCCAGTGGCCAGTGAAGAACTGCACATCCTCGGGCGCTTGTTGCGTGCCCCGATGGAATTGGCTGTCGAGCGGCCGTCGGACGTCTGGCGCCTCGCTCGCCTCATCGAACATCACCTCGGGCGGGCGCTTCGCACTCGAGGGGTCTGGGCGGCCGTGAACGACGGCGAGGCGAAAGAGGTCGCATGGTCGCGCTGATTCTGGCTTCGTGTTCTGCCACCGTCGAACTCACGGGGACCGCGGCCCAAGCGCCAGGTTCCGACAAGGGCCTGGCGGACGCGGCGCTCCATCTGCGGGACGGCGCCGGTGTCCCGTTTTCGGACACGCGCACGAACGCCAAGGGAGCCTTCTCCATCGAGGCCCCGAGGGGTGACGTCGTTTTTCTGGATGTCGACGCGGACGGACACGTCGCCACAACGTTCACGGGCGTGTCGGGCGTCGACGACACCTCCCGCTTGGCAGACGAGAGCATCTATGGGTGGCCCGTTGCGGACTACGAGAGCTGGATCTCGCCCTTTTCGCCCTGTGCGGCCGATGGCGGGACAGCCGTCGGCGAAGTGCGCGTGTTCGGCATCGTCGATCCCCTGACGGGGGAGGCGCCGCTCGTGGCCGCCGCGGAGATTTCAGTCCTGGACCCCATCGGCGAACCCGTGGCCTCGCCGTGCTACCTCGACGACGCAGGCGTCCACGACCCCGGGGCCGATCGAACGGGCGTCACGGGCTCGTTTGCCGTATTCGGAATTCCCGACGGCCAGTGGGAACTCCGAGTCACCTACGACCTGACCGAACTCACTCAGGGCATCGCATCCTTCCCTGTTTACATCGAGTCTGGACAGGTCGCACCGCGCTTCCCTCTGCTCATCACTCTGCCCTACTTGTAGGAGGGGGGCGATCACGAAACGCCACCCAGCGGCCTGGGGCCCCTTGGCCGTTGGCCGGAAGCCTGCTAGCTGGTCGTGATGCGGCGGTTGCCGCCGTGGAGACACCGATGGCCGAAATGATCCGGAAGCCCGACGCGAATCCTATCCTCTTCGCGATTCTCAACCTCTTTCTGGCGGGAGGGACTGGCTACCTCATGATGGGCCAGCAAAAGAAGGCGTTCATCGCCTACGCCATCTGGCTCGGGGTGCTCGTGCTCAGCTGCGGCATGCTTGGCATCGTTTCCGGGTTGCTGGCGTGCTGCACGGCGTACGACGCCTATCTGCTCGGCCAGAAGCTGCAGAACGGTGAGGAGATCGGTCAGACGGAGAACGGCCTGCCGTTCCTCAACGCGATCTTCCGCTAGACGGCGCAGGTCATCCAAGGTGCGCCCCGGCGTGCCCTATGCCGGCGTGGAAAGCGGCCTTCGGGTCCGCGCTGACCGCGCCCACCGGAAGGCGGGGCGGCCCTGAGCGGCGACCGGCCGCTGTGGACGACGTGCACAGTGACCGACACTGGGCGCGTCCGTCAGAACAACGAGGACAGTCATGGCCAGCGCGAGCTCGCCGATGGCACTGGCCTGCTCGTTGTCTGCGACGGGATGGGCGGCCACGAGTCTGGCGAGGTGGCCTCGCGCCTCGCGGTGCGCGTGCTGCTCGATCGGGTGGGCCGGACATTGCCAGCGGACATTCGACGGCGGATGTTCGAAGCGCTCCTTGAGGCGAATGAGGTGGTCATCGCCGAGGGGCGCCGGACGGGCGCCCGCGGGATGGGGACCACGGCCGTGGCGGCGATGTTGGGGCCGAAATCGGTCCACATCAGCCACGTGGGCGACAGCCGAGCCTACTTGGTCCGTCGGGGGCACGTCCGGTGGCGGAGTCACGACCACACGCGCGTGATGGCCTTGATCGATGCCGGCGAGCTGAGCGAGGAACGCGCCCGCAGCCATCCTTATGCGGGGATGTTGACGCGGGCGCTTGGCCACGCGCGCATGAGCGATGGCCGCCCCTTTGTTCCCGAGGTGCTCGACACGCCGCTCGAGTTGGAGGGCGGCGACGTCCTTGTGCTCTGTTCAGACGGCCTGCATGACCTCGTCGACGATCCGGAGATCGCGGCGATGACCTGTGGCCGCGATGCCGAGGACATCGCAACTCGCCTGGTGGCGCTCGCCAACGAGCGCGGCGGCCACGACAACGTCACCGTTTCCGTGGCGGTGCGCGGCCATGTGGGCGCCGCGGCCGGCGACCTGGAGGGCCACGGCATCCTTCCGGCGGGGCATGAACAGGCGGACATCGCGGAACCGACCTTTGACGGAGGCATCGCCGCCAACGACGATGCATACGAGCCCGTGGCGCACCAGGCGCCCCTTCCGCTAGCGCGCAAGCCGTTCCAGCCTCAGTCGGTCGTCGAGGTTGCGGTGATCCCGGACGTCCCCGTTTCGCGGGTCAGTCGGGGTGTTGACAGCGCGATTGCCTTCGTGGGGGGCCTCGCGTTCTTGGCCGCCCTCGCGGTTTTGCTGTCGTGGGCCTTCTTGCAGGGGTCAGGCTGACGCCTGGCCTGCGTTAGCCAATCCAGGGGGTGAGCCATTCAACCGGCTGAATCCGGCGAAATGACGCTCTCATTCCGGGACAACGATCGGCTGCGCGAAGTGGCGGGCGAGATGGGTAGCCATCTCGACACGGTCGCGCGTCTGCTCGACCTGGCGGTGCACCACCGCGGCGCGGAGCTTCGCCTCAAAGGCCCTCCCGATCGCGTTCGCGCGGCGAGGGCCGTCTTTGAGGGCCTGTACGACCTCGTCGGGTCGGGCCACTCCCTTCACGGCTCGGACGTGGCCGCGGCGGTTCGCATCTTGGCGCGGGAGCCCGGCGCCAGGTTGCAGGACTGGTTCCGGGACACGCTGGGGACGCTGATCGACGGGCGACCGATCGTCGCGCGGTCCGTAGGGCAGCGCGACTACGTCGCGGCCCTCGTCCGCTCCCAGCTCGTGTTCGGCGTTGGTCCGGCGGGAACTGGGAAGACGTGGCTCGCCGTAGCGGCGGCGGTCGCCGCGCTGAAGCGGGGCGACGTCCGGCGGCTTATTTTGACTCGCCCGGCGGTGGAGGCTGGCGAAAAACTTGGCTTTTTACCTGGCGATCTCGCGGAGAAGGTAGATCCGTATCTAAGGCCGTTGTTCGACGCGTTGGCCGACATGATTCCCCAGGAGCGCTTTGCACGAATGGTCGAAAAACGCGTCATCGAAGTGGCCCCACTGGCGTTCATGCGTGGAAGGACGCTCGACCACGCCGTCGTCCTGCTCGACGAAGCGCAAAACGCAACGCGGGAACAGATGAAGATGTTCCTGACCCGATTGGGACAAGGTTCTCGCATGATCGTGACGGGCGACCCGACGCAGGTGGACCTGCCGCCTCGCGTGACTTCGGGGCTCTTGGACGCGCTCGAGGTCGTCTCGAACGTCGAGGGCGTCGACATCTGCCGACTCGACGAAGAGGACGTCGTTCGGCATCCGCTCGTTGGTCGTATCGTGCGGGCCTACGCCCGGCGGGACGGCCGATGATTCGGGACGGGTCGGCCGACCTCCGCCGGTTCGCACTCATGTTGATGGCGGGCCTCGGATGCGCCCTGGCCGCGATCGACTTCGGTGCACCGATCGCAGCCCTCGTTTTGTCGTCCGGTGACGTCGCTCCGGCCACGGTGACGGCGCCCTTTGCCTTTCAAGTGGCCGACCGGGAGGCCTACGAGCGCCAACGTGAGGAAGCGGCGGCCGCCGTGTCGCCGGTCTTCGTTCATGACGTCGGGCAGGCGCAACAGACCACGGGCCGCATTCGCGCCGCGTTCGAAGCGGGGCGGGGGGCGCTGGACGCAGGGGCGAGCGGGGAAGCCGGCCGCATTGCCCTGCGGGCAGCTCTCAGAGGCGGGTTCGGCGTTGAATTGCCTGACGACGTTCTCGATGAACTCGTCCATGCCGGGCTGCCTCCGGCCGCTGAGGCCCTCGTGGTGGACCTCGTCGCCCAGTCTGGCCGAAGGCTTGTCGTCGTCGATCGCAACCGCCTGCCGCCCGATGGGCGGTCGATTCGGATCGTCAGCCATGACGGGGCCGCGGAGAGCACCTGGACGGCATCCGACCGTGCGGCCATCCTGACGCCCGACGATGCGCGCCAACAGGTCACGTTGTCCGTGCTTGAGGGCCGGGCGGCGGGGTCCGAGTTGCCTCAGCCCGTCATCGAGGCCTGCACCGCGGTGGCTCGTGCCCTTGTGGCGCCCAACTTGCGTCCGGACGAGGTCGCGACGGGGCATGCTCGGGACGCAGCGCGCGTCGCGGTCCCCTTGGAGATGGTGACGTACAAGAAGGGGGCCATCGTCACCCGGGCCGGCGATGTCCTCACCCCTCGGCAGGTGCGAGCGCTGGAGGCCCTACGCGACAGTCGGGACGCCGCGACGACCACGCAGAGCGTGGCGGCTGCTGCGCTGTTGCTCTGCCTGTTCTTCTTTGGCCTCTACCAGTTCGCCAGCGAGAATCTGCCCGGCTTCTCTCGTTCGGTTCGCGATGCGACCACCGCAAGCGTCCTGCTCGTGGCTGTGGCGTGGCTGTCGAGCCTGCTGGCTGCGCTCGGGCCGGGCGTCACCAACCTCGTGGCCCTCGACTTGGACCCCGGAATCGTGGCCTTTGCGCTGCCTGTTGGCGGTGCGAGCATGCTCGTGCGCCTGTTGCTTGGCGCACCCTGGGCGCCACCCTTTGCGCTCGCGGCTGCGGTCGTCGCCGCACTGCCGCTGTCGCTGGAACCCATCCACCTCTTGTTCTTCCTCGTCGCTGCGGGGTCGGCCTCGGGCTCGGTCGATGCCACGCAGGAGCGCATGACGGTGATCCGAGCGGGCGTGCAATTGGCGCTTGTTCAGGCCATCATGGTTCTCGTCCTTGCCGTCTCGGAACAGTTCGTGCTCGATGGCGTCCTGCGCCTTGGCCCCAACACGTCGACGCTGTGGGCGATGGGCGCCGCGGCCCTCGGCGGCGTGGCGTCCGCCGGGGTCGTCCTTGTGGCGCTGCCGGTGTTCGAGGCGGCTGGCTACGTCACCGACTACCGGCTCATGGAGCTGGCGAACATCAACCATCCGCTCCTGCGTCAACTCCTGCAGCGGGCGCCGGGCAGCTACCACCACTCGGTCAACGTGGGGACCCTGGCTGAAACGGCCTGCGAGGCCATCGGCGCCAACGGGCTTCGCGCGAGGGTCGCGGCGTACTTTCATGATGTTGGGAAGTCCCTTCAACCCGCGTGGTTCGTCGAGAACCAGCTCGACGGCGTAAACCGACACGACAACGTCCAGCCCGAAGTCAGCGCACAGATCATCATCCGCCATGTCGTCGACGGGGCCAAACTCGCCCGCGAGCACAGCTTGCCGCAACCCGTCATCGACAACATCCTCATGCACCACGGCACGGGCCTGCTTCCGTACTTCTACGAGGCGGCCAGGCAAGCCGCGAAGGACGGGGAGCCCGTCGATGAGGCGGCCTTCCGCTACCCTGGCCCGAAACCGAACTCGCGGGAGGCCGGCGTCATCATGCTGGCCGACAAGGTCGAGGCCGCATCGCGAACGCTGAGCCATCCCGACGAGCGGAACATCCGCGGCTTGATCACCCGCGTCATCAACTCCGTGATGGCGGACGGCCAATTCAGTGACTGCCCGCTGACCGTGCGCGAGATTCACATCGTCTATGAGGCCTTTGTGCGCGTCCTGATTGGCTTCCACCATCACCGGATCGCCTACCCAGAGACCGCGGACCTCGCCCGCGCCGGCGCGCGAACGGTCAATCCGCAGACCATCACGCTCGAGTTGCCGTCGCCGCCCGCGCTGCCGGCCCCCGACGACCTGGGTGACCGCGACTACGAGAGCGTGGAGCACCTGCCTCGCGGGGGCGGCTGATGGGCGTCGACATTTCCGTAGCGGCCCCCGGCGTCCGGGTCACCCTCTTGCGGTCCCGCCTGCGCGGGGCGCTGGCCCAAATCGGCAAGAGCCGCTGGGCGCTGGATGTCTGGTTGACGGACGACGACGGAATCTGGGCCTTGAACAAGACCTGGCGTGGGATCGACGCGCCGACCGACGTCCTGAGCTTTCCAGCACTTGCCGGCCCTGGGCCGAAGGCGCTTGGGGACATTGCGGTGTCCGTGCCGACGGCGTCACGGCAAGCGGCGAGCGTCGGGCACGGCGTCGACGACGAGGTGTGGGTGCTCTGCGTGCACGGCCTGGCCCACCTGTTGGGGCACGATCACGAGGAGGAGGCGGCCACGGCTCGCATGATCGAGGCGGAGCAGGCGCTGCTCGGGGGCCTGGTCCCCGGACTCGTAGCGCGCGCGTCGCCCTCTGCAGGTTAGCGGCGGGCCTCCCCCCCTGGCGAACCGGCCATGATCGACGAGATTCGCATCGCCCTGAAGCCGCTGTTGGAGCGGATCGCAGCGCTGCATGACCAGCTCGACGTCGCGTCTACGCGTCGCCGCATCGACGACATGGATCGGATGGCGCTGGCGCCGGGCTTTTGGGACGACGTTGAGCGCGCGCGCAAGCTGCTGCTGGAAAAGGGCCCGTTGGAGAGGCTCGTGCGCGATTGGGAGGGGTTGTCGCGCCTGGCCGAAGACGTGGGGGTCCTTGCCGAGTTGGCGGAAGAGGCGAACGACGCGGCGACCGAGGCCGAGTGCAGGGACGCACTCGCGCGGCTCGAGCGCGACCTGAAGAGCCTCGAGGTTCGGCGCCTCTTGGCCGCCGAAGAAGACGCGATGAACGCCATCGTCGAAATCAACGCTGGCGCAGGCGGCACGGATGCGGCGGACTGGGCCGAGATGTTGCTTCGGATGTATGGACGCTGGGCGGAAAAACGCGGCTTCTCGACCGAGTTGCTGTTCCATCAACCGTCGGAAGATGCGGGCATTCGCGGCGCAACGCTGGCCATTCGGGGCGCTTACGCCTTCGGCTACCTGCAAGCCGAGTCCGGCGTCCACCGCCTTGTCCGAATCAGTCCGTTCGACCAAAACGCCCGCCGCCACACGGCGTTCGCGGCCGTCGCCGTCTACCCGGAAGTGGACGACACGATTGAAATCCACATCAACCCCGCCGACATCGAGATGGAGACGATGCGGGCATCGGGCGCGGGTGGTCAGCACGTCAACACGACCGACTCCGCGGTGCGCCTGAGGCATCTTCCGACCGGTATCGCCGTCCTGTGTCGACAGGAGCGGAGCCAGCACAAGAACCGCGACACGGCCATGAAGATGCTGCGCGCGAAGCTCTACCAGCTGGAGCTTGAAAAGCGGTTGGAGGCGACCGCGGAAATCAACGCGAAAAAGAAGAGAATCGATTTCGGGTCTCAAATTCGTTCTTATGTGTTGCAGCCCTACCAGCAGGTCAAGGACGCCCGCACCGCTGTGGCGGTGGGTGACGTCGATTCCGTGCTCGGGGGCGAACTCGACGCGTTCATGGAAGCCTGGTTGGCCGCTCGCGCGGAAGGCACCCTGCTCGACGCCTGATGGCGACCGCTCCCTGGAGGACCCCTTGGCCACCGCAACTTTGCACTTCGACCGTGATCACGGGTTCGAACTCGATCTCGCGGCAGACGAATCTTCGATTTCGCTGCGGTGCGACCGCCTCCCGGTCCGTGTAGACGGCACCATCGCGTTGAGCGCTGGGCCCGTCGCGCTGGACCGCCTCGACGTGTTGTTCAAAGCAAGCGCGACGATGGATGGCGAGCCCGCCCAACTGCACGGCGCGACGTTGCAACTCGTCGATGGCGTGCTCGTCCTCCACACCGAGGTGGAAGACGTGGAGACGGGCGACGTCGTGGATTTCGACCTCCGGATTCCGGTTTCGGTGCCCGCGGATGCGCCCGCATCGGGTGGCCCGTTGGCCCCTGCGCTCGATGAAGACGAGCTCGACTGGGCCGACGAAACGACCATGGAACGGGTGCTTGGCTCGGACTCCGAGGCGGCACCGGCCCGCGGACGCGCGGGTGGGCTTGCGAGCCTCCTCCAGGCCATTCGAACGGCCGGGGAGGGCGAGGACGAGGAGGCCGACGGCGGCGAGTTGGACGGAGACGAAGAGGGCGAAGACGGCGACGAATTCGACACCGACGACGGCCCGTTTGACCCCGCGCCGGCGCCAAATCCCATCCGGGACGAATCCCGGTCACTCGTGGACATCATGCTGAAGCAGGAGTGGTTGGCCATCGCCGAAGACGCCGACGTCGACGCCTTGGCCGACGCCATCGCGCCGGTGCTCGGCGGCCGCGGTTCCGCCGAAACCAAGGCGGCTCGCATCGGCGATGTCTTGCTCTCCCATCCCGCGGTGGACGAGGTCTTCGTCGATGACGATGCGCTCGCCGAGTTCTTGGAACGGTGGTGACGTGGACGCTGAATTTTCGGACGTCTGGCTCGAGAAGCTCGCAGCGCTGAAGAACTCTGGCGTCGACCCCTACCCTAGCGGGTTGCGGGTGGTCGATCGTGCCGTGGACCTGCATGCCCGCTACGCCGAGGCGGCAACGCCAGAGCCCGATCGGGCCACGATCGGCGGCCGCCTCATGTTTCGGAACCGGATGGGGAAGGCGGCCTTCCTTCGGATCCAGGACGGCACGGGGCGAATCCAGGTGTGGGCCAAGGTCGACCGTGTCGGACCCGAAGCATTCGCTCAGATCGACGCGCTCGACGTAGGCGACATCGTCTGGGCCACGGGCACGATGATGCGCACGCGCACGGGCGAACTGACCATCTCTGCCGACCACGTCGTCCTGGCCGCGAAGACGTTGCACCCGTTTCCAGACCGCTGGAACAGCGTGACGGACATCGAAACCCGCAGCCGGGCCCGCCACGTCGACCTCTTCATGAACGAGGACGCACGGGAGGCGTTCCGGCGTCGGAGCCGCATCGTGTCTGGCCTTCGGCGATTCCTCGAGGCGCGCGACTTTCTCGAGGTCGAGACGCCGATGATGCATCCAGTTGCGGGAGGGGCGGCGGCGCGCCCGTTCACCACCCACCACAACGCACTCGACTTGCCGCTCACGCTGCGCATTGCTCCAGAGCTTTACCTCAAGCGCCTCGTGGTCGGCGGTTTTGAACGGGTCTTCGAACTCAATCGCAATTTCCGGAATGAGGGCGTCGACGGTCGACACAACCCCGAATTCACGATGTTGGAGTTCTACCAGGCTTGGTCGACGTGGGAGGACCTCGTCGCGCTGACCGAGACGATGCTCGAGGCCCTCGCCGTCGACGTCTGCGGCTCGGCCGCGCTGCCGTTCGGTGACCACGTGATCGATTGGACGGGCCCTTACCGACGGGTGTCGATGGAGGAGGCCGTCGCGGAGGCCACGGGCTTGTCGGGCGCGGACCTTCGCAGCGTCGACGCCCTGGCGGGCTGGTGGGCTGCTGGTGGGCATTCCATGAAGGACGCCCCCCGCACGGTCGGAAAGTGGTGGGAGCAGATCTTCGGCGAGGTGGTTGAGCCGACGCTCATCCAACCGACCTTTGTCACGCACTTTCCGATCGAGATCAGTCCGCTGGCGAGGCGGTCGCCGGACCCCGACATCGCCGAGCGCTTCGAACTCTACGTGGCAGGCTTTGAACTCGCGAACGGTTTTTCGGAGCTGGCCGATGCTGTCGATCAGGCTGGCCGTTTCCGGGCCCAGGTCGCCGAGCGCAAGGCCGGCGACGCGACCGCCATGATGTACGACACCGACTACGTGCGCGCCTTGGGCCACGGAATGCCCCCCACCGCTGGCATGGGTCTTGGCGTCGACCGCCTGGCGATGTTGTTTACGAACCGGTCCTCCATCCGCGACGTCATCTTGTTCCCGCTGATGCGGCCAAGCGCCGGATGAAGCGCGTCGCGTTCGCCACGCTACCCGAGGTCGAGAGGGGGTCGTCGCTGCCAGCGGAGGTGGGTCTCGCGATGGCCCATTTGCGCTCGCCCAAGCGGGACCGTTTCGTGAGCGCAGCCACATTGTTGTGTGTGGTGGGCGCGACGCTCGGTGTCGCTGCGATGAACTGGGTCATGGCGGTCATGACGGGCTTCGAGCGCGACATGCGCGACAAGATCCTTGGCGCCAACGCGCACGTCGTCGTGTTCCGACTTGGAGGGGAGGGGATTCCCGAACCCGAGGTGCTCGCCGACCGCATCGGAGACCTGTCTGGCGTCACCGGCGCCAGCCCGTTTGCGTGGGGCGAACTCATGGTGATGGCCCACAATCGCCCCACAGGTGTGGTGCTCAAGGGCGTCGACATCGAGCGCACCCCTGGGGTCACGCGGCTGCACGAGGATCTGACGCTTGGGCTGACGGGCCCGCTGGACGACAGCGAGTCCCGGCGCCAGGCCTGGGATGCGCTCGACGAACCGGTCCCGTCGCTGGATGGCACGCCGCCGCTTCCGGGACTCGTGATCGGTGAGGTGTTGGCGCGCGAGATCATGGTGAGACCAGGCGACACCGTCCAACTCATCAATCCGCTTGGCGGGCCACCCGGACCGCTCGGCCTGCGGTCGCCAACCGTCGCTGCAGTGCGGGTCGCAGCGCTGTTCCGGTCCGGGATGTACGAGTACGACACGAAGTGGACGTACAGCACCAATGCTTTTGCGCAGGAGTTTCTTCGGACCGGCCCTGTGGCGACGGCCATCGAGGTCAAGGTGGCCGACCCGGACGAGGTCGAGGCGGTCGCGAAGCAGATTGAGGTCAGCGTCGGCCACCCCTACTTTCCGCAGACCTGGAAGCAGCTCAACAGCAAGCTCTTCGAGGCTCTGGCGATGGAGAAGTTCGTCATGGGCCTGCTGTTCAGCATCATGGTGCTGATCTCTGGCATGCTGATCGTGGCGACGTTGTGGATGTTCGTGATCACGCGTCGCCGCGAGATCGCCGTGCTCAAAGCGCTCGGCGCGTCGATCACGACCATCCTTCGGCTGTTCGTCATCGAGGGCATGACCATCGGGGTCGTGGGCGCCACCGTGGGCACCGCCCTTGGCCTTGCGGGCTGCCGTTTCCTCGCTTGGTACAAGTACCCGCTCGACACCGACGTCTACCACCTGTCGTCGTTACCCGTCGTCGTGGACCCCAAGAACGTCCTGGGCATCGCGGTCGTCGCCCTCGTGGTCTCGCTCCTCTGCACACTCGTGCCGAGCCTCGCGGCGGCGCGCTTGGACCCGGTCGAGGGGCTTCGGTACGAATGACGAACGGGATTGCCGTCAAGGTGTCCGGGCTCTGTCGCCGCTACGGCGAGGGGAATGCGGCCGTTTCGGTGCTGGACCAAGTCGACCTCGAACTGGCGCCCGGCGACGTCCTCGCGATCGTCGGGCCCTCGGGCTGCGGCAAGTCCACCCTCATGCACCAGCTTGGCTTGCTCGATGCGCCGACGGCAGGCTCGATCACCTTCGATGGCCGAGACGTGAGCCGTCTGGACGACGCCGCCCGCTCCGAGATTCGCAATCGCCGCGTTGGCTACGTCTTCCAGGCCCACCACCTGCTCCGTGAGCACGACGCGCTTGGCAACGTGATGCTACCGGTTCGTCTGGCAGGTGGTAGCCAAGCGACGGCGAGGACCCGAGCCGAGGCGTTGCTTGGAGCCGTTGGGCTCGAGCACCGTCTCCACCACAAGCCCGGCGAGCTATCGGGGGGAGAGCAGCAGCGGGTCGCGCGGGCGCGCGCGCTGGTCATGGGGCCGGGCCTCGTCCTCGCGGACGAGCCGACAGGCAACCTCGACCCGCGCACGGCAGCGGATGTGTTCGCGCTGTTGTTGGACCTGCACGATCAACTCGGGAGTACCTTGGTCGTAGTGACCCATAGCCACGAACTTGCGGCGCGCTGTGGGCGCAAGTTGACGCTGCGCGACGGTCGCCTCGTGGAGGTTGTTCGTGTGGGCTAGCCTTGCGTGGTTGTGGCTGGCTCCGGCCCGCGCCGAGGTCCCGGTACCGCCCGACGGCACCGTCGAACGGGTGCAGGTCGAGGGCACTGCGCGCATCGAGGAGGCCGCGGTCCTCGCCAAGGTCGGACTTCGTCGGGGCGAGGCCCTGTCCGAGTCGCGCGTGCGGCGCGACCTCGAAGCCGTTTATGCGACGGGTTTCTTCGATGACGTCGTGGTGGAACTGCGAGGTCCGCCCGAGGCGCGCGTAGTCGTTTTCCGCGTCCGCGAGAAGCCCGCCATTCGCGAGACCCGCATCGAAGGCGAAAAGAAGATTGACGAGGACGACCTGCGCGAGGCCATGGACCTGCGGGCATTCCAGGTCCTCAACGAGGCCAAGGTCGCGCAGACCGTCGAGGCGATGCGCGATCTCTACGTCGAGAAAGGCTACTATCTGGCGGAGATTCGCCCGGAAATAGTCGAGGTTTCCGACGACCGTGTCGACGTGATTTTTCACATCGAAGAGGGCAAGAAGGTCACGATTCAGAAGATTGCCTTCGCCGGAAACGACCACGTTCCGGCGGGCAAGATTCGGAGATTCCTGGAGGTCAAGCAGGGCGGTCTGCTCTCCGTCATCACGGGCGGAGGCAATTTCGACCGCGACAAGCTCGACGTCGACGCCCAACGCGTGTCCTACGTCTTCTTGGAGGAGGGGTACGCCGACGTCCAGGTGGACCCGCCGAAAGTGTACCTGTCACCCGACAAGCGAAGCGTTTTCATCTCGTACACCGTTCGCGAAGGGGAGTTGTACCACCTCGGGAACTTGGCGGTTGAAGGCGACTTCGAGGATGCCACGGGTCTGACGCACGACCGAGCGTTGGAAATCCTCGCGGGTCGGCCGGTGGCCGCTATCCAAGACGAACAGTGGCGCGCGGCGGAGGGCAAGAAGGGTCCGAAGGTGGCCGTAGAAACGAAGGCCGCTCGGCTCGTTCCCGGCGATGTCTTCAAGTACTCGACGGTCTCCGCGGTAGCGTCAGCGCTGGAGGTCTTCTACCAAGACCAGGGCTACGCATTCGTCAACGTCGTCCCGGACACGCGCACGAACGCCGAGAACCGGACCGTGGACATCGTCTTTCGCATCGAGAAGGGCGAGAAGATGCGGGTCGGACGCATCGACGTGTCCGGCAATGACACGACGTTCGACAAGGTGATTCGGCGCGAAATCCGGCTCGTCGAGGGGCAGACCTACCGCGGCAGCCTCATCCGGGCTTCCCAGGCGCGGCTCCGCCGCCTCGGGTACTTCGATGAGGTGGACGTCAGCACGCCCCGGGGGGAGGACCCGGGAGAGTTGGACGTCGTGTTCCGCGTTTCAGAGCAGCCGACGGGCAGCTTCCAGTTGGGTGCAGGCTATTCGACCCTCGAGTCCATCGTCATCAATGCGAGTGTGTCCAAGAACAATTTCTTGGGCCTCGGCTACACGATGGGCGCCAGCGTCAATTGGTCGAAACTCCAGAAACAGTATCAGGTGAGCTTCGTCGACCCGTACTTTGCCGACACCCGGTGGAGTCTGCGCTTCGACACCTACAGCGTCACGCGCCAGTTCCAACTCGACGAATACCAGCGCGGCGGCTCCGTTGGGGTGGGTCGGTACCTCGACACGCGAGACGACATCGAACTGCGCGGCGAGTATACGCTGGAGGACGTTGGGCTCAACAACATCGACCCGTACCGGGCCCATCTGTTTGGCGGGCAACTGTATCGGAATGGCCTGACGAGCACCGTGGGGTCGACCATCGCCGTCGACAAGCGGAACGACCGGTTGTTCCCCACGCGTGGCTTTTACACGTCGGCGTCAGCCGGCCTGTCGGGCGGTTTTCGCGTCCGCGACGATGCGATTCTCTCGCTGCTTGGCGGAAGCTACTATTTTGCCGAGACGAAGTTCAATTTCCGCCTTTACCAGCCCGTCATCCCGAGGTCGGAGCGACTGATCTTCCGCCTCAACACGACGTTGGGCAACCTGATGCCCACCGACGGCGGGATCATCCCGTACATCCACCGCTACCGGGCGGGCGGCATCCAGTCGGTGCGCGGGTACCAGTGGTACAGCTTGGGGCCGCGCGTTCGGTCGCTGTCGACGGACGACCCGATGCGGGCCGACGACGAGCTCATCATCGGCGGTACGCGGACTTGGATCAACAACCTCGAGTTGGAAGCGCCCATCATTCCGGCGGCGGGAATCAATGCGGTCGTGTTCTTCGACGCCGGCAACGCGTTTGGCGACGTGAACGGCCGCGGACCGATCGATCCGACGGCCCTTCGGTTCAGCTACGGTCTCGGCGTTCGGTGGCGCTCGCCCATTGGGCCGCTGCGGTTCGAGTACGGAGTCCCGATTCAACCGTTGGAAGACGAGCGCAAGAGCGTGTTCGACTTCGGCATCGGGTCTTTCTTCTGATCCCACGAAGGGTCTGAGTATGGCGCTCGAGATGCGCGACCGTTGCGAAGGGTGTGGCGCAGCGCTCGCCGTCGACGGCGAGGCGTGGATCTGTAGCTACGAGTGCACGTTTTGCCCCACGTGTGCGGCGACGGGTCCCTGTCCCAATTGTGGTGGTGAGCGGCTCCGGCGTCCTCGCCGTCCCGTCCCGCCGGGGACGCGTTCGC
>SXOB01000016.1 GCA_005776945.1 Pseudomonadota bacterium
CTGCGAATCCCCGCAGCTGCGACCGGCCTCGTGGGCCTCAAAGCGACCCGCGGACGCATTTCTGTGGCCCCCGACGGAGAAGGTTGGGGCGGCTACGTCCAGTGGGGCGTCCTGACGCGGACCGTGCGCGACACGGCCGCAATCCTCGACGTGATGGCGGGCCCCGAACCCGGCGACCCCTATGCGGCGCCACCTGCGCCAGGACCCTACGCGGCGGAAGTCGGTCGGGACCCCGGTCGGCTCCGCATCGCCTTTTCGGCGGGGTCGCTCTACGGGCGCGCCGTCGATCCCGCTGTCGCCAAGGCCGTTCGCGACGTCGCCGCACACCTCGCGGCGCAGGGCCACGACGTCGAAGAGGCCACGCCGAAACTCGATCGAGACGCACTTGTCAAGGCCTACCTGACCCAGGTCGCCGTGGGCACGGCGGCTGAGGTCGAGACGTTCCGCCGATGGACGGGAAGAACGCCAAGGGCGTCGGATTTCGAACCCGCGACGTGGTTCCTCGTCCAAGTGGGGCGTACGATTCCCGCGTTGGACCTCGCGAAGGCCCGGGACGTCGTTCAAGAAGCTGGGCGCACGATGGCCGAATTCCACGCTCGCCGCGACGTGTTTCTGACGGCGACGACGACCTATATGACGCCGAAAATCGGGGCCCGCGACCTGCCGGCCGCCGACGGGATCGGCCTGGCGGCGCTGCGATGGGCCCCTGTCCCGCGGGTGCTGCGCGGGGTTCTCGACAGCCTCGCCGAAAAGGCGCTGGAATTTACGCCCAACACGCAACTGTTCAATCAGACCGGACAACCGGCGATCTCGCTTCCCCTTGCCCACCACGAAGGCCTTCCCATCGGCCTCCAGTTTTCGGGCCGAATGGGCGAAGAGCACGTACTGATCCGCCTGGCCGCGGCCTTGGAGCGCAGTCTGCCTTGGTCGGGTCGACGACCGGCCATCTGATTCGTCCCTACGCCCGAGGTTTCCGGTGTCTCAGATGACGCGCGAGGAGTTCCCAGTTCATTTCGGGCGGCAGGCCTTTGGCCCGCGGGACACGGCCAGGGCCGGCGACGTCTGGCGTGCGGCCCAGGACGCTGCCGTCGCGGCGAGTGCAGCACGGGGTTGGCCTCCTTCCCGCTACCGGACCGAGTGTTGCGCCTTCGTCATCCGGGGAATTCGCGGGTTCCACGACGGCGAGGTGCGTTTCGGCGACGTCGTCACGGCGCGGACATGGGTAAGCGCGTTCCGCCGAGAGATGTTTTCCTCGCGCCGCGTGGACCTGTTCGTCGAGGGGCGCAGGGTGTTTTCGGGCGTTCAAGAATGGGTTCACGTCGCGATGCCGGGGATGTCGATTGCGCGGGCGTCCCCCGAACTCGCCGCGTCCTTTGGCGTGGCGGACGGGGCGGCCTGGATGGAACCGGAGTGGCCTGAGCTTTCGCCGCGTGAGCCGTCTGATGCCATGGAATTCCAAGCGTGGCATGTGGTCATGGACCCGCTCGACCACATGAATCACCCCGCCTACGTGGACGTCGCCGACGAGGTCGTGGCCCGGGTGCTGGCGTCGGAAGGCGAAGCGCCATCGGCCTGGGCGCCCGTGGCCGAGGACGTCGTCTGGCGAAGCGCCATTCGGGGAGGAGACCTTGTGACGGGCGCGGTTTTGGCGTCCCAGCGCGACGGAACGACGGGGTGGTGGCGCGTGGAATTGCGCGTCGGCGAGCGGCGCGTGGCGGAGGTGAGGCTGGCGCGAAGGCGGGTGGGGTAGTCGTCCTTCGGCTGTGCGAACATCGTCGCGTGGCGAATCCTCAGCCCCGGCCCGGGGCGAGCCATCCCGAATATGGCCGCCGATGGGACGACCGCGAACTGGACCCGTACCGATGACCAGCGGACGGACTGCCCGCGTTGGCTACGCCGCTGGCCCCGCGACGCGACCCGAAGGCGTGGCGGTCGACGGAAGCCGCGAGGGCGTCGAGCGCGGGTCAGCGATCCCGACCTACTCGGGGTCGGAATGGGCTCGGCTACGGGCCCGTCGGTGGCCGCCGCGCCGCCCAGTAACCCGGCTTCCGCCTCGCGTGGGCGACCGCGTAGATCACGACGCGCTCGTCACCCTCGAACTCGTAGAACACCAGGTACGGGAAGCGTCGCAGGACGACCCTCCGCCAGGGCGGCGTCCAACCCGGGAACCCGAGCGGATGCTCGCCGACCTGGACGACCGTCCGGTCGACGGCGGCCAGAAACTCCAGTCCGAGGCCGGGGCGACGCGCCTCGTATCACGCGGCGGTTTCCTCGATCTCGGCGACGGCATCTGCGTGAACGACGACGGGCCAGCTCAAGTGCCGCTCAGCCTCCGAAGCACTTGGGCTCGAACATCGGCCCAGGGTCTTGCGTCCGCGGTGCCGGTCGCTCGACGGCGGTTCAGCTCGTCGAGCCAGGCCGTGTCCCACTCGGGATCCGGACACCCCTCGACGCTATCGATCAGCTCCGCGGCCAGGGCGAGCCGGTCCTCTTCGGGGAGGCCGAGGGCTTCGATGGCGATGTCGCGGGTCGTCAAGCTCACGACGACGGTCTATCCGCGAACTGGGCCGTCGTGAGCCTAAGGGCCGGAAACGGACTCGCCCTCGAGCGTCGCGTGGAAGAAGCCTGCACCCACCCACACGGGCTCCTCCATCAGCGTCGTCCTCGGCCTCGACAGCTTCGCCGCCCGGTGCACCGCGACCGGGGCCCGAATCGACACCGAGATGCAGATGGCGGTGTTCTCCAGCGATACGTAGCCGAGGAGGGCTTGGATGAAGCGCTCGTCGGCACCGCCCTCGAGCATCAAGGTGGCGCAGTGTGCCTTCACAGGTGGCACGTCCCCGTTTTCGGGATCTTCGCGGCGAAGACGTGCTGCCGGACGAGTTGCGTCATCCGGTCGGAGGTGATGGACTCTCCGTTCGCCCCGCTCGCCAGAAGCCCGGCGGATCGCCTCGACCTGATGTCGGCGTGCTGGTCGAGGGTCGAGACGCGGCAGTAGCCAGCCACCCTCGGAGAGCGCGTCATGGTGGGGGTTCCTCCACGAGCACTACGCCGTGGACCCGAACCCGTGGACCCGCCCGGAGGTCGGGGAAGGTCGCCGTCACCGCGCCAGAACCGCTCGACTACGAAAGTCCGGGGCCCGGCGACCGGCGAGGAGGTGGCACCGAAACCGCGTTGAAAACGGCGTCGTCGGGCTGGAAGGGGTCTACGGACAGCAGGTGCGTGCGCTAAGGCACCCACGATGTGGGCTCACCCCGGGCTGCCGCGTCCCAGCACTTCACGCACCACGAGTGGAGGATCGCGCTGAAGTCCTCCTCCCGGCTCTCAGGAACCTCGCCATCGACGACGAAGGTTCTGACGCAGGCAGGGCACGCGAGCAGACGCACGGCCCCCCCGATCATCGTGATCGCGGTGCCCGGATCGCCGGGCTTGATGTGGGGGCAGCACAGCCTCATCGGCTGCCTGCCGTGGGTCTCGCACAGGCACATGCCCATCAGTTGCCTCCCTGGCTTTCGAGCCATGCCTTCTGCGCGCTCCCGGTGGTGGGAGCGTCCACCCCTCCCGCCCTGAGCACGTCGCAGGCATGGCTCAAGCAACTGTTGGTGGAGGCGTTGTAGGGCCCGGTGGGCGTGCCGACGACGCCGCGTTGGTATGCCTGCGCGGCCTCGATGTCCGGCACGGCGATCCTGACGCTCCCTGAAACGCCGCTCGTGTCGTCGACTACACCGATGGTCGTCGCACCACCTCGCGGGCCTGCTCCGCTAAGCCGCAGTTGCTCGGTGTGGAACGAGCCTCCCGCCCCTGTCGTCTCGACGGAGATGTTCGGGCCCGACGGGAGATCGTGCTTGAAAACCGTCGCCGTCCCCGATTTTGAGGCATCCGCAACGTCGTCGACAAGTTTGCTTCCGGCTTCGCCCAAAGCGCTCGCGGCGGATTTCGCGCCCGCCAACGCTTCACCACCGAATTTGGCAATCACCTCACCGCCATTCTTTGCCGCCCGAATCCCACCCGCTACGCCTGGAGCTCCGGGCACCCAAAGCGACGCAGTGTCCACTCCCACCCCGGCCCAGTCGGCCACCGCAGCTTCTGTATTTCCCGCAAGCGTGTTGCCGGCTGCCGACACGGCGCCGGCCGCTATACTTAGAACCGTCACGGCAGTTTCCACGACCACGACGGCGACCGGATTCTCCCCGCTCCGATCCTGCAGCCGATTCGTATCCCCCCCGGCATACACCCCCGTCAGCCAACCCGGACGCTCGATCCCCTGCGCCGCGCCACGCCACAACAGCGGCTCGGGCTGCATCCACACCCCGTCACGGAACAACGCGTGACGCGCCCCGTGGTGCACCACCGACAACTCTCGGTCCGGCTCCGAACCGTGCTGGCCGTCCAACGCCCACGCCGGGCCCAGCTTCGTCCCCGGCAGCGTCAGGCCATAGGCACCTACAACCTCCCGGTTCTCCACCACCCCCGTCACGCCGTTCGTCACCCACGCCGCGTGGCCGTCCAGCTCCGCCAGCACCACCTTCGGCTGACCCCCCACCAGACGCAGCCACGGCAATACGGACTCGATCACCTGAGTCGACAACGATCGCCGCGTGTCCCTCTGCCACCCGTTCCACCGGAACAGCGCCCCCGTCTTCGCGCCGACCGGGTGCGATTCCACCAATAACCGGTCGTCCGCGTCGTACACATACGTCGCCGACGCCACCACGCCGCCAGGCGTCGACCGCGTGTGCGTCGCCCCCACCAGACGATCCATCCCATCGTAGGTGTACGTCCGCGACAACGACCTCTGGGTTCCCCCCACCTGCCACGTCGTCGTCCACGACGACATTGTCCCCTTGACAGGCTCCCAGACGTGGTCCTCCCACGTCAGACCCGTCGACAAGGTGCGGCCCCCCACTTCGGAGAAGCGATTCACGGCGTCGTATGTCCAGAGCCCCTCCGAAGCCCGAAACACCTCCACGGGATGGGTGCCCGCGTCGTAGATGTACGTCTCCAACGTCGTCATTCCACCCGACGGCTCGCCACCACACGTCCACCCGTCCACGGCCAACGGATTCTGCGAAGGCACCACCCCCGACGCACCCAAGGCTACGCTGCTCAGGCGCTGCCGCCCGTGACCCCGCCTCCCCTCCGCGCTAGGTTCCTCCCGTGGCGCTCATCCTCCTCTTCGCCTGCAGCCTTTCGGCCCACGCCGTCTACGTCGCCGACGTTGGCGATGGCACCGGTGCGGCGAGCGACGGCCCGCCCCCGCCCGCTCTCACCGCCGAGGGCACGCTCATCCTCTCCGAGATCGTCGACCACGCCGACGACACCGCGAGCTTCGTCGAGTTGCGGAACGCGTCGTCCGACCCGCTGACCCTCGACGGCAGCTGGCGCCTGCGCCGCTACACGTCGTCGGCCCCCGTCGAGTCGGGCTTGCCGGCCCTCGACGTCCCCCCCGGCGGCACCGTCGTCATCGCCGCCGACCAGACCGGCTTCTCCGACGCCTTTGGCGTCTCGCCCGACGGCGTCAGCGCCATCGCCACCGGCAACGGGGACGACGCCTACGCGCTCATTCGCGACGGCGAGGTCGTCGACCTCTTCGGCGAAGAGAGCGTCGACGGCACCGATACCCCTTGGGACTACACGAACGGGGTCGCCGCCCGCAACGGCAGCGTCACCGTCGGCTCGACGACGTGGCTCGCCGAGGAATGGACGCTGACGCCGGGCACGGACGCCGCCACCCCCGGCAGTTGATGGCCACCGCCGGCCGAATCCGCCCCGCAGCGGCGGCGGGCCTCCGCGATGCCATCCGAGAGGCCGGCGGCGTCGAAGTCTTCGCGATCGGCGACGTCGAGGATGGCGAAGTCGTCGCCTTCACCGTCGTCTGCCGCGGCACCGAGGACGCCGTCCCCGCGCTGCTCCAACGCCCCCAACCTGGCCAGGTCGTCGTCCACAACCATCCAAGCGGCGACCTGCGCCCGTCCGAAGCCGACATGGCGCTCGCGTCTCACTACGGCGAGAACGGCGTCGGCGTCGTCATCGTCGACTCGGACCTCACGCGCGCCAACTGGGTCGTCGAACCCCACGTCAAGCGCCAAGTGCCCGTCGATCTCGATGAGGTTCGCCAGTTCTTCGACATCGGCCTCAAGAGCGCGTTGCCGGGCTGGGAGCCACGCCCCGGCCAGCTCGACATGGCGCTCGCCGTCGCCGAGTCGCTTTCGGGCGTCCGTCCACTTGCGGTCGAAGCGGGCACCGGGACCGGCAAGTCGCTCGCCTACCTCGTGCCCGCCGCGCTCTGGGCGCGCGACAACTCCGGCCGCGTGGCGATCTCCACCTACACCCACGCACTTCAGAGCCAGCTCGTCGCGTCGGACCTTCCCCTGCTTGCGGCCGGCGGCATCGACGTCCCCACGGCCGTCCTGTTGGGTCGGGGCAACTACCCCTGCCGGAGACGCCTTGGCCTCGTCGCCGCCGAATCCGACGGCGGCACCTTCGAAGCCCTCGTCGCCTGGTCCAATGCGGGTCGGGCCGTCCACCGCGCCGCCCTACCCTTCCCCGTCGACACCGAGGCCTGGGAGCGCATCGCGTCGGACTCGGACCGGACGCTCTCCGTCCGTTGCCCCGAATACGCGCGGTGCCACTTCTACGATGCGCGCCGCGACGCCGCAGCCGCCCGCGTCGTCGTCGTCAACCACGCGCTCCTGCTGACCGACCTCAACGTTCGACGCATCGCGGACCGCGGCCCCTTGCCACACTTCGACCGCATCGTCCTCGACGAGGCCCACCACCTCGAGGACGCGGCCACCGGTGCGCTGTCGTCGCGCCTGAGCCATCGCGCCTTCGAAAGGGCGACACGGCCGTTGTCCGACGCCCCCACCCGCCCGGGCGCGCTCGCCCGCATCGCGATGTTGGACGTAGACAATGTGGCCCGCGCCGACGCCGTCGCCGTCGCCCAGGAGTGCCTCTCCGTCGCCCAAGTGGCCGTCTCGGAGACGCTTGCGACCCTTGGCGAGGTCACGTCGCCTACCCGCTGGGAAGGGGTCCCGGCCGAGGTGGGCAAAGGTGTCCGCGAACTCGCGGAGGACCTCACCAAACTGGAGACGGCGCTCGAGGTCGTGCTCCTCGACCTGCCCGACGTCGCCCCCCAGCACGCGGAGCCCATCCTCGACGCTCGCCGCGCGCTGCGCCGGGTCAGTGAACATGCCGCCCTCGTCCGACGCTTCGTCGACGGAGGCGAATCCGGCCGCGTCCGCTGGGTGGGACCGGCCACGCGGCGACCCGAAGACCTCGCGGCCCTCGAAGACGCGCCCATCGACGTCGGCGAGCTGCTGACCGACGTACTGTGGCGGCCCAAGCCGCAGACGGTCGCCACGAGCGCAACCCTCACCGTCGCCGGCTCGTTCTCCTTCTTCTCCGAGCGGCATGGCGTGGACCCGCAGACGGCCGTCGTCCCCAGTCCGTTCGACCACGCCACGCAGGCGCTACTCGGGCTGCCCAAAGACCTCCCCGACCCCGACGCGCCTGACTGGTACGAGGTCAGTGGCCGCACCATCGTCGACGCCGTCACCCGCTCCGGTGGCGGCGCCTTCGTGTTGGCGACGTCGTTCACCGCCGTCCGGACGTACGCCGAGCGCCTGCGCCGCGACCTGCCGGGTCTACGCGTTCTCGCACAAGGCGAGGCGGGTCGATCCGTGCTGCTCGACCGTTTCCGAGCGGACCCGAGCAGCGTCCTCGTCGGCACGGACTCGTTCTGGGAGGGCGTCAGCGTCGCTGGGGACGGGCTCCGACTCGTCATCCTGCCCCGCGTGCCGTTCCGGATGCCAGATGACCCCCTGCGCCAGGCGCGCGCCGAGCGGCTTCAGCGCCGCGGCATCGACCCGTTCCGCGCAATGACGCTGCCCGAAGCGCTCCTCAAGCTGCGCCAAGGCTACGGGCGCCTCATCCGCACGACGACCGACCGCGGGGTCGTCCTGCTGCTCGACCGCCGAATCTGGGACCGGTCTTGGGGGCGTCTCGCGCTGGCGGCTCTCCCGCCCGCCCGCCGCGTCGTGGGACCCTACCGTCAGGTCGCCGAAGCTATGTCGGCCTTCCTGGCCCGCTGACGCCACCAGGCGACCGCCAGGACGCTCCACCAAGCTCCGCCGCGACCATGGTCACAATTGCCCGCAGGCGGCGCCACCCACTCCTCCACCTCGACCGAAGCCGTCCAAAGCCGCAGGCCGTCGTCGAGCACGAGGTCATGCAAGCCAGCCGACGCGCGCGACGCCACGGCGACCCGCACCGTCAGGGTCGCGCCGTCGACCTTGGGCGGGGCGACCACGACGACGTCGCCGTCGTCGAAGGTCGCAATCTCACCGGCCCACGGAGCCGACGCCAGGATGGTCAACGTGGCTTCGTCACCTTGGACCAACGTGCCTGGCGTCACCGAGACGATGTGGGGCCGCTCCGCACCATCGCGCACGCTGAAGGCGCCGACGACTTCGCCGTACGGCGTGTCGATGACGACTTCCCGCGCGCCGACGGCCGCGTCGTCCGAAACGGCGAGGGTCGCTCGCAGGGTCATCGCGTCGACGACCTCGGTTTCGACGACGTCGATGCCCTCGCCAAACGAAACGGCTGCCGCCGCATCCAAGTACAGCCCCTCTCCGCTCACGGTGACGCGCACGGCGTCCCCGGAGTAGGCCTCCGCGGGCTCGACCATGCCGATCGACGGCACCTCGACGTCGAGGGTCAGCACGTCTGACGCATCCCCCACGCCAGCGTCGAAACGGCCCCTCACCTGGAAATCGTACGACCCGGTCGCGTCGACCGGCACAGTAGCGCAGGTCCCCGGCCCCTCCCCGACGACGACGCCGTCGACGAGCCACTGCGTGGCCAACACCGTCTCGGGGCTGACGGGCGCGGTCCAACACAACGGGACGCTCGACCCGATCTGCCGGCCCGATTCGGATGCCTCCAAGTTCGTTGGCGCCGCGAGGAACACACGGAAGCTGCCTGTTCCCAAGGTCGGCCAGTAGGCAACATTCGCGCCGTCGGTGGCCTCGATGACGTAGTCGACCCGGGTGCCGGGCGAGACCGTTGGCAATTCGGCGCGCCAGAGGTTGCCGCCCTGGGACACGAAGGCTGTGCGGTCACCTCCGATGATCAGGTCGACGGCGGTCGTCGCCACATCGTCGATCGCGCTCACCTCGAAGACATAGGGGCCCGCGACATCTTGTGTGTCCGCGGGGAGTACCATCGGTTCGAGTTGGGGCGCGGCGGCGTCGCCATCGACGAGGCTCGCGCCGCGAAGGTACCAGCCGAGGCCGGCGCCAGCGTCGTCCGTGACCAATTTCAGCCGCACGCCAACCACCGGCGCCACCGGCAGCGGAATGGCGATCAACTCAAAGGCGCCCGTGGCGCCCCGAAGGCCGTCGCCCCCGACGTACCCGAACACGGGCTCCAGCGACGTCCATCCCGCGCCCACGTCGGCTTCGAAAACGCCAAGATCGCCATCGCCAAGCTCGTACCAATGGTCGACGGCCAACGTCGGCGACGTCATCGCAGACGTGTCGAGGGTGGGTGCGGTGAGGGTCGACGTGGCCTCGTGCAACGTGAGGCCGGCCAACTGCGTGCCCCACCCGACGTCCAACTCGACGGGGCCGGCCAACACGGGACCCCACATCCATTGGTTCGGGCTTCCGCCCGCCACCCACGATTCGCTGGACATCGTGAAGTCCCACACGAGGACCGGAACGGCGGCGAACAGGATCACGACAGATCCAACACGTAGGTGACGTCGATGCGGGACGACGGCGCCGGCGCCACAGCGAAGACGGCCACGGCACCGTCGGCCACGACGTCGGCCGCCACGCCGTCGACCGTGGCCACGAGCGTGTCGGGGATCGGTCGACCCGTCAGCGAAAAGCGCGTCGGCCAGGACGTATTCACGCTGACGAACGAGTCGACGATGGCGTCGAGGTCCGCCTCGCAGATGGAGGCCGAAACGCCGCCCGTCCGCTCGACCAGTTCGAGGTACCGCAACCCGGCCGCTGCCGACCCTTCCGCCGACGAGCACCCCGATGGCGCGGGCCCGACCAGGGCCGAGGCGGTGCCACCAGCGAGTGCGATTTCCGCGGCGCCGACGGCGTCCGCGCCGAGGAGGGCCTCCGAAGCATCGTCGGCGTCGGAAACGAAGACGGCCGCGAGCGTGGCGCCATCGCGACGGAAGCCGACATTGACGCCCCCGTCGGCCTCGGCGAGTCCCGCCACGAGCGCGGCGAGCCCCGCCTCAGGGGCCGAGCCCCCGACGCCAACGACGAGGCGCTCGGCCACCGCAGACGCGGCACCCTCGGCGCCCGATGCAATCACGTAGGGCGCCCCGCGAAGCCACCCGTCTTTGCCCGCGCCGACCGTCGTGGTCGTGACGCCGACCTGCCAGGACACCCCGACGGAATCCAACCCGTCGGCCAGGACGTCAAAGGCGTTGGCGAGCGCGGCCTGTTCACCAGCCATAGACGGTGTGTCGTCGACCACGAAGAGCACGTCGAGCGCGGCGGGATCGTCCTGGTAGAATGTGTCCGTGCGGGTGACCGTCGGTTCCGGCACAGCGGTGTCCTCGATCCCGTCGAGACCGAATTCGCCGCCGCAGGCGATGGCAACCGCAAGGACCACCCATCCTCCCCGATCATCTTGACACGGCGGACCCGCCCAAGGCAAGGTACGTCCGCCCGACATGCACGCGCTGACCGCCACATGGTTTGCCCAACTCGCCACGATTCGGGGCTGCCGGTCCGAATCGGTGACGCTGGAATCCGGTGAAACCTTGGCGGCCCTCTATGCGCGCCTGATCCCCGAGCCGCGCCGCGTACCCGTGCGATTCGCAGTCGACGACGTCTGGGCGACGGGCGACACGCCCGCGCGGCCAGGCACGGTCGTCCTGTTCCTGCCTCCGGTGGGGGGCGGATGAGCCTCTCGCTTGGCCCCGAGCCCGTCGATCCCTCCGCGCTGATCGCGGCCGTCGCCTCTCCGCAGCGAGGCGCAATCCTGCTGTTCCTCGGGACGACGCGGGATCGGTTCGAAGGCCAAGCCGTGTTGTCGCTTCATTACGAGGCCGCCGACGCGATGGTGCGGGCCGAGTTTGCCGCCATCGCGGCCGAGTGCGCGGAGCGCTTCGGCGCCGCGGTCGCCGTCCACCACCGCACGGGCACCGTCGGCGTGGGTGAAGCCAGCGTCGGCATCGCCGTGGCCACCGCCCACCGGGCAGACGCCTACGCAGCGAGCCGCCACGCGATCGAACGCCTGAAGGCGGACGTCCCCATCTGGAAAGAGGAGCACACGACCGATGGTGCGTCATGGAAGGCCAACGCCCCAGGCCGTGGGGAACCGTGAACGTCCCCGCTACCGCGACCTCGACCCCGCCGAAGTCCTCGGCTTGGATGTCAATCCCTACCTGACGTCCCACAAGACGTGGTCCCCCGAACTCGTGCCCGCCGGCGAAGCGCCTGAATGGCGGGACCGGTGGCCCGACGCCTTCGGACGCGCCGCCCCGCTCGTCTTGGAGGTCGGGGCCGGAAACGGTGAGTTTGCAGCCGCCCTGGCCACGCGCGACGCCGACGCGAACCACATCGCCGTCGAGCTTCGCTACAAGCGGGCCGTCCTCTGTGCCCGACGCGTACGCCAGGCTGGGCTGCGCAATCTGCGCATCGTCCGCTACCATGCGGCCTTTCTCGACGACTTTCTCCCGCCCGAATCCGTCGACCGATTCTGGGTGAATCACCCCGACCCCTGGCCCAAACGAGCCCACGAGAAGCACCGTCTGATCGCCCCCTGGTTCCTCACGGATTTGGCCGCCCTCGCCAAAGACGGCGCCATCTTCCACCTCAAGACGGACAGCCCGACCCACCTCGCGGCCCTACCCGCCGCCTTGGGGGACGCCTGGGAACTCGTCGACACGCGAACCGACATCTCAGCCCAGGGCGCGCCCTGGCCCAACGATCTGCCGACCAAATTCCAGACGACGATGGGAAAGCTCGGTCGCCCCGTACTTGCCGCCCTGCTCCGCCGCCGTCCCCGGCGTTAGCGCCGCGGCATGGTCCTCTGGTGGCTCATTTGGGCGGCGTGTGAACCCGCCACGCCCTGCGATCGGTACGCCGACTACATGTGCCGGTGTCACCCCGACGAGGCCGACTGCGACGAGCTTCTCGCTGCGCTCACCGAGGCCGACGCCGATCTGCAGGCCGCCTGCCTCGACGACCTGTCGGCCCAGCAGGATGCGGACGACGCCGCTGGCCTGAGCTGCGAGTGAACGCGGCCGTCACCGTCAAGGACCTCGCGGTCCGGCTCGGCGGGCGCTCGATTCTCGACCGGCTCGACATGAACGTGCCGTCCGGGGCGATCTACGGCTTCCTTGGCCCCAACGGCTCGGGCAAGACGACCGCGCTGAGAACGCTGCTTGGTCTGCTCCGGCCCGAGCGCGGCGCCATCACTGTGCTCGGGGAAGTCGACCCCCTCCTCGCGCGGCGTTCGGTCGGTGCTTTGATCGACGTCCCTGCGTTTCCCGCCGCCAGCACGGGCCGCGACGCGCTGGCCGACTCCGCCCGTCTCGCTGGCATCCCGGCCGCCGAAGTCCCGGCGGAAGTGGACCGCGTGGCCCGCCGCGTCGGCCTCGCCGAACGGACCCGCGACGCGACCGACGCCTACAGCCTTGGCATGCGCCAGCGGCTCGGCCTCGCCCGCGCGTTGCTCGGTCGCCCGCGCCTCCTCATCCTCGACGAGCCGACGAACGGCCTCGACCCCGCGGGCATGCGCGACATGCGGGACCTCGTGCGCAGCCTCGCGCACGACGACCAGCTCACGGTGCTCCTCAGCTCGCACAACCTCGCCGAGGTTCAGGCCACGTGCACCCATGTCGGCGTGTTGCGCGGCGGGCGACTCGTGGCCGAAGGCCCCGTCGCCGGCCTGCTCGACCGACCGGAGACCGAGGTCGAAGTCGGCGGCGACACCGACGCCATCGCGCGCGCGCTCGCCGACGTCGACGGCGCGACCTGGCTCGGGCCCGTCGCGCCAGGTCGCGGCCGCATTCGCCTGCACGGTTGGACCGTCCCCGTGCTCGTTCGTCGTTTGGTCGAGCGCAACATCGACGTCACCGCCGTCGTCCCCGACGCGCGCTCGCTCGAAGACGCCTACCTGGAGCTCACGCGGTGACGCCGCTGACCGCCCTCATCGCCGTGGAGTGGCGCCGTCTCTGGGCTCGCCCCGGGGCCCGCCTTGGCCTGTTCGCCGCTGGGATGCTCGGCGGGCTCTTCGTCGCGCTCACCTTCGCGCTGCGCCAAAGCGGCGCCGTCCTCAATGGCGACCCCATTTTCGCGGACGCGACCGCGGCCTGGGCCGTCGGTTGGGCCCTCTGGTTCCGCAACGCGGGCCTCTTTCCCGGCTGGATGGCCCTGCTGGCGGTCGCGGCGTCGGCCGGCGACCTGGAGACGCATGTCGTGAGGGACGACCTCATGCGCCCGATCCGGCGCCGCGACGCCGTCCTCGCCCGCTTCGTCGCCCTCCTCGGGTGGTCGGCCGCTACCACCGCAGCGACGCTCGCTGTAGCCGCGGCACTCGGCATCCCCGCCTTCGGCCTTGGCGTCGGCTGGGTCGGGTGGGTCCGCGCCGCCGCGCTGAGCCTGCTCGGTGACGCCCTCGTCGCCGCCTTCGCGCTCGCCGCCGGCTTCGCCACGGGCCGTTCGCTTGGCGCACTGACGGCCCTGCTGACCGGCGCGCTGACCTGCGTCGGCGCGGCTGTCCTCGTCTTTGTCGGACGCCTCGGCGTCTCTGCGGTGGGGACCGGCAACCCAGCCTTCGAGACGGTCCTCAACCTGGCCGGAACGGTGCTTCCGCAGGCCGCCTGGGCGGGTTGGTGGGGCGCCGAACACGCGTTCGACCCCATCCGCGGCGTCGCGGCCGTCGCCTGGGTCGCACTCGGCCTCAGCGCTGCGGCCATGGCCCTACAGCGGCGTCAGTTGACGTAGCCGCCTGCTGCAGGCGGCTGGATCATCGCTCGAACGTCGCCAGCCGAATGAGGGCGGGATCTGGCGTTTCGGCTTCGGGACTGCAGACGCTCCCGAACAGGACGTTCAACGCGTCCGGCCATTGGGCCTGGAAGGCGTTGCAATTTCCCGGCTCGTTGTCGAAGGTTGCGACCACCGTGCCGAGGCCGCCGATCTCTGGCAACGTCATCGCCTTGAACCGCTTGTCGTCGAGGTGGAAGTTCGGTTTGAGGACCACGCTGACGCGCGGCCGCCACATCGGGTAGCCGTGTCGGGTCAGCGCCTTCACCGTGCCGATCTCCATGCCGCCGACGTGCCGTCCAGTCAGGTAGACGACGTGGGCACCGTCGCTGTGGACCTCCCGCACGAAGGCCGCTGAACCCGGAGCCGGGGTATCCAGCACGACGGCGTCGTCCGTGAAGAAGTGGGCCCGCCAATAGGTCCGGAAGTCGGCGACCTCCTCGGCCGAGGCCCCTCTGGAGATCAGCGGCGCCGCTGCGTCCCAACCGAACTCTTCGGCCGTCATCGCAGCGGCGCGCTCTGCCCAAAGGCCCGCCCCGGCCCACTGGCGGACGAGGCCGAGATTGCGGGAGCCGGTGTCGAAGACCGTGCTGTCGAGGTCAAAGATCACGACGGGCGCAGGAGTCGCGCGGATGCGTCGCAGAATCGTCGAAAGTGTAGACACGTGCCTCCCTATCGCCGACCCGCCACGCGGCATAGGCTCGACCGGAGGTGGCGATGGCCGGGGCGCTCCAACAACTGATGCCGATCCTGTTGCTGCTCGGCGTCATCGCCTTCGTCGTGTCTCGACTCCCGCAGACCGCCCAAGCCCACGCCGAGGCCTGGCGCCGCCGCCGGGCCTGGAACTGGGTGGTCCTCGGCCTGTCCTACGCCATGCTCTATTTTGGCCGCTACAACCTCAATGCGGCCAAGGACGTCGGCGCGCTCGACGCGGTCGCCTACGGCGACGTGTTCGGCGTCGGCGCCGCCGTCTACGGGTTGTCCTTCTTCCTCAACGGGCCGCTCGCGGATCGGCTCGGCGGGCGCGTCACCATCCTGATGTCGACCGCGGGTTCAGCGGCGTGCAATCTCGGCCTCGCGGCCGCGCTGGCCGACGGCACCGCCGACGTGCGCATCTGGACCGTGCTCTACGCCGCCAACATGTACTTCCAGAGCTTCGGCGCCGTCAGCATCGTCAAGGTGAACGCGGCCTGGTTCCACGTCCGTGAGCGCGGCACCTTCGGCGGTGTCTTCGGCATCCTGATCAGCCTTGGCATCTACTTCGCGTTCGACTGGGGCCATCGCATCGTCGATGCCCTGCCCGTGGGCTGGGTCTTCGCGATTCCGGGGCTCTGCCTCGCGACCGCGTTTGCGTTCTGCTTCGCGCTCGTGCGGGACCGTCCGTCCGAGGCCGGACTCGTCGACATCGACACCGGCGAGGGCGACGACGGACAACCGGCGCTTCCTGCCCTCACCGTGATGGGTCGGATGGCGCGGGACCCCGTCATCCTGACGGTCGCCGGCATCGAGTTCTGCAGCGGCTTCCTCAGGAACGCCGTCATGCACTGGTACCGCGACGCGGCCCGCGCGCTCGAACTCACCGACACGTTTGCCTACCAAAACTGGGGCGTACTGTTGTGCCTCGCCGGCATCCTTGGCGGCATGTTCGCCGGTGTGCTCAGCGACCAACTCTTCGGTTCGCGCCGCGCGCCCGTCGCCGCGATCTTGTACGCCTTGATGTTCGCAGCGATCGGCGGAATCTGGGCGACGCTCGACACGCCCCACTTCGGCTGGGCCGCGGCCCTCGCCAGCTTGTGCGTCATCGGCGTGCACGGGATGCTGACGGGGACGGCGTCGATGGATTTCGGCGGCCGCAAGAACGCGGGAGTCGTCGTTGGCCTCATCGACGGTGCCGTCTACTTCGGCACGACGGCCCAATCGTTCGCGCTCGGCCGCCTCCTGCCAGCGAAGGGGTCCGTCGCCGCAGCGGACCCGGCTTCATGGTCCGTATGGCCGTTGGCGATGATGCCCATCGTGCTCGTGGGCCTCGCGCTGGCCGCGACGTTGTGGAATGCGGCGCCGAAGGCGCGCGGGGGGCACTGAGGGGCGGCGGCCGCGGGGTCGTTTGACGCCCTACGGGCAGCCCGCCTCGTGCCATCTCACCTCGACGAGCGCGCCGGGCGGCGGCGCCGGCGCGACGCGCACCCCCTGCACCACCGCGTCGTAGAGAAAGGAGGCCGGGACGCTGTCGACCGCGACCTCGATGGAGCCAAGCACCGGCAGGCTCGGCAGCAAGAAGGTGTCGACGCCGTAGGCGGGCGGAACGAGCAGGTCGAGGATGTGGTCCGCGAGCGTGGCGGCGCACACGTCAAGCAGCACCCCGTTCGTGTCGGCGATGGCGTCGAGGTAGCCGTCGGGCCCGTCCCCGCAGACCGTGTAGACGTCGAGGACCCCGGAGATGTGGACGAGCCACGGGTCGCCCACGACGGCCTCGATGCGGTCGATCGACCCCTCGGGGTCACCTGATTGTTCGGGCTCGTCGCTGACGACGACCACCTGGAGCGGCGCACCCTCGATCAACAACGCCGCGTTGCAGGGCGCCTCCACGGCCGACGCGGTGAGCGCCAGAAGTGACTCGGTCAGCGCGCTCCCTTCACCCGAAAGGGCCTCGAGAAAGGCGAGTTCCCGGCCCGGCGTACCCGGCTCGATCACGCCGCCATTGGCGCAGGCCTCGCCCGTCACGACGCCCAGACGCCAATCCACGAGCACGCCATCGATGCCGTCGATGAGCGCCTGGAAGGCGGGCGTCAGGATGGGCAGTTCGGCGTCCATCGACTGGCTGCGGTCCAGCGCGATGAGCACGCTCGTCGTGCGCGCCTCGGCGATGAAGGAGGCCGTCAGAACGTCGCCCGGCCACACCGCATCGGCCGTCACATGTACGGACAGCGACGGCGTCTGCGGGTCGTCGGAGGTGACGACCACGTCCGTGGAGAAAGGCCCCGCCACGCCGGGCACGAAGTGAAGCGGAACGCCGACTTGCCCACCCGGAGCCACCGCGCCGAGGCTGCCTTCGAGCCACAGAAAGGGGCTCGGCGACGTGAAGCCGGTCAGTTGTAGGGGTTGGCCGCCGACGTTGCGAACGACCATCTCGCCGACCGCCTCCTCGCAACCGACCGTCGCGACCCCGAGCGTCACGGGGTCGACGTCGATCGCGGGATCCGTGCCGAGGCCGGTGAGAGCGACCTCCACGGTGTCGCCCATCAGCGCCGTCGAGACCGTCAGCGTCCCCCGATGTTCGAAGGGCGCCAGAGGCGCGAATTGAACCGTGACGGCGCCCGATTCGCCAGGCCGGACGCCGCGACCCGTGACCTCGACAACGCTGAAGGCATCGCCCGACGTGGTCGCGACGAGGTCGACCACCGTGGTGCCGACATTCGTCACGAGGACCTCGGCCGTCTGTGCGTCACCAGAATTCAGCGCCGAAAAGGCGAGGGACGGCGCGACCGCAATCTCCTCGACGAGGTCCTCTTGGGTCGGGCGCTGCACGCCGATGCCGCCGTCGTAGCGCCCACAAGCCAGCGCCAGCAGCAGCGTCACGGGCGCTCCGGCATGGCCGAATGCCGCGCGTGGACGATGGCGTGCAAGCCGTCGGCCGTCACGTCGGCTGGCGCAATGGGGTCGCCAATCCAAAGGTGGACCCGCGACCAAAAGCGGCGGAACGGCCGGGTGAAGGCCTTGCCGTCGCGGCGGCTGAAAAACGAGCCCCACAACCCGTTGAGCGCCATCGGCACCACCGGGACGGGGTCCCTTGCGATGATGCGCTCGATGCCCCGCTTGAACACCATCATCGACCCATCCGGGGTCAGGCGCCCCTCGGGAAAGATGCACACGACGCCGCCGTCGGCCAGCTCTTCGTGAACGGCCTCAAAGGCCGCGTTGTACACCTCGGCGTCGACCTTCTCGGGGCAGATCGGGATGCAGCGCGCGTGTGTGAACAACCAGCGGGCCACCGGCCATCGGCTGATGTCCCGGTCCATGACGAAGCGGGGTGGGCGCTTGACGGCGCCAGCGAGGATGAGCCAGTCGATGTAGCTGACATGGTTGCAGACGAGCACGACGGGGCCGTCGACGGGGACGCGTTCCAGCCCGCCGACCCGCACCCTGTACACCACGTTCGACAACATCCAGGCCACGAACCGAAGCACGAACTCGGGGACCGTCCGGTACATGACGATCGCAGCGACGACGTTGAGGACGGCGAGAACGGCGAAGACATCGGTCGGGCCAAGGCCGAGCCCCAACAACACGGCCAACATCAGCGCGCCGACGACCATGAAAATGGCGTTGAGGATGTTGTTGCCAGCGATGACGCGCGACCGCTCGTGGGGGGCCGAGCGCCACTGCAGGAAGGTGTAGAGCGGAACGATCATCAGACCGCCCGAAATCGCGATGAGCAACAGATCGATGGCGATGCGAACGCCCGTTGGGCGGCTCAAAAAGGCCATCACTCCCAGAGGCGACGATTCGGCCACCCAAGGCTCGCCGACCCACGCGAGGTCCGCGGTGAACACCGTCAGACCCAAGGCGCCGATGGGGACAATGCCAAGTTCAAGACGGTGATGGGAAAGGCGCTCACAGAGGAGGCTGCCGACCCCAATGCCCACCGAGAACAGGGCCAAGAACAGTGTCGCAAGAGACGCGTCACCATGCAGGACGTTCTTGGTCCAGGGGGCGAAAAGCGACAGGAACGTGGCGCCGAAGAGCCAGAACCAGGAAATGCCGAGTGCCGCGAGCCAGACGGGCCGGTAGCGCCGCGTGATGGCCAGAACGTCACGCGTGGGCCCGACGAGTGACCAACGCAGGGGGCCGCTGACCCTGGTCGGGGGCGCAGCCGGCACCTGGAACGCCGTGATCGTCCCGAGGACAGCGACGGCGACGAGCGCGCCACCCACGATCAGCGTGCCACCTTCCCGCGAGACGAGCAGGCCGCCGGCCAACGTGCCGAGCAGGATGGCCAGGTAAGTTCCCTGCTCCACCATCGCGTTGCCAGCGACGAGTTCCTTTTCTGGCAGCAATTGGGGAAGGATGCTGTATTTGGACGGGCCAAACATCGCTCCGTGAAGGCCCATCGCGAAGAGCAGCGCGAGCAGGACCTCGGCGGCTTCGGCCCAGAACGCGAACGCAGCGGCGAGGCAGATGCCGATCTCCGCGACCTTGGTCCAGCGGATGACGGCGGCCTTGTCCACCCGGTCGGCCAGTTCCCCCGCGAACGCGGAGAACAAGAAGTAGGGCAGGATGAAAAGGCCGCCTGCAAGGGCCACGATCATCTCTGGCGAAAGGCCAAAGACGCCGACGCCCTTGAACGTGATCATGATGACCAACGCGTTCTTGAGCAGATTGTCGTTGAACGCGCCAAGGAACTGGGTCGCGTACATCGGGCCGAAGCGGCGTGTCGGCAAAAGCGCGAAGCCCGAAGCCATCGTTCCCCTCGCCCCCGTTATCGGACCGGGGTCCGGCCTGTGTGGGCACCCTACGGCCCGGTGCGACGTCCGGCCTTCAGAACCCTTCGTAGGGTTCGGCGTCCAAGCTCGCGAGGGCAGCAGACAACGTGTCGTAAGCGGCCTGAGCTTCGGCGCTGAGGGGCGCCAGCATTTTGTCGGGACCCTCGACGAGCCCGTACATCTCCGTCAAGTCGTACATCTCGACGGTCCCTTTGAACGTCTCCTGGAGCTTGAACCTCCCGTCTTGCACCGCGCGAAGGTGCAGGAGCCAGGGCGGAGGTCCATTGGGGATGAGCTTCTCCGTGACGATGACCGTCCGCTTCCAGTCCGGCGCCGTCTCCATCATCAGAGGCAGGAGGCTCACGCCGTCGAGCTCGCGTGTCCCGCCGTCTCTCAAGGGCAAGAGCAGCTGAAGGTTGTCGTCCTGCAGGGGCGCCCCCGCCAAGTCGAGCACGGTCGGGAAGATGTCGGTCGCCAGCACGGGTGTCTCGACGACCCGGCCCGGGTCGGCCACATGAGGCCCCGAAACCCACATCGGAACGCGCACCCCGCCCTCATACACGCTGCCCTTGGCATGACTCGGATCGAAGACCTCCGCGACGAGGTCGCTCGTGCCATTGTCTCCGATGACGATCCGCGTTGTCCGTCCAAGGAGATCGGAGCCCAAACCGTCAAACAACCGTCCCATTTCGGTGTCCATCGCCTCGACCATGCCGTCGAACAGGTCGAATTCGGTCGGATCGAGGGGCAACGCCTGCGTGACCAATTCCTCGGGCGCGATGTGGTAGGGCGTGTGTGCAGCGTTGAACGACAGCCAGACAAACCAGGGCTCGGGCAGCTCCGGAATGTGGGCGAGCGCGTCGTTGACGGTGTCTGTCGTGTTGTAGACGTCCACCGTCTCCGCGACGCCGTCGACGTTCTTCCGCCACAGGAAGTAGCCGTCGTAGTCCAGGCTGCCCTCGTTGAGGTAGCCGGGGGAGCCGAAAAAGCGCTCGAATCCCGAGTCGTGGGGATGCGCGAGTTCGCGCGGCACGGTCTCGCCAGCGAGGTGCCACTTTCCGAGGGCCAGGTTGGACCAAACCTCGGTGCGCGATTCTGCCAGAGCCGTCGGCAAGAAGATCGACGCCGTCGGGTGGGCGTAGGGTTCCACGTTCATGTTGATGAACTGCCCCGTGCCATGGCGATGAGGCAAGCGCCCCGTGAGGGCCATCGCCCGTGTCGGGCTACACGTGGGCGCCGCCCAGGCGTTGGAAAACTGCAGGCTCTCGGCCGCGAGAGCATCCAACGTCGGCGTCGGCGGCCCGTCCGTGATGCCGTACATCCCAAGCTTGTCGACGCCGACGTCGTCCAGCATGATGACGAGCACATTGCCGCCCAAGGCGGCGGGAATCTCCGCCTCGGCGTGGCCTTCCAACGGCCCACCCTTGGCGTCCAATCCCTTGACGGTGGCCCGCCAAAGCTGCCCGGGCCAAAGCGCCGTCGCAGGCACCCGCTCCGTGTCCCAGGGCGTCGGCTCACCGTCCACCTGCCACATCCACGTCCATGGGACAGCGCTCTCGCCCACGGCCGTCGCCACAAGGTCGCGCAGACCGGGCCGAACCTCGATGGTGACGCCGACCTCGGTCACCGCAGGCACGGACGCCGGTTCGGCGCAGGCGCAGACCGCCAACGCGGCCGTCATGAGCAAGCGTCCCACGGGTTACCGAACCCCTCCATGCCGCGCCACGACTACTACCACATCCTGGGTGTGGAACGCAGCGCGGACGCCGAGGCGATCAAGCGCGCGTGGCGCACGGTCGCGCGCCAATGGCATCCCGACCGAAATCCGGACGATCCGGACGCCGCTCGGCGTTTCAAGGACGCCCAAGAGGCCTGGCGGACCTTGTCAGACCCCGAGAAGCGCCAACGCTACGACCAGCTCGGCATGCTCTACACCGAGGACGGCCGCCCGCCGCGGCCCGATGAAGTGAGCGAGGTCGTCGGAAGCCTGCTCGGCAACCTGTTCAAGCGCCGGCCGGCGCGCGGACGCGACCTCGCCGCCCGCGTGGACATCTCGCTCGCCGACGTCATGAAAGGCGCGACGCCGTCGCTGTCAGTGACCCGCAAGCGGGTCTGCAACCCATGTGGGGGCGTCGGGACCCTGCCAGAGAACCGCCGCCGTTGCGCGACCTGTGCGGGGACCGGCCGGTCCACCCGGGCCCGTCTGTTGCGCAGCGCCTGCTGGCATTGCAACGGGCGAGGCTGGACCGCCGTGCAAGTCTGTAGCGCGTGTGCGGGAGAGGGCCTTTGCGCCACGCCAGAGACCCTGCGCGTCCAGGTGCCGCCTGGGGTCGCCGACGGCCAGAAGCTGCGGGTCGGCGAGCGGGGCGACGAAGCGCCAGGAGCCACGCCTGGGGATCTGTTCGTGTCCGTCCACATCGCCCCCCACCCCACGCTGGAGCGGCGGGGCGACGACCTCGTCCTTCGCGTGCCCGTTCGGTTTCGCGAACTCGTCCTCGGCGCCCGATTCGAGCTGCCGTCGCTCGACGGCCCGCTCGCCGTGGCGCTGCCCCCTCGGGCCGCCGCGGGTCACACGGCCAGCCTGACCGGCCGGGGCCTCCCGCGCGCCCAGCGCTCTGGCCGCGGGGATCTGCACGTCTCTTTCGAACTCGAAGTACCCACACGGCTGACGGAGGCCAGCGAGAAGGCCCTCGACAGCTGGTTCGACGCGTTGCCCCCAGATGCCCATCCCAGGCGCCAGCGTTTCGACGCGGCCGCCAAGGAGCGCCCATGATCCTGGCCATTTTGCTCGCCGTCAGGGCCCTGGCGCTTCCCGTCGTCGTCGACGATGCGTTGGCCTACGCGGCGACGGACCGCGCCCGCGCCATTTCCGTCCTCGAAAACGCCCTCACCTCCGGCGTCGACGCCGCCGACCTCGACACCGTCCTGCTCTACGCGGGGGAGCAGCGCCGGTTGTCTGGCGACGCCGCGGCCGCGCGCCGCTGGTTTGAGCAAGTGGCCGCCGGCTCGGCGGCGAGTGCCGGGGCGCGCCTTGGCAAGGTCCTTTTGGACGCCGGAGGCCCCCTCGACGAGGCGGCCCGCCGCGCTCTCGCAAGTGCGCCCGCCAAGTCGATTCCAGCGACCCAGGACGCCGACCGGCACCTCTTGCTCGCGTTGGACGCCGCACACCGAAACGACGCCACCGAAGCCGCGGACCACAGCCGGGCCGCCCTCGCCGCCGCGTCGGCCGACCCCGCCGTCCAGGAACGCGTCGCAGCCGCGCTGGCTGACGTCGCCAAGGGACGAAAGGCCACCCACGACCCGCTGGCCCGCGCCGAACAGGCGCTCGCGGAGGGACGTAAGGAGGACGCCCGCAAGGCGGCCCAGTCCGCGCTGTCGTCGGCTCCTGCGGGCTCGCCGACGGCAGTCGCGGCAGCGTCGCTCCTTCGCCGAATCGACGCACCCCCGGCCGACGCCAACCGCATCGCCGTGCTCCTGCCGCTGTCCGGCAAGTACGAAGGCGTCGGACGCCAGATCTTGGAGGCGCTGCGCGAAGGCTACGAAGCCTCAGGCGGCAACCGGACGCTGCTCGAGATCGACACGGGCGGGTCGCCGCAGGGCGCCGTCGCCGGTCTGGAACGGGCCGCCCTCACGGAGCGCGCCATCGCCGTCGTCGGCCCGCTGCTGTCCGACGAGACCGGCCCGGTGCTCACCGCTGCCGATGCGCTGCACATCCCCCTCGTCAGCCTGTCCCAGTCGGTCGACGACCCCACGGGCCACCCTTGGCTGCTCCAGGGCGTTCCCACACGTTCGGACCAGACGGACTTCCTGCTCGCGTCGCTCACCCGGGACTACGGCTACCGCCGCTTTGCCGTCTTCGCGCCAGACAACGCCTACGGCAAGAGCGCATCGGAGGCCTTCGCCGGGTCCGCGGGCCGTTCAGGCGCGTCGGTGGCCGCCACGGTCCTGTTTCCCTCGGACGCCAAGGACCTCGTACCCCACGGCGCGAAGTTGCGGAAAGCGGTCAAGGACGCGGACTACGACGCTCTCTTCTTGCCCCAAAACGCGCGGGACCTGCCCTTTGCTTGTGCGGCCCTCGCGTTCAACGAATTTCCGATGGGCGAATTCCGCCCGTACAAGGACAAGAGTCCGTACCGACCCGTCGTGGGCCTGAGCAGCTGGAACAGCCGCGAGGTCGTCACAAATGGCGGCCAATACCTGCGGACGGGCCTGTTCGTGGATGTCTTCAGCCCTGGTATCGGGACCTCCCAGGCCATCGAGTGGGGCCAGGCCTTCAAGGCCGAGTACGGCAGAACCCCGTCGGCCCTCGAGGCCTCCGCCTACGACGTCGGACGCTTGCTAGGGACCGCGGCCCGCGGCCCGGCGGCGGACCGCGCGGCCTTCCTTCAAGCGCTGCTCGACGCCGAAGTCGCGGACCCCATCACCGGCGCGGGCGACTTCGACGCCACGACGCGCCGCGCCACCAGCGACCTCGTGCTCTACACGGTCGGCCGCGACGCCATCCGCGTCGCCATCCCGGGGCCACCTCCGACCCCCTAGCGCCCTCGAATGGGGCCGAAGGTCGCGCCGCGGGGAGTTGGCACGCCGTCGGAGACCCGCTACTGCAGTCCCCTACATGGACCGACCCCCACCCGACGCGGAGTTCGACGTCATCGCCCGCATCACCTCTCGCGTATCCGCCGGGCTCCTGCCGCTCGGTCCTGGCGACGATGCCGCCATCCTGGCGTCGGGCGCGGTCTGGACCACGGATATGCTGGTTCAAGACACCCATTTCGACGGGCGCCTGAGCCCGGCCGACATTGCCTACAAGGCCGTCGCCGCCAACGTCTCCGACCTCGCCGCAATGGGGGCGGCCCCCCAGGCGATGTTGCTCAGCCTTGGCCTTCCCGACGCGGATGGTGCCTGGGTGGATTCCTTCGCTGACGGCCTCGCCGAAGCGTGCCACCGTTGGCGGGTGGCCCTCGTCGGCGGGGATACCGTCCGCGCTGCCGTCGTCATCGTCAACATCGCCATGGGCGGCCATTGTGTCGCTCGTCCGATGACCCGGAAAGGGGCGCGCGAAGGGGACGCCCTTTGGGTCACCGGCACGTTGGGCGTGGCCGGCCGCGCTTGGCAAGAGCCCCATCCCCCGGAGGCCTCGCTGGCCGCGTGGCGCCGCCCGGACCCCCCGCTAGACGCCGCCCTCGCCTTGGCGCGGTGGGGCCGAGTCACCGCGGCCATGGACCTCTCGGACGGCCTCGCGACGGACCTCCGCCGCCTGACGGTGGCCTCCGGCGTGGGCGCCTCCGTCGACGTGGACGCCATCCCCGGCGGCTCCGGCGACGTCGTATGGACCGGGGGCGAAGACTACGAGCTGCTGTTCACCACCGGCCCAAGCGACGACCCCCGACCCCATGTGGAGGCCACTGGGCGCCGCGCGACGCGCATCGGCACGATGACCGGGGCCGTCGGCGACTCCGGTTGGCCGACGCCGGCTTGGACCCATTTCGCGGGCGCCGCATGATCGCGTCCGCCGACGTCCTTGCCTTCGGTCCCGGATCCGCCCTCATCCTCGTGCTCCTGCTGGCCGCGTCGTTCTTCTTCTCTGGCACCGAGATGGCCCTGACGAGCCTGCAGAAGGTGGACCTCGCGTGGATGGCGCGCCAAGGCCACGCGGGCGCCCAGGTCACACGCCTTCTCGCCCAGCGGCCGGCCGTCATCGCGTCCGTGTTGATCGGCAACGAGACCGTCAACATCGGCATCGCAAGCATCGGCGCGGCCGCCGTCACGGCCGCGGCACCCGACCGGCCGTGGCTCAATGTCGTCGTCGTCCTGCCCGTCCTCGTCCTCGTTTCGGACATGACGCCAAAGGTGCTCGCCTTCCGCTTCAACCGCCTCTGGGCCCTCCTCGCGGCGTGGCCTTTCACGACGTGGTTCACGCTTGTCACCCCCATCCGCCGGGCGCTGACCGCACTCATCGACCCCCTGGCCCGCTTCTTCGGCGCCACGGGCAAGCGCGCCGGCGACGGCCTCGCCGAGGACGAACTGCTGATCTACGTCGACCGCGGGACACAGACTGGGGCCATCGACCGGCTCGAGGCCGAGATCATCGAGGCCGTCTTTGCCTTCGACGATTTGACCGTCGAACGCCTGATGACGCCGCGGCCCGACATGGAGACCGTGCCGCTTGGCATCTCCTGGGCAGATTTGACGGGCCGGCTCTCGAAGTCGAGGCACAGCCGAATCCCAGTCACCACCCAACGGGGCGACGAGATCGCCGGCGTGCTCATCGTCAAGGACCTCCTCCGGCTGCGGCGTTCGCCGACGGACGCCCCGATCAGCATCCGTCCCTTGCTCGTCCCCCCAGTCTTCGTACCCGCAAGCAAGTCGGCGGAGACGATGTTGCGCGAGTTCCTCGACCAGAAATTCCACATGGCGTTCGTGGTCGACGAACACGGCACTTTGGTCGGCCTCATCACGCTCGACGACCTGTTGTCGGAGTTGATCAGCGAGATCGATGACGACTCCGCCGAGGACATCGCCGACGAAGCCGCGGGCAGGTACCGCGGGGGCATCGACTTGGAGGACTTCTCCGAGACGAGCGGGATCCGGCTTCCGGAGTGCGAGTACCACACACTCGCCGGCTTCGTTTTCCATCACCTCGGACGTTTGCCGCGGCGCGGTGACGTCGTGGAGGCCGCGGGCCACAGGTTCGTCGTTCGACACATGGAAGGCCGCCGCATCGTTGAAGTTGCCGTGGTGGCGATTCCGGTGTCCGAATGACGTCGCCAGAGCTGATTGCGGGGCTGCTGTTCAGCGTCGCCGCTCAGGCCGCATTCGCGAGCGCCGAAATGGGCCTCGTGACGGCCAGCCGCGCCCGCCTCGCCAGCCTTGCCGAGGAGGGTGACCGCCGCGCTGTCGCCGCGTTGGAGTTGTTGTCGAAAGAGGAGCAAATGCTCGGCACGTGCCTCATCGGCACCAACACGTCGGTGGTCAGCGCCACGACGCTGACATCGATGTTGTTGGCCAACTTCGGCATCACCGCCGAATGGGCGGTCACCGTCGCCTTCGTGCCCTTGGCCCTCGTCCTCGGCGAGATGTTGCCAAAGACCGTGGCGACCTGGCACGCCGACCGCGTGGCCCTCGTCGTCGCGCGCCCGATGCGCCTCGCCGTCACCGCGTTGGGACCCGTCCTGCTCCTCCTGAACTTCTGGGGCCGCACACTCCGCCGACTCGTCGGGGCCCAAGAAGCCTCCATCGCGCGGCAAGACATCGTCGAACTCATCGAAGACAGCCCCCTCGGCGACATCCACCCCGCGGAACGACGCATCATCCGACGCGTGCTCGACATGAGCCACACGACTGTCGCCGACTGCATGACGGCCCTCGTCGAGGTCGCCGCGCTGCCCGAAGCTGCGACGCCATCCGAGGCGGCTGACCTCGTCGTCCGCGTCGGCCACAGCCGCATTCCCATCTACCGGGACCGGGTCGACCACATCGTCGGCGTCGTTCATCACAGGGCCCTGTTGGGTCTCGACGTCGATGCGCCGCCTCACGTGGGTACGCTGATGTCGCCCGTTGTGTTCGTCCCCGAGACGAAACGGGTCGACGAGCTGCTCAAGGAGATGCTCAAGTCCGAGGAGCGCTTCGCCGTCGTCGTCGACGAGTACGGCGGCAGCATCGGCGTGGTCACGCTCGAGGACCTCCTCGAAGAGATCGTTGGCAACATCCAGGACGAGCGGGACTCCGAACCGACCGTCCGCCGCCTTGGCGAACGCGAGTGGCGGGTGCCAGGCAAGGTGCGCATCGCCGATTTGGAGTCCGCGATCGGGATCGAACTGCCCGACGGGGACTTCAGCACTGTCGCTGGTCTGTTCCTTACGCGCACCGGCCGCATCCCGGCCGCGGGCGAGGTGATCCGCCTGCCAGGCTGGACGTTGACGGTCGAGCAAGCGACAGACCGGGCCGTTTTGGCGGTAAGAATCGTCCGCGGCTGATCCTTCGCGATTCCTTCACCTTGTCGATGTCGGTGGATGTGGGTCGAAGATCCAAGCACTCCAAGGGTGCCAGGAGGCACCATGTGGTTCATCGTTTCAACTCTCGCTCAAGCCGCTCCCACGGCCGACATCAGCACCATCATCACCCCGCCCGTCGGCGCGTATGTCTACGCGACCGCGCGCTGGAATGTGAAGATCACGAACACCGGCACCAGCACGGCGACCGGCAACACCGTGGACATCACGCTCCCGCTGACGGCGACCAGCCCGACGTCCTACGTGCTCGGCACGGTCGGCGCCCTTGGGCCCGGCTGCACGCTCACGTCCAACGTGATCAAGTGCACGACCGCCAACCTCAAGAAGAACAAGTCCGCCACGGTCTGGTTCGACTACGCCATCCCGCTCAACGCCGGCCCGGTCACGATCTCGGCCCACGGTGACACCGTGACCGCAGAGTCCAGTGAGACCAACAATGACGCGACGTCGACCCCGACGCTGCTGACCTACAACGTGACCGACTTCACGGGTTCGGCCGACGTGCACATCGATCACTGCACGGGCACCGGCCTCGGCTCGTTCTTCGAGTGCGAGTGCTTCCCGTCGTCCATCTCGTCGCACGAGACGACGCTGAACGCGGACGGCTCCATCACCTTCGCGCCCGAAGTCGGCCCCGAGTACACCGGCTCGTGGTGGAGCGACAGCGCCAACCACCTCGCGTTCACGTACTACGAACTCGGCGTCGAAGTGGCCTTCTTCGAGGGCTACGGCGTCAGCGCGAACTGCTGGGAAGGCGAGACCGTCTTCACGCCTGGGCCCTACATGTCCATGTACCAGGTCTGCGTCCTCTGACGTGACCGCAATCGGGCGGCCGACCCTTCGGCCGCCCGCTCAGCGGGTCAGGCCGTTGTGGCCCGACGCGCTTTTTTTTGCTCAGAGCAGTTGGTCCGTCACGTCCATGACGTAGAGAAAGCGCCAGTCGGACCCGGTCGACGGCAACGCCGTGAAGGCGAGCAGCACGCGGCCATTGGCCTGCGCAATCGCCGGTTCGGCACACCCTTTGAATTCCGTGTGGATTTCGACGGTTTTGGACCCGTCGACCCGTGCCAGCACGACCTTGTCCGCCTTCGTGGGGTCGTCGTAAGCATAGCCGACCCATTTCCCGTCCGGACTCAAGGACGGCCGTGCGCGCAACGGCAGCCGCACGCCTCGCGCCACGGTGCGCTTCGCGCCGCCGGGTGCGTCAAGGACTGCGAGGTCCCAGAGTCCCTCGCCGCGGGCGCCGTCGAAGAAGAGCACGCGGCCCCCTTCGGCGACCACGGGGCGGGTCTGATCCCCGCCACCGCCCACCACGGCCACTTCCGCTCCACCAGCGGCCGGCAGACTGAACACGTCCTCGGTGGCCGACGCTTTGCGCGTGAACAGGACGTTGGCGCGGTCGGGCGTGAACAGCGGGAACATCTCGACGGCGGTCGTCTGCGTCAGTTGGGTGATCTTGCCCGTCGCCGTGTCGCGGACGCGCAGGTCCCCACGGCCCGTCGCGTCGCTGACGAACAGCATGGCCTTGCCGTCTTTGCTCACGCTCGGGAACGTCAGGTCGCCAGGCACGACGGAGGTGGGCACGAGCTCAAAGGCCGCGCCCCCACCGGGCTGGTAGCTGTAGAGCCGGTATTGGCCGCCCTGGTTGCTGCCCTCGAAGATGGCGACGCGTTCGGGGTGCCACACCGGATTGATGGTCACCTGTCCGCTGCCGCCGAACGGTGTGGATCCGCCTGGCATCGACACGCGCGCGGCGTCCTTGGCGATGGCGCCCTGCACTTCGCTGATGAACAAATCGATGTTGCCAGCGTAGCGGTTGACCTCGAAGGCGATGTAGCGGCCGTCGTGCGACCACATGGGGTGGTAGGCATGGCCCTCCCCCGTGAATCGCACCTCGCCGGCCCCCGCCTGCAGCGCAAACAGAAGGACTGCAGATGGCATGGTCACCCTCCCTCGAAATGCGCAACGCGCGGAATGATTCCCAATCGAATCGAAATTTGGGTCAGCGAACGCGACCCGTCGTTGTGCCAGGCGCCGCCAACTTCGATGGCCCCTTCCAGGGCGTCGCCGATGTCCATGACGCCCATCCCGACGGCACCGGCCACGCCGGGCCCCCAGGACGCCCCCTGGTACCGGATCTCGGAAGCGGGGTTCAGCTCGGTGTGCTGTCCCACGTCCACCCATTCGGCGACGCCGGTCCCGCGCCCAGCGAAGACGCTGAAACTCGGCCCAAGGGCGACGCGAAGACGCGGCGTGCGCAACACGCCAGCGAGCCAGGCGTCGGGCACATGGAAGGTATCGGCACCGACGACGCCGCCGTACCCGAGGGAGGCCGACAGCCCAAGCGCCGGCTTTCGGTAGCTGAGCCCGAATTCCGCACCCAGCCGAAGGGCCGGCCCGACGCCAGATACGTCGGACGGGGAAAACTGGGTGACCCCGGCGTCGTCCAAGACGGGCGCCGACGGCTCCGGCGACGTCGACCACCCCGCGCCAAGCGACGCAATGGGTCCAAACCACGACACGAGGCCGGCGTCTTGTGTCGGAGCGCCCTTGACTTTGCCGACCTGGACGATTTGAAAGTCCGGACCCGTCGCGACGCTGAACGCTCTGTCACCGATGACGTAGTCGCCCGTCGGCAACATCCCTCGGAAAGAGCCCGTATTCGCGACGACCTGCATCGCGAACTCGATGCTCAGGCGGGCGTCCGGCGCAAATGGCATCGCCTCGCGCGACAAGACGGGTCGGTGACGCGGGTCGCCCTTCAATTCGACGCGGCCGTAGCTGGCGTCGATCGCCGCAAGTTCCTCGACCCATTCGGGCCGCCGTTCCAGTGCGGCCGCCGCCCCGAGCCGTTCGTAAACCTGGTTGGTGTCCCCGAGATGCCGTGAAGCCTGCGCGCCGAGGAAGTGCTCGTCGAAACGCAGGTCGCAACCGGTGCCGACGAGGCCAACGTAGGCGCGTTCGACGCCCGCCCAGGCGTTGCGGGCCGCCAAGCGATTCGCCTCGTCGAGGAGGCGCGTCCGTTCGGCGCCGTCACATGCCAACGCGACGTCTACCCACAGCGTCAAGAGCATCATGAGGCCACCGAAAGTGAAGTGTCGTGGTCTCCCCACGGGTCGAAGAGCATGCGCGCGTACGGATGGCTGGGCTCCGACGAGGCGTCCGCCATCTCCTCGATGATTCGGCCCCCCAACATCACGGCCACCCGCGTGCAGTACTTGCGCACCTGCGGCATGTCGTGGGTGACGAGGATCATCGCGGCGCCCGCGGGCATGTTGCGGACGAGGTCCTCGAGGACCTGATCTTGGCGGTCGGCATCGAGTCCGCTCGTCGGTTCGTCGGCGACGATGAGCACCGGGGACAACGCCAACACCCGCGCAAGCGTGACGCGGCGTTGTTCACCGCCCGACAATTCTCGCGGCAACGCGTCGTGGCGCGCCGACAAGCCCAGCCGAGCGAGCAGGGTCGCGGCCTCGGAGACGGCCGCCTCTCGGCTTCGGCCCACGAGCACGCGAAGGGACTCCACGACGTGCTCGAGGACCGTCTGTTGTGGATCGAGCGCAGACATCGCGTCCTGGGGGACGTACTGGTAGCGTCGCCGAAACGGGCGCCGCTCCCGCTCCGGCCGGTCGTCCCACCGCGAACCTTCAAGGTAGACTTCACCCCGCGATGGCCGTTCAAGGCCCAAAACGAGGCGCGACACGGTCGTCTTGCCGGACCCGCTCTGTCCGACCAGGGCCAAGACGTCGCCCGGCCGCAGTTCGAGGTCCACGTCGACGACCGCGTCGACGCGTACGCTCGGCGACCAGGGCCAGGGGCCGGGAACGTCGAAGCTCCGACTGACGTTCCGCAGCGACACGATGGGGGCGGTCATTGGCACCCCACCTGAACGACGTGATTGGCGATGCGATCGACCGTCTCGCGGTGATGGCTGACGAGGACCAAGGCCACACCGTGTTCGCGCGCGATGGCCAACATGCGCTCGGTGACGAGACGTCGCAGAACCGGGTCCAGTCCCGTCTCCGGCTCGTCCGCGATCAACACGCGGGGCCGCGGCGCAATCGCCACCGCAAGCGCCGCGCGCTGCGCCTGGCCTCCCGACAACTCCGTCGGCAACGCGGCCGCCGCGCGCCCCGGCAAGTCGACCTCTTCGAGCACCTGCCGAATCGCAGCCGCCAAATCGGACGGTGGCGTCGAGCGCCGACCGATCGCGATCGCGAGTTGATGGCCGACCGTCCGGCCCGGATTCAGCGCGCTGCTGGCCGCTTGCGGGGAGTACGTCACGTAGCCGCCCCGAAGCGCGGCCGTTCGGCGGGCCAGCTCCGCCCGGTCCCTCGCCGTCCCGTTGCCCAATCCGCCAAGCAAATCTTGGTCGCCGTGTTCTGGGTAGCGGAGAGAGCCGGACACGACGCAAGCATCCACCTCTACGACGCCCATCGCCGCGCGCACCGTCAACGTCTTGCCGGCGCCCGAGGGCCCTACAATTGCCGTCACCTCGCCTTTGCGGGCCAGAAGTTGGACACCCTCCACGAGGGGCCGCTCCCGCGTGCGGATGCACAGGTCGCTGAGTTGCAAGCGGACGTCGTTCATCGCGCACGGGCCGCAACGACGAAGAGGTGGGCACAACCGACGACCGCTGCAAGCAGCGAAATGGCCAACACGAGCGCGTGCAGGAGCGGCTGACCGAGGAGAGCCGTGTACCCGAGGTAGAGGAGATTGGCCCACGAAGCCAGGTTCTCTCGGTGTGTGAAGCTCGGCTCGTTGCGCGCGACGGCCAAGTAAGAGAGCGCAATCTCCAGGAAGACGACCTGGGACGCCACCTCTGCGGCCTGGCGGACGAGAATGGGGCGGAGATTCGTCCCCAGAATGTGGATGCCGTAGATCCGCCATTGACTGAAACCGTGCGCGCGCAACGCTTCCACAAACCGCGCCCCACCGAGGCGGGCTGCAGCGACCGCGGCCTCGTCCATGGCGGCGGGCAGGGAAAGAACCGTCCACACTACCGCAACGGGCATCAGACCCTTGAAGGACGGCGGAATCAGAAGGGCGGCGACCAGCACGACCACGAGCCGCGGCAAGGATCCGAGGACCTCCCCGACGGCCTGAATGGCGCCATCGAGCCGGGGTAGATTCTGGCAGCGAATCCACCCTGCGAGGCCAGCACAAACCGCGGTCGTCACCGCCGCCATCAACGCGGGTCCTGCAACGATGCCGGCGCCCTGCATGGCCATCAGATGTAGTGGAATCCCGCGGTCGTCCCGACCCAACGGCGGGGCCTCCCAGGGCGGGGCCATCCGCGTGCCGAGTTCAGGGACGGGCAGGAATTCGGGCGCCAATGCCCCGGCAAGAAGCAGGGCCGCCATCCCGGCCGACGCGACGGTCAGGGCGGTCCCGCGGTTCACGTGACGACCCGCGCCGGCACATAGCGGACGGCCGCCACGACACCGACCTCGACCAGCGCCTGCGCCAGCAGCAGACAGGCCGCCATCCAAGAAAAGGCCCAAGCGGCCGCGAGGACGACGCCGAAATCCTGCAGGAGCGTGCCATCCCAGAGCAGTTCGCCCAAGCCGGGCACGCCGAGGATGACCTCGACGACGACGGCACCCGACAACAAGTGCAGCATCCGACCGCGCCAATAGCCGGCGAGGGTAGGCAGCACGTTGGGCAGCAGGTTGCTGAGCGCCCCCTCTCCGCGGAGCGTCGCAATGCCAAGGTAGCGGGCCTTTCCCTCCTCCGACAACACCGTGCGCGTCGCGGAAACGGCCTGGGACGTCGCCCCGTCCGCCAAGGCAAGTACGAGCGACGCGAGGCCCACGCGGAGCAGCGCCGGGAAGCCGTCGTGGGAAAGGGCCCCGTAGCGAATCTCGACGAACGCCGCCGCCAACAGCGCCAGCAACACACTCGGCGCCAGGCCCGCGGCCCGCAATACGCCATCACCGGCCCGGGGCAGGCGGCCAAGGCCGGCGAGGACAGCCGGCGACGCCATCCACAGCGCCGAAAGCACCACCAGCGCCGTCGTTACCGGGAGGCTCGTCCAGAGCAGCTCACCCACCGGGGTGCCCTGGGCCATGCGCCAACTGTTGCCGAAATCGCCCTGGAGCGCCGACGTCATCCAATGGGTGTAAAAACCCGTGGGGCCCGCATCGAGGTGCCAGCGGGCCGCGAGCTCGGCCCCCCCCGTACAAATTGCGGGCGGGCAGATGATGGCGGCCGGATCGCCGGGCAAAGCCCACAACGTGGCGGTCAACACGGCCGGCACAGCAAACGGCAACAGGCCCGCGGAAGCGAGCCGAATCGTCGGCCGGGTCCAGTCGGGTGCACCCATGGATCAGAATTTCCAGGAATCGAACTCGGTGAAGTAAAAGTACGGCGCAATCGTGTTGCTCCGTACCTCGTTGCGCCAGGCGCTCTTCGTATCGAGGCGCCACAGGAAGGCGTACGGGAACTCCGTGCTCAGAAGCTGATGCAGGTCGTGGTACGCGTCCTGCGCCTCCGTGTCCGTCCGCGCCGCATCGAACCGCGCCAAGGTCGCGTCGACTTCCTTGTTGCTGTAGTTGAATACGTTCAGGGCACCCTGGCCCGTGGGAAGGCGGGTCTGGAACATGGGGTTGACGTCTTCGACAACGCCGAAACTCCACTTTCCGACCAGCATCTCGTAGTCTTTCATGTAGCCGCCGGTGACGGCCTTCGTGGACCAATCGTCCGACGAGACCCGGAACACCTGACGGTCAAATCCGGCCGCCTGCAGCTGGTTGCCGATCTGGTTGAGGAGGTCCTTCGCCTCGACGTCCAACGGGCCATTCATGCCAAGCCGGAGCGTGACGGGCGCGCCGTTGAGAATCCAGCGGCCGTGTTGGTCGACGGCTCCGGCCTGCCCCATCAATGCCTTGACCTGTGCGAGGTCGGCCTTCGGACGCACCTTGATCGAGCGATTGTAGTAGGGCGAGGACTGCACGAAGGGTCCCGAGACGAATTCGCACGGCGGATTCGGGTCATTGGGGTCGACCCCAATCGTCAGTTCCCTGAGCGCATCCCGGTCGAGGGCGGCGTCGATGGCGGCGCGGATCCGGCGGTCCTTGAGCGGCCCGTTCTGCGTGTTCATCGCAACGAACCACCACGAACGCAGGTCGTAGGATTTCAGCGCGACGTCGTCGCTTGCGGCTACCTCGGGACGCAACTGGGGGCTGACGGAGATGACGCCTTGGACGCCGGCGTTGAGCAGCGTACGGACCTGGACGAACGGGTCGCCACCCTCCGCTTGCACCATTTCCGTGATGCCGGGAGCGTGATGGGCGTTGGGGAATGCCGCGAACTTGACCTCGCGACGGCCCTTGCTGCCGCGCGTCGGCCCCGTTCCTACCGGACGATTCGAGAACTCGAGATCTGGCGTGATGGCCGTAGACGGGAATCCGTGCTTGGGCAAAACGGCAAACGCGATGCGCTCACGGGGATTGTGAAACGCCTTGGTGAACGTGATGAGCGCGGCGTTCTCTTTGACGAAGGGCTCGCACTTTGCAAGGCTCTCGCGGTACTCCTTCGCGATGGTCGACGGCGTTTTGGGGTCCAGCATCGCGGCGACCGTGAAGCAGATGTCCTCCGGGCCGAGCGTCTTGCCGTCGTGCCACTTCACGCCCTCCCGAAGGACGAGCCGGATTTGCTTGCCGTCTCCCAACACTTCGTGGGAGGCCACTAGCCGGCTCTTGAGCTCGTTCGTGATGGCCGACCGGTAATACAGCCGATCGAAGACGAGTTCGATCGACCGATGATCGACCATCGTCCGCGCAAAGAGCGGATTGAGCGTCGAGGGAAGCGACTCCTCGTAGTAGCTGACCGTTCCGGCCACGCTCATCAGGGCGCACCCAACGAGTGCGCTGGCGGTCAACGTGCGTTTCAGTCCCATGGACGACTCCACGACGAGGGTCACATGCCCGGCGTTTCGCCCGGACGCTCGCGGCCCACGCGCAAGGCGAGGGCATCGATGGCCGGGCGGGCAGCTTCGAGGGCAGGAAAACGGCGAATTTCTGCGTGCAGCAATTCTGCTGGGCGCGACGGATAGCGATTGCCGGCGTCCCAGGCGGCCTGGGCGATCATTCCGGGCGGCCACGCGGTGGCCTTGGCGCTCTGTTCGAGGGCGGCGATGCGCAGGATGCCAGACCCTTCGTGGTCGCCCAACGCGTCGAGCACCACGCCAAGGTTGCGCAACGCACCCACGGCCGCGATGTCCGCGAATTGGCGATGGTGCGCCTCCACCTCGCCCCCGGCACGCGCGGCCGCGTGGGCGACCCAAGATTCGCGCGTTGCGGCGACACGGTCGGCGACGGCGCCGACGTCGACCTTTCCGCCCTCTCCGCGCGACGACGCGACGATCCAGGCCAGAAGGCTGCGGTCGCGCCAGACATCGATGACCGAAGCGCCAGAACGCCGGACGTCGGCCACAAACGACGCGTCGTCGGGTCCCGGCAGGTCGCCACCGAATTGCAAGTCCATCGGCAAGGACGCGGCGGCAGGAGCCGGCTCAATCGTCCAAACGTGCGGCGCCATCCAGACGGCGAGAGACGGATCCATGTCCGGGGCGGCCGCCCGTGCCGCTGCATCGTGCCAAAGCACGAGCGCCACCATCGATCCGATGTCGCCCATCTCGCGGACCTTGGCGTCCCCGTCGACTCGCTCGCGCAGCGCCAGGTGGGGCATCGGGGGCAGTTCGGGCACCGTGCCGGGCGCGACCTCCGGCAACGTCCAGGGCAACGTGCTCAGATCCGGCGGCCACTTCGCATCGCCTGCCAACCAGGTCTTCCAAGGCGCATGCCAGACCGCAGTAGGGTCGTCAGTCGGGACCGCCAATGAGGCCTTGCGGGCGGCTTCGAGGTTTCCCAACAGAACGTAGGAGACACTGAGAAGGTGCGACATCCCCGCGGGGTCGCCAGGGTCCGGGCTCACACCAAAGGTCTGCACCGTCGCTTGGGCCGACATCAGTGCGGCATGGCGCCAGGTGGCCGCCATTTCGGAGTGGACGCGGGCCAAACCGCCCGAATCGCCAACGAACAACGGCGCCGTCATTGGAATTTGCCGCTGCATGATGAGCCCGATCCACGCGGGGCTCTGCCCGAAGCGAGCGAAGTCGTCGCGCCGCGCCATCGCCACGGGCCACGCGCCATCGACCAGCGCGTCCGGGGGCGCGGTCGGCGCCGGGTTCACCGCAATGTCGGCCGCTGGCGGCGCACACGTGCATCCGGCCAACCAGGACACGACCAACATCGTTCCGATCACGGTCCCTCGCAGTAGTCCTTGGTTCCCGCCGCCGACATGCACAACTGCAAGGCCTGCGTCGCATCCTTCCCGGCCACCTTCGCGTACTCAAACCACTCGCGGGCGTACACCTTGGTCGAGTTGCGGTGCTTCTCGACGAGCGCCTTCTTGTCGTCGTTCGCTTCCGCGGCGAAATCCGTTTCCGCCTTCTGCCAAAGGCTTTGAGCGGCCACCGCGCGGAACTTGTAGAGCGAGTTCACGCGGTTCGTGAACGTGTCCCCGGTCCATACGGTCTTGTTTTCCAGCGCGACGTCCGACCATTTGATGACACCCGCCGCACGGCCCGGGCCCATCTTCGACAACACGAGCGCGTATTTGTACGACAAGTCGGGGTCGCTCTGATTGATCTCCTCGAGGTGCCGCTTGACGAGCTTCTCCCAGCCTTCCTTGTCTCCCTTCGCGAAGGCATTGGACATGAGCAGCCGGCTCGCCTTGTCCTTGTCCGTCATTTTGACGTCGGTGGCGACGCGCTTCTCGACGCACTCAATCTGCCCTGGCGTCAATGTGCCAAGGAGCGAGGACGGCTCGAGTTTCGTGAGGTCCGTACAATCCGAGCTGACCGCCGGGGCGGGCCGCGTCGGGTCGACCGCCGCGACGGCCGACGTCTCCTGGGCCTTGCGCGCCGCTTCCTCCTGGGCCTTGCGGGCTGACTCGGCCTCGGCCCGGGCCTTGGCCATCCGTTCCGCCTCCGCCCGTGCGGCCTCCTGGCGTGCCCGTTCTTGCGCTTCCGCTTCGATCCGTGCTCGCTCGGCCGCCGCCGCGCGCTCACGCGCCGCCGATGCCTCTTTCTCCAACCGGGCACGCTCCTCGGCAGAGGCCGACGCGGCCTGTTCGCTCATCCGCCGCGCGGCCTCGGCCTCCTGGTTGGCACGGGCCACGGCCTCTTCGCGCTGACGACGCGCCTCGTCTGCCTGTTCCTGCGCAACCCGTTGCGCCTCGGCGGCCGCTACCTGCTCAGCCTCCGCCTTCGCAGCCGCCTGCTCCGCCACGGCCGCCTGATCGGCCTGCGGGGCCGTCGACCCCGAGCGTGCTGCCATCGCGGCGAAGGGCGAGAAGGCCGCCGTCGGCGCGAGGTCAAACCACCCGACGCGAAGGTCGGCTGGCAAGGGAACGCCGCTGCCGTCGCGCAGAGGTTCCGGGCTCAGCCCACCGGCCGACGTTTCACACGCCATCCACCCGTCTGGACAAGGCAGCACGGCGAACAGCGCGTCGAAGTCGCCCCAGCCGGCATGGGCGGGAGCCGCGACGAACCACAACGCGAGCGCGGTCATCAGGGGTTTCCGACGGGCAGTCGTCATCTCGTCCTCAATCGATGGGTTTGTCGCGCCCAAACTGAATGACCGGATCCTCGTCCTCTTCGCCACCGACCAGCGATTGGACGTCCAGTTTCTCAAGTTCGACCGGGACGAGGTTGCGCCGCTTCCGCACGAGGTACGTCAGGTGGACGTTTTGAAAGCCGGGGGCGGAAATCTCGAATTCGAGTTCCAACCCTTTGGTGAACAGGACCTCGGTCCCATCGGGCAAGTAGAGCGCGCTGACCACGGCCCTCCCCGTCTCCACGTTGACGCGATGGCGGTCCTGCTCCTTGGGGTGACGAATCACCGCCGTCGGAATGGGGGCCCCTTCGACGTCGAGCACCTCGAACGTGACCGGGATGCCGATTTCGGTCGTATCCGCGGCCAGCGAGAGCGCCGCGAACGTTGCCAACCACATCATCGCCCCTCCAGCCAGGTGTCGACGAGACCGGAGGTGGCCGCCGCCTTCGCGTCGTCCCAAGCTCCTGCCGCCGCGAGACACCTCGCCGCCGCTGCAGATTCCAAGCCGGCAACCAAGCGCCGGGCCGCGTCGGCGTCGGCGGCCAGCGCGCAGGCCGTCGCCCGAGCGTCCGCGACTCCGTCGGCGGGCGCACCCGCCTGACCCAACGCGTCAAAGGTCGCCACGGCACGGTCGATATCGCCCGATGCCGCCGCAATCGTCCCCTCGATGGCTTGCACGCGCCACGCCAGGTCAGGACTCGACGGGATGCCGGCGTCGGCCAGAAGGCTGCTCGCCACGTCCGGAAGGCCGATCGACGCCGCCCGGCCGGCCCAAAGCAGCACGGTCTCGAAGCGCTCCGGGCTGTCACCAGGCAGCGCCTTGACCAGCTCTTCGGCCGCCGTCACCGAGTCCTTGCGCGAGCCCACCGCCCAAAGCGCAGTCGTTTCCGCGAGACCGGTCAGGTTCGCGTCGTTGCTGTCGAGCAGACTCAAGTAGGCCGACGCCGTCTCACCCACCTGGCCTTCGATCGACACGAGGTCCCGCAGCAACTTCGCGGCCTCGTCGGACTCGATGTCCACAAGCAGCACTTCCGCAGCCATCAGACGGCCCTCGGGACGCGCAGACGCGAGCCCGAGCGACTTGACGGCGTCGAGGTCCCCGCGGCGATGCGCCACGATGGCGCGGCGCAGGTTGACCTCGCCAAGGCGCTCGCCGGCCGTGGCCTCAAGCCCCGCAAGGAGGGCATCGGCGCCATCGAAATCGCCCTTGAGAAGTCGAACATAAGACGTCGACGTCGCGACCTCGAAGTGGGTCGGGTGCTCGGTGGCCAACGCCTCCAACGCCTCGGACGCCGCCGGAAGGTCGCCCGCCGACAGTTGGGCCATCGCCGGGGCCACGACGTCCGGACCCGGACCGCCGAGGAAGCCGTCGAGGACGCCACACCCTGCGAGCAAGACCACCGCGGGCATCACTCCGCGCCAGCACCGCCACCCCTCGCCCATGTCTGCCCTCCGACGCACCGGCACCATGCTCCGTCGCGACGCCCAGGTCAATGGCGGCCGACGCCGAGGAACGCCCAGGCCCTCGGGTCCGTCAGGTCGTCGACGATCAGGTCTGCCCCCGCGAGTTGCGCGTCGGTCGATTGCGAAGTCCGGACCGCCACGCAGGCGACGCCATTGGCTTTGGCTGCGGCGACGTCACGATCGCTGTCGCCGATGACGACGACGCGCGCGGGGCCGTCGCAAAGGGCCAGCCCGCGGCCGATTCCGGCACCGATCAATCGGTTGCGGTCTTCGTCGTCGTCGCCGAACCCTCCAAAGGCGAAGTCGTCGGGGTCGAAGCCAACCCGACGCAACTTGATGTGGGCCCCTTCACGGACGTTGCCCGTGCCAAGCCCGACGACGTGGCCCGCTTCGCGCATCGCCGCCGTCAACGCGAAGGTCCCGGCATGTGCGCGGGCGTCGACCGCCTCCAAGGCGGTGACAAGCGCCCCGGGAAGCCGCTCGAGGACGGCCGCGATGGCAGCCTCGTCGACAGGGTGCCCAGCTGCTTCCAAGCCCCATCTTGCGAGCTTTCGGTCGGTGCCGCCAGCCAGCGTGCGGCCCTCCAAAAGGCCGGTGCGACCCGTCAGGTCGGCGAGGGCGTCCTCGAGCGCCTGCCGTCCGGCCCCCCTACACGTCAGAAGCGTTCCATCGACGTCGAACAGCGCGACGACGCGCATGGTCTCCCCCCGCGACGGCCCTAGCGCGCTGGCATAGCCACCGGGGAGGAGGCCCGATGGCGTGGTTCATCATGGCCGGTTGCCTGCCGTGGTCCACTCGCTTTGCCGACACGTCCGACGAGCCCGTGAGGCACCTCGACATCTACCCTGAGGCCGTCCCTGACCCGTCGACCCTCCGCGTGTTGACGTGGAACATCAAGTTCGGCGGCGGGCGCGTGGACTTCTGGTTCGACGGCTGGGGGGACCGCGTCCACATGAGCGCCGAGGAGGTCGACGACCATCTCGACGCGGTGGCCGGCCTCATTGCCGAGATCGACCCCGACATCGTCCTCCTCCAGGAGGTGGATGTCCACTCCCAACGCAGCGCCTACGTCGACCAACTCGACACCCTCATGCACGCCGGCCGCTGGCCCTACGGCGCGTACACGCCCATCTGGCAGGTCGATTTCGTCCCCGAGGAGGGCCTCGGACCCATGGACATGGGAATGGCCGTCCTCTCCCGCTGGCCCATCACGGCCCATACGCGGATCGACCTGCCGCAGAGCGAGGGCCTCTCGCCGCTCGTCGCCGCCTTCTACCTGCACCGGGCCATCCAGCAGGTCACGATCGATCTCGGCGCCACCAACCTGACCGTCCTCAACAACCACCCCGAAGCCTACGCACTCGATGGTACGAAGGTGGCCCACCTCGAAGCCATCTACGCCCAAGCCGAGGCGGCGCCCCCACCCATGATCGTGGGCGGGGACCTCAACGTCATCCCACCGGGTTCGATCGCGACGCGGGACTACGCGGACGAGGCCGACGTCGACGATCTCGGCGTCAACGCCGTCACCTACTCGGACGCCGACATGGCTGCGCTTCAGCCTTTTTTTGATGCCTGGCAGCCGGAAACGAGCCTCGAGGCCTACGGGCTCGACGAGGCCACGCAGGCGACCTTCGCCAGCCACAGTGTTTCCGGCGACGTGTTCTGGACTCAGAAGCTCGACTACCTGTTCACGACCGAGACGTTCCTCTCCGGCGACGTCCTTCAGGACGCCGGGCGCGGCACACCCGCAATTTCCCAGCCGACGATGCCTTTGTCGGACCATGCGCCGGTGCTCGCCGAGGTGGCCCTGTGATCGCCTTCCTACTCGTCTGTGGCTCCCTCGCGGCCGACCTGGACGCCGGGGCGGGCCGGCCGGAGGTCATCGGGGCTGGACGCTACCAGTTCGGCCTGACGTCGGCGGCGCGACTGGGACTGGACGAGCGGACCGAGCTGACGCTGCCAGGCCTCGCGACGTTCGTCGCGCCCGGCTTCCTCATCGAGCGGGTCGTTCATGACGGAGGCGGCACCGCCCTTTCGGCCACGGCGGGGTTCTCCATCCCGGCGCCTGGCATCGGCCTGTTGGAAGGCACCGTCCTGTCGTCCGACCCCAACTCGGTCGTGGGAATGGGCGCTGTCGCCACCGCGGCGGCCACAGGGGGGTGGTCGTCGGATTTCATCCGGATCGGGTTCACGACCGAAGTGCGCGTCGGTGGCCTTTCAGCGCCGTCGACCCTGGACGACACTGGCCTCGCCTGGCTGGACACATGGCTCGCCCCGATGGTTCACGGCCCGACGCCGCGATTGGTCTTGCGCGCGGACGTCGGAGATTTCCGCCGTTGGACGCTCAGCGGGCAAACGTCCGCGTCCTTTGTACCCGGACGTGGCATGGACTGGCACGGGCGCGCGATGGGCGAGGTGGCCGTTGGCGAACACCTCGGCCTGGCTGCCGGATGGGCGGCGGCAGCGACGAATACCGGAGGCCGCAGAGTGCTGATGGGCAGCCCGCTCGTCGATGTCCGGGTGCGTGGCAAGTTGCCTTAGCGGGAGAGGTCGCCGCGCGCGGGCGAATGTCGATCACACCAACTCGGCGACCCGAATCGTCCGATTGCCGAGGATGCTGATTCTCCCGAGCCAACGCGTCCGCCCGGGCGCGGTTCGCGCGCCGACGTCCGTCAAGAGGGGTCGGCCGCTGTGGGCGCTGAGGTTCATCAGCCAACGCGCCAGGTAGAACGGTCCCGCCAGCTCCCAGCCCTCCGGTGGGCGGCTCGACCCCGCGTCGAAGCGCGCGACGCCCGGCGCCAGCCCTGCGGAACAGCGGAAACCAGCTTGGCGGGCGGTGTCGCGCAGCGCGGCGGCGACGTCGATAGCGCGCGGCAGCAGCGGCCCGATGTCGTCGGCCGTCCAAACGGCCAATACCGAGTTCTCGCCCGCCTCCCACAGGATGGCGCCGGATTCGGCAAGCAGTCCAGTCCACGCATTGAGGACGCCGGCCTGGCCCGACTTGGGCCCCGCCATGGTGCGGGGAGGTGCCGTGGCCTCCGCCGCAAGCACGATCACGCCTTTGGGCGTCGGAGGCTGGACGCGGGTGGGGGGTGGGCCTTCACCGCTGACTTCACGGACGAAGGCCGCGAGGTCGGCGTGCGTCGCCCGGTGCCCCTCGCGGACCCACAGCGCGCCGAGTTCGTCCAGCATCGTGGCGGCGTCCGCGAAGCGGTCCTCGGGCCGTAGCGCGAGCGCACGGAGGAGCAGCGCTTCGAGATCCTCGCTGATCTCCGGGCGGAATCCGCGCGGCGACGGCACTTCGCATCGGCGAACACGGGCGATCGTCTCGTCGCGGCTCTGGGCCTTGAACAGCCGCCGCCCCGTCAGAAGCTCGTACAGCACGATCGCGAGCGAAAACAGGTCGCTCCGGCCATCGAGTTCGTGGCCATCGACCTGCTCGGGACTCATATACGCATACTTTCCGCGGACGACGTCGTGCAGGCCGCGAACCTGGAAGGCGCACCGCGCGATGCCGAAGTCCGTGAGTTTCACCTCGCCGGCCTGGCTCACGAGCACGTTCTGAGGGCTGACGTCGCAATGGACGATGCGAAGCGGCTGCCCGTCGTCCCCAAGGCGCGTGTGCGCGAAGGCCAGCGCCTTGAGCACCTCCGTGGCGAGAAAGAGCCCAAGCGCGATCGGGAAGGCGCCCCGCGTCTTGCTCCGGCTGACGACGCGGGCCAGGTCGAGGCCGTTGACGTGCTCGAGCGTGATGTAGTGCACCCCGCTCGCCTTGTTCAGCTCGAAGACCTGGACGATGTTCGTGTGGACGAGGTTCGTCAGGATCTTCGCCTCGTCGATGAACAGGCGAATGAACTCTTCGTCCTGCGCGAGGGCGGGCAGGATCTTCTTGATGACGACGACCTTCTCGAAGCCCGCCAGGCCCGTCGCCCGGGCGCGCCAGACCTCGGCCATGCCGCCGACCGCGATCTGCTCGACCATCATGTAGTCGCCAAACTTGTGCGGTTCTGTCGACACGCGGCCTCGCGCGACCACCTACTGCGGGCCGTTGCTGCCGACGACGCGACGTTAGTCGCGTGACATGGACCGCGGCGGTTGGCACGACCTGGTCGACGTGATCCGCCGTCTCCAGGCGCCCGACGGCTGCCCGTGGGACCGCAGCCAAACCGCCGCCACGCTTCGCCCTTACCTTCTCGAAGAGTGCTGCGAAACGCTGGCCTCCATCGACGCCAACGAAGGCGTCGACGAAGAACTCGGCGACCTCTTGTTTGTCCTGCTGTCGATCGCCGAGCTTCGCATGCGGACCGGGGGCAAAGGCGCCGACGCGGTCGCCGCGGGCGCCGCCGCCAAGATGCGCGAGCGCCACCCGGACTTGTTCGAGGGGACCGGCCCCACATCGGACGGTTCCATGGCGTCCTGGGAGGCCCGCAAGGCGCGACAGGACCGGAGCGCACTGGACGGCGTCCCCAAGACCCTGCCCGGCCTCCTTCGCGCCCACCGCGTCGGCGAAAAGGTCGCCGCCAGAGGGTTCGACTGGCCCGACCCAGGCGCGGTGCGGGCCAAGCTCGACGAAGAACTGGCCGAAATGGACGCCGCCCTTGCCGCGGGAAACAGCCTGGAAATCGAGGAAGAGCTCGGCGACGTCCTCTTCACCCTGGCTCAAGTGGCGCGGCACGCCGGTGTGTCCGGGGAAGACGCCCTCCGCGGCGCACTCGCGAAGTTCGAGGGCCGCTTCCGAATCGCGGAGGCGGACATCCGGCGCGACGCCTACGAAGGTCGCGAACCCGACGTCCTCGACACCTATTGGCGTCGCGCGAAGGCCACATGGCGCGCCTAGCGGCCCTGTTCATGATTCTCCCGATCGTGGAGCTCGCCTTGCTCCTCGAGGTCGGGGAACGTGTGGGCACGCCAGCGACCGTCGCCTTTGTCCTTGTGACCGGCCTCGTCGGCGCTTGGCTCCTTCGCCGCAGCGGCACCGCCCTGCTTCGCCAGGCGGTCGCGGATCTTCAGACCGGCCAACCCGTAGCCGGGCACCTCGCGGAGGGAGCCCTCCTCCTCGCGGCCGCCCTTCTCCTCGTGTCGCCTGGCGTCTTGACGGACATGACGGGTCTGCTCCTCCTCCTCCCACCCGTGCGCCGGGTCGTCGCGCCAAGGCTCGTGGCCTGGCTGCGATCTCGCGTCCAGGTCGTGGGGGCGCCGAGCCCGCGTCCAACGCCGTTTGACTCGCCGTTCGACGGCCCCGGCCGCACGCGGTAGCCGCGCGAATGGACGGACCCTTCGACGACGAAGGCGACCAGCTCGTCGCCCTCTCCAACGCCTTCCTCGCCGCTCTCCAAGCGCGCGAAAGCGGGCAGGTGGACGCCGCCGAGGCCGCCCTGCGAAAGATCGTCGCGGCCGAGCCGCGCATCGCGGAACCCCACCTCGAATTGGCCCGCGTCCTCCTCGACACCGACCGGATCGAGGAGGCCGAGGGCCACGCGCGCGAGGGCTTGGACCGCCTTGCCGACACCGGCCCTTGGCTGGAAGACGTCGAGCCCCACCAAATCCAGGCGCTCGCGCACGCGCTGCTCGCCGAGATTCTCCGGCGCCGCATCGACGACGACGACCTCGTCTTCGGCGACCCCGCCGTCTACCGGTCGACGCTCGCGGAGGCGCGCCACCATTTCGAGGTCGCGGCTCGGCTCGACCCCACCGACGAACACGCAAGTTGGCACGCGTTCTTCCTCGGCAAAGATGAGCAGGGCCGGCCGATGCGACTCGCCGACGGCATCACCGACGGTCCCGAATCCGAGAACTGACCTACGTCGCCAAGGGCCAGAGCACTTCGGCGACGGTCCCGCCCCCCCCACGGCCCGTCCACGTGACCGTCCCGCCGGCGGACTCCACGAGACGGCGCGCGATGTGGATGCCAAGGCCCGTCCCCTGTCCCGAGCCCTTGGTGGACACAAAGGGCTCGCCAAGCCGCTGCACGACCTCCTGAGAAAGGCCTGGGCCGTCATCCTCGACCGCGAGGCGGGCAAACACGCCCTGCACGCCGAGGGCGACGCCCAACCGACCTGCCGTTCGGCCCTCCAGCGCGTCCAGCGCGTTGCGCACAAGGATGACGACCACCTGGGTCGCGGAGGCCGGCACCCCTCTGACATAGACAGGGGCCGAAGGTGCGTCCCATTGCACGCGGACGCCGACCTGACGTGCGCGGTGCTCACACATCGCGAGGCCGAGGTCGGTCCGTTCGGCGAAGTCGAAAAGCCGCGGGCGTTCGTCGGACCGCCCGAGGCCGGCGTGGTGCTCGAGCACGGCTTCGAGGTGCCCTAAATGGCGCAGCGCCTCGCGCAGCGTCGGGTCATCGCCGTCCGCCTGCGCCATCTGCAGAACGGCTTTGGCGGCCATCAGCGGCTGCCGAAGTTCGTGGACCAGGCCCGCCGCCATGAGTCCCTGTTCGGCGAGCTGGCCCAGCCGTGTCCATTCGCCGTCACTACGCTTCACGAACCGCCCCCGTTGTCGATCGTCACGATGGCCGAACAACCCGCCCCTCTCCCGCCGACGCCGTCGGCCGCCTGCGCGGACAAGGTGTACGGGCCATTTGGCAACACGGCCGCCGCTCCGTCGCGTCCATCCCAAATCAACGTGTCTGCGGCGCTGGACGGCAAGATGTGGAGGTCCTGCACGACCTCCCCGGCGCCATTGGTGACCGTGAGCACCCACCAGGAGGGAACCACGTCGGCCGACACGTCGAGCGCCACTTCATCGGATTCTGCGCCGGGGCCGTCGTCACCGTCGGGTCGGAACACCCCTTCCGTCGGGCTCGTGCCGGCACACGCGGTCGCGCCAACCTCGGCCAGCGCGCCCCAGGCCGCCACGTAGGTCGAGCGAACTCCGGTCCATGTACCGTCCAAACGTAGACCGCCGGAGTCCCGGATCGTGTCCGCCAAGGTGAGGAAGGCCACTTCCGACGACCCGACCACCGGGATTCCCAAGACCACCGTGAGGACGGTGCCGGACGCGTCCATCTCGACGGAATCGATCGGTAAAGAGGATGCGCCGACGACGACCTCTACGTCCGCCTCGACCACGGGCATCATAGGTTCGGAGAACACGACGTCGATGACGGCGTCGGCGGTTTCCGTTGCGCCCACCGGATCCTGGCTCCAGACCGTTGGCCTCAGATCGTCGCCCAAGACCGCCATCCCACCCTCGCCGATGGCGGAGCCATTTGGGACCCAGGCAAAGACCCTCGAGTCGCCCCCGGTCGACACCCCAGCCATCGACCACGTGGCCGAGGCCTTGCCCGTCGCGTCCAGGTTGACCTGCAGGCCACTTCCAGTTGGGGCCGTCCCGACTAGTGCCCCGCGATCGACCCGAAGCAACACCGCCGCGCCGACAGCGGAATCCCCCGCGCAATCCGTCGCACCATCGATGGTCACGGTCGTGACGTCGCCAAGCGAGACTTCGTCGTCAGCCACGCCTACCGGGATGGGTCCGGTCACCGACCCGTCATCGAGGCCCACGTACGCGACAGCTTCGACTTGGGCCCCACACCCGCTCGGGTCCGAGGCGAGGCCAAGAACCGAGTAGACGCCGACGGAATCGGTCACGACCTCCACCTCGGGCGAGGCCGACACCACCGCCGGTGCGTCGCCAAGCGCGACCGACCAGCGGTCGATCGAAACGAGGCCGGGAAGCGAGTCGCCAAGATCCGCGAAGATCGACGCCGTCGGCCCCATCAAGCAAGCGATGCCGTGGGCAACGCCGCCGAAGTGCATGTCGGGCAAAGGACCTGCCACCCCGCAGTCACTGACGACGTCGATGGGCTCCGACACCCCCGTCCACGTTCCAACACTCGCCTCCACGATCACGGCGCGACCCGTCTCGATCCACTCCAGGTCCGCGGCGCCGACGCCGTTGACCACAGCGAAGCCGGTCGCGCCTGCGCCTGGGCTCGTGACGACTCCATCGCCGGCGCTGTCCTTCGTCCGATTCCCGAACGCGTCCACGATTTCGACACGCACGACCACAGAGGTGCCGGTCCAGGCCCAAGGCGCTTCGACGTCCAACGAAAGCGCGGTGGCGGGCCCGGCGACCACATCGATGTCGCCGCTCTCACCGAAGCCGACCCCGCCCTGAGACGCCACGATGCGCGTGAGGGTGGCCTGCGTAAAGACCACGTCGGTGACCGCGAGACCCTCGCCGTCGAGAGACACGCTGCTCGCCAACATCGAACCGGCGTCGTCGGCCAAATCGACCACAGGGTCGAGCAGGGCGCCCGTCGGGTTTCCGTAGGCGTCGAAGGCGGCCAGCGTCACCACCAATTCGGTCCCGGCCACCGCAACGGGAGGAGCGGTCACCACAATGTCCGCAAGCGGTCCATGGGCGAGGTCGATCACGACCGTGGGTGAGGCCACGCCGTCCACCGTGGCCGCGATCGGGATGTCTTCGCCGGACACCGTCCACACACACTGGACAATCCAGCCACCAGCGAGGTCCGCGCCGATGCCAGTACACGCGTCGGCTGCGCCGTCGATGGTGACGGCGGCGTCCAAGGCGCCCGTGGAAAGGGCGTTGCCATAGGCATCCGTGGCGCGCACGACCAACTCGAAGGCCTCGCCCGCAACCCCTTCGATGGGCGCCTCGATGGCCACTTCGGCCACCTCAGGGTTGGGAAGGACGCCGACGGGGCCTCCCGTCCCCGTCACATCCCCGTCTCCCGTCACTGTCACGAACACCGCGGGGTCCGCACGAAAGGCCGGGACGTCGCAGTTGCTCACGCCGCTGCCAAGCAACGCACAAACGGCCGGGCCGAGGCCCCCTCCACCGTCGTCAAAGCTAAGTTCGCCCAAGTACGGGACCACGTTGCCAAAGGCGTCGGCAGGCGCCACGGCCACGCTCAGGTCGGACCCCGCCGTGATGACCGACGGGCCCGCATCCACGAGGAATTCTGCGAGCGGGCCGCCAGCGACGTCGAAGGGAAGCGACCCGCCATCGGGGCCAAGCGCCACGAGAAGGGCCTCTTGAGGACACCGCGCGGTGCCCGTGCTCACCTCGAGCACGACCGTTGCGGTCGTCGGCCCGATGATCTCGAACTCTTCCGTGTAGCCGGGGCACGTGGACTGCAGGAAGAACTCGACGGCGACCTCGTCGATCACGTTTCCAAGCGCGTCCAGTGGGGTAAGTACGACGTCGAAAGGTTCTCCAGCGACCGCGACGAAGGGATCGCTCGGGAGCGCCACGTCGACGGAGGCCACGGTGGCGGGAACGAACTCGACGACGAGCGTTTCCGTCGGAAGGGTCCCCGCCTCATCCGACACCTTCAGCGTCAGGCGCATGGGGATGTCGGATCGCATCGCCACCAGGGCGTGGCCGTCGTCGCCAAGGTCACCGGTGGCACCCAAGCCGTCCCCATCGACTTCCGCCTCGATGAGGCCCGACGTGAACTCCGGGGCCGCGTCCCCTTCCTCGACGTCCAACCGCAACGCGACGCGCCGGGACTCGAGCAGGCGCTGTCCGTCCGGCGTGCGGATGTCGACGTCGATCTGGCCAAGGTCGCCGACGACGAAGGTCGGCCCACCGTCGACGCCAAAGTGGTCTGCCCGGGTGGCCGTGACCTCGAACGCGGAATCCAGATTGGCCTCCGCACCCATCGGCGTCCCGAGCACGAGGCCGTAGAGACCCGGGGGCAACCCCTCGGGGACGACGCCAATCACTCGGTCCACGTCCTCGGCAACGACGTCGGACAGCGCATGTAGGCCGCCTTCGGCGTCGGCCAACCAAAGTTCGAACGCGTCGTCGACATCCACCCCACCGCCGCCGCCTTCGACGCGAACGGCCGGGACGAGGTGCTCGCCCACCACCGTGACCTCCGTGGCTTCGCCGGTCCAGCCGAACCCCGGCGTCACCGTCTCGATGCGCGGTTCCGCCACCGTCCACGTGCAGGCGAACCATGTCGTGAGCGCGGTTGCCATGTCAGTACAATACCTTGTAGCCGGCCCCGACCGCGACACCGCCGACATTCCCAGTAAACCCGACCTCGGGCGACGCGAGCAACCACGAAGCCCGCACCTCTCCGAACACCTCGCCAGAGGGACCGAGGCGCCAGGCAGCCCCGCCAAGTGCAAGGGGGCCTGCGCGAGTGGTCAGGCCTCTGCCGACGACGTCGTTGCCGATGGCCATCCGGGAAACTTCGGGCGCAAGCGCGCCACCGACGCCAAGGTAGAGGCCGACGCCTCGCCGGTCCCTGCGCAACAGGCCCGCGACGTGCATGGGCCACAAGACCGAGGACAAGTCCGCCGCGGCCCCGGCGCCGATGTCCACATCCGCCGTCGCTCGCCAAACCGCGCCACCGACGCGCAGCGACAGGCCCTCGGCCACCGACCGGAGGTGGATGTCGAGGTCCAACCCGCCCGTGGGCGAGGCCACCCGGCCAAAGTTCGAGATGCCACCGGCCCACAGGCCGAGGCCGCCACGCCTCGCCCCCGGCTCGACGTCCAGGGTCGTGGCCGCCGTGACCCCGCCGACTTCGGCCGTGATTTCCACCTTGCGGGCGCGCCCACGACGGTCCGCGCGCCAGGTCGTGGTCCAGGACCCAGCCGCCTTGCGCTCGAGTTCGCCAAGCAGCCCCTCCGACGCCGTGACGATCGGCGCCTCCTCCGCGCCGCCCCCCGCGACATCGCGCACGGCGATCCGTAGGCGGGCGACGTCGGACGGGCCATCCGCGACGACTCGGGGCTCGACGTCGAGCACGATGGCCACGGCGGAACCGGCGGCAAGCACGATCGAAATGGCTGCGCTTCGGTCGGGCACCAGCGGACGCTCCGTGCCCGGACCAATCACGCACTCGTCCACATGGTCACCCCACCGGACACCGACCACGCCAACTTGCCCCACACCAAGGGGCATTCTGGCGCGGGCGACCCCCGTCGCGTCCGTGATGACGTCGACTTCCTCGCCGGGAGCGCCGAGACGGAGGCGCACGTGGGGAACGGGATGGCCGCGCTCGTCGAGCGCCCGCGCCCAGGCGTCCACGCCTCCGTCCGCTGACACCACGCCGCCGACTTCCACAGCCACCGCCGGCCCATCGGAGGGCGGCGCCCACCACTGGGCTTCAATCCAGTCGGCGCCGTCGTCGATGGCCTCCGCACCAAGGTAGACCGCCCGCAAAACGTCGCCACCGACCTCTTCGACGCGCACCGAGCCATGGCGCGCGCCCACAGTGAGGCCCGTGGCCGGCAGGCGCTCCCCATCCACGGTTTCGACGGCAACCCGGAGGTCGGAGGTCGGAAAGTCCGCGCGGACGGTCTCCGGCCAAGAACGGACGACGACGCGGTCCGCCACGCCCTTGGGGCCAGGCAACGAGCGCGTCGTTCGACCCGCCCCGGACTCACAGACGACGACCTGCCCGACCGACACCCCGTCCAACCGCCAGGTCCCCGGCGCCACGGCAACGGACACAACCGCCTGCCCATCCACCGTACACGCCACCTTGCCCAACGGGTCCCCGGTGGGGCCCCACGCACCCACCCACCCGGCCCCATCCGGCGCGCGAGGTGGGACCACCCAGATCAAGGGGGCCGCCTCGCCCGCAAGCGGCAACGTGGTGCGGGTCTCGTTGCCGAGCCGATCGCGGAAGACGGCGTCGGCGACGCGCTCCCCGGGACCTTGGACGACGCGCGCGTCGATGTGGCCCGCCGCATCGGCGACAAACGGCCCGTAGGCGCGCCCGCCGACGCTCAGCGTGAGCGTGGCGCCCGCTTCCACGTCGTAGGGCATGGCCACATCGGCCTCGAGCCGCACGACCCGCAGGGCTGGGGCGACGTCGCCGTCGGCCCACAACGCCACGGGCACGAGGCGAGGTGCCCCTCCTGGCGTCCAACGGAGCGTGACGTCGTCATCCGACCGAGACGCGGTCGCGCCATCGGCCGAGACGGCGACGGCGTCCACCTGAAGGTCCAACGTCCCGACCGAGACGTTCGCCCGCCAGGGGCCGGCCGAAATGCGCGAGGTTGCCGGCTTTTGGACGTCGACGTTGCGGACTTCCTTGACCGTCCCCTGCGTCGCAACGAGGTCGACCGACCCGGCGCGCGGCGGCGTCCACCACCAGCTCCTGCCAAGCTCGATGGGCACCAGGCCCGTGCCCGCGAGCGCGACGGGGCCCGAATCGGCCCCAACGACATTTACGCGGACCGCACGGCCGACCTCGGGGCGCCCGTCCACCGCGATGGCCAGAAGTCCCGCCGTGGCCGAGCTCGTGAAGGCCGCAAAGATCATTCGCGGTACACGGCGCCGCCGCTGAAGGCTGGCCCCGTGGTGTCCCGCTGGCCAACGACGCCCTCGACAATCCGCTCGCGGCCAAGTGCGTCGACGGCCACGATGGTCACGCGATTGGCGCCCTCGACCAACGGGACCTCGACATCAAACGACCCGTCGGCCCCCGCACGGGCCGTCAACTCGCCAGGGAAGGGCCCGCGGATCTTGAGGCGACACCCCGGCGTCGTTGTGCCCTGCAGTCTGGTCGTCGCGGCCCGCGTCGGCGTGCCGTCGGGCCAGGGGACGTCGAGCAGCAACTCTTCCGGAACGGGACCGACGCGGCTCGCACGGTCCGTGAACGTCGCCTCTGTGCCTTCGCTGAGCGCGGCAATGTCGGCACCAAGCACCTCGAGCGAACCCGACGTCGTCCGCGCCATGACCGTGCTGCCGTCGACGCCAATGGCAAAGTCCGCGCGCGTGGCGACAAATTCCTGCTCGCGGGCGCCGACGCGGACGGGGCCGTCTTCGGGGAAGATCGTGGCCTCGATGCGTCCGCCCTCCAGCGTCACCCGAACGCCGTCCGCACCGACGCCGGCGACAACGAGATCCGATGACGGCGCGACCGCAATGCGGCTGCGCCCACCGACCGCGAGAATGGCACGTCCGCCATCGCCCGTCCGCACGCGGTCGGTGACATACAACACGTCGCCTGCCTTGGCCGACGTCTCCCCATCAGCGCGGCCCACACGCACGTCGCCGAATCGCTCGAGGACGACGACCTCGACAGCGCGAGAGCGCCGTCCCCACGTCCACCAGACCGCCCCGATGGCGAGACCCACGCCGCCAAGGGCAAAGCCCCGCCGCCCGATCAACACGGGAACTCCAGCCGCAAGCCATCGGGAAAGTCGAGCAAGCGGGCGCCAAGCGGGTCCAACGTTTGCCTGGCGACCCATCGGCCCATGGAGGCCGCGGTCGCGTCATCCCGCGCCGATCCACCATCGGTGCGCACGGCCGATACGCGCGCCTCGAGCCAGATGGCCGCGCCGGTCTTGCCGGCCCTCAACCCGACGTGTGCACCGGGGGCAGCACTTGCGCGGACAGAACCAAGGGCTTGGATCAGGACCCGCTGCAGAACGCTTCGATCGACCACGATCGGCAAGCCGGGACCCTCGTCGGGAGGGCCGAGTTCGACCCCCTGCTGGCGCCACGGGCCGGCCAACGCCATTGCGACCTCCGCAGCCACCTGCCGCAAGTCTACCACGGTACCCGAAGGCCCCGAGGCCTCGGGCGCCCCCATCCGCAACATCGTCTCGACCACAGCGCGACAGCGCTGGCCTTCCGCCTCGGCCGCGTCGAGAAGGGGCCGCGACGCATCGTCGGCCCGCGTTCGCGCGACTTGTAGGAGGCCCAAGACGGCCGTGAGCGGGTTGTTCAATTCATGCGCGAGCCCTCCCCCCAACTCGGCGACCGCGGCGAGCTGGCTCGACCGAACGAGCTCCGCCTGCGCAGCCCGCAATTGCGCCGTCCGCTCATCCACCCGCGCCACGAGCTCCCTGTTGAAGGCCTCGATCTCTAAGCGCTGCGCTTCGATCTCCTCGCGGTTGTGGTGCAGGCGGCCGGACATGAGGTCGAAGGCCCTTGCCAATTCGCCGATCTCGTCGTTGCGGTCGAGGTTGACGCGGTCGCCATAGGCGCCGTCGGCTACCCGCAGCGCCGCCGTGCGCAACGCCGCAAGCGGGTCGGACACCGACCGCGCAGCAATGGCCCCGAGCAGCACCGCCAACGCCACGACGAAGACGACGATGGACGCCATCCGGTCGCGAATCTCATCGGCCGTCCGAAGCGCCTCTTTGTCGGATTCGACGACGACCAGCTGCCAGTCCGAGCCACGAATTCGATGGATGGCGCCGTAGACGTCCCCTTCTTCGAGGTGCAGCGCGAAGGACGCTTCGCTACCGAGGAGCGACGTCAACAGGTCAGGGCGCACCAACGGATGCCCTTGTCCCGTGACCGCGCGCCCCTCTCCGTCCAGCACCGCGACGGCGTGTTCCGACCGGTTGGATCGCTCGAGGTCCGAAAGGATGCTCAGATCGATATCCACGACGAGGACAAGGGGCGGAACCTCGGCGGCCCGCACCGCGAGGCACACGGACGCCTGGCCGGCCCCGTCCGCGCGCCATGGCGACCCCAATGCCCCGCCCTTTTCAAGGGCTTCGACGATGGGCGCATGGGAAAGGGCCAACGACGCCCGGGCCGCCGACCCCGCGCCCCGGCGCGGCCCGCCCTCGGCCAGGTACACAGGCGGGACCACTGGCTGACCCTGCGCGTCGACCAAAGCGACCGTCACGGCCTGGTCCATCCCACGATGAACCGCCCGCAGCAGGCCGATCTGCATCTCTGGCGTCAGGTCTGCCAAGGACTCGCGAAAGGCGACCCGCCAACCCTGAAGGGCGGAAAGCTGGCCTTCTAGCCACGCCGCTGTTGCGTCCGCATCGAACTCGGACTCGCGGATCAGACGGTCTTGGCTGGTCTGGACCGCGCGGGTCGTCGCAACGCGCATCGCTGCCCACCCCATGAGCAACAGCGCGCTGACGGAGACGGCCGCAAGGATCAGCACGAGCCTCAGCCAGAGGCGCAACGGCGCCCCCGATCCGTCACGAGAGCCCCGCCACCTCGCGGGGCAGTCGGATGAGGAAGGACGCCCCCTCCCCAGGGCGAGAATCGACCGACACGCTGCCCCTGTACTTGGTCACGATGCGGTACACGATGTTGAGTCCAAGGCCCGTGCCCCGGCCTGGAGGCTTCGTCGTGAAGAACGGATCGAAGATCGACTTGATGCGGTCGGGCTCGATGCCCGGTCCATCGTCCGCCACCTCGGCCCACACTTCGCGCTCGTTCCGGCCAAGCCGAAGTCGCACGCCGCGACCGTCGTCGCCGTCGTTCCCCTCGGCCTCGAGAACCGCTTCAATCGCGTTCTTGACCAGGTTGACGAACACCTGTCCGAGTTCATTTTGGCGCGCAAACACCGTCAGGTCGGAGGGACCATCGACGCTGACCCGCGCAGGGTCGAACCCCAGGCTGCGCGCGACGAGCCTCACGGCGTCCTCCGCGACGCGGACCAGCTCGACCGTGGTCACGCCATCGTTGACGGCTGAACGGGAATATCCGCTCAGCTGGGTGACAATTTCGCGAATCGCCTTGGCGTAGTCGATGATTTCCCTCGCGTACCCTCGAGCGAGTTCCGGATCCTCTTCGTCAACGATGGCCTCGGCGAGGCCAAGGACGCCGAAAAGAGGGCTCGCCACCTCGTGGGCGATGCCCGCCGCCAACGTGCCGATACCCGCGAGCTTCTCGGACTGAACGAGCTCGGCCTGCGTGTCTCTCAACTCGGCCATGGTCGCTTCGAGCTCTTGGTTGCGTGCCTCCAGGCTCGCAAGGAGCGCAACGTTCTCCCGCCGCATGTGGACTTTGTCCAGCGCCTGTTTCACCTTTCGCCGGACGTCGAAGATGTCCTTTGGCGGTTTGACGATGTAGTCAAAGACGTCCAATTCCATCGCGGCCAACGCCGTGTCCAAACTCGCAAAGCCCGTGATGATCAGGCACTCGCAGTCCGGCCACAACGCGCGGGCGCGGCGGACGAGTTCCAGACCGTTGATGTCCGGCAGGTTCTTGTCCGTCAGTAGGACGTCACATCCGTTGGCCAGTGCCGCCGTTGCCGTGGTCCCGTCGGGGCACGCCACCACCTCGAACGCGTCGCCTTCGAGGACAGAGCGCAAGAGGTTGAGGATGACGGGTTCGTCATCGACGAGGATCAACCGGCCCCGTCCCACATCCCCCTCCACGCCATTCCGGCCTAACCGCGTGCGAGCGCGTCAGTCTTCGCGCACGTCCATCTTGCCGTCGCCGTCAGTGTCGCGAGCCGTCCGGATGACCTCACCGGTGGGCGCGAAGCGCTCCCAAACGTCGATCTTGCCGTCGCCGTCGGTGTCTCGCTCTTTGCGATTGAGAACGGGACGGCCTTGTTCGTTGGCCGTGTAGTACTTGAAGACGTTGGGCCGACCGTCAAAGTCCGTGTCGTACTCGCTCAAGACGCGAACACCGCCCTGGTAGTGGTCCGCGGCGTCGAATCGCCCGTCGAAGTCCGAGTCCATCTCCTCACGTTGGAGTTCGCCGGATTCGTCGAAGTATGAAACGACGTCGACCCGAGCATCGCGGTTGAGATCGAGATCCTTGCGGACGATGAGGTCGGCCGCCTCGCTGCGGTCGCGAAAGTAGTTCGTGACCTCGGCCTTGCCGTCGCCGTCGAAGTCGACCTGCTGGGTGATCAGCCCCTCGGAATCCACGGACCGGGAGATGACACGGCTCGGGTCGGACGTCGCTTCCTCGACCGCCTCAGTTTTGGCCGCACAAGCGAAGAGGGCGAGGAGGGGGACGAGGCGAACCATGGAGGGCTCCGGCGGACACATGTGCTAACATCGGACGGGCGCCCCCCGCATTCAGTCGTTGACGACCACGACGGCGTCAGCGCCGGCGAGCAGGGGTGCAATGCCGTCCCAGTCCTCGTGAAACACCTTCGCCGCACAGTCGGTGACGATATCCAAGGGACGAGCCGCATCCCGACGGGCGCGGGCAACGACGCGACCGATATCGTCACGAACGGCGACGACGACGGCGTCCAGGCGCCCCCTCACCCTCGGGTCCAAGCCCACAAAGCACCCTTCGACCGCGAGCGCTTCTTCGGCCGGGACCTCGTCGATCGACTGCGCCAAGGAACCGTCGTCGTACAGGCCGGGTCCCCAAACCCGAGGGCGACGGACGCCACGGACGACGTCGTACCGAAAGCGGGCGGGCCAGGTCATCGTATCGGCGGAAACCGTCCGTGCGGGGACGCCTCGGGCTCGCCAGGCATCGGCGAGCTTGCGCGCAAGCGTCGTCTTTCCTGTCGCGGCCGAGCCCGCGATGCCCACCCGCCGCCAACCCCGCTCGCAAACGAAGTCGAGCCAGGCCGGAATCGTGAGCCCGTCGGCAACGGGGCCACATGGCAGGAGGAAGGGCCGCCCGTTCGCCAAGTCGCCATGCGCCACGCGCAGGACGCGGCCACCAAAGGCGTCGGCATCGAGATGGGCCGTCTTGGAGGCCAATTCGACCGCGGTGTCACCCATCGCGAAGCGCCCTCGCAACCACCCCCACATCCGTCTGGGGTCCGTCGGCGGCGCCTCGGGCAAGAACGCGAGTGCGCTTGCCCAGGACACCCGCCAGGGGTCATTTTGGGGGTGCCATTCGGCCAGGGCCAGTGCGGCGTCGTCGACCGACATCGGAACGGGGGGCTCGCCCACCTCGTGGCCCCGCGACGGCGGCCAGCCGAACTGGTCGATCCAGGCCGACCCGACGGCAATGTGGGCTCGGTCCTTGTGCGGGCCCGAACAAGCGACGCCCACGTCGCCGTCCCACGCCCAAGCCGGTCCCGAATCGACAAACCGCAGGAGGCCGGCCGCGCGGGCCTCCGCTACCGCGTCGAGTACGGACCCCGTCACGGTCCGTGAACCACGACGTCCGTGTACATCCCCCCATCGACCTCCAACAGACGGCTGCGCGACGCGGAGACCTGGCCCGTGACGTCGCCGAGCCAGCTGTCGACGACCGAACTCCCGGCATCGAGGCGGCACCGCCCCAACAACGACCCCTTCACGAACACGCCCCCCACTCGGACGCCGTTTGCGACCTCCTCAAACGTCGGCCCCTTGCCGGCACCGATGTGGACTCCCCCAAGGACGCAATCCACCAGAGGCTCCTCGACCTGCAACAGCGCGCGCCAACGGGCGCCCTGCGGACCGCCAAGGGCCACGGAGTGGCGCAGCCACGCGCTCGCGCGGCGGAAGGCCCACCACGGCCAGGGCCCCGTCGCAACCCGCACCCCCGCCTGTAGGGAGCCCGCGGACAACCACGGCCACAACGCGTCTCGGTGGATGTCGCCGAAGAGGGGCGCATCTTCCCTGAGCCATCGCGCATCCGCGACGAAGGACCCCAGGTCAGCGTACTTGGCCGTGGACGCCTCCCGGACGACGGGGCTGCCTCCTGCTCCCACCATCCCACAAATTCGCCCGTCCGCGTCCCAAGCGATGCGACCGAGGTCGGCGCCGTCGTCGTCCGGCCACGGCGCGGCCCACTTCACCAGGGGCAGGTCGGCGGCGGGCTCTTCCCACCCGCCCACCTCGACCACCTGCCCACCCCACAGGACGTCCACCCGGTCCAGGGCTCCCTTGACGGCCTCTCGGTGGCCAAGCGCTGCAGCTTCGACGAGGCTCAGCGGTCCGGCGGCCGTGTAGGCCACCGGGAGCGCCCCGCGCGACGTGTTGCGCAGCAGCGGCGCCGTCCGCATGGCCAGTCCGGCGTCGTGTACGCAAATCGTCCGCGTCCCGGGTTCCCAATGCCGGCTCTGCCGTAGGGCCCAGGCCGCGCCGCCAAGGTTGCCTCGGGGCCGGTCCTCGTGGACGAGTTCGACGCGGTCGGCCACGCGCCTCAGGGCACGCTCCATGTGGGTCCCGTCGGCGCCTGGGGTCAGCGTTCCGATTCCGAGGTCCCAATTCACGCGGCGCCCCACATCACGGCGTCCAAGACGTCGTCGACCACGACACTTGCGCCCACACGGGCCGTCGTTTTCCCATAGCCCGTGAGCACGAGCGCTACCGGCAAGCCAAGTCCAACCCCGAGCCCAACGTCCGCAGGCTTGTCGCCGACGACGAAAGCGCGCGACAAGTCCAAATCCAACGCAGCGACCGCGTCCTCCACGAGGCCAGGCCCCGGCTTTCGGCACCTGCAGCTCACGTTGAACGGCGACACGACGCCGCCTTCTTCCGGCGGCAGGTGCCGGCACACCCGCACGTCGTCCAAGTGGGCCCCTTCCTGCGCCAACAAGGCCACAAGACGCGCGTGGAGCGCGTCGATGTGCGATGACGCATAGAATCCCCGCGCCGCGCCAGACTGATTCGTCGTCAAGACGGCCGCAACACCCCGCTCGTTGAGCCAGCGTACGGCCGCACCGGCGCGCGGAAGGAGGACGAGGTCGTCGATCGAGCGCAGGTAGCCGCGCTCCTCCACCAGGGTCCCATCGCGATCCAGAAAGGCCACAGGCCTCAGAATCGCACCTGAGCACCGACGCCTGCGGACACGAGCGGAGCGTCGATTTGCACACCCTCTTCGAGTCCTTCGACCCCAACCACAGGCGGCACATCGATCGCGAAACGGAACTCGCCGCCAGCTGGACCGACGTGGCCCATCACCCAGCCGTCGAGAGCCAACCAGGTCAGCACCGTTCCCCTCGCGTCGAAGCGGGCGATGGCTGTCTGGTCCGACAAATTGGAGACAGCGGACACCGTGAACGTACTGTCGTCACACCGTCCCGGGCACGGGAGCACCGCATACGCTCCGGCATACCATTCACCGAGGTAGAACGGCGTGAATTCGCCCACTGCGATCAACCAGGGGTACAAACCTGGGTCCGACGTCCCCAATCCGTTGTAGAAACCCTCGACTCCGACCGTGACGCGGTCCTCGTCCCCCGTCGCAAAGGTCGTTTCCAGGGCGGCCGTCACTTGCGGAACGGGCCACCATGCACGATCGACCTCTGACGGGAACTTCGCCTCCGCCAGATCAAAGGTGCCCTCCCAGCCGTGAACGTCAGGCCCACTCGTGAGCGCGCCCTCGACCCGCAGGTCGAGCACGGAAACACCCGACGAGATGTCCATTCCGGCCCGATACGGCAGGCCCTTGCGCGCCGCCAGACTGGTGGTCCACTCGGTTCGGCCAAATACCACCTCGGATCGCACGGCAGCGCCTACCTCGGACACGTCAGCGGCCGAACCCAACATGCCGACGGCGATGAAGTTGGCCTTGCCAGCAGGCACATGGAGCTTGAGTGCGTCGACGCCGACGCGTAGGTCATCGACGGCCAGTGGGTCGAGAACGGCTTGATTGACGAAGTCCGTGGGATTCCAGAACCGGCCCACGCCCCATTGGAGGCGTTGCCGCCCTGCGGTCACGAAGGCCCGCGGACCCACGTTGAACTTCAACCAGGCCTGGTCGAGGCCCACTTGTGTGGGTTGGACGGGCTCCAAGGTGAAGGGATCGATGTCCCCCTCGGACAGCGTGAAATCGTGGGTCACGCGACCGCGGACGTAGGCTCGGACGACGTCGTTTGGCCGCGCATCGGCAAACAGGTCGATGAGGCCGGGCGCGTCCAACGCGAGGTCCTCCGGACCGTCGCCCGTCTCAGGGACCGTCGTGGAGAGGCGCCACCAAACGCGGCCACCCCAGGCGAGGCGTCCGTCCGCCGCTGAAAGCGCACGTTCGATGGCGTCGGACGCAGGCGCCTCGCCGAAGGGCAACCCCGCCGCCTCGCTCGTCGGCGCCTCGGGTGGAAGACCGTCCACCGCAGGGGCCTCGGTTGGCGGGGCGCCGAACAGGTCGGCCTCGCGCTCGGCCTCCGTAGGGGCGCCCTCCGCCGGCGGCGCCGTCTCCGACTCCGACGCCATCGCCATCGCGGCCCACCAAGCGACGTTCATCGGCTCTTGGCCTCGAGCCACGCCTTCGTGAACATCTCGTCGCCAAGAGGGCTGAGGTCGGTCGTCCGTACCACCACCGTCGTGCTGTTGCCCTTCTGAAGCTCATCGAAGATGCGAATCTCGGTGGCAATCCACACATCGCCCGCTTTCGACGCCGAAAATTGCTTGCTGTACTTCGGGTAGTAGGTCGTGCGCAGCAATCGGCCGCTGAGCGCAAAATCCTGCCGTTTCAGGACGTTGCCAGCCGCCTGATCGATCCACATCTCGACCGTCGGGTACGCGACGTCTTCCCCTTCTTTCTGCGTAAGCTTCAAGCGGACCGTCTTGAACGCGCCGAGCGCCTCCTCGGCGATGAAGGACGGCGTGTACTCCTCGTGCAAACGGCTTTGGTCGAAGTCCTCACGGTTGGAATCCGTCCCGCCGATGCGCTCGCGCTCGGTTCGCCGCTCCCAACGCCCGATGGTGGGGTCGTAGAAGAACAGGTTGTCGTCGATGCGGAGGTAGCCCTTCCCCGCTTCCGACTGGGGCCGGTTGAACATGATCACGAGCTTGTCGTCGACGTCGCGTCGAAGGACCTCCCCTTCATAGACCAAGTCGCTCTTGCCAGCTTCGCGCTGTTCCAGGAAGAACGTCGACCGGTAGTCGCCGTTGTTCATGGCTCGGTCGTCCACCGTCTTGAGCATGGCGACCATCGCGGCTGCGTCGGGCGCCGCCATCGCCAGGGTCGCAAGAAGCGTGGCAAGCATAGGATCTCCTATTCGATATGGGACATCGCCGAAACGGGCCGCATGGAGGCTGCCTGCCAAGCCGGCCAAAGGGCGGCCAAGGCGGTGAATGTGGAAAGGGCCACCACCCCGGCGACGAGGTTGCTCGGCACCACCTTGAGGTGCAGCGTATCGGCGAGAAGGATGGCCTGGACGGCGAGGATGGGCACGGGCAGGTTCAACAAGTCGATGCCAGTGGCGATGGCCGCGCCGGCCACCGTACCAAGTGCCGTTGCACCGAGGCCGAGCAGCCCGGCCTCGAGCAAAACGAGCCCAAGCACCTGCCAACGCGTCATCCCGATGGCCCGCATGGTCCCGATCTCGCGCGTGCGTTCGCGAACCGACGTGTAGAGCGTGTTCATGATGCCGACAGCGATGATGCCGACCAACACGGTGACGAGCGACCAACTGACCGCATTGAAGGCGGTCAAAACCCAAGTGAGGAAGGACACCTCGTCTTCCCAGGTCGTCAGATCGATGCTCTGGCCCGTCCAGTCCTCACCCATGACCGTGTCGAACTTGAAAAAGAAGGGCGCCGCCACGTGGTCCATCACGCGGTAGCCCTCGGCTTCGAACACCTTGGCCAAGTCGGCGCGCACGGCCTCCGCCCGGTCGATGTCATCCAGGTAGACCCACAAAGCGCCGGTCGTTTCGGGCCGAATTCGGTACAATTCCAGGACGTCCTGTGTGGGCAACAACACCGCGAAGCTCGACAACATCCCGACGTCTCTGGCGACGGCGACGAGTGTGGCATCGAGCGTGTTCGTAGCCCCGCCAAGCAACTCGATTTGAATCGTGACTTCGTCGCCGACGCGAACGCCAAGTTTGCGCGCGTTGGCCGCGAACATCATCACGGTGCGCGGTTGCGCGAGCTTGGACGGGTCGCCGACGACCTCGTCGCGGCCCCCTTCGACGTAGTCGCTCTCCTTCGCCAACTGAATCCGTTCGAGGAAGCGCTTCTCCGTGGAGATGTCGACGCCCTGGAGCCCCGACTGGATGGTCCCAAACGGGCTCAGGACCTTGCCCCAACCGCGATGGCGCTCGATGATGCCTTCGACGCCAGGCACGTTGTCCATGACGATCTGGCGCAGCTTTGCCTTGTCCGTGATCAGCGGCGCGGCATCCGTCGCCGTGGTCTTGTAGAAGCCGCCCACGTTCACGTGGCCCGCGGACAGGGTCGTCGCGCTCGTGACCAGGCTGTCTTCGATGCCGTGGGCAATCGACAACAGGAGGATGAGCGAAGCCGATACCAGCGCGATCGCGGAACCGAGCAAGGCCGTCCGACGGCGGGCCTGGAACAGGTTGCGCAACGCGATGTGGACGAGCACGCGCATGGTCAGTCCTTTCCGCGCATGGCGACGACCGGGGGGACCCGGGCCGCGAGAACGGCGGGGTAGAGCGTCGAAAGCACCGCCACGACGAGCACGACCGCCATGCTGAACCCGACGTGTTGGGCATCGATGACCGGGTAGAGCCGATCGCCGGAAAAGAGAAAGACGAGCGCGTCCATCACAGCAGGGATGCCGACTTCACCGAGCTTCCAAATCGCCAAGACCGCCAAACCCGCGCCGAGGAGCCCCGCCATCAGGGCCAACAGCACCGTTTCCAGGACAACGATGGCGACGACGATGCCACGCTGTCCGCCGACGGCCCGAATCGTGCCGATCTCCGGAACCCGATCCAGTGTCGCCATCATCATCGCGTTGTTGACGATGATCATGGAGACGCCGAAGGCGATCGCGAGCGAAATCACGAGAACGAGGCGGACGACGAAGGCGAGCTGGCCGAGGACACCCGCGGCCTCCTGCCAGTCCACCACCTGAACTCCGAGGTTGGCGGCCTCAAGTCGCTCGGACAGGACCCCCATGAGTTCCTGTACCCGCTGTCGGTCATGAAGCACGACAGCGGCGTTGAGCACCAGCGGAACCTCTTTGGCCGCCTGGGTCGGCGCCGCCGCCGCCTCGACCGGCTCGGCGGGTCCACCCCCGAAGAGCGCAGCCTCCGCGTCATCGCGCGACACGGTTGCGACGCCAACCTCGCGTTTCAGATCGCTCAGTTCGGCCAATTGGGCAGCGCCCATCTTGCCGTAAAGCTCGCGGAAGGTGTCGAGGTCGACCAGGTTGACCCCTTGCTCGACGGACGCCTTCTCCAGCCCCCGCGTCTCGAAGGTGCCCCAGACCCGCGAAGGCACCGCTCGGATGTACCCGGACTTGGAGAACCCCCGCAACGGGATCTCCTGACCGATGGGGATTTCGTAGAGCGTGATGCGCGGCGCAATCACCTCGTAGAACAGCGCATGTCGAGCCGCGATCGTCGCGTCGTCCACCGCGAGAAAGGCACGCAGAAGCGCGTCGAAATCGGTCTCCGTCGACCCAAGGTGCGCACGCAACGCGTCGGCGACGACGCGCGCCCCCTCCGGGTCGAGTTGGAAGGACACCCGTCGGTACTGCTTCGTCAGGCGCTTGACCCGGTCCTGCAGTAGCGGGTCCGCGGCGATGGACTCGCCCCGTTCCACGACGGCGCGCCGCAGCACGTCGAGCTGGCGCGCGACGATGTTCTTGACGAACTCCTCGTACGAGCGGTCCGAAATGAGAATGCCGCGCTCGCCAGGCGGGACCGGCTGGCCCTTCACCACGTAGAAGCGGTCGAATTCCCGCTGATACAGGTCGAGGTCGGTCCCGACCACGCGCAGGTAGAAAAGGCGACCGTCGTTGGCCATCGGGGCGATGTTCGCGTCGAGCCAGTCGAGTTTCGACATCGCGGCGCCGGGGTCCGCCAAATCGAGTGCGTCCCAGAAGCCCGGTGCGGTGGCCTCGGACAGCGCCGTCCGCATCTGCTCGACTTCCCCGGCCTCGCCAATCGCATCAAGCGTGGCGGAATCGGTCGCCAGGCTCTCCACGATTCGCTTGGCCCGCGCGGTCGCCGCGGCAAGGCGCGCCGCGTCGCCGTCGCGAACCGACTCGCGAAGGGTTTCGAGCACCGTGTCGATCTCGTTGCGTCCAAAGATGGTCGCATTGGTCACGCCCATTGGCAGCACGGCAGCGACGCCGTCGATCGCCGCAGCCACCTCGCGAACGGCCTCAAAGTCGGGAATCTCGCCGACGTCTTGGGATCCCAGCCCCATGCCCCCAAACAGTTCCAGCGGGTCGCGCGCATCCTTGTCGTAGATCTGGAGGTGGCCCGCGATGCTCTCGGTGATCGCAGACTCCGTGGCGACCTCGATGCTCGACAAGAGCGCACCAAAGAACGCGACGAGGAAGGTGCCGACGGCGAGGATCAAGCCCACGAAGGCCGATTTCACGCGATGGGCAATCAGGCTGCGCACCGCGATGCGCACGATGAGCCGCGCGAGGGTCACTCGGACTCCACCGCGCCGTCGCGAATCTTCACGATGCGCCGCGCATGGGACATGACGGCGTGGTCGTGCGTGGAGAAGATGAAGGTGGTGCCCTCCGTACGATTGAGCTCCTTCATGAGCTCGATGATGCTGGCGCCTGTGCCCGAGTCGAGGTTGGCGGTTGGTTCGTCGGCCAGGACGATGGCGGGGTTCGTGACCAGGGCGCGCGCGATGGCGACACGTTGGCGTTGACCACCTGAGAGTTCCGCGGGACGCTGGATGAGTTGCTCGGTGAGACCGACGCGATCGATGAGGCTGCGGACGCGTTTGTCTCGCTCACCCGGCGTCAATGTGCCGGAAAGGAGGAGCGGAAACTCCACATTCTGGTGAACGTCGAGCACGTTGATCAGGTTGAAGCTCTGGAAGATGAATCCCAACTTGTGGAGGCGCAGGCGGGTGAGGTCGGCGTCGGACAGGCGTCCGGTGTCCTGCCCGTCGACAAGGACGGTTCCCCGCGTGGCGACGTCCACACACCCAATCAGGTTGAGCAACGTGGTCTTGCCGCTGCCGGACGGGCCGGCGATGACGGTGAACTCCCCTCGCTCGATCGTCATGTCAATGCCGCGAAGGGCGCTGACCACGAGTTTGCCGAGGGGGTACTCCTTGACGACGCCCTGCAGTTGAACGATCGCCATCGCGCCTCCTCCCGGCCAGGGGAACGCAGCTAAACACGGCGTCGGGCAGCGACCAGCGCCACCTGGACACTTTCTGACCGCCGGTCACATGGGTCGCGACGGGTCCTGGAACCACTCCGGCGCGACGTCCCGAAGGGCAGCGTACGCGACCACCGCAGCCGCGTTTGCGAGGTTCAGCGACCGGATCGGTCCCGGCATCGGAATCGACACCGCGTCATAGCGGCGGGCGACCGCGGCGGGCAGCCCGACCGTCTCGCAGCCAAAGAGTAGGACGTCCCCCGGTTCCCAACGGACGGCGGCGTACGACCTCGTGCCGTGGGACGAGGTCGCGATGACCCGCCGTCCCACAGCCCACCGCTCGAAGGCGTCGAAGTCCACGTGCTCGACCTTGTCGACGTCGCGCCAATAGTCGAGACCCGCACGGCGGACGTAGCGGTCCTCCAGGGAGAAACCAAGGGGATGAATCAGGTGGAGGCGAGCGCCAATCCCGAGGCACAGCCGACCGATGTTGCCGGCGTTCTGGGGGATCTCCGGGTTCAGGAGCGCGACGTGGATCAGCGGATCGGCCACGGCGCCCGCTATCCTCCCCTTCGCCCCTGCTGGCAGGAGGGTGGACGCGGCGGTCCCTGGGATAGACGCCCCCCGAGGGCCACATGACGGCCGGCGGCTTCGGACCCTACCAAACGGAGCGGCTCCTCGGGACCGGCGGGACAAGCCAAGTCTGGCTCGCCCACGGGCCCGACGGGGCGGTCGCCCTCAAAGTGCCGCGCACCGAGGAACACCGGGTCACCCTCGTGAACGAGGCGCGCGTGCTCGCCGAACTCGACGTTCCGGGTGTGGCGCGCCTTGTGGACGCCGACCCGGACGGGAGTTGGATCGCGCTCGAGTTGCTCGACGGCGAGCCCTTCGACGCCTGGGCCGCCACCCGCCCCATCCCTGCGGCTGCCGCCGCCGCTGCCGATGTCGCGGACACCCTCGCAGCGCTCCACGAGCGCGGCACCGTACATGGCGACGTCAAGCCGTCCAACGTCATGGTCGCGTCGGGGGGCCGTGCCGTACTCGTGGACATGGGCTTGGCCGGTTGGGTTGCTGACGAGCGCGGGCGTTTCCGCGGAACGCTCGGATTCAGCGCTCCCGAAGTCCTCTCGGGAGGCCCGGTGACGCCAGCCGCGGACGCCTGGTCGCTTGGGGCCCTGCTCTACGCTGCTCTCGCTGGCCGCGTCCCCTTCCACGCTCCCGATCCGGCTGCCCTCGCATGGCTACCGAACGTCACGCTTCCGTTGCCGCCCTCAGTCTGGCGAGCGGACCTGCCGGGGAGCCTCGACGCCATTGCACTCGACCTCGTCAGCCGAAATCCCGCTGGCCGACCCACCGTGCGGGAGGCCGCCCAACGTTTGCGGAGTGTGGAGGCGGACGCGTCCTCGCCCGTGCTTGGGATGATCGCAGCACGCGACCGGATTCGGCGCGCCATCGTCGAGGTCGCCGACGGACGCTCACGCATCGTCGTTCTCGTCGGCACGGTGGGTTCGGGCCGCCGGACGCTTGCGGTGGAGGCCCTGGAAGCCGCCCGCCGCGAGGGGCTCGGCGATCGGGGGGCCAGCGACCGCTGGGCGGCGGTGACGGCCGACCCGAACCAGGCCGCCGCGTGGGCGAAAGAAGAGGGCACACACCTCATCCTCGGGACCGACAGCAAACCGTGGCCGGGCGTGTCCGGCGCAGAACCCATCGCCCTTCCGCCGCTCGCGGAACGAGATGTCGGGGCCCTGATCCGCCTCGCCGGCGGCGATCCTGGAGACGCCCCCACCTTCACGCGGGAGACCTTGGGTCACCCTGCGTCGGTTCACGCGCGGCTTCGAGCCTGGGTTCGGCAAGCCACCGCTCAGGGGCCGGACCCCGAGGGCCTGCCCGAGGAGGCCCTCGCGCTGCACAAGCTGCTGCGGGGCGGGTCGATCGGAATCGCCGAAGCGGCCGTGGCCCTCGGCGTCGGCGAACACGACGTCCTGGATCGCGCAGAGATCCTGATCGCCGGCGGCCTCGCGGTTGAGACTGACGACGGCGCGTCCCTTCAAGCCACGGCATGACTAGCGACACATTGGCGCAGCCGTTGCCGCGGCCGCGTGTCCTGGCCGACCTCGTCGCGCGCGCGCGCCGTCGGCTCGACGCCGCGACGGACACCCAGCTTGCGAATTGGTGTGAAGACGCCGTTTGGAACGAGCGAAACCGTGCGGAGCGGCGAGGACGCCCGCCAGAGCCCGACATCGACGCTCTCGCCGCCGCCGTCCTGCGCGGCAGCAGGGCCGACCGCGCCACCGCAGCCCTCACCGTCCTGCGCCGCTGGTCCGACGAGGTTCACGGCCATTTCGACCCCCGTGTGCACAGGATGGTCACGCGCTTCGCGCCCGGCGCCATCGACGCGCTGCTTTCGTCGTCGAATCTGCGGTGGCGCCCCGATCGGCCCGACCACCGGCTCTCAGTCCGAGGCAACACAACTTGGCTCGCCGAATTGGCCCAAGAGGCGACGCTGGTCGTATGCCCGACGCATGTTTCCAACCTGGACAGCCCGCTCATCGGCCTCGCGCTCCACCAAGCTGGCCTGCCGCCATTCCTGTACGGTGCAGGCCTCAACCTCTTCTCCAACCCCTGGCTGGGTTGGTGGATGCACCGCCTCGGCGCCTACACGGTCGACCGCACCAAGAAATCCACGTTGTACCTCGACCTCCTCAAGGACTACGCGACGAGGGCCACGGCGCGCGGCCAACATGGTCTCTTCTTTCCCGGCGGCACCCGCTCGCGCAGCGGCGCCCTCGAGACGCGAACGAAACGCGGACTCTTGGGTACGGCCATCGCGGGGTGGCAGGAGTCCATCGCGGCCGGCGTCGACCGCGAGGTCTACGTGGTGCCGGTCACCTTCTCCTACCCGCTCGTCCTCGAAGCCAACACCCTGATTCAGGACCACCTTGCCGAAGCCGGCCGCCAGCGTTTCATCATCGAGGACGACGAATCCGCCGCACCAAGGACCGTCCTTTCGTTCGTCCGACGCGTGTTCGACCTGGATGCGACCGTGGTGGTTCACTTCGGTCACCCTGTGGACGTCGCCGGACGCCCGGTGTCCACGGACGCCGTCGAACGCCGCGCCGACAACCTCGCCCGTCGCCGGCTCGTCTCCGACCGCGAAGGTCGGTTGCAGGCGGACCCCCAACGCGACCGCGCCTACACCGACCTTGTTGCCAACGCGCTTGTCGATGCCTGGCCGCGCTCCGCGTGGGCGACAGAGACATCGCTTGCCGCATGCTGTGCGATTCAGATGCTCGGCCGGCGCATCGGCAGCACCGACCCGTTCCGTTGCCTGCGGGCCACAGCGGCCGACCGACGCTTCCCCAGGGCCGCGCTGACGGCTGCGATCGCCCACGCCCGAGCCGAACTCGACGCTTCCGCTGCCCGCGGCATGGGCCACGTCGACCTGCCAAGCGAGGCCCCCGACCTGCTGGCCACCGCACTCCTGCGATTCGCGCGCTGGCACCGAAGCCGTGCGCTTGCAGCCGACGGCGACGACATCCTCATCGAGGACCCACGCCTCGCGATCTACTACGCGGCCCGCGCCCAACCGTTCTTGTCGGCCTGATGGCCCGTCAGCGCAGCCGTTCGTCGGCTTTGGCGTGCCGGAGCACGCGGCCCTCGAGAAAGTAGACGACCATTTCGCCGACGTTCACCGCGTGGTCGCCAATTCGCTCGAGGTGCCGGCAAACGGCGGCCAGGACCAACATCTCAGGCAGGCGCGCGGGGTCCGATTCTGCCGTCGCAATCACACGTTCGAACGCGCGGCGATTCAACTCGTCGACAAGGTCGTCTTCCAGGGCCAGCGCGCGCGCCGTCTCGCTCTGCCGCTGACGCAGCGCTTGCACGGCCTTGTGCAACTCGCCGATGCTGCGGTCGGCCAACCGCTCGACGTCCGAGGCGATGTTGGGCTCCATCGTCGCCGGCAGTTGGGCTACGCTTTTCGCGATGCTCGTCGCCAGATCGCCGACGCGCTCCAAGTCGGTGACGACCTTGAGTGCGCACGTCACGAGGCGCAAGTCTTCGCCGACCGGCGCGTGGCGCGCGAGGATCTGGATGCAATGCGCGTCGGAGCGAACCTCCATCGCGTCGATCTCGTCGTCGCTCTCGATCACTTCGCGCGCGAGCACCAGATCGTGCTCGAACAGGGCGCGCACGGCCCGGCGCGCCATGTCCTCGACTCGGGTTCCCATGACCTCGAGCGTGGTACGGAGCTCCTCGAGCGACGCCTCGTAAACGGGATCGACGTGCCTTGGCCGTTCGGTCAAAGGGACTCCCGCCGGGCTCTTATCGCAAGGGCGCTCATGCTCCGCCCACCTTCTCACCGCGCAGCGTCACGTCAGCGATCAGGTTCACGGCAAAAGTGATTCCAAAGAGCAAGAGCCCAAGGGCAAAGAGCGCCTGGTAGTGCTCGCCGCCGCGGACCGCTTCGCCGAGTTCTGCGGCGATCGTCGCCGTCAACGTACGGATCGGGTCGTAGGGATGAATCGGAATGCGCACGCTGTGGCCCGTGGCCATCAGGACGGCCATCGTCTCGCCCACGCAACGGCCAACACCGAGGAGAACCGCGACAAGCAGGCCCCGGCGAGCCGCGGGCACGAGCACGTAGCGAACCATTTCCCAGCGCGTCGCCCCCATCGCGAGCGCCGCCTGGCGGTAGCTGTCGGGCACGTTCCGCAGCGCGTCCTCTCCCAGGGAGACCAACAAGGGGAGCGTCATCAGGCCGAGCAGAAGCGCGCCGTTCAGACCATTGAGGCCCACCGGAGCGCCCATCCACTGGAGAAGCGGGTTGACGAGCATGACGCCGATGAAGCCCCACACGACGCTCGGAATGGCGGCGAGCAGCTCGATGACGACCTTCGCCACCTCGCGAACCGAGGGTGAGGCGAACTCCGCCAAGTAGATCGCTGCGAGGATGCCGATGGGAACGGACACAGCCAACGACAGGCCGACCACCCACACCGTGCCGACGACGAGGGCTCCAATGCCGAACACCGGGTGCGGCTCAACCGTGGGCGACCAGTCAATGCTCGTCCACATGTCGACGAAGTGGGTGACGAGGAAGCCCAACCCCTCGCTCGCAATGAACGCGAAGATCGCCAGGTTGAAGAGGATGGCCGAGAAGCCACAGACGTAGACCAGCGCCTCGATGGCGCGTTCGAGCCCACGGGCAAGCGCGGAGCGCCGGTCGCGCATCATCCGAACCTCCCTTCGACGTAGCGGCTCGTGCGCTCGTCGCGAGGGCTCGTGAACAGATCCGCCGTCGGCGCAATCTCCACCATCTCCCCCATGTAGAGAAACATCGATGTGTCGCTGACGCGCCGCGCCTGCTGCATGTTGTGGGTGACGACGACGAGGGTGTACCGGCCGCGCAGCCTCGCCATCAGTTCCTCGACGGCGGCGATGCCTTCGGGGTCCAGCGCCGAACAGGGCTCATCCATGAGCAACACCCGGGGCTTGAGCGGCAGCAGTCTGGCAATGCAGAGCTTCTGGCGCCCTTCGAGCGACAAGTGCTCGCCGGGCCGGTCGAGGGCGTCTTTGACCTGGTCCCAAAGCGCAACCTCGCGGAGGGCCGACTCCAAGGCCACCTCCCGGTCGGCCGCCGACGTCGCTGGCGCGTGCAGCTTGAGGCCGAACAGTACGTTTTCACGCACCGACATCGGCAAGGGGTTGGGGCGCTGGAACACCATGCCGACATCGCGCCGCAGCTGCAACACGTCCGTTTGGGGCGACAGCGCGTTGTACCCACCCACGTCGAGGCCACCTGTGATCCTGACGCCCGGCATGTCGTTCATGCGGTTCATGCAACGGAGCAGCGTGCTCTTGCCGCAGCCGGACGGGCCAATCAGCGCGACGATCTCGCCAAGCTTGACCGACATCGAGACGCGGTCGAGGGCCTGAAAAGTCCCGTACCACAAACTCAGTTCGCGGACGTCGACGGCGTTCATCCGAAGACCCCCGAGACGTAGTCGCGGGTCCGCGCGTCGGCCGCGCCCCCGAAGATGACGTCCGTGGTGTTCTCCTCCACGAGGCTGCCGTCCAAGAGGAAGGCGGTACGCGATGCGATGCGGCGCGCCTGCGCGAGCAGGTTCGTCACGAGAACGATCGTCATCTCGCTGCGAAGCTCCGTCAGCACAGCCTCGATGCGCATCGTCGTGACGGGATCGATCGCGATGCTGAATTCGTCGAGGCACAACACGTCGGGCCGCGTCGAAAGCGCCCGCGCAAGGGTGAGTCGTTGCTGCTGCCCGCCACTGAGTCGGGTGCCCAACATGTCGAGTCGGTCGCAGACCTCGTCCCAAAGCGCGGAACGCTCGAGGCAGCTGCGAACGAGCTGGTCGAGTTCCGGCCCGTTGGGCATCCCGGCCATGCGCGGAGCGAAAGCGACGTTGTCGTACACCGACATGGGCAGGCCGACAGGCAATGGCAGGACCATGGCGACGCGCCGGCGAAGTTCGGTGACCGACTGGCCCCGGACGTCCTCGCCGTCCAACTCCACCCGTCCGCCTTGTACGGCGTGGGCAGACAGCTCGCTCAATCGGTTGATGCACGTCAGCAGCGTACTTTTGCCGGACCCTGCCGGTCCGATGATCGCATGGATCGTGTTGGGCTGAATGTCGAAGGACACGCCCTTGAGCGCGGGCTTGCCCGCATAGGCGAGCGAAAGGTCCGCGAAGCGGATGCGCGGTTGGGTCACCACCGGCGATTCCGACGCAGGCGAGACCGAAGGACGATCGCGAAGCTGTTGAACAGCAGCACGAATCCCACGAGGACGAGCGCCGTGCCGTATTTGAAGGCGTCGGACACGCCAGGCACCTGCGTCACCAACGCAAACACGTGCATCGACAATGCCATGGTCTGGTCGTCGACGCTGCGCGGCAGAATCGGCAAGTAGAAGGCCGCCCCCGTGAACAGGATGGGCGCCGTTTCACCCGCCGCGCGGCTCACCTGCAGGATGACGCCGGTAAGAATGCCAGGCATCGCGTTGGGCAGGACGATGTGACGAATCGTCTGCCACCGCGTGACGCCGAGATTCCAGGACGCCAACCGGAACGCGTGGGGAACCCCCTGCATGCTCGCTTTCGTACTCGTGATGATCACTGGCAGCGTCATGATGCCGAGCGTCATGCCCGCCGCGAGAATGGACGTGTTGAGGTCCAGGAAGAGCACAAAGGCGCCGAGACCGAACAGGGCATGAACGATGCTCGGGACGCCGGCGAGGTTGACGATGGCGAGGTCCACGCTCCGTGCGACACGGCCCTCACCCGCGTACTCCGACAGAAATATGCCCGACAGGACGCCCACGGGGACGGCCACGGCGAGGCTCACGCCAACAAGCCAGAACGTCCCGGCAATCGCAGGCAAGATGCCGCCCTCGGTCATGCCCCGAAGCGGCATGCCAGTGAGGAACTCCCAGCTCAACGCGGGTGCGCCGCGGGCCACGAGCAGGCCGAAGATGCCAAGGGCCGGCACGGCGGCCAGGGCCGTCGCGGTCGCGAGCACGGCGACCATCATGCGCTGGCGGGAGTGCCGCGCGGTCAGCGCCTCGCCCATCGTATCGACGGCCATGCCACTCCCGTGCCCGGCGGCGCTAACTTTCGACCGCGCAACCCATGTGACGGCACTGTGACGAAGCCGTCATGACGATGTGTTCGCGATAGCGACGCCAATGCGGGTCGGTATTCTCGGTGGTGGCGCGTGGGGGCAAGCGCTCGCGCGGCTGGTGGCGGCAGCGGGCAACGAACCGTACCTCGGGTACCGTGACGAACGTCCCCCCCACGTTCTGCCGTCGACCAACGAGCCCCACCTCGTGTCCGAAGCCTGCGACCTCCTGTTGGTGGCCACCTCTGCAGCGCTCACGGCCGAGGCGATGCGCCTCGCCCGCCCCGGGCCCGGCAATCGCGTCGTCGTCGCCGGCCGCGGCCTGGAGCCCGCGACGGGCGCGTTGCTGACCGAAATCGTCACGGCGAACAGCGGGGCTGTGCGCGTCGGTGCTCTCGCAGGCCCCGCGCCCGTTCACGAGATCCTCCATGGGGGGCTGTGCGCCGGCGTCGTCGGCAGCGCATTCGACGAGGTTTGTGCGCTCACGGTGTCCGCGCTGCACAGCACTCGGTACCGGGTCTACCCGTCCCGCGACGTCGTAGGCGTCCAGCTGGCCGGCGCCATCGTACCCGTCCTCGCGACCGTCATCGGAGTCGTCGGATCGCTCAAGGGCGCGGGCGTTGGCCTGCACGGCCTCGTCCTCGCGCGAGGGCTGGAGGAGGCGAGCCGCTTCATCTCGGCGCGCGGGGGCGACCCTACGACCCTGCATGGACTCGCGGGCACCGGAGACCTCGTCGCCGTTCAGAGTCGGCCAGACCATCCCAACTACAGAGCTGGAACGGCGTTGGCCGCGGGCGACCGCACGGCCGGTCCGCGCGCGGTCGCCACTGCGCTCGTCGCCCAAGCGCGAGCCGTCGACGTCGAGTTGCCGCTCATCGAGGCGCTGGTCTCGATCTACGACGGAGAGGACCCTTTGAACGCCTTGGCTCGCCTCATGGCGTCCGCTCCGGTTCCCGAGCGTCGATGAGGGCCACGAAGTTATGTTGTCTTTCGGCCAAGGAGGCGCCATGACCGCTGCCAGCGTCTGGGGATTTCTCGCCGCCTGCGGCCTCAATCCCTTCGATGTCGTCCTCGTTTCGCCGATCTACGGCTACGTGGACGGCTGCACCGAAGTCGCCGTGACCGGCCGGGGATTCTCCGAGGACGTCCGCGCCCGCCTCGGCCTCCAACCGGCGCTCGGGGCCGTCCTTCCGGCGCCAGGCGCGCTCGAGCGCGGGTTTCGATTCGACATTCTCACGCCGCCAAACGGAAACGTCGGACCGGTCGACCTGACGGTGATCGACGGCGAGCACATCCAGACGCTGTCCGAAGCGTTCCACTACGTGCCCTGTCCTGCGGCGTTCACGGTAGACGGCCTGTCGGCCTACGATGCGCCAGCCAACACGCGCGTTTCCATCTACGGATGCAGTCTGTCGACCGCCGACGTCGTGGTCCATCTCACGAACGAAGACCCTGCGGTGCCGCCGGTCGACCTCGTCCCCAGCCCCGTCTGCGGAACGGCGACGATCGATTTCGGCGTGCCCAACCTCCCTGGGACCTGGACGCTGACGCTCCAGAACCGCGACGGCGACCCCATCTGGCCGGCCCCCTGCGTGGAAATCACGACGGACTCCGGGACCAACTGCGACGTCCCTCTGCCGCTGCGGATCGTGGCCGCCACGGAGACCACGCCATGATGCCGTACCTTCTCCTCGCCGTCGCCCAGGTGGCCGTCGCCGCCGAATCCGGCCAGATTCGCGGCCAAGTCGTCGATGCCGAAGGCCTGCCGGTCCCTGGCGCCTCCGTCACGTTGTCGGGTGCACGGATCGCCGGCGAATGGAACGCCGTTTCCGACGCCGACGGTCGTTTCACTTTCCTCGACGTCCCCATCGGCGTCCATGACCTCGCCGTGGCCTTCGGAGGCCATGAAACTTGGACGGCCCGCGTCGACGTCGGCATCGGCCAAACGGCGACGGCAAGCGCTGCACTCGTCCCCACCGGTCAGCCTACCGAAGTCGTCGTCAACCACGTCCGGCCCGTGGTCGACACCACGAGTTCGTCGATCTCCACCGAACTCGACTCCGTCCAACTTCAGAACTTGCCCGTCGGCCGCTCCTACCAGGACGCCGTCAACATGTTGCCAGGCGTCTATGGCCGCGTCGACACCGTCGAAGGCGGCAGCGGCAGCGGCAACCCGTCGGTCCGTGGTGAGGGCGAGTACGGCAACAACTTCCTCGTCGACGGCATCTCCACCCGCGACCCGTCCACGAAGACCTTCAGCTCGAACGTCAATTTCGACGCCATCGACCGCATTCAGGTCTACACGGACGGCGCACCGGCCGAGTACGGTCAGGCGACGGGCATGACGGTCAACGTCGTCACGAAGTCGGGCGGCGACACACATCATGGCTCGGCGGCCTGGTACCTTGGCACCGACGCGTCGCCCGGCACCTACCCCATCCTGGACCTCGACCTTGGGCGGGAGGTCGAGAACCGGAAACGCCAGTTCCTCAGCAATGAGCTGAGCCTGACGGCGGGGGGCCCCCTCATCCAAGAGAAGCTCTGGTACTTCGCCGGCGCCGACCTCTCCCTGAGCGAGGTGCTCTTCGAGGGCAGCGAAGGCCCGCCCCAGGTGGCCCGAGCCGGAATGGCCTTTGGAAAGGTCTCGTGGTTCGCTACGCCCGACCTCGTGTTCCGCGCCGAGCTGAGCGCCGACGCCGACCGGGTGTCCAACTACGTCGACGGCGGCCTCTACGCAGCGGAGGCCCAGGCGGTTTACAACAGCTGGTCGGCAGCAGGCATCCTGACGGCCGAAATTCGGCCCGACGCAAAGACATCGCTGGAAATCAAGGCGAGCCTGCTCCCGTCGGGCATCCAAGTCGTGCCAGAGTCCGGCGATATTTCCTCGCCAAGCATCAAAAACATCGAGACGGGCTACGTTTCAGGAAACTACGACAGCTTCGACTACAACCTCCGGCGTCGGGTCGGCGGGAGCGCCAA
>SXOB01000017.1 GCA_005776945.1 Pseudomonadota bacterium
CCCCGACCATTTCAACGCGATGTTCGCCGGCAGCCATGAGGGTGCGCACCGCTGGGCGGTGTTGCTCGGCGTCTGCACCACCGCCAAGCGCCTCGGCGTCGATTTGCTCGCGTACTTGACCTGGGCCATCGAGCGTCGCGGTACACACCGCGGCAAGTTCAACCTGCCGATGCGCAAGACGACGCCGGCGGCGTATCGGGTGGCGGTGGCGGCTGGGGGCCGGGGCGTGGTGGTCGGGGCGGGGCACAAGGCAGCGCTACGTGAGCGAGGTGAACCTCGTCGAGACCTGGCAGCAGCTGCTCGCGAAGTACCTGTTCTCCATTCCGAAGACCTTCCGCGACATCGACCCGGCCACGCTCGAGCGGCGTGACGCGCCCGCCGGCTTCCGCGTCTTCCGCGAGGCCGCGATGAACCTCCTCATCCACCAGGACTACGGCGACCACGCGCGCAAGGCCGTCATCGAGTTCTTCACCGACGGCGTCCAGTTCTGGAAGCCGGGCGACAGCTTCGCCGACGAGAAGCACCTGCTCGACCCAGGCGAGAAGGACGTCCGCAACCCCGCCATCGTAATGGCCATCCGCCGCATCGGCATGTGCGAGCAGGCCGGCACCGCCTTCGGATGATGCAGCGCGAGTGGCAGGCGCTCGGGCACGCGCCGCCGGTGAACACAAACGACCTCGCGCGCAAGTCGTTCACGACCTTCCTGCCGGAGCCCCGGGCGGTCGGTGGAGTCACCGCGCGAGTCGCCCCCGAAGTCACCCCCGAGGTCGGTCGACTCGTCGACGCTCTCGATGGCGAGAGGAGCCGCAGCGAGCTCATGACCGCGCTGGGTCTCAAGGACGAGAAGCACTTCCGCACCCAGTACCAACAAGCCGCAGCCGCGATGGGCCTCGTCGAGATGACCCGCCCCGACAAGCCGAACAGCCGCCTTCAGCGGTACCGCCTCACCGAGGCCGGGAGAGCCCTGCGCGCGCACCGGCTGGCGCCGTGAGGGTGAGCTTCCGGATGGAGGTGGTCACGACGGGCGAGACGCTCCCCGCCGGTTGCGTCCTATACGACCCGGCAGCCCAGACGCAGAACGCTGACGGCGCGCCCCCAAGAGTCTCGTCACCGGCCACGGGTGTCTCGCGATTCGTTCGAGCCCGCGCGTCTGCGGTCGCCGATCGGTTCACAACAGGCGGGCCTGGGAGCGGCATCCACGCGCGACCGTCAGTCGCGAATTGCCGGCTTCCTCCGCAGGATAGCAGATTGCGCTTACCATGCTAGCTACTGTAGGACACCGCACTCCCGGGAGACTCCATGGCGCGTACCTCCTTGTTCTCTTCTCTCCGCTCGGCCCTCGTGAAGGGCTGGTGGGCGCACCAGCAGGGGGTGCCTGTCGACGCGGACCTCGACGCCGTCTGGCGCGCGGCGCGGGCCTCCCGTCGCGAAGTGGTCGCCGGGGCCGGATTGCTCGCCCTCGCCGCCTGCGGCGGCGACAAGGACGCGGAAGCCACCGAGGACACGGGATCCGTGGCCCGGCCGGCGCGGGTGGTGGTGGTCGGCGCCGGCATCGCGGGGCTGCATTGCGCGTACCGCCTGCAACAGGCGGGGGTGCCCGTCACCCTCTACGAGGCCTCGGACCGGGCGGGCGGGCGCATGTACAGCGGCCGCGGGCTCTTCCCCGACGGGCAGGTGTGCGAGCTCGGCGGAGAGCTGATCGACACGAACTTCGCGTCGCTCTGGGCGCTCGCCGAGGAGTTCAGCATTCAGATCGATGACCGCGCCGCCTTCGCGTTGCCCGGACAGGCGGGGGAGGCTTGGTACATCGAGGGAGCCGTCGTGTCCGAGGAAGAGGTGACCTTCCAGTTCGCGGAGGTCGCCGGCACCTTCGCCGAGCAGGCCGCGCGCGGCGAGGAGGACGACGCCTTCTTCGAGGAGATCGACACGATGGGCCTCGATGCGTGGCTCACCACGTACGTGCCAGTGGACCTCTACCCGGCCCTCCACAAGGTGCTCGCGGTCGCCTTCCGCGGGGAATTCGGGTTGGAGCTCGACGAGCAGTCCGCATGGAACCTGATTTACCTGATCGACTACGAGAACCCCGAGCCCTTCCACATGTTCGGGGACAGCGACGAGCGCTACCACACGCACCTCGGCAACGACACCTTCACAACGGCTCTCGAGGGCGCGCTCGCGGAGGGCGTGCTCGTGAAGGGTCACGCCCTCATCGCGCTCGCGGACGCCGAGGGTGGGTACGCGTTGACGCTCCGCAACGCGGACGGAAGCACGGTCACGGCGACCGCCGAGCATGTGGTCCTCGCGCTCCCGTTCACGCTCCTGCGCGAGGTCGACCTCGCGGCCGTCACCCTCTCCGACGAGAAGCGCAAGATCATCGCCGAGATCGGCTACGGCACGAACGCCAAGGTGATGGTGGGGTTCGACTCCCGCCCCTGGAACACGCTGCACAACGCGAACGGGAGCATGACGACGGACCTCCCCGTGCAGCAGACTTGGGATGCCTCCGTGGGTCAGGACGGCGAGAGCGGCATCCTCACGAATTTCCTAGGGGGCGACCAGGGCGTCGCGTGCGGGGAGGGCACCGCGGAGGCGTGGGCAGAGGCCGTCACGGTGCCGGGGGCGGACGAAGTCTGGCCGGGGAGCGCAGCAGCGTACACGGGGACCGCGGTGCGGATGCACTGGCCCACAGCCCCTTGGGCGAAGGGGAGCTACACCTGCTACAAGCCCGGCCAGTGGGCGTTCTGGGCGCGCGAGGGCGTGCGCGAGGGCAACGTGCACTTCTGTGGCGAGCACACGTCGCTCGACTTTCAGGGGTGGATGGAGGGCGGTGCCGAGACGGGGGCGCTGGCGGCGGCAGAAATCCTCGACGATCTCGGGGGGACACTGTCCCGCACGCATCGCCGCGCGCTCGCCGGAAAGCTCGAGCTGCCGCAGGCCAGCTACCACGGGGACTCCCTCCCGCGGCTGCGGTGGATGGAGCGTCGACGCATTGTCCGCGCACGCGTCGGCCACCGGCGCGGGTAGGCGCACGGGGGCGCGCGCCCGTTGGGGTCGTCGTCACCGCCGAGGTCCGAGAGGTCGTCCGCGAACGTCTTGGTGCGCTGCGATTACCCGTCGCGCACTTCCCCGCGGCGGCCCGTGAGGCGACTCCACGTGTGCCGGAGGCGCCCGCCCGTCCTCCCGCTACCAGCTCGACTGGCCGGCCGCGATCCGTCGGAGGAACTCCGGCGGGGCGCGTAGAGGTAGCCGCCGCCGTGGGGCACCACCCAGCGTTCCCTTCCAGAGCGAGCCCCGTTCGTCGTCGGGATTCCCACGTGTCCCGGGGGCCCTCGGGCCCTGCCGTGTCACCCGTGTCGTTGGGTGGCGGGCCGACGTCTACGGGGTCGCAATGAGCCACGTGGCCGCGGCCGCGGTCGTCAGCGAGGCCAGGGCCATGGGTGGCGCGCGGGTCGTGTCATTGCCTGCGCTCATCTACAACGCCCCCAACGTGAGATGGAGCCTGAACAGCGGCTCCTCCCAACGGTCCACCAACAAGGTCCGCTGCTCGCCCGTCGCCGCTATGGCGGCCGGGTTGAGCGCCAAGTCGAACTGTAGCGGTCCGACCGGTGTCGCCGCTCTGAGGCCAAGGCCCGTTCCTACCCGCAATGGCGGAATGAGATCGGCGTAGGTATCCAGCTGGCTGTCGGCTTCGCCGGGGCCCAAGATCCAGGTGTTTCCTACATCGCCAAAGGCAGCCAAGTAGTAGCCATCCCAGTCGGCGAGGCCCAACAGCCGAAAAGGCAGGAGCGCTTCGAGCGTTCCCGTCGCCAAGGTGTCGCCGCCGGTGGCCACCCAGCGGTCTGGGTCGTCGCGGAGGCTCGCGTCGATGGCCGGCGCGAGCGCGTCGGGCCAATCGATGTCGACGCGCGGCGCGAGGTTTCGCGGGCCGACCTCCTGACGCCGGAACCCGCGCAGGCTTCCCGTACCGCCCAACAGGAAGCGGTCGTCGAACGGGGGAGGGGACCCGTCCAGGCTCCGAATGTGGCCGAACTCCCCGGAAAGGCGAAACGTGAAGTACGGCGTTGGCAGCCACGCGCTTCCCGTCGCCGTAGCGCGCACCCACGGCGCCGCCGCGACCTCATCGGATTCGAGCCAGCCTGGCACGAAGTCGGCCTGCAGCGACGCGACGGTTCCTTGGCTCGGCCGGATCGGGTCGTCGCGGCGGTCGTCGACGACGAGCAGCCCGACGACTTCGCGCCATCGTGTTGGCGACGGCAAGGTGTCGTCCGTCGCGAACGTCGCGTCCCAGATTTCGCCTTCGAGCAGGACGCCCGGGTCGACGTCTTGAACGCGGTGGCCCTCGACCCGAAGTCGGGCCTCGACTTGGGTATGGGCGCCGATGCGCGTCCGAACCGCGGGGCCGGCGCCCGATCGGTCGAGCTGCCAGGTGCGTTCGATGACGCGCTCATTGAACAGCACGTCGAGCACGAGTTCTTGGGAGCGCGTCGGCGCGTGGGGCGCTGTGTAGGTGATGGCTGCGCGCCATTCGGGATTGCGGAGGTCCGGCAGCCAGTCCAACGCGAGGTCGCTCCGCCAGTCGAAGCCCACCTGGCCAAACGCGCTGAAGGCATGGGCGAGGCCAAACAGATTGCGCCGATCGAGGCGGCCGAATGCGCGAACGCCTTCGTCGGTCGCCAAGCCTCCACCCGCCTCGAACGCCCATCGTGCACGTTCGTAGGCTGTGACCACGAGGTCCCGCTGCCCTTCGTCGCCAAGCAGATCCATGGACACATTGCGAAAAATGCCGAGGTCGACGAGCTTGGCGCGCGCCCGTTCCATGTCCAGGGACGTCAGCGGTTCACCGAGACGGAGGTCCACTTCGCGGCGCACGAGGGCGGGGCGCGTCCGCCGCGGCCCGCGGACGACGACGGATCTGAGCAGGATGCGCGTGCCGGGCTCGACGACGACGGTAGCGGTCACTAGGTCCGCGTCTTCGTCGCGGTCGAGTTGCACCCGGGCGTCCGCCTCCAGCCAACCGGCGTGCCGATGGGCGTCGACGACGTTGCGAACGACGGCATCCAGGGCTTGGGGGCTCGCGGGCGTCCCGGCCAGGTTTCTCGCAGCGGCCAGAATGGCGGTGGCATCCAACTCGGCCGCAGTGCCGACCACGCCGACGGCGCTGAACACCTCGAGTCGGCCCTCCTCGATGGCGACCGCCGGGGTCAGGCGCCGCTGCGGGTCGCGCCCGGTCACGGCGCGGACCGGCGCCCACAACGCGCGCCCAAGGGCGCCACGGCGGGTCTCGCTTGGCACCGCAGTCACGCTGAGTTGGGCGTCGGGGTAGCCTTGCGCCCGGTAGCGCTCTTTTGCGGCGCCGATGCCGTCGGCCATCGCCCTTGTGCTGTAACGATCGCGGCGCAGGACTTCCGACCGCTGGTCGAAGATGGCCATCAACTCTGCGTCCGTCAGCAGCTGATTTCCCTGGAAATCGATGCCCACCCAGCCCGGAAAACGCCCCTGGCGGAGGTGGTGACGCGCTCCACGGTCTACGCGCACGCGGAGAACGACGTCGCGCTCGCCGGCCTCCACGCGGTCGATGTCAACGTCTGCGGCGTACCACCCCCGTTCCTGGAGCCACTCGCGCAGCGCGTCGGGGGCAGCGCTCAGGAAGCCCTCCGTGAGCCGCAACCGCTCGTCGATGCCGAGCGCCTGGACGGTGTGGCGGGGCCCGAGCGGGCCCAAACCGTCGACGTCGAGACGTAGGCGGTCGCCGGGTTCGATGGTCAACGTGAGGCGCACGCCGCTTTCGCCGCGAGTGACGGTTGGGGCCACTCGAGCGCTGACCCAGCCGCGCGGGGTTTGGCCGATTCCGTTGCCAAGGTCGGCCAGCCAAGTGCGAAGCGCTTCCTGGGCTTCGCCGACGGCGTCTGGGGCGAACGGCCTCCCTTCTCGGACGCCGGCGCTGGCCACGACGCGGCGCAGGTCGTCCTCCTCCACGTCGGGAAACAAGTCCGAGAGCGCGCCTGCAAAATGCAGCGACTCGAGCAAGTTGGGTTCGCCCTCCGAGACGTTGACGACGACTTCCAACTCGCCGGGTTCGGGATTCCACGAGCCCACCCAAACCGCAGCGTCGGGAAAGCCGCGCGCAGCGAGCCCTGCGCGGACGCGCGCCTCAGCGGCCCCGCGGTCCTGGTCTTGGAACCAAGGCTGACCGATCGCGACGTCTGCGGCGTCGAGGAGGACCCGGTCGGGGACCTCGTCGTTGCCCTCGACGCGCACCTTCGTCACCATCGGAGACGGGCGGACGACGTAGGTGAGGAGCACCTCAGTCGTCGCGGCCCCGGCTTCGTCGAATTCGTCCCAAGGGGCGACGACGGCGTCGACGGACGCAAAGGGGCCCACCTGGAACAACGTGGTGATGTCGAGGCGGACCGTCGCCGGGTCGAAGGCGTCGCCTTGGCGCGCGCGGAGCAAGGGGTCGAGGCTCTCATCGGGCAGACCGCCGTCAGGGGCCTCGAGGCCCACCGACCGCAGCGTCTTGCCCACCCACCACGGCAGGTCTTCGGCCCACGCGAGGGTGCTGAGCAGCCACCACGTCAATCCGACTCCCAACGTGCGGTCACGTCCACGCCGTAGGCGCCACCGATGGGAAGTACCCGGTCGCGTTGGAGCGTCGCATACCAGCCCGCGAGGCTCCATACCCCACCAATCCGACGCTGGAGGCGCACGTAGTTGTCCTCGGGCCGGACGAGGTTGAACTCCCAGGACAGGTCGCCCACATCGGCGAGCCGCTTTTCGAGGACGAGACGCGGGTCGGGGCTGTACTCGCCACGCGAATCGACGCCGGTGGCAAGGTCGAGGCGGTCGAACAACTGGGGCAGGTCGTCGCCGAAATCGCCGCCGCGTCCAGAGACGAGGAAGTCGGTGAGGATGAGATCGGCGGCCGCTTGGCCAAGCGCGGTCGGCAGGGCCCCGATCTCCTCGAGGTCCTCGGTGGTGACGCCGAACCAGAGCAACGCGTTGACATCGCTTTGTGGCAGGGGAGGGTCGGAGTCCGTCGTCGACCGCCAGTCCGAAAACGGGCCGTCGACGAGGTAGTGAACCCGGTAGTTGGCGTCTCGGCCTTGGATGTCGGCCTCGAGGTCGATGTCGAGTTGGGGGTCCCAGGTCCAGGGGTCGTCGAACAGCAGGTGTCCGCGACGGATGAGAAACTCGCGGTCCTGGAGGATGGCGAGGCCGTCTTCTTCGATCTGTACGGTGCCAACCAGGCCAAGGCGCATCGTGTCGCCGATGACGTGGAGGTTGGCGCTCGCCACGGCCTCGGCGACGTTGTTGCGAAGGCGAATCGTGCGGTCGGCGTCGATGTGGATGTCGAAGCCGAACAACGGCCGGCCCTCATAGGACGCGGCGGGGTCGACCAACATCGTTTCGCGCCAATCGACGACCCAGTCCTCCCAGTCCACGCGGTCTGACCAGTCCATCTCCTCGACGGTCACGTCGCCGCCAAGGAGCAACGTCTCGGTCGGTCCGTCGAGCCGCAGGTCGGCGTCGCCACGGGCCGCGGGCAGGCTCTCCACCCACTGCATCTGCGCGTCACGAACTCCGAATCGAAGGTCCCAGCGCTCAGGATGCCAGGAGGTCGACGCGATGGAGCCCCCTGCCGTCCACGTGCCCCCGCCCACATTGCCGTTGGCTTCGAGGACCTCGATGCCGGACTCGGAGATGCGGATCTGGGCGAGCGCGTCCTCGAACGGGGTGGGCACGGTGACGTGTTCGAGGAGGGGGGCGTCGAGCGTGATGTCCACGGCCGTGGTGATGGAGGGGCGCGAACCCATCGATACGACCTCGACCCTGGCGACGCCTTCAGCTCGGGTCAGGCCGGGTACGAGGGCACGAAGGAGGTCGACATCGACGAGGCCTTCGCCTGACAAGTCGAGCGAGCCCCGTTGTTCGGCGGAAAGGCGAAACTGTGTGAGTCCCCCGACGAGAGAGACGTCTCGAAGCGCGAAGCCGGTCGGGTCGGTCGTGATGCGCCAGGGGATGGGGTTCGAAAGCTCATGGCCCGACCAACGGATTCCGACGCGGTCGAGGATGGCCGAAAGGTCGACGGGCGTGGGGTTCTCTCCGAATTGGCCAGACGCTTCGACCGCACCGCTGACGAGCGCCTCAACGGGGCTCCCATCGGCGCCCTGCGCGTAGAAGATGTGGGCGGGGACATTGGAGAGGACGGCCTCCAGGCGGTATTCCTGGTCGTCGAATAGCTGTTGGACGCCACGCACGGTCGCCGAGCCGCCGAGCAGCAGGCCGTCCCAGGACATTTCCCCACCTGGTGCCGTGCGGAAGCTGACCAGGCTGTCGGCGAGGTCTGTGCCCGCGTACCTGGCGTCCGTCACGCTCAGCACGCCGACCGGGGTGGGGTCGAACAGGGTGTTTCCGATGCGGGCGGCGCCCTGAACGTGGCCCGTCAGCGGCAACCCAGCGATGGCGAGGGTGTCGAGGCGCTGCAGTGCAAAGCCGTCCGCCATCAACTCCATGTCCAGCTTCCACTGGCGCTCGACGGCACCGCGGAGGACGAGCCCCTCGGTCCCCCCACGACGCGAAAGGTGAAGGTCGTCGAGGGTGAAAAGGCCGGTGTCCATGTACCCGATTCCCGAGCCTGTTTCGAATCCCTCGCCCCAGAGCGACGTTGGGCCAAGTTCGACCCGGCCAACGCCATCGAGGTCGGCAAGCGGTCCGTGCAGCGAGAGCGCGCCGCCGTGCAGCGTTCCCTGAATGCCTTCGATGTCCAGAAAGAGGCCGACGAGGTCTTCGACGCGGCCCGGCGCGATGACGACGTCAGTGTCCATCGAAACGGGCGGCCGGAAATCCATACGGAAGAAGCCGGTGTAGGGCGTGTCGCCGCGAACGGCCTGCGCGTCCAACAGCTCGATCGTCTTCATTTCCGGCGAACGCAACTCCGCGACGAGGTGGTCGGCGTAGGGAATGCCAAGGACCGAGAAGTCGACGAGGTCGCCGTGGCCTTCGAAGGACATCCCTCGGAAGGGACCGGCGATTCGGCCATGGACGCGGCCTCGGCCCGTCATGTCGACGCCCTTCAGAGGGCCGAAGTCCGCAAGGTCGGCCGTCGTGAGGTCGAAACGCAGATCGAGCGGTCCTCGCGGGCCGAAACCGACGTCGACCCACATGGTCCCGTGGTTGCGCGGGCTCGAGGAGACGCCGTCGAGCACGACTCCGCCCTTTTGCAGCTGGATCGTGCCGCGGCTCCAGGCCCAAGGGATGCGCAACATGTCCAGGGCGGCGGGGTCGCGAATCGGCCGATCGGTGACGTGTAGGTCGCTGACCGCGAGGTCGTAGGTCCCCTGAAGGTTGAGCGGCTGAAGCGTCCCTTCCCAGACGACCTCGAGGTCGGCGCCAAGGTCGATCCAGGGCGTGGGAGCGGCGTCCGACCCGACGAGCAATTCATGGAGAGAGATGCCGATGCCGGTGACTGTGCCGTTGCGCAGGGTGCGGTCAGCAAGGTCGATGCGACCGGTCGCATGGAACTCGCCGGAGCCGGGATGGGCCACGACGCGGGCGAGGATGACCTCCCGACGATTCGCGCGAATGGCCGCCATGACCTCCCCGAATTCGTAGGTCAGCAATGGCGTGAGGATGCCGGGTGTGTCCCAACCCAAATCGCGACCCCACAACGTCGCGGTCACGTCGGGGTCGTTGCGGTCGCCCTCGATGTGGACGTCGAGGTCGAGCGTGCCGTGGGCCTTGCGCGGCGGGGGCAGGGCGGGTGTCAGCGCATCCAGGTTCACCGCCGCGGTGAGGTCGGCGAGGATGGGGCCGACGAGGGGGATGTCGGCTGAGGCGTCGAGCGTGCCCTGGGGCAGGCTCACGTGGAGGTCGGGAATCGTGACGCCCGTCTGCCGAATCGCGATGCCGGCGGCCGAAATCCACGTGCGTTCGTCGAGTTCGCGGTGGGCGATGCGGAGGGCGGCGCTCAGGTCGTGTTGGGTGCCATTGCGGTGGACGAGGTCGAGTTCGTCGAGTTCGACCTCCAGGCCTGGCGCGCTCACCCGGAAGCGTCCCCCGCGCACTTCGAAGGTGCCGATCGGCAGGCGGGTGATGAGTTGTTGCTGGGAGGGCCGCCATCGGTCTTCGAAGGCCGTGAGCTTCCCGCCCTCGATCCTCAGGTGAACGTCGGGCCGGAGGACCTCGACGTGACCGAGCTGGGGACCCCACCAGCCGATGGTGACGGGCAGCACGGCCTCGTCGACCGCGAAAATCGTCTCGGTGGTGTCTCGGTCGAAGACGTGAAGGCCGGTCACCCGGAGGGCGGGCGGCCAGAACTGGGGGGCGAGGTCGCCGAGCGTGACCCCTTCGCCCGTTTGCTGCTCCGCAAGGAATTCGATGACCTGCAGACCTCGGCGCCGCAGACCCTCTTCGCGGACCCACCGCACGAACAACAGAGCCCCGGCGACGACCCCGAACAGGGCGACGACGAAGAGGCGTGGCGCGAGGCGGCTGCGCAGCATCTTACGGTCCCGTAGCCCGGACACCTCGGGGCTGCGGCAGCGTCCCCGGACGCTTGCGACGGCGCTCCTAGCGCCTTAGCCGGGCGCGTCGCGGGCGTAGCTCAGTGGTAGAGTCCGAGCTTCCCAAGCTCGTTGTCGCGAGTTCGAATCTCGTCGCCCGCTCCACAGCTTTGTCGGCGCATCTCGGCTGACGTCAGAAGGCCAACAGGCGGCCCTCGTCGTTCCAGCCCCACCTTGTGTCCCCCACGCGCGCCTCCTCCGTCGACCCCCACTCGCGCCGGCGGACCCGGTCGAGGTTCGGCGGATCGACCGCGACCAGCGCAAGGTCGGGACCGACCGCCACAGCGCAGGCTTCTCCCACAAGGGTTGGCCCGTCTTGCCCGAGGACGAAGTCCGTGAAGTCCCCTGGCGGTGCGCCACGTTGTGCCAATCGCGTTCCGTCCGGCGACCACGCCATCAACGTGGCGCCGTCCCATGTCACGACGCGGTCCTCGACCCGCCGCGCCGTCCCTGAAATGGGGCTGACGCGCGCGCCGGACCGAAGGTCCCATCGGGCCCCCCCGGGGCCCCACAACCATGGCGAAACCCACGCATGGCCTCCGCCGCACAGGCCCTCGATGGAGGATCCGTCGGCGACGACCACGGCGCGGCCGTCAAAGCGCCGGCCCCAGCCAAGGGGCCGTTCGGCGGGGGTCGTCGTGCCCGTCGAGAGGTCGACTTGGACGCCTTGGTCTGCGTCTTTCGCCCACGCGGTGCGGCCGTCTTCGGCCCAGACGATGTCGGTCAGGGAGGCCGGCAACCGACGGACGGATCCATCCGGCGCAGCACAGCGGTCGGCGCCGATGAAGGCGCCCCCAGGGCCGTGAACCAAGCCGGTTGCAGCGGGTCCGATGGGTTCCGTCGCGCCGCTGTGCCGCCGAAACAGCCACTCGCCGTCAGACGAAAATGGAGACGGTGGCGCGCCGCTCCGTTTTCCGCTGCGAACGGCCCAACGCGGGCGGGCTTCGACGACGAAGCCGTCGGTCAGGGGCCAGACGTCCGGCATCCCTGGGCAGGGCGTGCCATGCCAGGTGGTGCCGTCAAACCAGAGCAGGTGGCGGCCGTCTTGGTGTACCAGGCCGCCGCCCCAATTCAAGCGTCCGACGCCTGCGGCGAGGAGGCGGGGACGGCCCTCTCGCCCGTCCAGCGGCGTCACGATGAGGGGTCGGCGACGAAGCGGTAGCCGAGGCCTCGAACGGTGAGAATGTGGCGAGGGGCGGCCGGTGTGTCGAGCTTGGCGCGCAGGCTACTGATGTAGTTGTCCACGGTGCGATCGGTGCCGTAGTAGCCGTGCCCCCACACCTTCTGGAGAATCATCTCCCGCGTGACCACACGGCCTTCGCGATGCACGAGGAGGGCGAGCAGGTCGTATTCGCGCGACCCCAATTCGACGGGTTGGCCGGCCTTGCGGACGAGCCGGCGTTCGAGATCGACTTCGGCGTCCGAAAAAGAGACGATGGCCGCAGGTGCGTGGCGCCTCACGTGGGCTTTGACGCGCGCGATGAGCTCGGCCACGCGGAAGGGCTTGGTCACGTAGTCGTCGGCGCCAAGATCGAGGCCCATGACGATGTCGTCTTCGCCCGCTCGTGCGGACAGCAGCAGAACGGGAACTTCGCGCCCAGCCCGCCGCACCTGGCGGATGACTTCGTAGCCGTTGAGGTGGGGCAACATGATGTCGAGGATGACCAGGCTGAAGTCGTGGTCCCCTTGTAGACGCTGAAGCGCGGACCGGCCGTCGGTCACGCACTCCGTGGCGAAGCCCTCCAGCTGGAGGTTGAGTTCGAGACCTCGAAGGATGGCGGGGTCGTCTTCGACGACCAAGATGCGGTGTGCCACGTAGGGCCCGATTAACGTTGGAGCAGCATGGCACGCTGGTGGCTCGCGGCAGGGTGGGGGTGCAGCGCCCACGTGGCGTCGCTGGCTGGGCCGGTCGACGCGCTCGGTCCACGGGACGCCGTTCGCTTGAGCTTCGTGGCCGACGACCGACCCCCGCCGCCGGGGTCGGCAGACGTCGTCGTCCCGTTGATGGGGGGCCCCCCGCGGGGCGATGCGCGCTCGTGGCGCAACTACGTGGCCGCTTGGGCGGCTCAACCTGTGTGGTTGCCGGCTGGGCCCACGGCGGGCGATGGCGAACGGCGTCGATGGCGTGAAGCGGCCGGATTGCCTGACGACGCGCCGGTATGGCGGTCGCTCGACGCCGTGGTGTCGGGGCGGCGGTGGCGTTTCGTCGCGGTGGACGCAGCCGCCAAGGGCGCGGATGCCCTCGAGCAGCGGTACGGCCTGCCGCGCGTGCTTGCGGGCGACGACTACGACGAACTCGTCATCATCTCGCAGTTCGCCCTCAGCGGGCCAACCGCTTCACCGGACGCGCTCGCGCTGGCGGAGGCGATCTGGTCGCGAGTGCCACCGGCGCGCTTGGCCGCCGTCGTCACGCTCGGGCCCGCGCCCGGCGTCTACTTGCCCGACGGACCATGGGGGGAGGTCACCGTCGTGGCTGCGACCTGTGGGTCGGCCGTCGACCTGCGAACCCGCCCGGCGCCGCTCGACGGATGGGTGCGCACGCTTGCGGCGGCCGCCGAAATGGAGGTCAACGACCTCACCGCGCTGCCGGCGGAGGCAGCGTGCGGCTCCTGGCACCTCGACATCATCGGCGGTGCGGGCTCCCTCCGGTGGGAGGGTGCCGCGGAGTACCAGCTCCGGTTTACACCTGACCGGGGCTGGGTGTCGACCGGCGGCTGATCAGGGCGTGCCGGCCGGAGCCGGCGCGGGGGCCTTCGCCGACGCCGCGGGACGGCGCCCGGAGCCGCTCACGCGGGCCGAGCCCGAGGCGCGGGCCGAGCCCGAGCCCGAGCCCGAGCCC
>SXOB01000018.1 GCA_005776945.1 Pseudomonadota bacterium
ACTTCCTCGACAATGTGGCAGGTTGGATCCTCGAAATGGAGGGCGGCAAGGGCATCCCTTGGGAAGGCAACTACAGCTCCTGGCTCAAGCAGAAGCAGGACGCCAGCGAAGCCGCGGACAAGAAGGCCGCCCGCAGCAGAGCACTTGCACAGGAGTTGGAGTGGGTCAAGCTAGGCCAGGGCAAGCGCCGCGACCGGACGAAGGCGCGCCTCACCCAATACGAACGACTCCTGCAGCAGATCGACGACGACGGCAGCGAGGCCGGCCGCGCCGAGATCAAGGTGCCGCCCGGGCCACGTCTCGGCGATGTCGTCGTTCGCGCCAGAGGCCTCCGCAAGGCCTACGGTGACAAGCTCCTCTTCGACGACCTCACGTTCGACCTGCCGCGAGGCGGCATCGTTGGAGTCGTCGGGCCCAACGGGGCCGGCAAGACGACGTTGTTCAAGCTCATCACCGGAAAGGACAACGCCGATGGCGGAGAGCTGACCGTGGGTGACACCGTCACCGTCTCCTACGTCGACCAACTTCGGACCGACTTGAACGATGCGAAGTCCGTCTGGGAGAACATCTCGGGTGGGGCCGACCTGATGAAGGTGGGCAAGTTCGAGATGAACAGTCGCGCCTACTGCGGCGCGTTCGGCTTCAAGGGCGGCCGCCAACAGCAGCCCGTAGGCACGCTGTCGGGAGGCGAGCGCAATCGCGTCCACCTCGCCAAGTTGCTGCAATCTGGCGGGAACTTGCTGCTTCTCGACGAGCCCTCCAACGACCTCGCCGTCGACACGTTGCGGGCCTTGGAAGAAGCCCTGCTGAGCTTTGCCGGCTGCGCGGTGGTCATCAGCCACGACCGCTGGTTCCTGGACCGTATTTGCACCCACATCCTTGCATTCGAGGGTGACAGCCGCGTGGTCTGGTTCGAAGGGAACCACGAAGAGTACGAACGCGACCGCCGCAAGCGCCTTGGCCAGGATGCCGAGACGCCGCATCGAATTCGGTACAAGCCGCCCACCCGTTGACACGGTACACTGCCGTCGTCGGAGCAGTCATGCGCCCCTCGTTGTTGTTGGCCTGGTTCATCTCGGTTCCGACGGCCCACGCCACAACCGTGGCCGTCGTAGCGCCCGGGTCGTCGGTCCAAGACGCCATCGCCACGGTCGGAGACGGCGGCCTCGTCATCCTCGAGCCCGGCGCCCACGTGGGCTGCGCGTTCATCGCTAACAACGTCGACATCACCATGGTCGGCGCCGGCCCCGACTCGACCACGCTGACATGCAACGACCCTGCGTTGCGGACGCTTGCCGTCAACGGCGTCGCTCATGTACGCGGCGTCAAATTGATCGCGGGATCCAGTGGCGGCGTGGTCCTTGTGAGCGTGGGCGAGCTGCAACTCGAGGACGTCGAGATTCAATCGATCCCCTTCACGGCCTCTGTTGACGGTGTCGGCATCGACGCCGTCGGGTCGGACATCGTCCTGAGAGACGTCAACATCTACCAGACGCTGGCCCCGACCAACGGGGGTGGCATCCGCGCGGATGGCGGAAGTCTCGACATGACCCGCGTGACGATCGACAACGCGTTTGCCGGCGTCGAAGGCGGAGGGCTTTGGGCGTTGGGCGTCGACATCGTGGCCCACGAAGTCGATGTCCGCACCAGCTCGGCCATCTTGGGCGGTGGCGTTTGGACCTCGGGAATGAACACCGAGGTGGAATGGCACGGCGGCATCGTCGCGAACAACAGCGCGTACGCTGGTTCGGGCGGCGGCTGGTACACGGCCGGCGGCGCCAATGTGAACATCTACGGCACGTTGTTCGAGAACAATACGGCGACGGCCAAAGGCGGCGCCATCGCGGGCTCAGGCCTCAGCACCGTCACGCTCGTGGGTGGAGCGACGTTCGAGGGCAACCACGCTGACCGGCACGGAGGGGCCTTCTACGGAGCGTCGGGGACGCACACCTTTGCGGTGTCGAGCTTCAATCGCAACACCGCAGATGGGCTTCTTTGGATCGACAGGTTCAAGAACGGAGGAGCGATCTACGTCGCGGGCGGAACCGTCACGACGAATGGCAACTCATTCGAGTCGCACGAGTCCGTGTTTATCCTTGGCATCGCGGGGAGCGGCGGAGCCGTGTATGTCGACGATGGCACCTATCGGTCGACCGGCGACTATTTTGGGTCCAACATCTCTGGCCGTGGTGGAGCGATCTACGTCGGGCCCGACGCCGACGACGTCACGCTCGAATACTCGACGTTCTCCAAGAACTCCGCGAACTTTTCCGAAGGCGGCGCCGTCTACTTCGGCGATTCGCCCTCTGTGGACACCTACGGGCTCGAGTTCGACAGCAACACCGCAGTGACCTTCGGAGGCGCCGCCTACCACGAGGCCGGCTCCCTCGTTTACCACTATGGCACTTACGCGACCGGAAATTCCGCGACCTGGGGCGGCGCCATGGCGGTCGGCAAGGATGCCATCCTGGTCATCCGGTCCTCCGACTTCGACGGGAACTCCGCGACCTGGAATGGCGGAGCCTTGGACCACGAGACGTTTGGCACCAGCTTCGCGCTCATCGATGTTGCGGGGACTCATTTTCGCAACAATGCGGCACTGAACGCCGGCGGCGGAATCGCCCTGTCCTCTGGCCAGCTGATTCTCAATGGCAGCTGGATTGTTGACAACGACGCGCCGTTCGGCGGCGGGATGTTCAACACCCTGACGGAGTACTCCGTGGTCGAAGGAACGACGTTCTGTAGCAACGAGGCCGTCACTGGAGGCGGCGTGTTCATGGACCTGTCGGAGGGGTACCGTTCCTTCGACAATTCGGTTTTCCAAGAAAACCTGGCCACCGGTACTGCCGGCGGCTTCTACGAGAACGGCAAAAAGGACTCGGGATCCTTCTACTACACGTACATGAACTGGGTGACGTTCGCCGGCAACACCGTGGCAGGAAACGCCCAAGACGGCGTGGTCGTCAACGGCAGCGCCCCGTCGATCAGCGAGATCAGCGCCGTCAGCAGCGTATTCACGACGTACAGCCTCTCGGACAGCGTCGTGTCCGTCACGCCCGATTTCGCGGCCAACGAGTTCTCAATCGACTATTACGGCTCCCACCTGTGGTCTGCGAGCGGTGTTCCGCTCTACAACATCCAAGATTGGACCGAGCTTTACAGCAACGTCGACGACTTCGACCCGCAACTGGAGGGATGGACGTCGACCGACAATTGCCTCACGGAATCGCTCGACTCACTGACAAGCAGCCACCGAGGCGGGTCGGTCTACGGGTACTACGGCGATGGAGTCGGGGCCGGGGTGACCGGCTTGTGGGTAGACGTGGATGCTGACGGTTGGTCCGTCGGAGAAGGCGACTGCGACGACAAGGACGGCGGGCGGCACCCCGGCCGGGCCGAGATCGCGGGCGATGGCATCGATCAGGATTGCACGGGTTGGGACGACCCCGACCCTGACGGCGACGGCTCCTTTGGCATTGACTGCAACGAGGGCGACCCCTCGGTCTACCCTGCAGCGCCAGACACCTGGTACGACGGCATCGATAGTAACTGCGACGAGGCGAACGACTTCGACCAAGACGGAGACGGCATTCCCTCCCCCGACGACTGCAATGACCTCGATGCGGCCATCAGCCCCGTCGCGGTGGAGGTTCCCTACGACGGCACGATCCAGCGCTGCGGCGCGCTCGACGGCGACGCCGACCTCGACGGTCACGAAGCGCTCGCCATGGGCGGGACAGATTGCGATGACCTGAATTCCGGCGTCCATCCTGGCGAACCTGAGGTCTGGTACGACGGCATCGACGCCGACTGTTTGGGTGACGACGATTTCGACCGGGACCATGACGGCGATCCGATTCCGCCCATGGGCGGGGACTGCGACGATCAAGACGACAAGCAGTCCAGCCTCATCCTCGAGATCCCATACGACGGCATCGACAATGACTGCGTCGGAGGCGACCTTACCGACGTAGACGCCGATGGCTTCGACGCCATCGTGGCGGGCGGCGAAGACTGCGACGACGACCAGGCCGACACGTACCCGGGAGCCGAAGAGCTGCTCGACGGGCGCGACAACGATTGCGACGGCGAGGGCGACCCCGACGCCGACGCCGACGGCATCCTCGACTACTTCGAGGGCCTTTACGGCACGAACGTCAACGATGACGACTCGGACGCCGATGGAATTCCCGACGGCATCGAGTGGGGCCCCGATCCCCTTGGCGCGCCCGTCGACACCGACGACGACGGTCAGGCCGACGCCCTCGACGACGACAGCGACGGCGATGGCCTCTCCGACGCCGAAGAGGGCATGGTGGACACGGACGGCGACGGCACAATCGACGCCGCCGACTCCGACGATGACGGCGACGGCATGCCTACGATCGAAGAGGCCCCGGGCGTCGACTCGGACGGCGACGGTCTCCTCGATTCACTCGACCCCGACAGCGACAACGATGGGTCGCTGGACGGACGGGACGCGGCTCCGCTGGACGACGGCGCCGACGGGGCCGCCGACCCGCCCGCCGACTCGGAGCGCAACTATGGCTTTGGCCTTGGCTGCACGACGACAGGGCAAGGGACGGGGTGGCTTGGACTCGCGGCGTTGCTGGCCCGCCGGCGCCGGAATCGCTGAGGCGCGCTGGCTTGGGGCCCAGTGCTAGAGCGCGAGGATCGCCAAGATTCCGGTCGCGACGACGAGCGCAATGGCGGCGGCCCACAGCCACAGCCCAGAGGACCCCGCGTCCGTTTCGGGGGCCGCTGCCGGCGCGGTCGTGGCCGGCTCCGTAGGCACGTGGACCGCGACGTCTTCCGCTTCCGCCGCGCCGGTCTCTGTGACGGCGTCCGCCGAAGGCGGGACGCGTTCAGGCACGACTGCGGTGGGTGTTTCGTCCGACGCGGGTGGCGGTGACATCAGCTCGGGAGGAAGCACTCCAGTCATCTCTGGCAGCGATTCGTTGCCAGCGTCCGGGTGCACCTCGACGACCGAGAGGGAGGCGATGTCCCCGTCACCCAACTCCGGCAACTCGGTGTTGCCCCCTGATTCTGGCAGTGGGCTCGCGCTTTCCGCCGTGAGGTCCGCCTCTGCTAGCGGCGCCCGCTCCTCGGTCAGGTCATCTGCGTGAACGACACGCTCCGCCTGCGTGGCCGGTTCTCCCTGTTCGGCGAGGGTGCCAACGTCGCTCTCTTCAACCTCGGTCGCCAGGTCGGCTGCGAGGTCTGCCAACTCGATCCGATGTCCCATGGAGTCGAGGACGCCTCGAACGGCGAGGGCCAGGCCGCGCGCGCTCGCAAAACGCATGTCGGGCTGTACCTGAACGGCCCGGCGAAAGACCTCCCGCAACGATTCAGGCATGTCGACCAGATGAATCTCGGGGACGGGGTCCCCCACGCGAAACATCGCTTCTTGAACCGACCGGGCATCGGAGGCATGTTTCCCGGTCAGCAGAAAATGAAGGATGAGCCCGAGTGCGTAGATGTCGGACGCGACCACCAGACTGTCGACGCCTTCGAGGTGTTCGGGAGAGGCATACCGTGGGGTCGCCACCACCGCGGCGCGGCCGCGCAGGATCACGGGGTGCGCGATCAGAGCGACGGTCCCGAAGTCGGTGACGCGGGGCACCCAGCGCTCCGGCAAACGGGCCTCGCCCTCGACGAGCACGTTCTCCGGCTTGAGGTCGCCGTGGATGATGCCTTTGAGGTGGAGGTACTCCACACCCTGCACGATTCCAAGAAAGAACTGCAGGCCGATGTGGATCGGCAGACCATCGGGCCAGGCGCGGGTCAGCAACTTCTCAAGCGTCTGTCCGCCGGGGATGAGGTCGAGGACCAATGCGATCGCCCCGTCGTGTTCGACCAACTCGCGTGCGCTCAGCACGTGGGGATGTTTGAGCTGCGCGCCGACAAGACCCTCTTCGTTGAATCGGTGACGCCATCCCGAGTCGGCGTGAAGCCGACTGTGCAGCACCTTGAGGGCCACGGTACCGCCGTACAACGGATTGTGGGCCGCGTAGACGCTCCCCATGCCACCAGAGGCCACAAGCCCCTCGACAATGTACGGACCAAAGGCCGCGCCCGGCGCAACATGTTCCATGGGCTTCGAGCTATCGCGCTGGTTCGCCGCCGCTCGATATCGGAAGCGCGATCGTGAGAAGGACCCCGCCCGACGCGTGGTCCGTTACGCTCAGGCGCCCAGCGTGCCGCTCCACGACCCGTCGTGCATGTACCAGCCCAAAGACCGTGGTCGGCAGGCGGTTCCGCCGCATCTCCAAAACGCCGTCAGCGGCAAAGAGACTTTCGTGGGCCCCGCTCGGCAGACCGAGGCCAGGGACATCGACCTCAATGACCACTTCTGACCCACGTCGCTTCGCTCGGACGGCGACCACGGCGTTCGCGTCAGCCATCCGTCGCGCCGTGAACATGATGTCGGTCAAGGCCCGAAGAATCGCGGGTTGATCCCCACGTGCAACCAGACCGTCCTCGGAATGACAGGTGAGCCCCCGGCGCAGGGCTGGGCGGCCGGCCACTTGCCGCAAAAGAGGTCCGAGGTCGATGGGGCCGATGGGACGATCGTCCACGCCTCGGCGCATTGCGGCCACGCCGTCAATCGTTGCAGAGGCGAGGTCGACGGCCTCCAACATGTCCTGGACGTCTTGGTCGCGCCCCGTGTTCGCGCCATCTTGAAGCAATTCCGCCAACATTCGGATGGCGGTCAAGGGACTGTTGAGGTCGTGCAAGAAGATCTGCAACAACTCGCCGTCGATAGGACCATCGGGTGGGTCCACTCGGCTCACCTCCGGTGCGGCCATTGATGCTCCACAATCGAATCGACCTTATCCACTCGCAAACGTCAGGGGTAGGTGCTGGATCCATGAAAGAGTGGGAGTCCCCGGGCGGTTCCCAGGCCCGCCACCGGCCTCCCGGAAAGGTCATCGACGACGTACTGCGCTGACAAGATGGCGAGGGCCACCAGGGCCGTGCGCAGCATCGCAGCAGCGACGGCAGACGCCCAGGCCGGGCTTGGCGACGTCCCTCCCAGGATCAGGGTGCTGCGGAGCACGAGGCCAAAAGGCAAGCCAAGCAACAGACTCCGGGGCAACCACCCCGCGAGGACCATCCCGAGCGCGAGCACGCCCGCGGTGTCCAGGCACCACCGAGCCGCCAGAACCGTCGACAGGGCGCCATACCGAGCCACGTAGGTTCGGTCCCCGCGCCGTCGATCCTCGTCTGCTTGGAACGCTTGGGCGACCAAGTAGAGGGAGGCGACCGCCGAAACGAAGATCGCGCCCAAGATGGCCACACGTGGAGTCAACGGGGCGCCCGATGCCGCAAAGCCAGCGTACGGCGTCGCGAGGCCGTAGCCGACGACGTTGACCACCGGCCCCCCCCACGGGTGGCCCTTCCACCGCGTGCGCTCCGCACTGTAGGCCGCCGCGAGCGCGGCACAGAGCGCGGCCGTCACGCCAATGGCTGCGGACGCCCAAAAGGCGACGACCACCGCAGCGATGAGGGTGGCAACGGCCAGGGGCACGGGCGGGGGCGTGCCCGGCCTCCCCCAGAGCACCGGGCCCTCGTCCCGGTCCGTTGCCGCGTTCCACCACATCGTGCCCGCTTGGAGCAAGAGCCAGGCGACGAGCGTCGCCAACAGGGACCCAAGGCCTCCCATGGGTCGGGCGCCATCCCAATGGCCAAGACCGTAGCCCAAAGCGACGGCGCCCCAGACGTAGGGCACCATCGCAGGCCGCAGCTGATTCCAGGCCGATTTCATGGACGGGTCAGGAATGCCTTCCCGCTCGCCGCTTCAAGGGCGACCACCTCCGCGCCCGTGAACGGCGTCTCCGAGGTTTGGACGACGGCCCGTACAAAGCGCGTACAGGCGTCGCGCACGGCGTCGCCCCACACCGTGTCCGTTCGACTGAGCCAGAAGGCCCCAATCGCAGCGCGACGTTCTTCGGGTGTCGCCACTACGACGCCCCCAGGCTCCAAAGGCACGCCATCGACCCAGAGGGCTTCGAGGCGATCCGGCAGGGCCTCCAGGTTCGTGGCGAGCGCGCGGTCGGCCACCCGATCGGACCAGGTCGAAACGAGCGCGTCGGTTTGGTCCGCCAACTCGCGCCAGTCCGATGCGAGCTTTTGGGGGGCGACGACAGCACCTCCGAGGCGAACGCATAGGAAAGGCCAAATGACGCAGGTGGCCCACGCACCCGCAGAGTTCCGATCAAACAGGACTTCGCGCCCCTCGATCCGAATGAGTTCCCGTCGAACAACGAGAAAGGCCTGGTCATCGTCCACGATCACGCGGCCATGGTGCGGGCCATCCACGTGACGGAGCACGGTCCGGCCATCCGCACGCTCTCGGCTGAGTTCCCATCCCTCATCGACAAGTTGGTCGAGAACGGCCGCGCGGGCGGCCTCCACTTCGCGGCCCCAAACCGTGATCTCTACATCCGCGGGTTCCGAAGCCCATGCGGCCGAAACGAGCATCCAGCCCGTCACCACGGCGACCGATCGATGGGCGGAGAACCGGCACCAACGTAAAACGCCCACATCGCTGCCTCATCTTGGAAGGTGCGGACCTCCAGGCGCGGGTGGTCGTCGAAGAGGCCTGCGCCCGTGGCCAGAATCGGGACCAGCATGCCCGTGGCTCGGTCGCGGAGAACGGCATGAACGCGCTCGCGGACCGGTGCCGGCACCCTCCCCCATGCGTCCCGAGTCCAGGTTGCCTCGAGTTTCCAGCTGCCGGCCGGGTCGCGGACGAAGACGGCGGGCGGGCCGACGTCCGCCATGGCCTCGTCAAATGGCGTCTTGAAGGCGGTCACGGCGAGTTGATGCCCCAATCGTACGGAGCAAACTCCACGGACGTCACTCCCGCCACGTCCACTCCCCTCACTGCGAGCCACTTCTTGGCCACGTCCTGTTTGGAGAGCCCCTGAACGTTGAGATCGGACGCGAAGTCGGCACTGTACCAATCGAAGATGGCGCTGACGCTGAGGCCCCCAGGCGTCCGACTGAACGCATTCGACCCCAACCAGCGCGAGACGGCGGCGTCCACCTGCACCGCGAGGCCCTTCGCCCGAAAGGCCGCAGTCGGTAGCGGAGGGCAACCCCGGCTGGCGCAATTGACGACGGCATGGCCCTCGCCGCCCAACGGACCGAGCACCCGTTGACGCTCGAGATTGTCGAGTGTCCACACCTTGCCCTCGACCTCACACCTCGGCGACTTCCAGACCGACGCATCACCAAGGTCGCGGATCGATCCCAGGCCCGGGTGATCGAGCACGATCCGCAGCGTGCAGGCGTTGTAGGCATTGATCGCCAGAGCAACGGCCGCATCCCCTGTGGCCGGAATGGGAGGTACGGCGGCGACGTCGGCCAGGTAGCGGTCGAGCAAGGGGCGCCGGCTCGCGAGAACCGCATAGTCGACACCTCGGCCCCGGAACGACCCGACGAGAAACGCGTCGAATACGCCGTGATCCACGCCGATCTCCGATTCGCTGCCCATCGCCGCCGCAGCAAACACCGCCAGGACCATATGTCCCCCACGCCGCTCCTATCGTGGAGGGTTCCGCAACAGGGTTGTGCCGAAGGCGACCCGGACGGCGGCCCACCCTTTGGCCTTTTTGCGGCAGCCTGCTAGCATTCGCCCCCGGAGGGCATGTGGCCGCGATCTATGAGGTGCTCGGGCGGCAGATTCTCGACAGCCGCGGAAACCCGACCGTCGAGGTCGAAGTGGCCCTCGACACAGGCGAAACAGGGCGCGCTGCCGTTCCCTCAGGGGCAAGCACGGGCGCCCACGAAGTCGTCGAACTCCGCGACGGGGGCGCTCCCTGGGGCGGCAAAGGGGTGGGCAACGCCGTAGGTCACGTCAACGGCGAAATCGCAGACCATTTGATCGGCCTGGACCCGACGGAGCAGGCCGCCATCGACCACGCCCTGATGACGCTCGACGGGACCCCCGACTTGCATCGCTTGGGCGCCAATGCCATTCTTGGCACCTCTCTGGCCGTCGCGAAGGCGGCGGCCGCGGCCTGCCAACTGCCCCTGTGGCGGTACCTCGGGGGCCCGACGACGCGCACCCTGCCGGTGCCGATGATGAACATACTCAACGGGGGCGCTCACGCGGACAACAACGTGGACGTTCAAGAGTTCATGGTGCTGCCGACGGGGGCGCCATCGTTCGCCGAAGCGCTACGTTGGGGCTGCGAAATCTACCATGCCCTCAAGAAGGTTCTGAAGTCTCGGAGCCTCGCCACCGGCGTCGGAGACGAGGGCGGATTCGCGCCCAACCTCGGGTCGAACGTCGAAGCCCTGGACCGCATCATGCAAGCCATCGACCTGACGGGTCTGACGCCGGGACGCGACGTGGTCTTGGGTCTGGACGTGGCCGCCACCGAGCTGTTCCGCGACGGTCGGTACACCTTGGCTGGCGAAGGCGGGACGACGTTTACCTCCGACGAACTCGCAGCGTTCTACGAACGGCTCGTCAACGACTTTCCGCTCGTGTCCATCGAAGACGGCATGGCCGAGGACGACTGGGACGGGTGGGCGGCGCTGACTGCGCGCATCGGCGACCGCGTTCAACTCGTTGGCGACGACCTGTTCGTCACGAATCCCGACCGGCTGCGGCTCGGCTTTGCCCGCAAGGCTGCCAACAGCATCTTGATCAAAGTCAACCAGATCGGGACGTTGACCCGGACCCTCGACGCCGTCAGCCTCGCCCACCGCAACAGCTACACAGCCGTGATGAGCCACCGCAGCGGGGAGACGGAGGACACCACCATCGCCGACCTGGCGGTGGCGACGTCGTGTGGTCAAATCAAGACCGGCGCGCCGGCACGCTCGGACCGCGTCGCCAAATACAACCAACTGCTGCGGATCGAAGCCGCCCTTGGCGACGCCGCGCAGTACGCGGGGCGGTCGGCGCTCGCGCGCTAGCGGTCGCTTACCGCTCAAGCAGCGCGCACCAGGACCAGCCCCCAAGCACGAGCGCGCCCGCCGCGGGCCAAACGCCCGCCGCTCGGCGGGCGGCCTCCGTCACCGATTCCCAGTGGTTTGTCGGTGATCGCCACGGCCGATCGTACGTCTCTGCGCGTATCCGCCAGCCGGCCGCCCCGAACATCGAACGCCAGCCCCTCGCCGTGAGGTGTACGCGGTGTCCCCATTGCTCGCGCGCCAGCGAGACATGGTGCGGACGAAGGGCGTCCCGCGCGCTGACTTCGAGCGGCACGCGAATGAGCGCCACGGGCGCGCGAGCCCGGGCGACCGCCAGGGCGCCATCCGGATCGTCGAGATGCTCCAGCACGTCGATGAAGAGCACGACGTCGCAGGACCCCCCTTCCCCAAGCCAGTCCCCGACGTGTCGGGCGACTCCGTCGGGCGTCTTGGGGAAAGGCCCGAGGTCCCATGCCTCGCAGCGGGCCCCGGGCCAACACGCGCTTCGCAGACCCGCGAGGACGTCGCCGGTACCTGCACCGACGTCGACGACGTGGCCAGGCTGAAGGCGTCCCGCCAAGGGCGCGAGCGCCTTCACTTTGGCCGCGGCATCGTCGGCGTGCCAACCTGGATTCGCGGACGCGTACTGACCGTCGACGTAGCGACCCTCCACGCGACCCTCGAACGATGCCACTCAGGCCCCGGTGGACTACCACGGACACTGAGGTGCACGTGTGGTTGCTGGTCGCGGCCCCGAGTTTGGCGGGCGGGTACTTCTTCTCGGACTCTGGCATCGAGGCGCTCGGGCGGGCTGGAGCCTGGGTCGCGGGTGCTGACACCCAATACGCCCAACGCTACAACCCAGCCGGTCTGACGCGCATCGATCGGCCGACGTTCAACCTCGGTTTGTCGGAGGTCCAGCAGAACGTCCGTTTCTCTCGTCTCCTTGAAGACGGCACGTTCGCGGAAGAGGTCCGCAACGAGGCCAGCCCGTTCGACGTACCCCAGGCCGGCTTTGCGATGCCGCTGCCCGAAGGCTTCGCATTCGCATTCGGTTTCTCGTCGCCTTTCGCCGCGCTGTCCCGGTACCCGGTCGACGGGGCCCAGCGGTACAGCGTCGTCGAGACCGGCATCTACGAGTTCACGGTGGGGCCATCGGTCGCGTGGCGGCCGAATCCCGCGCCCTGGCTTGCGGTTGGGCTCACCTTCGAGTGGAACTACCTGCAGGTCAACGAATCGCTTGCGATCACGGTCAACGGGGGCGACGACCCGATTGGCGACATCGATGTCTCCGCGCGCGTGACCGACTCGTTTTCGCCGATGGTCGGCGGCGGCCTGCTCATCGAGCCCGTGGACGCGCTCTCCATCGGCCTCGCGGTCCAACCCCCGGTCCAGTTCAAGGCACGTGGCCACGGGACGCTGGATTTCACGGGCGTCAGCTTCGACGACGGGCTGGAGGAGACGGTCTACACGGACGACGACGTCGCCTTGGCCATCGGCTTGCCCCTCGAACTTCGCGCGGGTGTTGCAGTTCGACCCATCGACGTGCTCGAACTCGAGTTCGCAGCCGTCTACCAGGGCTGGAGTTCGCTCACCGCCATCGAGATCACCGACGTGAATATCGAGGTCGAGGTCAAGGATTCGCCCATCTGGGAGGTCCTCATTCCCGAGGATCAGCGCGCCGTCGCCGACTCCTTCAGCCTGCCCGCCGGCCTCAACGACACCATCTCGTTGCGCCTCGGCGGCGAAATCGACGTCACCCCCGACGTCGCCTTGCGCGCTGGCGGGTCATGGGAATCCGCGTCGGTGCCGCCCGCCAAGATGAGCGTGACGCTTGTGGACCCCCCAAAAACCCAGGTCGCTGCCGGTGGGAGTGGATGGTTAGGCAAGCGCCGGCTTCGCATCGACCTCGCGGGCGCCTGGCTCTTCTACCCTCACCTCGAGATTCGCGACTCCGAGGTCGTCCAGGTGGACGCCGGTGTCACCCCTGGGGTGGAGCCCATGGTCGTCGGAAACGGCGACCTGGACAGCCACGGGTGGATCGTCGGCGGCCAGGTTTCTGTCGCTTTGGGCAAGGCCCCGTGAGCCCGCTCCCCGACACCCTCGTGGTCTCGGGCTTTTTGGGCGCTGGAAAGACCACGCTCGTTGGCCATTTGTTGGCCGCTGCGCAACGCCGCGGCGAACGGCTGGCGATCTTGAGCAACGAGTTTGGTGACACTGGCATCGACAAGGCTCTGATGGATGCTGGCGAGGACGGCATCGTCGAATTGGACGGTGGCTGCCTGTGCTGTCGCCTCTCCGACGCGGTCCCGGCGACAGTGATGGGCCTCCTTGAGCGCGCGAAACCCGACCGCCTCGTCGTGGAGACATCCGGCGTCGCCATGCCAGGTGAGGTAGCGATCCAGTTCTGGCGCCCTCCCCTACGGGCCCTCGTCGCGCCCCCACGCATCGTGATCGTCGTCGATGCCATCGCCATGGCTGCGGACCAACTGGATGCGACATGGTTCGAGCAGGTCGACTCCGGTGAGGCCTTCGTTCTCAACCACGCGGATGGTGTGCCGGCCGACACGGCTGAGGAGCTCCGCGCGGCACTTGAAGCCCGGACGGGTCGCGAGGTGCGCACCGCTGTTCACGCCGATGTCGACGTCGACTGGGTGTGGGGCGTGCCGCCGCGCCGACCGGCGGCGCCGTCGACAAGCCACGGCGACCGGTATGGATCCACAGAACATGCCTTTCCCGCGCCCGTCCTCCGCGCGGTCGTCGAACAGGCCCTGCGTTCGAAACCGCTGCTGAGGGCCAAGGGATTCGTAATCACCGAGGACGGGCTGCAACTCGTTCAAGGCGTCGGGAATCGGCTGACATGGACGACGCCTCAAAGGCGTCCGCCAGAGGCGCTGATTGGACGCGTCGTGACGATTGGCCCGCTGGCATGAAGGTCGCGCTCACGATCGCGGGATCCGATTCGGGCGGCGGCGCGGGCCTCCAGGCCGACTTGAAAACGTTCGTCGACCACGGTGTCTGGGGCGCAAGCGTCGTCACGGCGCTCACCGCCCAGAACACCATTGGGGTCCTCGGTGTTTCGGCCGTGGCGCCCGAATTCGTGAAGGCCCAACTCGACGCCGTGCTTGGCGATCTTCGCGTCGACGTCGTCAAGATCGGCATGCTCGCGACCGCGACCATCGCGGAGGTCGTGGCGATCGCCCTCGACGCACGACCGGACTTGGCCGTCGTCCTCGATCCCGTGTGCGTAAGCACATCCGGACACCGCCTGCTCGATGACGACGCGATTGGCGTGTTGTTGGGCCGCCTCGTCCCGCGCGCGACCGTCGTCACGCCCAATACCCAGGAGTGGACGCTCCTCGGGGGCGCCGACGCGTTCGGCACTGCCACCGTCCTGCTCAAGGGTGGCGACGCCGAAGGGGACGTCGTGGTGGACGTCCTGATGGCAGCTGGGACGGAGCGCCTCCGGCTGTCGGCGCCTCGCCTCCCCGGCGGCCCTTTTCACGGAACGGGCTGCACATTGTCCAGCGCGATCGCCGCACGCCTCGCGCGCGGGGAGACGCTCGAGGCCGCTGTGAGGGGCGCGACCGGCTACGTCCGGAGCCTATTGGCCAACGGCGCCGGTTGGTCTCCCGGACGCGGATTGGGGGGCCTGCCGCACGGTAGCGGTCTACGGGCATTGAACGGAGCGCCCACCTTGACGGGACCGTCGCCACGGCGCTAGACGCCGCGGGTCGCCAGGATCGGCCATGAAGTGCAGCAACTCCCTTCGCAGCCTGAAGAAGCGCCACAAGGACTGCCAAATCGTCCGCCGGCGGGGTCGCGTCTACGTCATCAACAAGACGAATCCCAAGTTCAAGGCGCGCCAAGGCGGCTGTAAGAAGAAGGGCTGACGGGAACCTGAGCGGGTTCTCAGGGGTCCACCTTCCGGTTGGAGGTCCGATGCGCCGCTTGTTTCCGTTCATCGTTCTCGGCTTGTCGTTGCCGGCTTGGGCCGGAAAGAAAAAGGACGCTCCCGTTGCGCCCCCTCCGGAGACGCCTGTGGCGCCCGCGGATGCGCCAGCGGTCGAGGCTCCGCCCGAGCCCGAGCCCGAGCCCGCCCCTCTGGCTGCCAACGCCGACTTCGTAGCCACGTTCACCTTCATGGACGGCACCACCAGGAAGGGCCACGTGTCCACGGTGGAACGCGGAGTCGATCGCTTCGCCGAGACCGGCTGGACCGATGCGGCCAACAAGGTGACGCTGACCCTCGAAGGCGGCGGCACCGAGATCGAATCGGCGTGGAAGGACGTTCGGTCCATCGACATCAAGTACGCGCCCGTGACGGACGCGGATTGCCAATTCGACACGACCTTCTCGCCTACGATGTACATGTGCGTGCTGCGGAACACGCCGACCGTGAAGACGGCCGATGGCAAGACCTGGGTCGGCGCCAACATGCACCATTGGCGATTCCACCTCGATGGCCAAGATGCCGTCGAATTCTACGTCACGAAGCTCCCGGCGCGTCGACAGGAAGGCGCCGAAGCCGACCTCCGCGATGCGGGCGTTGAAAATGCGGCCCTCTACGGAGAGTTGCAGGCGGATCTGAGCGCGCTCATCAAGGGCAAGGCCGTCGCCCGCCTGACGATCGCCCCCCCCTGATCCGACGGAGTTCGCGTGTCCCGATCCGCCACAGTCTTCGCCGCCGTCACGGCCCTCGCCGTGGTCGGCACCTTGGTGCTCGTTTCCCGGTCTGACGTAAAGCCGGCGGTTCCGCCGCCGGTGGCACTCGCAGAGGCCAAAGTGCCGACTGCGTCGATGCCGGTCCGCCCCCCACCGCCTCCCGCGCGCGCCATTCCCGAAAAGGTCGATGTGGCCGAAGCGCAGCTGACCGAGCGGCCCGGTGGCCTCCGCATTGCGGACGTCGTCGTCGGCGACGGCGCGGAAGCGACGACCGGTGCCTGGGTTGAGGTGGACTACACGGGCTGGCTCGAGAACGGCACGATGTTTGACAGCTCGTTCAAGCGGCCGTCCGCGTTCAAGTTTCAACTCGGCCAGGGCCGCGTGATCGCGGGTTGGGACCAAGGCGTCGCTGGGATGAAGATCGGCGGAAAGCGTCGGCTCGTCGTGCCAGGTGCCATGGCCTACGGCCCACACGGGCGTCCCCCTACCATCCCGGCCAATGCAACCCTCGTCTTCGACGTGGAGCTCAAGAACATCATGCCCCCTCGCAACGCTCCCGCCGCGCCCCAGAAGGTCGACCTGACGACGCTGCCTAGTGGCCTGCAGATCCACGAATTCGCCGTGGGTCAGGGCTCCGCCGCTGAAAAGGGCAAGACGGTCATGGTCGACTACACGGGATGGCTCGAAGACGGCAAGAAGTTCGACAGTTCGTTGGACCGCCCCGATCCGATCAGCTTCCCCCTCGGCCAGGGGCGCGTGATCAAGGGCTGGGATGAGGGCCTCGAGGGCATGAAAGTCGGCGGTAAGCGCCAACTCCGAATCCCCTACGACCTCGCCTACGGCGAAAAGGGCCGCCCGCCGACGATTCCGGCCAAGGCAACCCTCATCTTCGAAGTCGAGCTGGTCGGCGTTCGCTAGCTGACCGATCGTTCAGGGCACGGTCCTCAACCGCGTGTCCCCGAGGCAGATGAGGCCGAGATCGCGCAGCGGCTCGACCTCCGCCAACAGTTGACGAACGCGACGGTCCGTCAGCGCGAGGGCCTCGGCGACGATGGCGGTCTGCCAACCGCGCGCTTTGGCCAAGTGGGCGAAGAGGCGGAAGCAACGGCGGTCTGCCGGCAACGTGCCAATGACGGCGGCGGCCAGCCGGAGCAGAAGATCGAGGTCCTCATGGATGGAAGCGGCGGGCGGCCAACCCGCAGGCAGCTGCTGCCCGCCGAGCCGATCGTGTACGCGACGGGCGTCGACCCGCGAACAAAGGGCCGCCGCGTCGGCCCAACGGGACCGTCGAAAGCGCAGCAACTCCCGATGCGACGTGTACACCTCGGCAAGTGGGTCGGTTCCTGCCTTGGACGGCGTGTGAGCCCAGACCACGGCCTCCTCCAGGTCGGCCACTGGAATCCGATCGCCGGGGTACCCAGCGAGGTCTTCGCCAGTACCGATGGCTGCGCGAACGGTCCCCACCTTGACGCCGCGGACCAACAACCCGAGGCCGCGCGGTGCCCCGTCGACCACGAGGCGTAGGTTTTCGCCGTGAATGCCGAAAGCAAGCCACGTCACCCCCTGTTTGGCGGCGCACGCCGCGACACGGTCGAGCAACGCGTACCGATTCAAAGGGCCGCGAAGACCCCCGATCCGAATTTCGATCTTCTCGAGCATGACGACCTCCTGCGGTCCGTCATGCATGGCGGAGGCCACCCTTTGCGCTAGGTTTGCGGCCGACTTTGCTCGCGTGCCGGAAGTCCGACGGCGCCGGTGGACGCCGACGGCCGTCGGCGTCCGCTCAGGTGTTCAGTGCCCGGACGACGATGCGTACGCCCTGACGGGTCGCGACCCACGAACCCGCTTCGTAGTCCACGCGGTCGGGCAGACCGTCTTGGGGCCCGTCGGGATGTTCGGGATGACCGGGTAGCAGAAGGACGATGCCGGCATCGCCGAACTGAAGGATAGGACGAATGGGCGAGACGCGCCGGCTTTCAGCGCCCACCAGGATGGCCGCGACGTCGTCGAAGGGCGCCAACTCAAACAACGTCCACCAGGTGGGCGGCGCCAGCGGTAGCGCCGTGCCGCCGTGCACAATGTCGCGAGGGCTGAACCAACCCGAAGCGACCGTTTCAGCCTCGTCGTGACGGCCCTCGCCCTCAGCCCGGGCCACGAAGAACAGCGTGTCGAAGCGCCGGGCCTCGATTTCAGGCGTCACCCAACGAGACCAGGGCACGAGGCCACTTGCGTCGACGGCTTCGGCCGGCCATCCGCCGGCCCCGCCCAACCACAAGCCCGATTCCTCCATCGTTTCACGAAGACCGGCGACCGCGTGCAGAGCCAGATCGTCACATGAGACGCGTCCCAGACCCGCCAGGTTCGATACGCGGACGTTGGCGTCGGAGGACTCAACGCGCCCGCCGGGGAACACCCAGGCGTTGGGCAAGAAGCCGCTCCGACGGTTGCGCTGAACGAGAAAGACCTCTGGCCCCGACGGTCCGTCCCGAAGCGGGATGACGGTCGAGGCAAGCCGCACGGGTACGGGGTCCAAAAGAGCCTCCCCGGCGCGCTTACCGCTCGGTTTGGCGCCCGTCGACGAGGTGGAACTCGACGCGGCGATTCGTCGCCAGTACCGCCTCGGAGTCGCCATTCTGAAGGGGGCGCGATTCGCCGAAGCCGACGGCTTCTAGACGCTTGCGCTCGACGCCATTGGCGCTCAGGTAGTCCACCACGGCCTGAGCGCGCTGGCGGGACAACAAGAGGTTGTGCCGGTCGGTTCCCGTGCTGTCGGTGTGGCCCTCGACGCGGATGCGTTGCAGGTCGGGGTTCGCAAGCAGAACCGCAGTGAGGGCGTCGAGCGTCGTCAGCGACTCGACCGCGAGTTCCGCCCGGTCGACCTCAAAGAAGACCTTTTTGTTGAGGAAGATACGGCCCATCTCTCGGTCGACGACGACGGGAGCGACGGGCTGGAGCACCACGGGTAGGTCGACGATGGCGTCCGCGGCGAGGTCGAAACGCACCATCGTTGCGGCAAATTGGGCCGCCGACACGGTCACTTCGTAGGGGCCGGGCGCCAACGTGGCTTCGAGCACGCCGTCTCGACCCGTGCGCATCGGCGCACCCAGGGTCCCGAGCACGCGAACGTCCGCACCGGGAACGGGTTCCCCCGTCGGAGTGAGGGCGCGAACGGCGACGCGGCCCATTTCGGCCACCGGCTCGTTGGTCGCCGCAACAACGGGTGCGTGTGGGACGACATCTTCCTCTTCGGCCTGGTGCCATTGGAGGCCCAAACCAACGCGCCAGTCTGGGGCGCCGACGCCCTGCGACAGGCCCGTTCCGCCCGATGCGATCAACCAAACGTCGCCCATGTGCGCCCCAGCCGCGGCGCGCCACTCGCTTGGGGCGTCACCGTGTTGATCTGGGTTCCCCGAAGCCCAACTGCCGTCGAGTTCCAACGCGGCCAACCACCGGTCCTCCGGTCGCCACGAACCACCAGCTGCCCAAGTCAGCGCGGGCCCGATGCCGAGACCGTCAAGCTCTTGGCCCGTACCCGTCCGGAAGCCGAGGTTGACGGCCCCCAGCCAGGGACCGGATGAAAGGTCGGCGACGGCCGCGGTGGCCAAGGTCGGCCGCACGGACGCCGTCCAGCCTCCCTCCGGCGAGGTCGGCGCCACGAATCGCACGCGGGGCCCGACGCGAAGCGCGACGCCGCCGATCGACGCCTCCGCGAGCCGCACCTTGCCGTCCAGGCGAAGGTCGCCAAGCCGAAACGCGGCGCCGTCGATCTCTCCGGCGACGGTGTGGATCGGCACCGCCAGGCCCACCGTTGCCCGCCCAAACAACCCGGAGGAGACGCCGAGATCGAGCGAACTGACTTGCGAGAGCTTGCTCGTTTCATCCCCGTCGCCGTAGCGAACGACGAGCGGGTCATGGGCGCTGGACAGCCAGGCCGAAACGCCCGCCCCATCGGTGACCTCAAGGTCTTCGACCATCGCGGTCGGGCCGCCGTCGACGCCAGGATCGTACCGTTCAGCATCCACATCCTGGGCCATTGCGGCTGTCGGCAACATGGCGAGCGCCGCGACGCGACGGCGCCTCAGCAGCCCAAGGGCAAGCAGCGCGGGCCACATTGCGACGCCGCCATGATTGCACGCACCCCCAGTCCATTCGCCGATGCGTTCTGGCGTCAGGGATTCCGGCCCCGTAGGGGTCGGCGGATCCGTAGGTCCAGGCGTGGTGGCCTCCGCGCAGGGGCCGTCGGTGTCGTCGGCGTCAGCACCATCGACGATGCCATCGCAGTCCACGTCGGACGTGAAGCCCTCGGTGGCGTCCGGGTTGCCGTCGCCATCCGAGTCGGTCTCTTGCGAGTCGGGAACGCCGTCGCCATCGCTGTCGGCCGGGGCTTCCAGACAGTCGCTTCCGGTCTCCTCGATGTCCGGGATCCCGTCGCCGTCGCTGTCCGGGTCCAGCCAGTTGCCGACCCCGTCGCCATCGGGATCGCCCTGCCCTTCGTCGACATCGAGGATGCAGTCGCCGTCGGAATCGACGTCGGCGAAGTCGGGTAAGCCGTCCCCGTCGCTGTCCAGCAGGCCTTCGACGAAGTCCGAAATACCGTCGCTGTCGCTGTCCACGTCGTCGGGCTCGCCATCGGGCGCGATCGCCTCGATCACGTCGGCGATGCCGTCGCCGTCCATGTCAGCATCGTCCTGTGGGTCGAGTGGATCCGTCTCCCAAGGCGGCGTGAACGCCCCATCGCCGTTGGGGTCCTCCTGCCCGTCCCTCAGCCCGCCGAGGTCGGTGTCGTCGGCGGTGGGGTCGGTGAACGACGCAGGATCGGCGTCCCTTTGCGCACATGGCGAAGAGAGGTCGGTGTCTTCGTGTTCGGGCACGCCGTCCCAGCCCGCCTCGACGCCGTCGAGCACGCCGTCGTCGTCGCTGTCGCAGTCGGCGGGATCCAACGCTCCATCGCCATCGGAGTCCGCGAGGGCTTCCGTTCCATCGATGCGCCCGTCGTCGTCTTGGTCGGCGTCGTCGGGATCGAGCCCCGCGATGCCCTCCTCGACGGACGTCAAGCCGTCTTCATCTCGATCGAGGTCCAGAACGTCCGACCATGTGGACTGGGCGTCGTCACACGCGTCGACGAGGCCGTCGCAAGCCGCGACGTCCGCCCACGCCAGGTAGATCCCCGGTCCGGTCACCGCCGTCAGGCGAAAGGGAGACGTCGGGTCGATACCAAGGTGGTCCGCCCATTCGCTGCGAGCAAATGTGAGATCGAGCGCGAAGGCTCCACCGTCGGGGACGACACGCACCTCGCCAGTGGCCAAGCTTCCCCAACCCGCCGTGTAGGTCCAGTGCCCGAAACCGGGCTGGGTTCCTGGCGTTCCGTCGCCCAAGTACAAATCCAGCAATCCCGGTGCGAGTTCCGCGACCATCGCCGCTTCGACCGTGGCCAGGTCGCCGTCCGTGTCCACCAGGACGCCCCAAGCCAGTGGATCCAGGCCGCCGAGGCCTGACGGGTCGCCCAAGACGGGAAGCCTGACAAACACTTCGTCAGTCGTGGCGTGCCAGGCGAGTGCCGCGCCATCGGACCCCACATGCAATTCGAGGGCGGTGTCACCCAAGGTCCGATCCGTGTCGGGGTCGGTCATTGGTGCACCCATCTGAGGAACCGGGGTCCACACCGTGGGCCAAGCCCAAGCGGAGCTTCCGAGCCATGCCAGCACCATTTGTCCCCTCCATACTTCGCGTGACTTATCGGCATAGCATTGACGCGTCAAGCATGGACATGGGTTAGGATGAACTCATGGCCGGGCGAACGCAGAAAAAGACGGCCGTGACCGCGATAACGGCGCACGCCACGGGTAGCACCCAGGTGATGTCGCGCGCGTCGGACTCGCATACGATGCCGGTTGTGCGCGTTGTGGCGGGTGCCGATCAGCTCAGTTTCGTTCAGATCTTTCCAAGCGAGCGCGTCATCGTCGGCCGCGAGTCGGACTGCGAACTCGTCCTCCAAGCGGCGTCCGTTTCGAGGCACCACGCGGCGATCTCGGCGAACGCCGACAGCACGGTGTTGACCCTCGAAGACCTCGGAAGCACGAACGGTACCCTGCTCGATGGTGTCCTCGTGGAGGGGCCACAACCGTTGAACTTGGGTGCCGCCATCCGACTCGGGGGCATCACGCTGCGCGTAGAAGTCCTCACGGCGTCCGAAATCAGGCAACTCACCCGAATCGAGCGCCGTCTCGAGCATGCGTCCACGGACCCGCTCACGGGTCTGCGGACGCGTCGCGCCATCGAAGACGAGGCCGCCAAGAAGATTGAGCGGCCGCACCGGAACGGCGCTCCGGTCTCGGCGGTCTTCATCGACATCGACCGCTTCAAGCAAATCAACGACACCCATGGCCACCCCACAGGCGACGCCGTGCTCCGTACGGTCGCGCGCATCGCACTTCAGGCCGTCCGGTCCGACGATCTCACCATCCGATTCGGTGGCGAGGAGTTTCTCGTGTTGCTTCCCAACTGTGGCCGCGAGGACGCCCGCACTCTGGCCGAACGGATCCGAACCCGGGTCAAGAGTCACGATTGGACCAACGCCGTGCCGGCCTCACCCCCGCTCGAGGTCACGGTCTCTTGCGGCGTCGCGGTAATGAATCACGACCTCGACAGCCTGATCACGGACGCCGATCGCGCGATGTACCAGGCCAAGCAGTCGGGCCGGAACTGCGTCGTCGTCACCTGACCCATGATCGCCTTTCTCGCCGCGACCTTCGCCGCCGCCGCACCCGCGACCGTCCTGGACCACCGCGTCGAGATCGACATCGCGTCAGACCAGACGCTCAGCGTGAACCAGACATGGACGGTCCGAATTGACGATCCAGCCGAGTGTGCGGCCGGCCTCTTGACGCCCTTGGGCCTCGACGGAGCAGCCGACGGCGACGCGATCGTCCTCGAAGGGCTCCTCGTTCTCCCCCCGACGGTCCAGCCAGGCGACGTGCTGACCCTGCGCCGAACCACGTCGTCGACGTTGGGCTCCTGGTCGTTTGCCTCGGCGCCGGACCTGCCCATCCACTCCGCGACCGTCCGGGTCCGTTCCGCGTCACCGCTGACGACGTGGGCCGACGACCGCGCGACGACGACGCCAGAGTCGACGTCGTGGCTCGCAGAATGGCGTGACGTGCCCGCCGATCGGAGCGCGACGGCGGTGGTGACGGCGTGGTCCAGCTGGGCGGACGTCGGCGAATCGCTCAATCGGGCAGTGGAGGCCCGCCTTGGGAGCCGCGAAAGCCTCGGCCGCGATCTCGCTGCCGGCATCAGCGCCACGTCGCCAGCGGAGCTCGCGGATCGCCTGGCGAAAAGCGTCCAACTCGACAACGCCAGCGAGTCGTGGTGGGAGGCTGCGCCCTCGGCCGAGACCGTCAATGCGGGACGTGGCTCGGCGGCCGATCGCGGCATCGTCCTCCTCAACCTCCTCCGCCTCTCTGGCGTCGATGCCGTACCGGGCCTCATGGCGCCCGCGTCGAACCCGGCACCGGCACCGGCGCTCGCGGCGCCAGCTCAGATGCCGCGACCCGTCGTGGCGATCCGGTATCGCTCTGGAGCCCTGGATTGGCTTGACCCCGCCGCAGACCGCGTCCTTCTCGGGTCCCTTCCCCCGACCATGATCGGCTCGACGGTTTGGGTCGTCGACGACCTTCCCGATAGGGTCGGTGGGCGCGGCGTGCCCTCGGGGGCCATCTCGATTTCGACCGACGTCGTCATCGGCGACGACGGAACCGCCACATGGCGGACGGACGCGACGGCCACCGGCGCTGCGGTCAGTGGGCTGCGCACGCTGCTGGCGCCTCTGACCGACGTTCAACGGCGGGAGGCGCTCGCCCGCCGAATCGGCTGGGGGCGCCAAGGGGAATCGTTCCAGATCACGGTCACTGGCGTCGATCGGTTGGGTGGCGAGCTTCGCATCACCGCCACGGGCAAGTCTGCAGGCGCCTTCGCCAGCGTCGGGAAAGGCCGAGTCGGCACCATCGCGCCAGCCCTCGCCCCGGGTCTTGGCGCCTGGGTGCCTCCGGACACGCTTGTGCGCGAGACCGTGTCCATCTCCCCGCCTCCCGGACTGCGCGTGGCCGCCACCATGCGCCCCGAGTCGTTCGCGACGGCCGATGTCCAGGTCTCTCACGCCGCGACGGTCACCGCCGGCCGCCTCGTCGCGACGCATGAGGTCCTACGCCCCTACCAAAGCACAACGCCTTCGCGCGAAGCTGCCGCCACCGCGGCTCTCGAGCAAGCCGCCAAGCTTGGAACCGAGGCGCTTCTGGTGCCGACGCCGAAGGCGGCTGTCGCACGCAGCTTCCGCATCGCCCCAGGCCGCCCGATTCCCGACCTCGTCCTGTTCGAGGCGTTGACATGGGCCGACGCCGGGCAGCCCAACCGGGCGACGGACGCGATGGCGGCACAGGCGAACGTCGACCTGGCCGGACTCGTCGAGCGCCTTTCACGAATGGATGCCGGCGCCCAGGGGACCTTGGGCTCTGCGCTTGCGCGCCTCGATTTGGGCCCCGAACAATTGGACCTCGTCAGCCACGGCCTGATGTCCGTAGGGCGCACGCGCGAGGCCTGGCTGGCGGCGTACCGTGGCCACACGGCCGCGACCGGCGCCACGCGCGCACGCCTCGTCCTTCGGATGGAGGCGACCCAGGGCGAACGCCCGGATCCCGTGACGGACCCGGAGGGCAATGCGGCCTGGCGGGAACCTGAGCTTCTGCGGAAATGGGCCCAAGAGGCCGCGCCCGACGCGCCCGAAGTCCAGGTTCGCCTCGCCACGTTGGCCATCGCCTCGAGGCAGTACGCAGACGCAGAGTCCATCTTGGCGCGCGTCGATTCTGGACGTCCCGACGCCGCGCTGTTGCGAGCACGCCTCGCGTCCGCCGCGGGTCTGGACCCCGATCTCGTAGGCCGTCAACTTCGGGCCGCACTGAACGCTGCCCCGGACGACGCCGAACTGGCTGCCAAAGCGGCAGAATTCGCGGCTCAGGGCAACGACTTGGCCCTGGCAGCCGACCTGGCCAAGTCTGCGGCGCGGCTCGATACCACCAACTCGGCCCGTTGGACGTTTGCTTCGCAGGCCGCGTTGCGTGCGGGACGCCTGGCGGCAGCCGTGGCATGCGCCCGCCGCGCCTCGGATGCCGACCCCCAAGACGCCGGCCTGGCCACGCGCCTCGCGACCTTGGCCACCCTCGCGATGGACGAGGCTTCCGCGGAGTTGGGACGCCGCAGGGCCGGTCGGTACGATGGGCCGGCCATGACCTCGGATCTCGCGACGCTGTTGAGCCGGACGCCGGCCGAGGCCCGCTGGGCGGTGCTCGAACACCACAACGGGCCCGTGTCAGCCAGCCCCGAGGCGCTCATCGAGAGGGCCCGATTCCGCCTGGAGCAAGGCGAACTCGATGGCGCCGCTCACGATGGGTCGGCCGCGTGGATTCAGTTTCAGCGGCCCGACGGCGCTTTGCTTGCCTACGTGGCGTCCGCGGGACGTTCGTCGCCCACCCTGCTTTCGGCGTGGCTCAAGGCGTCGTCACCGGCGCAGGAAAGCGGCCGCGTCGCGCTCGAAAGCGCTCTCCTTACCGGATTGCCCCAGACGGTGACGCTGGCGAAGGACTCCCACGACGCCGGCGCCAACGCCGTCGCCAAGCTCCTAGGGAGCAAGCAAGTGCCCGCCGAGTGGCCACGTGACCTAAAGGAACCCGCGCCGCTGGTTCCCCCTGGGTTTCGCAGCCACCCGCTTGGGCAAGCGTTGCCCGGAACCTCGGCGGCCGTCGACCCCGACCGCATGATCTTGCTCATCCGGGTCGGGGGAATCGCCGGCGTGGTCCCGCCTCCGTTCGGCGCGCTGCGGACCCTCGATGAGGCTCCGATGCGTGTGACCGAGGAGGGCATCCAGGCCACCGTCCTTCGAGGCCACGTCCTGCCGATCGTGGCGGCCGTACGCATCGTTGGGGGCGAAGAACTGTGGGCGATCGGGCCCCACCTCCCCGCCCTCCTTTCCACGCTGCAAGACGTCGTGGTGACGTCGCCCCCATGAGGCTCGCAGCGGCGCTGGGCCTGGCCAGCGCCACCGTGCTCGCCCTCGAACTCACGCTGACCCGCGTGTTTTCGGTCGTCCTCTTCGCCTCGTTTGCCCACCTCGCCATCGCGTTGGCACTGTCAGGCATCGGATTGGGTGCCGCCTTGGCGGGCCGCTGGAGGGCGCGTGACGACGACGACGTCGCCGCCTACGTCATCGCGATCGGGCCAAGCGCCATCGTGGCGATGATGGCGGCCTGTTGGCTGCCCTGGACGACGCCGTCGGCCACACCACCGACCGGGTATGGAGACCGGTCGACGGTCGCCTGGGACCTTCTCGATCCGGTCACCATGGCCGCCGCGATGCCCCTTCTCGCGGCCCCCTTCGTGGCCGCCGGTGCGTCTTTCGCCTCCGCGTTTGCGCTCCGCGCCGACCGCATCGGGCCCCTGTACGCGGCGGATCTCGTCGGGGCGGCCCTCGGCGCCCTCAGCCTGGCCGGCCTGCTACAGATCTGGTCGGTCCCGGACGTCGTTTGGCCCCTTGCCGCCTTGTGCGGCGGAATCGGTTGGCTGCTCGCGACGCGGCGCCGCCTACGACGCGCAGGCGCGGTGCTCGGACTCGTGGCGCTCGCGCTCGCCATCGTCGCAAACCGGTCCCAAGGAGGCCTGATTCGGGTTCACGTCGCTGCCGGCTTCGCCGAGGAGAGGGTGACGGACCTTCTCTGGACGCCGCTGACGCGCGTCGGACTCCACGTGACCGACGACGCGACCACGGTTGTCCTCGACAACGCGTCAGCGAGCGAGGTCCCGGTCACTCAAGCCGTGGTGGAGAGGCTCGATCAGGAGCCCAACCGAGGACTCGTCTACCGCTTGCATCCGGAAGGAGCGCGCGTCGCCGTCCTCGGCGCTTCTGCAGGACCCGAAGTGGCGGTCGCCCTTGTTCGCGGGGCCGCACACGTCGACGCCGTGGACATCGTCGGCGAAATCGGGCCTTTGCTTTCCGCACGGTTCGCCGGCACGCCCGCCGATTGGGCCGCTGACCCGCGCGTGCGAAGCATCGTCCTCGACGGCCGCGCCGCAATGCGGCACGCCAATCCACCCTACGACATCATCCACATGGTCCACGCCAACCTCCACGGTGCTGCGGGCCTGCTGGCTTCGGCGTGGACGAGTCACTGGCTGGAGACGGTGGAGGCCTTTGAGGATCACTTTGCGGCCCTTGCGCCCGGTGGAACGCTGAGCTTTGCGCGCGGCACCAAGACGTCGGCGATGTCGCGGGCGGCGGCGGAGGCCCTCCGTCGACGCGGCGTGAAGGACCCAGGGGCCCACATCGTCGCGATCGACGGCCCAGCGAGCTTCTTTCTCGCACGTAATGAAGCGTTTTCAGCCAGCGATCTCGCCCGCATACGCGCGTTGACGGCCGGCTTCGGTGGAGCGCGCCTCGCGTGGGATCCACACGACACCGGCGCCCAAGCGCGCGCCACGTGGATCGACGGTCCAGGCGTGATGACGGACGACCGGCCCTTTGCGGAAACGCCAGGCGAAGCCCTGGCGGCGCTGGGACAGGCTGTTCGCGCGCTGGCCTTCGGGGCCGGCGACGTGCCCGCCGTGACGCTCGTGTTCCATGCACTTGTGGCCCAACTGTGCGCGACGTTCGCTTTCGGCTTGGTGCTCGCCGCACTGGCTCCGCCGTCGACCAACCACAGAAGGCGAGACACCCTCTTCGCCATCGCGACGGGGTACGGGTTCATTGCGCTGGAAACCAATCTCGCCCACGAGTTGGCCCTTGGCGTGGGCCATCCGGCGCGCGCTTGCCCTCACATTGGGCGTCCTCCTCGCGAGCAGCGGCGTTGGCGCCTTGGCGTCGAGCTCGGTGTCGAACCCCGCGCGCACCCTTCGTAAGGGCCTCCTCGCGACGATCGGCACAGGAGCCATCGTGGCGTGGGTAGGCCCGCTCGCGTGGGCTGACGCCCCGAGTGTCGAGGTTCGCATGCTGGTTTGGGGCGCGTCGCTGGTGCCAGTGGGCCTCGCGATGGGCGTCATTTGGCCCTCCTTCATCGCGTTGCGTCGCGAAAGCGACCCGGTCGCGATTCCATGGCTTTGGGGCGTCAGCATCTGGGCAGGCGTCGCGGCCACCGGCCTCACCCTTGGGATGGCCCGGGTGCTCGGTTACGACGCTGCTACCTTGCTCGCCCTCACCGCCTACGCCGTCGCTTGGTGGGTCGCTCCCACGCCACGCGGATGATCCTGCCCTTGACCGGGGTTGGTTGGGCCATGCTTTGGCTCTGGACCGCCCTCGCACTTGCCGCTCCGCCCGAAACAACCGAACGGGATGTTGCGGAGGCCACCCGGCTGTCCCACGAGATCGAACGGCTTGCGGAGCGCAATGCGTGGATGGGCGTCGAGCGAATGTTCGCCGACCTGCTGGAAACGGGGGTCGCGCCTGGCTTCGACGAGTGGGTCGCGGGCGCCCATGCTGCGCGGTCGCGCGGGGACCTGGCCGCCGCTCGAACCCGCCTGGACATGGCGAATCGCCTGCAGGAGGACCGACAGGTCGTCGAATGGCTGTTTGACGTGGACGCGCGCTTCGGACGCGTCTGGCTCGCCTGTGACAAGGCCCTGGACGCCACCGTCGTCGCCCACTCCCCGTCGTTCCAGCCCGAGTCCGCGGCTGCCGTAGCCTTCGCCGCGGATCGGCTGTCGCAGGACTGTAGTTTCGACGGGCTCCTGCCCGCAGGACACTATCGGTTCACGTGGGGCAGCCACGAAGAGACTTTCGAGGTCGTCCCCCGTGTTCAGAGCGTCCGCATCGACCTGCGGGGGATGGACCCGAAGCTGGCGCGGAAGTCGCGCAGGTCTGAGGAGCCTCCCCCGCCGCCCTAGCGGGGAGCGTCCCGCTTGGCGCGGAAAGCCGACGGGCCGTCCGTGGCAAGAAAGGGGTTCGTCCGTCGCACTTCGGAGAGCGGGGCGCTCGCGCCCCCATAGTTGTGTCCCGGGTAAAGGACGAGGTCCCCCGGCAGGGCCGCAAGCCGCTCATGCAACGTGCGGTACATCTCCTCGGTGTCACCCCCGGGGAGGTCGGTCCGGCCACAACCGCTCATGAAGACCGTGTCGCCGCTGAGCAGCGCGTTCTTGCACCGAAAGCAGCTGCTTCCTGGCGTATGGCCCGGCGTGTGCAGCCATTCGACGTGGACGTCGCCCACCTCAATCCGATCTCCGTGGCGCCGCGGGGTCAGGTCCGAGGTGGCGACCCCCGTGACGCCGACCACGTAAGGGATGTCCGCCGCGTGGACATGAATGGGGACGCCGCCCGTCCGTTCGAGCAACCGCGCGATCCCCTGGACCGTGTGCCCCATCATGGCCCCGCCGACATGGTCGGGGTGGTAGTGGCTGCACAACGCGCCCACAATCTTCATTCCGTCAGCCTCGGCAATCTCACAGATGCCGTCGACGTCCCAAGCGGGGTCTACGACAATCGCCTCCCGCTTGTTCACATCTCCGATCAGGTAGACGAAGTTGTCCATCATCGTCGCCACCCGATCGGCTCGGGCAAAATCGCGGCCAGCTTCCAACTGACGGAACCACAACATGGCGCCCGGCTAACCCGCAGGGGATGGCGGACGGCTCCACCACGAGGTCCGGGCGGCAACTGCGTCGACCACCGCGTCCGGTGCTGCAACCCAGCGAAAGTGCCCGCGCGCGTCGACGGGGAGCACGTCCGGCCCGAGGTGGCCGGTCGTCGCGTGCGGAACACGCGACGAGAGTGCGCGGAGACTCGCCGGCGGCGTCCAGTCGTCTTCCTCGACCGTGAAACCTGCGATGGGCGATTGGATGCGCGCGAAGCCGGCCTCGACGTCGCCGCCGAGCACGTCGTAGCGACCGGAGCGCCCGATCGCCGCCCATTGGACGATCTCCGTTCGCGCCTGGCGCCCCCCGAAGCCGACTGCACGGCCCGGGAACCAGCCTTGGACCTGCGCCAACCGACTCGCAAGGGCCATCTGACATGCGGTCCGCCGTCCCGCCCAGCCAGGCCAACTGGTCGCGGCGTGAATGCCGCTTGCCACCAGCACGGTCCCGGCGAAGGCACCCGGGTCGGCCGCCTGAGCCAACAGGGCGAGTTGCCCCCCCAAGCTGTGCCCCCACGCGACACAGGACGTATGGCCGTAGGCGCGAAACACGTCTCGGGCAGCGGGAAGATCGACGTCTCGATGGGTGGTCCAACTCCAATCCACCGTGCGACTCGCGCGAAGCTGACTCGCGCCCTGCCCTCGCCAATCGAGGCCACATGCCGGATGGCCACGGCGATGAAGCGCTCGCAACAGACCATCGTAGAAGCGCGCGGCGACGCCCATCGCCGGCAGGACCAAGACGGCGGGGCCGGAACCCGCCATCTTTCCGCGCAACGCGGTGACGTGCCCGTCGCTGGCACGAACGGCAAACTCATCCACGCTGTAGGATCTCCGACAACGCAGCGAACGTGGCGTCGACGTCGGCGGATGTCGTGTTCTCCCCCCAACTCAGCCGCAGTGCACCGGCCGGTTCGGGATCGTCCAACGAGCGCAGCAACGCAGACGGCAGCTGGCTTCCCGAAGTGCAAGCCGCCCCACTGCTCGCCGCGATCCCAGCGAGGTCGAGGGCGGCAACGAGCAGGTCGCCCCGGCGCCCAGCAAACACGAACGTGAGGATGCCGGGGGCCCGTGCGCCTTGGCCGACCGCCCGACCTCCGCAGCGCGCTGCAGCAGCGAGGGCCTTGGCATCGAGCGCCTGCCAATGGCGTACCCGCGCCTCGCGCCGCAATCTGGCAAGGCGGGCCGCCATGCCGAACCCGACCGCGAGTGCGACCGGGACTGTGCCAGCCCGCAACCCCCGTTCCTGAGCGCCTCCCTTCAGCTGAGGCTGAATCGCGTCCACGCCGCCACGAACGACCAACGCGCCCATGCCCTGGGGTCCGCCAAGCTTGCTCGACGCCAGAGCGATCGCGTGGCCAGGAATCGCGGTGAGGTCCATCCGCGACGCCGCAGCGGCCGCGTCCACGTGGTGCCAACCCGGCCAGGGCCGCGCCAAACCGAGGGTGCTACCGTCCTCGTGGTGAGCGGCCGTCGTCGCCAACACCCCCGCCCCGTCGATGTCCAACAGGCCCGTCCGGGGACGGGGCCAAATCACACCACCTCGGCCAAGGACGGCCGCCGTGAGCGAGGGATGGTCGCCGTCCACGCCGTGGGCAGGTCCCGCCGGCGCGCCCAACACGCCGAGTGCGTTCGCCTCGGTCGCCCCGGAGGTAAACAACACGCCTCGCGAGGGTGCCCCCACGAGCGCCGCCACATCGGCGCGAGCTGCCTCGAGTGCCGCCTGCGCCGCTCGGCCTTCGGCGTGGGCCGATGACGCGTTCGCCGCGCGCCGCCACCAGGGCGCCATCGCCTCGATGACATCCTCGAGTACCGGCGTGGCCGCGGCGTGGTCGACGTAGCGACGCATCTCAGGCCCACCGCGCCGCTACGCGTCGGGCGACAGGCCCGCGCGCCTCGACGCGGACGTCCCGTCCACCTCCGACTTCGAGAAGGTGAATCGCGACGTGGTCGTCTGGCAGCTCCGCGGCGCGCTCGGGCCATTCGATGGCGACGACGCAGGACGGGTCCCCGATCAGCGCGTCGCAGCCGAGCTGCGCGAGGTCGACACCCTCGCCCAGCCGGTAAAGATCCGCGTGCCAAAGGGGCCACCGGCCTCCGTCGACGAGGGAGACGAGCGCGTACGTCGGGCTACGGACCGAGCTGGCCGCGCCGAGGCCGACGGCAAGGCCCTTCACGAACGTCGTCTTGCCCGCGCCGAGGTCACCGTACAGGCAAACGACGAGGCCCCCATCAGCCACTGCCCCAAGCGATCGCCCAGCGGCCTCGGTGGCCGCCGCGTCCGACCAGCGCCTCATGGCAGCCCCGCTTGAATCGCCTTCAGGATGTCGCTCGCGCGCCATCCTTCGGCCTTCCGCACCCCCAGCCTCTCCCCAGCAGCGGCCGCGGCGTCTGCGGCCAGCAGCGCCGCCAGAGCCGCCGGTACACCCCGCGCCAGGAGGCCGCCGATCAGGCCCGTCAGCACATCGCCGCTGCCACCCGTCGCGAGGCAAGGGTGGCCCTTGCGCACGACGGCAATTCCCTCGGTGGACCGAATCAGGGTGTGTCGTCCCTTGAGCAAGGACACCGTGCTCGCCGGCCCAAGCCGTGCGACGGCCCCGAATCGATCCTGGTCCACGTCCTCGGAACCCACACCCAAGAGTCGAGCCGCTTCACCTGCGTGGGGCGTGATGACCCGTGGACCTTGGCCCGGCAGCCAAGCCACATGGGTCAGCGCGTCGGCGTCCGCGACGATGGGCTCCGGAGCGCTCGTCCACAGACTCACCATGGCCTGCACCGCTGTCGGACTCAACTGGCCGAGGCCTGGCCCAACTGCCCACGCGGCCGCCGGACGTTTCAACGGCAGGGTGTCAGCAACCATGACCTCAGGTGGCAGGGCGCGAAGCGCGCTGCGCTGGCCCGCCCAAACGAGCGTGACCAACCCAGCGCCGGCAACCAACGCGGCCCGGCAGCACAATGCGGCCGCGCCGGCCATCGCATCCGAGCCGGCCCAAACCGCGACGTGGGCCCCCTTGTGTGCGTCGTCGACCCGGCGTGGCCACGTCAGATCGCCAAACTCCGGCGTCTTCGCTGCCGTCGGGAACCGTCCCAATCCGATGTCGGCGACGATGACGTCGCCCGCCAAGTCCGGCCCGGCGCCGCACACAAGGCCCCGCTTGAACGCCCCAAAGGTAACGGTCGCGGTCGCGCGAAGGGCGGCTCCCCTCACCCGGCCCGTCTCCGAACACAGACCGCTGGGAAGGTCGACGGCAAGGACCTTTCGACCGCGGCAGGCCTCGAACCGCTCGATCCAAGCGGCGTCGAGGTCGCGTGAGAGGCCCGTTCCGAAGGCTGCGTCGACGATCCAGCCTGTCGGGTGCGGCGCCTTCACGACGGGTACACCCGCGGCTTGGGCCACGCTGGCCATCAGGCTCGCGTCGCCCGAACCCGGGTCACTCCCGGGCCAAACCGCGACCGTGGCACCCGACAGGTGAAGCCGGCGTGCAATGGCCCATCCGTCGCCCCCGTTCTGACCCGGCCCGGTCAACACGGTCACGGGCTCCGCCGCGCCAAGGGCCCGCCAACGGGCGACGACCTCGTGTGCGGCGAGTTCCATCAGGGCGATCGACGGCAGGCCAAGCGCCGACGTGGCCTTGTCGGCGGCGCGCATCTCCGCCGCAGTGGCAACGGGCCTCAACCCACCCACCCGACAAGCCGGTCGGCGACGTCTGCGGCCACGGTGTCGACCGCGCTCGCCTCAGGGCCTTCGACGAGCCACCGGAGGATGGGCTCCGTGCCAGACCACCTCACGAATACCCGGCCTCCACTCAAGCGCCGATCCCAAGCGGCCAAGATCGGGCTCAAGTCGTCCAACGGTCGACGTTCTGCCGACGCCACTTTGCCCGACCGGCGCGGCCAGGGGGCGTAGGGCGCGACCACGTCGCTTAGTCGCCGACCCCGAGCGGCTGAAAGGGCAGCAAGACCAGCGAGCAGGCCGTCGCCGCCAGCCACCTCGGCGAAGAGCACGTGCCCCGACTCCTCCCCGCCAAGGGGGAGGTTCTTGGCGTCCATCGCGGACCGAACGTGGCGGTCGCCGACGGAGGTGCGCACGACGTGCACGCCTTGCAGGGCGGCCTCGAGGCGCAGGCTGCTCATCACTGTGACGGCCAAGCCGGACGCCGACCGGCTCGCCGCCAGCCAACCCAACAGCGCGTCGCCCGGTACCACCCGCCCGCCCTCGTCGAGAAGGACGCAGCGGTCGGCGTCGCCGTCGACCGCGATGCCACCCAAGAAACCGCCCAAGGCCATTTGCCTGGCAAGGGCAGCCGGGTACTCACTGCCGACGCCGGAGTTGATCTCGCCGCTCCCGTCGCCAACGAGAACGCGAAGCTCCGGACGCCGCGCCTGCAAGGCTCCAATCGTTGCGCTGGCGGCGCCATTCGCGAGATCCAAGGCGACGACGCCCTCCACCGCGCCGCTGACCGTGTCCACAACCTCGGCCCAACGCGCGGCGAGAGCCGCCGAGACGTCGACCCGAAGGCCTCGGACCGCGGCCACGGGACGAGCCTCCATGACCCCAGCGACGATGGCCGCAGCGGCCTCGTCGCTCGGCTTCCGGCCTCGTGCACCAAGCCACTTGAAGCCATTGTCCGACGCCTGGTTGTGACTCGCGGTTGCGACCCATGCCCCGTCTGCCAAGCCAGAGTCAATGCCGATCGCTGCGGCCGAGGTCGGCGCCACTCCCCCATCGATGGCAAGCCCGCCCGTCCTTCGCACCCCATCGATCAGGGCCTCAGCCAGGTCAGGTCCACTCGCACGGGTGTCGCGGACGACGAGGACACGTCCGACCTCGGCGCCGGCCCACTCGCCAAGGCGACGCGCCGTTTCGACGTCGATTGGGGGCATTCCGGCTCGTCCGCGGACGCCGTCCGTGCCGAATGCAAGGGTCACGGCTTGGCCACGTCGATGCGGTCTGGGTGGACCTCGACAGCCGTCACCTCGGGGCCGCCTGGGTGGAGGATGTGCAGTCGGGCGCCGTCTTCGGGGGCCCCGAACTCCGCCTGATACGCGTCGCGGCGCGCGGGATCCGGCAACACGACCCAGGCGACGACGTCGACCGGGTCCATGGCCGCCAAGGTCGGCGACGGCCCTTCGAGCACGACGTCGACGACCCAAGGACGCGCGATCCACCCCTCGTTTCCGCGAACCTCCACCGCGACCCCGGTGAGGGTTCGACGCGTGCCGTGCGGCTCCACGGAGACTTGCACGGTCACTTGGTTGGGCGTTGCCGTCGCCGTCGGGGGCAAATCCAGCGTGACGACTTCGTCACCGCTAGCCGTCCACGTGCTCAAGTCGATTGGCACCGTGCTGACCGATTTCATGCCCGACACGACGACGCGCGGGCCAAGCAGCTCGACGTGGCCCGGCGAAACGTCGACGCCGGAAATCACGAGCCCGTCCGGGGGGTCGCCGACCGTCGTCACGTCGACGCGGACCTTTCGCCGTTGACCCTCGTCCAGCGCCATTTCGAGCGTCGTTGGAAGCCACCCGCTCACTTCCACACCCGGCGGCAGTTCTTCGACCGCAAGCGTGGACAAGTCGATCGCGTGACCACCGGCCCGCAAACCGGATGCGTCGACGCCAACGCGCAGCGGAGCGCGGCTCGCACGACGTAGGGCATTGCGGGTGCCCTTGACCTTGAGTTGGACTTGGGTCGGCAACGCCGCCACTGGCAACAACCGCTCGGGGAGCGTCCAAGCGAGCGTTGCCGTCACTTGCCCCTCGAGGGTCTCGTCGCCTTGGACGGATACCCAAGCGACCAACGCGACCCCAAGGGCCACCCCTTTGCGCATCGGGTCTTGGAGCCAACCGCGGACTGGACTCACGTCGCCTCCGTGGGCTCGGGACCCCGTTGGGAGAACAGCTCGACCAGCGCGGTGCGCAGTTCGGCGACGTCGGCCATCGGTCGGATGTCACCCTTCATCGCGAGCGAAACAGTGCCGCGCTCCTCGCTGACGACCACGGCCACGGCGTCCGAGTCCTCAGTCAGCCCAATCGCGGCCCGATGGCGCGTGCCAAGTGCGCGGCCCACGTCTCGGGACAGGCTGATCGGAAAGAACACGGCGGCATGGGCCAGCCGACGCTGCCGGACGACCACCGCGCCGTCGTGGAGCGGACTTGTCGGGTGAAAGATGGCTTGCAGGAGGTCGGCGCTCGGCGTTGCATCGAGCACAGGCGCACCCTCCAGGTACCCGGCGAGGCTCCCTTCTCGTTCGACGACGACCAACGCGCCGAGGCGTCGCCCGGCCAACGCGAAGCTGGCTTGGACCACGGGTTCGATCCACGCGACATCCCCTGACCCTTGGGGCCCGAGTGCAAGTCCGTCGCCCGCTCGCGCGAGCACGCGCCGAATGTCGTCCTGAAACAGGATGATCAGGGCGAGAACTGCGTAGACCACGAGGTTGTCGAGCACCCAATGGACGGTCGCGAGCCCAAGGAGTTCGCTGACTTGGTACAAGATGCCGAGCAGAAAAAGGCCGAACATCGACTGCATCGCCCGCGTGCCCTTCAGCGTCACGAGCACCCGGTAGACGACAGCCGCGAGCAGCAAGACGTCGATCGCATCGATCCATGTCGCCGTCGAAAACACCGTCGAGTGCCAGGCGTCGACCACAGCGTCGAGCCAAGTCATGGACGACACGCCAGAAACACGTCGAGGGCCTGGCGGGTGGCCGCGACGTCGTGAACGCGCAACGCCCATGCCCCACCGGCGACAGCCGCGAGCGCAGCGCCGACCGAACCGGCCGCCCTCTCTGACGGCGTCGGAACCCCCGAAAGGTCACCCACAAAGCGTTTTCGGGAGGCACCCACAAGTACGGGGTACCCTAGAGCACACAACCTTGGCAGGGCCGCGATCAGGCGGGGGTTGTCTTCGCTCCGCTTGCCGAAGCCGAGCCCAGGGTCCACGCGGATGGACGACGGGGCAATCCCCGCCTCTCGGGCCCGTGCGACAACCTTGCGAAGGCCCAAGAGCACGCCGTCGACGACGTCGCCCTCCATCGGATGCCGCATCATCGTCTGCGGCTCGCCATGCCGATGCATCAACACGACGGTCACTCCGTGGGTGGCCGCCCATGTGCGCAGGGCCAGTTCATCGAGCGCTCGCACGTCATTGAGGATCGTAGCTCCGGCGTCGAAGGCCGGCTCCGCGACGGCACGTCGAGAGGTGTCCACCGACACGACCAGGCCTGGACGGGCGCGCACCAAAGCCGCGACCACCGGCAGCACCCTCGCCGCTTCCTCGCCCGAAGCGACAAGCGCCGCACCAGGCCGAGTGGACTCCCCACCGACGTCGATGACGTCTGCGCCTTCGTCGGCGAGTCGGAGGGCGGCGTCGACCGCCTCCTTGACGGTTGGCCACCGGCCGCCGTCCGAGAAGCTGTCGGGTGTGACGTTGAGAACCCCGAAAAGGAGGGGGCGGCTCACGCCCCGATCCACCCGAGGTCGTCTGGCGGAATGGCGCCCGCGCTGTCGACGATACGGCGGAATTCGTCGCCTTCCAGCGACTCCTTGTCGAGCAACGCGTTGGCCACGGCGTGAAGCACGTGGGCGTTGTGGGTCAGAATGTTGCGCGCGAGGTCGTAGGCGCGGTGCAAGATGCTGCCAACTTCGCGGTCGATCGATTGGGCCGTCGCCTCGCTGTAGTTCGGGGCGCGCGACATCTGGCGACCAAGGAAGACCTCTCCGCCGTCGTCGGCGTAGGAAACAGGCCCCAACTCGCTCATGCCAAGTTCACACACCATGTGGCGCGCGAGCTTGGTGGCCCGCTCGAGGTCATTGGCGGCCCCGCCGGAAACCACCTGCATGGCGACCTCCTCCCCCGCTCGGCCCCCCATCATCATCGTGATGCGCTTGATCAGACTTCCGCGGGTGGACGACAGGCGGTCCTCATCGGGCAGCGTCCAGGTGATGCCCAAGGCTCTGCCGCGCGGAACGATGGTCACTTTCTGCACCGGGTCGTGACCCGGCAACAAATGGGCGATGATCGCGTGGCCAGCCTCATGGTAGGCCGTGTTTCGGCGCTCCCAGTCTGGCACGAGAAGCGATCGACGCTCCGGACCCATGACGATCTTCTCGCGCGCAGCGAGGAAATCGGCTTGGGCAACCGTCGCCTTCTCGGTGCGCGCAGCGATCAGCGCGGCTTCGTTGCAGAGGTTCTCGAGGTCGGCTCCCGAGAAGCCGGGAGTCCCCTTTGCGACGACCTCCAAGCTGACGTCCCCGGCCAGCGGCAGACGTCGCGTATGGATCTCGAGCACCTGCTGGCGCCCGCGCACGTCAGGAGTGGGGACGATGACGCGCCGATCGAAACGCCCAGGTCGCAACAGGGCGGGGTCCAGCACGTCCGGTCGGTTCGTAGCGGCGACGAGTATGATGCCTTCTGTCCCTTCGAATCCGTCCATCTCGACGAGCAGCGCGTTCAGCGTCTGTTCGCGCTCGTCGTGACC
>SXOB01000019.1 GCA_005776945.1 Pseudomonadota bacterium
CGTTGGGGCGAGGCCGTGAGCTCGCCAGGCGACGGCGCGGGCGCTTCTGGGGCACCTGCAGCTTCGCCAGCCGCCAGAGCCGGTGCGCCCTGGCCGTACCCATGCGGTGGCCTGCGCGGGCCAGGAACACGCGAATGCGGCTCGGAATTCGAGGGTCGCTCTACGCCGATGGGCGCGCGGCAGTACCGCGAGCGGCGGTAAGGAGATAACCAACATTCCCGGAGAGTTTTCCGTGCGACTGCTTTACCCGATCACCACCACCGTCTTCAGCTTGCTTGCGGTCGTCGTCCTCGGGGCGTCCCGCCTCGTCGGAGCCTACAGCCACCAGGCCTTCGCGTTCGCCCTGCTGGTGGGGCTGGCCTGGGCCGTCGCCAGCCGCGGCTGGCTGGCGTGGCGGGGTCGGCTGCACCGGCGCTTGCTGTGGGAGTGGTCGAGACCCGAGAACCGCGGCCTGCGGGCCCAGGTGATGGCGCGCGGGGCCTTCTGGCTGATGCTCGGCGCCGCGACCGTCGCCGTCTTTCCGCGGTCGGAGGAGCTCACGCCCTTCATCGCCGGCGTGGCCGTCGTGGCCCTGCTGCGGGTCGGTGCGTCGGCCTTTCCGTCCACCACCCCCAATCCGGGCCCCTCCGTCGTCGCGGGCCTCGGCGCCCTCATGCTCCTCGGCGACCTCGGCGTCGCCTTCTGGCCGACGGCCACGCCCGTGGTCCGCCTGCAGCCCCCCTTCCTGGACGAGTGGCTCGTGATTCAGGGCGGGCACAGCCCCATGCAGAGTCACCACACCGCGGCCTACAACCAACACCACGCCCTGGACCTCGTCCGCGTCCTCGACGGCAACATCTTCGTGGAGGGCGGGGAGGGCAACGCCATCGCATCGAGTTGGGAGGCGCCGCTCGTCTCCCCCGTGGCCGGCCGGGTGGTCGTCGCGCGGGACACGATGGAGGACAGCGTGGGCATGAACCTCGTCGCCAAGAAGAACGACGCGGTCGGCAACGTGATCGTCATCGAGACCGACTCCGGCCACTTCGTGCTGCTCGCCCACCTTCGGCACGGGAGCCTGCAGGTCTCCAAAGGCGACGTGGTGACGGCCGGCCAACCCATCGCCAAGGCGGGCAACTCGGGCAACACGTCGATGTCCCATCTGCACCTTCAGGTCCAGACCCATCTGGACATCTGGGACCCCGACAACCGCTCGGTCCCCTTCGCCTTCGGCCCGGAGGGGCGGACGCTTCGCCGAAACGACCGGGTGGGGGGCTGAGGCCGGGCGCGCGGCGAAGCCAGCAAGGGGGCGACCACGCGAACAACGTACATGCTCGCTGCCCCCCCAAGCCGCCCTCCGATCACCGTGTGACGCTCCGGGTTCACCCTGGAGATGGCGATGGAGTCGACGGAATCGCGAGCGTCGCTACGCTTGGCGACCCGGATGGCGACTACCAGGACGACTTGATGTTGCTCTCCCTTGCTGGTCTACTCAGGCGTCTTTCAGCCGGTCAGAGCGGATCTCTAGAGTGGTCCGGGCTGGTCACAGCTGAATTCAACACCGGTTCCACAGGGGACTGGAGTGGTGTACTTGCGAGCCATGGCGACTACGACGGGGACGGCGTGGACGACATACTCGTAAGCGCGGGTGGCGACGTTTGGTTGCAACCTGGAGAAATGCTCTGATTCAGGGAGCACACTGAATTTTGCATACGTGACCCATCACGACGACGTGGCGAAGGTTCGCCAATCTCAGGGCCTGCGTCAGGGCACCATCGCCCGGGCGTGATGGTCCCAGACCAAGCCGGTGCGGTGCGATTCCGCAACGAGGTGTAGGGTGGCCCCCACCAGGGTGCCGGCATGAAGGGCGCCACTGCCGTCGTCGTACCAGGACACGACCTCGCTGTGATCCACCCACGAAAGCGCGCTGCCGTCGATGACGAGCGCCGCGGTTGGCGCCTCCCCGTCTTCGGTTTCGAACGCGAGGCGATGTGGGGCGCCCTCCTCCGCGACGAGGCGCGCGCCGACAGGCAACATGAACGTCACCGGACCGATTTCCGCGACCTCGGCCATGGCGGACGCCATCCCCTCGAAGTTGACGCCCGCCCGTTCACTGAACCAGGTGGTGTCGAGTGTGTCGAGGAAGCCAAGCGCACCCGGAAGGGCTTCTGGCACGGTGCTGTCGACCACGGCCCACGGGTCGGGCCAACGTTCAGCCACGATGCCGAAGGACGGCTCGTCGGAAAGCATCGAACCCGCAGCTGCGATGGCGTGGGTCACGGGTGGGGGGGCCGTCGGGACGACAGCGCGCGCGGTTTCGGGCGCGGTGTCGATGATGGCGGTGCGCGTGGACAGGTCGTAGCTCCACCCCTGCACCAACACGTCGAGGCCGAGGTCGGTGAAGCCCGGTGGGCTGCCGGCTTCTCGCAAGGGCGTCGACGCAAGCCCGTCCGCAAGGAAGGTCACGCTGCCCTTGCCGATGACGGTGGCGATGGGCCCGCGGACGACCAGCGCGGTCTGCTGTTCTACGCCGATGCCGAGCCGGGCCACGTCGCCGTAGAGTTCCCGACCGTACCCGAGGAGGACAGCGAGGCGCCCGAGGCGGGCGCGCTCGGTGAAGTGCGTGTCGACGACCGCGTCGGGCAGGATGGGAAGGAAGTCGTTCTTCAGGCCCACGGAGCCTGGACCGTCCGACCAATCCTCCATCGAGACATGTGTTGCGTCGCGCAGCAGGTCGAGGCTGTAGACGTCGTAGGAGCCCGCGATGGCGATCTCCGACATCGACGCCGCACCGGCGCTCGTGCCCCCCACCCCGCCGCCGAGCGCGTGAACGGCCAACACGGCGTCTTCGACGGGTGTGCCGTTCCATCGGTCGTAGTAGGCGCCTTGGTCGCCGCCCTTGAGGTACATCGCGTCGGCGGTCGCGAGGGCGTCGACGACGGCGGGGTCCGAGGCTGCCTCGATGCTTGCGATTTCGACGTTGAATGCGTCGTCGGCGCCGAGCCACTCGAAGTACGACGGAACCCAGTCAGACTCCTCCCATACGGAAAGGACGGCCACGAGCACGAGCCCGTCGCCGTTGACGTCCCCGGCTTCGATCAGGGTGGCGTAGGCCGCGGCGGACCAAGCCGTGTAGTCACCGATGTCCCCCTCGGAGCCGCCTCCGGCGACCATGACGACGCCGCCGGTGGGGACGTCGTAGACCGGCGCGGGCGGCGGCGGGACGGTAGGGTCGCTCGTCGTGGTTCCACCCGGCGGGTCTTCGGTGCCCGGAGGTGTGGTTCCCGGGAGGGTCGGCGAGACGCCGGGGAGGTCCGGCGCCGGCGCCAGCGCCGTGTCCGTGGACGGCGAAGGGGCACAAGCAAAGAGGTAATAAAGCACGGGTCCCTCAGGCGGCTCCCCAACCTACCCCCGATCGGGCGCCCCGCAACCGCGCGCGCGGACGACCAGCACGGCGCCCGGCTCATGCGACGACCCGAACCCCTGCGCGCGCGACCAGCGCCTCCGACGCCGTCATGAACTTCGACACGTAGCTCTCGGTCAGCTTGGGGGACGCTGGGATCTTCCTGCCCTTCTTGTCAAACATCGCGCCGTTCTGGCCCTCGAGGTCCTCAGCGACGAGGAGGGGTGCGATCCGTTCGGCGTACTGTTCGGGGCTCGGGTTGAGCAGCCCGATCAGCCACTCGACGAACCGGTACTGGACCGAGCCGGCGCCAAGGAAGTTGCTCCGGATCTCGGTCTTCACGACGCCGGGGTTGAGGCCGAAGAAGTTGAGGTGCGGATACCGCTGCGCCCCGTCGAGGACGAGCGCCTCGTTTCCCGCGACCGTGTTCATGTGCGCCGCGAAGGCACGGTAGGACTTCTCGGCGTTGAGGTCGTCGATCGTGCCGATCTGCCCGTTGCCCGGGTAGCCCATCACGACGACGCGGGGCTTTCCGCGGCCAGGCGGTCGCTGCGTGCCGAGGCGTGTCGCGACGCGGCGCAGGATCACCAAGCGGCTGAGGTAGCTGATGGCCATGTCCCGCTCGAGGCCTTCGGCAGTCTCCTCCCGTTTCGGCGCGGCGAAGATCCCCGTCGTGAACAAGAGGAGATCGACCGTCTCCGCAGCCAGCTCGGCGGCGACGCGGTCCGCCTCGCGCAGCGATTCGAGATCCGCCTGAACGAACGTGATGTTCGGGGTGCCAACGTTCGCGGAAGGTCCGGCCAACGACCGCGACGCTGGCACCGCCGGCCGCCAAGTAGCGGCTGATCGTTCGCCCGAGGCCGCCCGTGCCGCCGACCACGACGACCCGCCATCCGCTCAGGTCGCGTCGCGTGGGCATACAAACTCCTCGTGCTCGACGTGGCCCATCACGCCCGCTGGGCTGTTGGATCGCCGCCACTATCTGCCGCGGGCCGTCCTTGGGGAAGGGCCGCGGGACACGAACCGCTTGGGGGCGGGCGATCGGCGACCAGCGCGAACGGGGGTCGACGGCGGCGGTGAACATCGCGTTGAGGCAACATGAACGGACGAAGCGTGCCGACGAACGGCCAGTCGAGTATAAGTGGACATATATGTGGAGGCCGCGATGGGTCAAGTCACGCTCTACATGGACGACGACACCTTGGGTCGCATGCGTGCAGCGGCGGAGGCGGCCGGGGTGTCGATGAGCGCCTGGCTGGCGCAGCTCGTTCGCGAACGAACCCGCACCGATTGGCCTCGCGACGTGGCTGCGCTGGCCGGCGCGTGGCGCAGTGGGTCTTCTGCCGAGGACCTGCGCGCTAATCAGCCACCGGACATCGCTCGCGAGACGCTCTGATGTTTGTGCTGGACACCAACACGCTCGTCTACTTCTTCCGCGGCGAGGGCGAGGTCGCGCGACGTTTGCTGTCGATGGCTCCCGCCGAGATCGCGGTCCCGACGGTCGTCGCCTACGAACTGGAAACGGGGATCGCGAAGTCGAAGGATGCCGAGAAGCGTCGTGGTCAGCTCGACCAGCTCTACCAGGTCGTGGCAGTGCTTCCCTTCGGAATGGTGGAGGCGAGAGCCGCCGCGGTGCTCCGGGCTCGACTGGAGCGGGATGGCACGCCCCTCGGCCCAATGGACACGCTGATCGCAGGGACGGCGCTCGCCCACCGCGGAGTGCTCGTGACGCGCAACGTCCGCGAGTTCGGACGGGTTCCAGGCCTCTCGGTGCAGAATTGGTACGGGGATGCGTCGTAGGCGCGGTCAAGGCCTGCGAGGCGGCGTGAACCGAATTCAACGGGCGCCACCGAAGAGCGAACAGGAACGGGTCGTCGCACAAGGCCCGGGCTCGGCCCGCCATCCGACGGCCGTCGAAGGAGTGACGCGGGGGCGGGCAACGTCGCCGGAAGGTTCGCTGGCCAACCGGACCGCCGCTAGCGGGCGGCCTCGTCGCCGAGATCGTCTGCGATAGGCACTCCCATGATTTCGGGTTGGCGACGTCTCCCTGCCCTCTCCGCGGCGGCCGCATGCACCCAGGCGCCCGACACCCAGGCCACTGGCGCGCCCGTGCAGGTCGAGGCAGGCCCCGTCGAGGTCGTCGCTGGCGTCCCCGGTGTCGCCGGCCGGGGGCTGGACGGCCTCGCCGCGACCGAGACGTGGCTGTTCATGCCGCAAGACGTCGCAACCTCTCCCGACGGCCGATGGTGGGTCGTCGACTTCAACAACCACTTGATTCGCGAGGTGGGCGTCGACGGGCTGTCGCACATCGTGGCGGGCTCGGGCTTCCCGTCCGGAGGCGACGGCGGCCCCGCCCTGGAGGAGCCCCTCGACCACCCGACCGGTGCCATCCTGGACCCCACCGACCCCGACGTCCTCTGGTTCGCAGCGGCCGGCAACCACCGCATCGGCCATCTGCAGGCCGCCACAATCGCATTCCCCATCGGCAACGGCGAGGCCGGCTTTTCTGGCGACGGCGGGCCGGCCGCCGAGGCGTCGTTCTGGCGCCCCTCGAGCGTCGCCTTCGGCGCAGACGGCACCGCGTTCGTGTCCGACCGCATGAACCTCCTCATTCGCTCGGTCGGGACCGACGGCATCGTTGCCACCGTCGCCGGCACACCTGGCGTCTCCGGCTACACGGGCGACGGCGGGCCCGCCGACCTGGCCACGCTGAATTCGGCCATGGACACGGAATCCGACCCCGGCGGTCGCATCGATGTGCGCGGGGACCGAATGGTCATCGCGGATACCGGCAACCACGCCATCCGCGAATTGACGCTCTCCACGGGCGTCATCGAAACGCTTGCCGGCCCGGAACACGGCTTCGTCGAACCTCACGACGTCGCGCTGGCCGACGACGGCACCGTCTACGTCGCCGACACCGGCAACCACTGCATTCGCGCGATCGCCACCGATCGCAGCGTGGGCGTCGTCGCGGGCGCCTGTGGCGAATCGGGGGACGCGGTGGCATCGGTGCCCCCTACGGACGCGCGATTCGCATTCCCGACGGGCGTCGCCTGGTCCACCGACGGCCATGTCTGGATCTCCGACCGCGACAATCATGTGATCCGTCGCTTCGCGGCCCCTCGATGACAAGGTTCGCCAATTTCGATTGCGCGTAGGCCGACCACACATCGTAGGGACGCCGCTCGAAAAACAGCCCGTCGAAATCGATCCTACCTTCGCGGTCCTGCGCCATGCGTTGGGCCAAACTCGCTGGGCTCAAAACAGGCGCGAGTCGAGGCGGACGGTGAAGCGCATGGAATTCCCTCAACGTGTGCGCATCGCGGCGTCGACGGCTTCCATGAAGGCCGCCTCGTTGTCGCGCGCGGGCTTCGTCTGGCCGGCCACCTTGCGCACGAACTGAAGGGCCGCCGCCTGGATCTCGTCCTCGGTCGCCGGCGGTTCGAAGTGGAAGAGCGGACGAATGTTGCGACACATCGTACCTGGGCGATATCGTCGGCCCATGTCGCTCGTCGACGCCCTGAGGGACCGCGAGCGGCTGCCCGAGCGCCTCCGGCACACCGCGCTTCGCGCTCGGCATCGCCTCCGTCACCGTTGGGCGCCCCACCCGGCACCCGTCGCCGTCTGGGTCGCGGGCTGCCAGCGTTCCGGCACCCAACTCGTCACGCAAGCACTCGAGCGGTCGCCGGCGTGCTGGGCCCACAATCACCTCGTGCAGGACCCGCTTTACGGATTTCGCCACGACCCGGCATTTCCGCCACGCCGCAACGGAAGTCGGGCATGCCTGCTCGAGGACGAGCCCCTCGACGCGCTGATCCATGCCGATGGCGCCCCCGTGGTCGCTTTCCACGCCGTCGCCGACAGCCAACGCATCGCGCACCTGTTGCAACGCTTCGAGGCGTCCCGGGTGGTGTGGGTCTGGCGACGGCCGGCGGATGTCGCCGCCAGCGCCGTCGTCCGTTGGGGTGCCCACCAGGCGGACCTCATCGGGCGGCTCAAGGCCGGAGAATTCGAGCGACTCGACTGGCGTGGCCAGCACCTTCCGCCGGACCTCATCGAGGAAGTGCTCGCCTGTTGGCGTCCGGATTTGACCCCCGAAGAAGGGGGCGCGCTGTTTTGGGCGATGCGCAACCGCCTCTGGGAGACCCAGGGCCTCGCCAGCCATCCGCGTGCGCGCCTGCTCAGCTACGAGTCGCTCGTCGCTGACCCGCGCCGCGTGGCCGCCGCGACCTTCGCGTGGCTCGAAATCGACTACGACGACGCCATGGTCGCCCATGTCCATCCCAAGAGCGTAGGCAAAGGGGGGACGCCCACGTGGTCCCCCGCGATCCGCGCCCTCGTCGAACCCCTGGCCGAACGGCTGCGAGCCCAAACGCCTTGAAGCGAAGCCCCGTCCCGACCATCATCGGCAACGAAGCTGCAGAGCGCTTTTCGTTCTACGGCATGCGCAACATCCTGGTGGCCTTCCTCGCCGGCCATATGTTGCTCGACTTGCCCGAAGCTCAGCGCGGCCCCGAGGCCCGCGAGATCTTCCACACGTTCATGATGGGCGTGTACTTCTTCCCGCTCCTCGGTGGCTGGCTCGCGGACCGCCTCTGGGGCCGGTACAACGTCATCCTTCGACTCAGCCTGGTCTACGTTGCGGGGCACATTCTCCTCGCCGTCGCCGAACACGACAAGACCTGGTTCTTGGCCGGCCTCGGGCTCATCGCCGTCGGCTCCGGCGGCATCAAGCCTTGCGTTTCGGCTTTCGTCGGCGACCAGTTCACCAAGGACGAGTCCCACAAGGCGCGGCGGGTTTTCGACGCGTTCTACTGGATCATCAACTTCGGTAGCTTTGGGGCGACGCTCCTCGCGCCCTACCTGCTCAAGCACCACGGACCGTCGGTGGCCTTCGGCGTACCGGGCGTCCTCATGGCGCTCGCCGCCATCATCTTCTGGTGGGGCCGCGACACGTACACGAAGCTGCCGCCCGGCCCCGGCGACGATTCCGCCCCCCACCGCGTTGCACTCCGCGCGCTCAAGCAGTCTCCATCAGGCTCCGCTTGGCTCGCTGCCTCTGGCCTGGCCGCGGTCGCCGGACTTGCCATGTGGCCGACCTTCGGGCCCGTTCCGGCACTTTGCTGCGCCGTCGTTGGCGCCTTGGCCGTTGCGAGCGTTGGCACGTGGCGGGCGCTGGACCGGGCCACCGGCATTCCCGAAGACGACGTCATCGCCACGCGCTCCGTCCTCAAGCTCATGGGCCTCTTCGCGCTGGTCACGCCGTTCTGGTCCCTTTTCGACCAGAAGGCCTCGACCTGGATTCTGCAGGCCAACGAAATGACGCTGCCAAGCTTCATGAGCGGGGCGTCCCAGATTCAGTCGTTCAACCCGCTCCTCGTCATGATCCTGCTTCCCCTGCACCACACGGTCACCTACCCGCTGCTCGCGCGGTGGGGCATCGTGCTGACGGCCTTGCAGAAGATGACCATCGGAATCGTGCTGAGCGGCACATCCTGGATCGCCGTGGGTCTGATTCAGCTCGCCATCGACGGCGGCGCCACCCTGTCCATCGGTTGGCAATTGCTGCCCTACGTCCTGCTGACGCTCGGTGAGGTCTGGGTCTCGGCGACGGGCCTCGAATTCGCGTACAGCCAGGCGCCGCTTCAGGCCAAGGGCACACTGATGTCGCTTTGGTCCCTGTCGGTGACCGTCGGCAATCTGTGGGTCCTCGTCGTCGACGCCGTCCTCAAGGGCCCCTCCGTCGACGCCGCCATCGCGTCGTGGGGGATGTCCCCAAGCGCCTTCCATATGTTCTTCTTCGCGGCCTTCGCCTTTGGAGCCGCCATCGCGTTCGGTGCCGCGGCACGACACTTTCAGGTCGCCGTCCGCTACCGGCAGGCCTGACGAGCACGCTCTCGATCGCCTCCTCTGGCATCCTGCTCGCGTGGAGATAGCCTACCGTGGGGGTTCCCATGCTCGTCTCGTTGCTCGCTCTCTCCACCCTGGCCTTCGGAGTCGATTTGTCCTTCCCGCGCAATTCGTCGAAGATCAACACCACCTTTGGCGCGCCGGTCTCACTTGGCGCGGGTGGCGGCGGCGTCATGTTCGTCGACGGAAACTGGGTCGGCGACAGGTTCCTCACCGGCCTCACCAGCGTCAGCCACGCCGACCTGTTCTTCGAAATGGACGACTGGACCAACCCCGCCTGCCTCGTGGGCGTGCTCGACTTCGACGTCGTGCTCAACGGCACGGTGATCGGATCGTTCTCCTATGAGGGCGGCCACACCCTGGGCCGCATCCCGTTCAACCTCACGCTCGACTTCGCGCCTGTCGCGGGCCTCGGTCCCGCAGGCGATGGCTACAAGATCGCGTACGTGGCCCAAGAGACGGTCTGCGGCGGCGGCGGCTCGTACAACTACTTCCCGACCGGCGTCGCCACCCTGCTCTAGCAGGCTGCTAGTCCCAACGGCGGCGGCTCCGACGAAGGTCCGCCGCCGTGCCCCGTCCTGTTGGGCTAGAATCGCCGCCTGAGGTGAGCGATGTCCTGGCTCCTGATCGCGTGGCTAGGATGTGCTGACGACCCGGTCCTGGCCGTTCCCGCCTGCGGCGACGGCGTTTTGGACGTGGCCGAAGTGTGCGACGACGCGAACGCCGTCAGCGGCGACGGCTGCAACGCCACGTGTACGTCCGAGGAGTTTTGCGGCAACGGGATCCTCGATGCCGCGTCCGGCGAGCAGTGCGAAGACGGCAACACGACGGGCGGCGATGGTTGCTCAGAGGGGTGCGCGGTCGAGCCTCGGCCAAGCTGCGGCGACGGCCAAACGGACGACGGCGAAGATTGTGACGACGGCAACGCCACCGCTGGCGATGGCTGTTCGCCCCGCTGCACCGACGAAGTCTGCGGCAACGGCATCCTCGACCCGGGCGAAGGCTGCGAAGACGGCAACCTGAACAGCGGCGACGGCTGCAGCGATGGTTGCGCCATCGAGCTTCTTTCGGCCTGCGGCAACGGCGAGTTGGACGACGACGAGGAATGTGACGACGGCGACCAGACCGCTGGCGACGGCTGCGGCCCCTTCTGCATCGACGAGGCCTGCGGCAACGGCATCCTCGACCCCAACGAGGCCTGTGAGGATGGCAACGCCGTCGCGGGCGACGGCTGCAACCCCGTCTGCGCTTTCGAAACGACGGTCTGCGGCGACGACATCGTCGACCCCGGCGAGTCCTGCGACGACGGCGATCTGACGGCTGGCGACGGCTGTGGGCCCCTGTGCCAAACCGAGATCTGCGGCAACGGCATCCTCGACCCCGACGAGGACTGTGAAGACGGCAACGTCTTCGACGGCGACGGCTGCTCGACGGGCTGCGAGTTCGAGGGCCTGCTTGGCGGTTTCTGCGGTGACGACACCCAGGACCCCGGGGAAGGGTGTGACGACGGCGCCACCGTCGACGGCGACGGCTGTTCCCACGGCTGCTGGATCGAGGCTTGCGGCAATGGCTACCTCGACGCCGATGAGGCCTGCGAAGACGGCAACGTTCTGGACGGCGACGGGTGCTCGGCCCAATGCCTCGCCGAGGCCTACGGCCCGTCATGCGGGGATGGAAAGCTCGACCCCGGCGAAGATTGCGACGACGGCGACAACGACGCCGGCGACGGCTGCGGGCGCGGCTGCTGGCTCGAGTTCTGCGGCAACGGCGTCCTCGAACTCGGCGAGCAATGCGAAGATGGCGACAACACCTCCGGTGACGGCTGCGATGCGGATTGCCAGGTCGAACTGCCGGCGAGCTGTGGGGATGGCGTGCTCGATGCCAGCGAGGAATGCGACGACGGCGACGCGTTCCCCGGCGATGGATGCGGCCCCTTTTGCATCGTCGAAGGCTGCGGCAATGGCCTGCTCGACATCGGCGAAGGCTGCGAAGACGGCAACGACCGCGACGGCGACGGTTGTTCGGCCCTCTGCGAAATCGAAATCTCGGGAGAAGGTTGTGGAGACGGGCTCATCGACCCGGGCGAGGAATGCGACGACGCCAATCTCGCCGCAGGCGATGGGTGCGGGACCTACTGCATCGTCGAACAATGCGGCAACGGCATCCTCGACCCCGGCGAATCCTGCGAAGACGGCGATGCCCTTGGCGGCGACGGCTGCTCCGCCGTCTGCCTGGCTGAGGTCTGCGGCAACGGCCGACTCGACATGGGCGAAGCCTGTGATGACGGCGCCCGCCTCAACGGCGACGGCTGCACCTCGGGTTGTACCCTGGAGGCCGAAGGCTGCGGGGATGGAGACGTCGCCCCGACCGAGGGCTGCGACGATGGCAACCTGACTCCGCTGGACGGCTGCACCGCCGCGTGCGTGCTCGAGACCTGTGGAGATGGCAACCTCGACCTGGCCGAAGTCTGCGACGACGGCAATGCCATTGAGACCGACGCGTGCCCGACGACCTGCCGTCCAGCGACCTGCGGCGACGGCCGGGTCCATGCAACGGACGAACAGTGCGACGACGGCGGCCTCGTCCCCGGCGACGGCTGCAGCCCCGCTTGCCTCCTGGAAACGTGCGGCAACGGAATCCTCGATCCGGGTGAGACGTGCGACGACGGCAACGCCGTCCAAACGGACAGCTGCGCGGCGTGCGAGCCCGCCAGCTGTGGCGACGGTTGGATTTTCGCGGGCTTCGAGCGGTGCGACGACGGTGGCAACGAGGATCTCGACGGATGTTCGGCCGATTGTTCGTCCACAGAGGCCTGCGGCAACGGCGTCATCGACGCCGGAGAACTGTGCGACGACGGCAACCTCGACGACGACGACTCCTGCCCGTCGACCTGTCACCCGGCAACCTGTGGGGACGGCTTCGTCTGGGACCCCATCGAGGGTTGCGACGACGGCGATCTCATCGACGGCGACGGCTGCAGCGCGGCCTGCACGGCTGACGGTTGCGGCAACGGAATCGTCGAGGACGGCGAGGCGTGCGACGAGGGGGCTGGCAACGGCACCCACGGCAGTGCGTGTTTCCCCACGTGCCAGGCGGCCACAGCGAGCTTCGGGACGGCGGTGGTCATCCCGACCGACAACGACCCGGCCAACCACGGCAACGGACCGCGGTACCTCGACCTGAAAGACTACAACGGCGACGGCCGCATGGATGTGGCCTTCGCGAATTCGTCGTCCGGTGAGGTCACCGTCGCGATGGGCCTCGGGTCCAACCTCGGATTCTGGACGCCCAACCAACGCACGGTCGGCACGCTACCCCAGCAGGTCGCGGTGGCGGACATCGACAAGGACGGCCTTGTCGACGCGGTCGTCACGAATCAGGCCAGCGACTCGATCAGCGTGCTGGACGGCGACGGGCGCGGCGTCGACGACGACCGCACCCACACGACCGTGATCAGCGCCGGCGGCGACGGTCCAACCGGTCTGGTCCTGGCGGACTTCGACGCCGACGGCGACATCGACGCCGCGACATCCAATTTGACCAGCGACGACGTCGTCGTCTTGCTGAACAACGGCACAGGAACGCTGACGGCGTCCGCCCGGTACCCGACGTTGGCAGGCGCCACCGGCGACGGACCCGTCGACGTCGCCTTCGGTGACGTGACCGGCGACGGCCTCGGCGACCTCGTCAGCTGCAACGCCAACAGCGACGACGTCACCGTGTTGCGCGGCCTCGGAAGCGGGCTGTTCGCCCTCCATCTCACAACGACCCTCCGCATTGGTGCAGGCGGGGACAACCCGCAGGCGATCGCGCTTGGCGACCACACCGGCGACGGCGTTCTTGACATCACGACGGCCAACCACCTGTCCTCGGACATCGTGGTCCTCGTGGCCAACGGCGCCGGCGGCTTTGCGCCGCCGGTTCGCTTCGACACGCTGTTTGGCGCCGGCCTCGTCGAAGGCGAAGGCCCCGCAGGCATCGGGGTGTCCGACCTCGACGGCGACGGGGAACTCGATGTCGTGACGGCGAACATGCTCGACGAAGACGTCTCGATCTTGTTCGGCGTCTCCGGCGGCGCTGCGTTTGACCCGGCCATCGGTGTCTGGGCTCAATCGGACTGCGACGATCCGGACGACATCGCTCTGGCTGACGTCGACAACGATGGCGACGACGACATCATCGCCCTCTGCAGCGTGTCCGAGAACGTCGCTGTGATCATGAACCTCGGCGGACGTGTGTTCTCCGACGCGCGCCTCTACGAGGTGCGCAGCGGGTACGCCGGCGAGAACGCCGAGGGTATCGCGACCGGCGACTTCAACGGCGACGGCAACCTCGACGTCGTGGCGACGATGTCGGTAGGCAATCACGTCACCGTCGTCGCGGGCCTTGGCGACGGCGTGTTGGCCGCGTCACAGACGACGATCGTCGACGACACCATGTACGACGTCGTCGGGGGCATGCTCACCGAGGACATGGACTGGGTCGCCGTCTCGTCGAACAACGCGTACCTTTTCCGTGGAGACCAGGACGCCGCTGGCAACTTCGACATCACCAGCACGTTCAGCACGTTTTCCGGAGGCGAGTACCCGTACTCGGTCGATCTGGGAGATCTCGACGGCGACGGCGACCTCGACGCGGCCTTCGTCGCGGAGAACGACGACGGCCTCGTCGCTTACACGATGTCGACGCTGTCCACTGTGTACAAGGGCACCGCATTCGTATGCAACGGACCGCGGTCCATCCGCCTCGTCGACGTGTCGGGTGACAGCAAGCTCGACGCCGTCATGGCCTGCCGCTTCGACCACACTGTCCACGTCGCCACCGGCACGGGCGCCGCCGCCTTCACGCCGTATGCGATGTCCCTTTCCACGTCCGTTGGCATCAGCGGCAAGGATCCGCTCGCCATCTGGGTCGAAGACGTCAACGGCGATGGCTACCATGACATCCTGACCGCCAACGAGGACACCAACGACGTCAGCTACCTGCAGGGAACGGCCACGCCCCTCCTGTTCGCCCCTGCCAAGATCGTCCCGGTGGTGTCGGGTGGAACCACCGCGCTGTCCACCGACCTGGCGACGGGCGACTTCAACGCCGACGGCTACCGCGATCTCGTCGTCGCGAACCCGGGTCGAGACTCCGTCAGCATCATCCTCGGTTTCGGCAACGGGAATTGGTCTTCTCCTACCGAGATCGTCGTCGCCTCCGACCAGCCCTACGGCGTCGGAGTTTGGGATGCCGATCTCGATGGGGATGACGATGTGGTGGCCACCGCCTACGGTGGCGACGCCCTGCTGTTCCTGCCAGGGACTTGACTCCCGCTGGAGACTCGTGCCGTCCGTCTTCGCCCTCGTCGCCTGCCTGCCCGCCCAAGTGCCGCAGCCGCCACCGGTCCCCACGGACTTGCCCGGCCTCGAAGGCGGCGGAACCGATCCCCTTTGGGACCCTGAAGCGCTGCCGACTTTTTGGTTCACGACCTACGACCCGGATTGGGCGTCCACGTTGTGGAGCATGGTGCCCAACGACGAGGACTGCGGCGAGCGACCCTCGATCTCGGTGGATCTGCGCTTCGAGAACCCGATGACTGGACAGACCGAGACCTACGTCGACGTCGGCTTGCGCTGGCGAGGCCACAGCGCGCTCGACGACATCGACCCCGGCGACCGCGTCGGGTTCAAGGTGGGGTTCGAGGAGTTCGTCCCAGACCGCCGGTTCCATGGCGTCAAGAAGCTCAATCTCATGGGAACCGAAGGGGACGCCACACTGATGCGCGAGGTGTTGGCGTACCGAGTCCTGGCACACATGGGCGTACCCACGCCGCGCACGAACTACGCGCGCGTCATCATCGACGGTGAGTTCATGGGGCTCTACCCCCTGACCGAAGAGCCCGACGATACCGCCTTCCTCGAGGCCCACCTCGGCGACGACTCCGGACACCTCTACCGCCAGGGCGGCTACTGCGGCGGGCGGGCGGCCTTCCTCTACGACGGCGAGGACACCGAGGAGTACGTCGAGATCTACGAACCTCGCGGCAAAACAGCGGAGCAGGACCTCGCGGCCGACCTGATTCCCATGATCAGCTGCACCGTTTCGACGGACCCAGCGGACTTCGAGAATTGCCTGGCCGCCTGGGTCGACGAGGACTCGTGGTTGAGCTTGGCCGCGGCCGACGTCGTCATGCCCGACGTCGACGGGCTCATCGGCAACGGCCAGAACTTCATGTTGTACTTCGATCCTGCGATGGGGAGATTCCGCGTGTGGGCCTGGGACAAGGACCAGGCTTTCGCCGAATACAATCTCGCGGATGGCAGCACGCTCTACCGAGCGGCGCCGCCTTGGGGCGACGACTACGCCAACGCACTTGGCAATCGCCTGATCGAAGCGCGGCGCGAAACCTACTGCCTGCGGGTCCTCGATGCGGCGGACCGCATCCACCCGAGCACATTCCTCGGCGAAATTCAGGAACTTGCCGATTTCCTCGACGGCCACATTGCGGCCGACCCCATCGTCCAGTACGAAGACTGGTCCCTTGGCCTCGACGACATCCGCGCGCTCGTCGTCGACCGGCACGCAACCATCACGGCCCTCGCGGAAGAGTGTGCGCCACTCCCCTGAGCCGGGTCAGGGACACCAACGACTGTTGCCGAACATCTCGCACGCTTCGATGCGCTCAGACCGGTAGGACGAGTCATCGTAGTCGAGCATGTCGAGCCGCCAGACAGGCAACAGGGTGTCCTTGTCCACGTCGACCAACGATCCGGGGTGGAAGGCGTTGCCGCCGTTGCACTCCGTGTGGGCCATGTTCACGAACATGTTGCCGTTGGGCAAGAGGTCGGCATCCCCCCAGATCGGCTCGTACCAGCCAAACTCCGTCCAATGCCAGACGAGCTCAGCGGTCATCGCGTCCTTGTCCAGACGGACTCCGATCACGTGGCTCGGGTTCGGGCCATTGTCGTAAACGGAGACGATGCCGTCAGACTCGTTGACCGCATGGATGCCAGTCCACCACAGGTCTTCGGACAATGGGGTGCCGGCGGCGTCCACCAACGTGAAGTCGCCACCGCGGCCAAGCACCCAGCTCACGCTGCCAGTGTCGACGTCTACGCGAATGACCTCCTCCCGGTAGAGCAGGCTCAGGTAGACGCCAGTCCCCCAGGCATCGTCGACCCACTCCATGCCGTTGGCATGCCAAGGGTCGTCGAGGTGGTCGGAGTCGCCGTCGAGGTCGGGCATCTCGCCGCGATCGAAAGCATCCTGGCTGTCCCAACGCCACGTCAACGTCTGCGAGTCCGGGTTGTGCTTGACGATGGAGATGCCGTCCCAGACAGATGAGCCGTCCGTGTTGTCGACCTTGAGCAGCCCCACAATGTCCCCATCGACCCACGCGACGTCGTGATGGTAGTCGCCGTCGGCCCCGGGCCATGCCGTCACATGGTCCACGACGTGGTCGAGACGGATGATCTGTGGTGCTCCTTCGGGAACGTCCCCGCCGCCCCACAAGATGCGCCCGTTCCCGAGCCACGCGGATTCCAAGTCGATGGTGGATCCACCCGTCATCCCAGGCGGCTCGTAGATCCATCGAATCTGGCCATCCGGATCGAGGATCAAGAAGCGGCTTTGGTAGTCACCCGCACACGGGCGCTGGTGATTGAGCAGCGTCCACGTTCCCCAACTCGGCGCGTCCGAGGTGGGGTGCCTCGCAATGCGTGGGAACTCAGGCCCAAGGGCCACGGTGGTCACGTCGAACGGCACAGTCGCGCCGCCGCAGGTGCTCGAGGCTTCGCAGCTGTAGGTCGCGTCGGGCAACAAACCCGCCAAATGCACCGTGGTCTCGGACCCGAGTGACTTCGCCGCCGCCGTGATCACCTCGTCGACCATCGGCATCGGGAAGCGCCCGATCAAGCGCACTTCCATGGTCGCGTCTTCGCTGTTTCCAGATTGATGCAGGCTGACGGCCAGCGTGTTGGTCCCCTCGACGAGCGGGCCGCTGTCGATCGGTGCGCGCAGCAGCTGTTCTTCATCGCCGCCAGACACTACCTCCAGCGCTTGGGTCGAGCCTGTCAGGGCCCCTTCGGGGAGGTTGTCGCGCAGGACTTCCACGCCGTTGAGGTAGACGGCGGCCCCGTCGTCGCGCGCAATCTGGATGCCGAGCTCGCCAATCGATGCCGCCCCCGTCACTGAGAACGTCGTCCGATACCACGTGACGGTCGGCGCCTCGTCGTCCGAGTGATTGCCCAAGAAGGTGGCCGCGTCGTCACCCCACCCGAACATCGACGTGCCCACCTTCCAGGCACCGTCATCGAAGCCGGGGTCCATCCAACTGGGACCGGGGTCTACGCCGCTGTCAAGGTACCGCCAGGTCGACGCCATGGGGACCAACTGGCGCCATTCGGTCGGCGCGTCCGCCAGCGTGCAGGAGACGCGGGAAACGCCTTGGCTCGCCAACTCGACGTCAACGAAACGAGCGAGCAAGTTGGTCTCGACGTCCCTCACGGACGCCGCTACCGCGTCGATGGTCGCGTCGCAGTCCACAGACGGCGTGGCGTAGGTGTCGGATGGCAGCCCCGTTGGCGTCGCCGTCATCGAGGGGTCGTCGGAACACGCAATCCAATGCAAAATTGACAACAAACCGCTGGGCATGGGCCGAACTAACGCCGGGCCTCCGCCCTCCGCACATCTTTCACCCCACGGCCATGAGCGGAACGAGGTGCTTCACTTTCCGGGAGCACAAACTATGGTGCCGCGCGGGGGAGAGATGGTCGGGAATCGCCGGCCCATGGGGTCCGAAAGGGCCGCGTGGCCCGTCATCGCCGCATGCATCGCCGCAGGAATCGTCGCACTGGCCTGGATGGCCGTGGACCTGTCGCTTTCGATGCAGTTGGGATCCGGCCTCTTGCTGGCGGCCGCCGGCGTGTGGAGCGTCCGGACCCGAAAGGGCAACCGATTTCTCTTGGCCCTCATGTCGCTGGCCGTGTCCACCCGGTACATCGTCTGGCGCGCCACCGAGAGCCTCGGGGGCGACAACACGATCGACCTGCTCGCCTCGACGCTCTTGTTCCTCGCGGAGGCCTACGCCTGGACCAACCTCGTCCTCGGCACCTTCCAGACTTCCGCATTCCGCCGCCGTCAACCCATTTCGCTCGAGCGTTGGCCGCGAGAACAGTGGCCCCAGGTCGACGTCTTCATCCCGACCTACAACGAATCGGTGGACGTGGTTCGGGCGACCGCCATCGGCGCCGCCGCGATGGACTACCCCAACAAGGTCGTCTGGATCCTCGACGACGGCCGACGCGACACGATGCGCCTGCTCGCGGCCGAATTGGGCTGCGGCTACCTAATCCGTCCCGACAACAAAGGGGCCAAGGCGGGCAACCTCAACGCCGCTCTACGCCAAACCCAGGGCAATCTCATCGCCATTTTCGACGCCGACCATGTCCCGACGCGCGGGTTTCTCCGCGCCACGGTCGGCTTCTTTCTGGACGACGCCAAATTGGCCCTCGTCCAGACGCCGCATCACTTCATCAACCCCGATCCGTTCGAACGGAACCTGTTCCTCGGCACCGCCGTCCCGCCCGAACAGCACTTCTTCTACCACACCATCCAGGTTGGCAACGACTTCTGGAATTCCGCCTTCTTCTGCGGATCTTGCGCTGTCATTCGCCGGGCACCGCTCGTCGCGATGGGCGGCGTACCCACCGAAACGGTGACGGAAGACGCTGCGTGCTCGTTGGAACTGCACGCCCGCGGCTGGCGCTCGGCCTACCTCGATCTGCCGCTCGCCGCGGGGTTGGCCACGGAGTCCTTCGGCGCCCACGTCATCCAGCGCATGCGTTGGGCGCGCGGCATGGCCCAGATCTTCCGCCTGCACAATCCGCTGCTCAAGCCCGGGCTGACGGTCCCCCAACGGTTGAACTACGCTGCTGCATCCTGGCATTTTCTTGGCGCGCTGCCGCGCCTCATTTTCGTCCTCGCGGCGCCCTCCTACCTGCTCCTCGACGTTCACCCCGTCGACGCCGACGTCCGAGCCCTGCTTGTTTTCGCCGTGCCCCACCTCATCTTGATCTGGGCCAGCGCCGCCATGGCGCATCGCAACACGCGTCACAGTTTCTGGAGCGAGGTCTACGAATCGTCGATCGCGCCGTACACCGCCTTTGTCACGGTGCTTGCCCTGGTGTCCCCACGCCACGGCGTGTTCCGCGTCACGGCCAAGGGCGAAACCAACCACACGCTCCGCTACGACCTTCGGATGGCGCTGCCCCTGCTCGCCCTGCTCGGACTCACCATCGCAGCCCTCGCTTGGACCCCCGTCAAGTGGTTGGCTCACCCCGACGACAGCTTGACCATCGGCGTCGCGGCCCTTTGGTGTGTCTACAATCTCGTCCTACTTGGCGCCGCGGCCGCCACAGCACTCGAGCGCCCGCAGCGGCGCGAATCCCACCGGGTGCGCCGACCCGGCGAAGTTCACGTCACCTCCGCCGGAGCCCCGCAGCGCGGTCGACTCATCGACCTCAGCCTGACGGGGGCCGCCGTTCGGCTGGCGGGGCCGATTCCTGCGTCGGGCCGCATCTCGGTAGACCTGGGTGACGCGGCACCTGCGACGTCCCTCGAAGCGGAGATCGTACGGACGCACATCGTGGACGGACAAACCATCGCCGGCCTGCGGTGGTTGGACACGACGCCCGAAACCCAACGGGCCATTGTGGAGGCCATCTACGGCGATCCCGACGCCTGGCTCAACGACCGATACGAGCATGACCGGCCCACGACGTCGGCCCTCCGAGTCGCCACCGCACCGATCGCGGCGCTGTTGCAAGGCCCAGCATGGCTGAGCCGATTCCTCGGCCCCGCCGCCCGCAGCGACGGTCTCGTACCCGAAGCCCACGGTCGCCCGTGCCCAGGGTGCGGCCATGTCGCGCCCCACAGCCTCGGCAGCTGCGAGAGGTGCGGCACATCGGTCCGAGAGCGTCCAGACGACATGTTGCGGAACATTCCGTCAGGTCCCTGGGGACGATTTGCGTTGCCGACGATGTTGGCCTTCGTGGGCCTCCTCGCGACCTTCGATATGGTGCCAACTGCCTACGCCACCCGGCCGCAAATCGCGCCGGACCTCCCCACGCGCATCGCCGAATTGCGACAGGCAGAAGCGGAACTCACCGAATTCGCTCAGGACGTCCCCGACGCCAGTCCAGAACAGGCAGAGCGGGCCCTGGACCGCCTCGCAGATCTCCGCCGTCGCCATGGCCTGGACGGATCTCGGTCGCGATGGCAAAGTGCCTCCAACGTAGAGGCCATTCTGCAAGCGGCGTCCCTTGGAATTCACTCGGCCCTTTCGGCGCGACGCGAAGGGGCAGGGGTCGATCAGCGCATGTCGAGCGTTGAGGAGACGCTCGACGAGGCACGCGCCAGGTTGGAGGGCGCGTGACCCTTGGGGGCATCGCCCTCCTCCTCGCACCGTTCGCCTACGCCGAAGAGCCCGCACCCATCGCGCCGCCCGAAGGCGTCGTCATCGGCTTTTCGAGCCATCTGCACGTCCGCAGCGACCTGCTGATGACCGGGCTGCATGCGACGGAAGGGGTCACCTTCCAGGTCCCGCGGGCCGTGGCGCTCGAGTCCGATCCCATCCTGACGCTGGACTTTGAACACAGCGATCAGCTCGATCCCGACCGCAGCACGCTCACGATCCGCGTCGGCGACCTCGTCGTGGCCACCGCGCGCCTCGACGCGACCAACGCGACGGGGGGCCGAATCCAGGTCCCGCTGCCGCGCGACGTGCTTGGCGCATTCAACCGTCTCGTCATCGACGCAACCATGCGCTCGACGTCGAACTGTGAGGACCCCGCCGACCCCGCCCTTTGGACCCGTCTCCGAGCGCGGTCGTCCATTCTGATGCCATGGATGCCGGAGGAAGCCAAGGCTGACCTCACCGACTGGCCGTGGCCCCTGTTGGATGACCATGGCTACGGCCCGATGGAAGTGGCGCCTTTGGACCTTGGTTCCGTGACCGCCGCAGACCTGCAACATGCCGTCTGGCTCGGCTTCGCATTCGGTCGCCATGCATCGTACCGTCACCTCGTGGTGCACCCGCCGGTCGCAGCGGTCGAGGACGCCACGGTCCCCGTGATCGCCTTCGGTGCCGGCACACGCCACGCGTTGTTTGCAGAGGCCCTGGCCGCGATCGATCACCTTCCCGGATCCGGCGTGGTCAGAGTGGACGCCGCGCCACCCCTGGTTCGCCTTGCGGGCGGGGACCCCGCCTCCGTCGCGTCCGCCGTTCGCGCCATGGCGTCGCGACACGTCGGACGGCTGGGTGCCGGGGACAGCGCATCCGTTCGCGACTACCCGAGCGTCGAGCCGCCCCCCGCCAAATTCGACCCGCTCCCGGTGCCTACGGACGACCGTTTCACGCTCGCCGACCTCGGCATTCGAAGCCAGACCGTCCGCGGTATCTACCCTCCCCCCGTCGCCGTGCCGCTCCGTATGTACGCCAACGCGCGGCCCAAGGTCGGCACCTGGATCGACGTGGACTACGCCTACGGAGCCGGTCTCGATCCGTCGGGGTCAGCGCTGGAGGTCCGGCTCAACGGCCGCACGATTCGGACGGTACCCCTCGACGCCCCCGGCGGTGAGCAAGGAGCCTCCGTCCGCGTCGAGGTCCCCGAAGGATCCATGGATCCCGACAGCCGCCTGGAGTTCGCGTTTCATTTCGCGCTCCAGGGACGGGAAATATGCACGCCCGTTTCTGACGCCACCCTGTGGGGGAGCATTCTCGAAACCACCACGTTGACGATCCCGCGAGATTTCGTCGCCGACTTGCCGGACCTCGCCCTGCTTCACAACGGCATGTGGCCCTTCGGGGAGGCTGCAGGCACACGCGGCGTGGAGATCGTCGTCGACGCCGCACCTGACGGCCACGACCTCGCCTCCGCCATGATGCTTGGCGGCATCCTCGGAAGAGTCAGCCACGGCTCCGGGTTGAATCTGACGGTTCTTTCGGCGGACCAGGTGCCCGAAAGCACGCCGAACCGGCTCCGCATCCTCATGTCCAATGGCGGACCCCATCCCCTCTTGGAACGCTTGTTGTCCACAGGTGCGCTCACGCTGTTTGCGGCACCTGGGAAACCGGGCGCTCCCCCTGTCGGCAATCCCCGTCACACATCGTGGATCGAGGAGTTCTTCCCGTCGGCCACCGCCACCGAGCCATGGCTGGCGTTGCACGGAACAGACCCTGACGGTCTGCGCGACCTCCTCCTCCGGCTCGACCGCGCCAACGAACAGGTGGGCCTTACTGGCAATGCCGCCATCCTCACCTCCGATGGCGACCTCGAAGGCGTCAGCCTCGTCGAACGGCGCACCATCGGCGCACTTTCCTGGGACAGTCGCCTTCGCTATGCGCTTCGCAACAGCATCGGCGCGATCCTGGTCGCCATGGTGCTCACGAGCGCAGTGATCGCGGGGTGGTTCACACGTTGGGTCCGACGTCACGGCGGTAGCACGTGATCGTCAGCCTGCTCCTGGATTTGGCCTCAGCTGCTGGCCCACCAAGGCCCTCCGTTCTGCGCGACGCCTGGTCGGACTACAAGCGCCACTACGTTCAAGCCGACGGCCGGGTCATCGATCCCCGCGGCAGCGTCACGACGTCTGAGGGCCAAGCCTATGGAATGACGCGCGCCGCCTTCGCGGGCGACCGCGCAGGCTTCGCGCTGATCCATCAATGGACCGTCGCCAACCTCCAATTTGGCGACCCCACGGTGCTGCCAGCATGGCGCTGGGGACCGCGTCCCGACGGCAGCTGGGGCATCCTCGATCCATCCCCGGCATCCGACGCCGACATGTGGATGGCCTGGGCGCTGCTGCACGCCGAACGCACGTTCGGCGTGCCCGGGTACGCGACGGCCGCAGATGGGCTCATCGACGCCATCGCCCGCGAAGAGGTCATCACCCTGGGAGACCGCACCCTGGTCCTTCCGGGGCCCTGGGCCCGCGACGGTGACCCCGTCGAAATCAACCCCTCGTACTTCCTGCCGTTTGCAGCCCGCGAATTCGCGAAGCGGCGACCTTCACCCTGGCAAGACGTGTTGGATGATGGCTACGCGCTCCTGTCCGAGTGGATGGCGGACCACCGTCTGCCGCCCGATTGGGCCTACGTCGACCGGGAGGGGAAGCTCGTCGGCGCACCGCCCGGGCGGCGACCTGACCCGCAGCGATTCGGCTTCGAGGCCATGCGGATCCCGTGGGCTTTGGCGGCGGATGCTCTCTGGCACAACGACCCGAGGGCCGACCAGCTGCTCCAGCCCATCGGCCACCTCGCCTCGCGTTGGCGGGCCGAGGGGCGCTTGGCGGCGCGGATGGAACTCAATGGCCTGCCCGTCGTCGACTACGCCTCAGCCGCCCTGTACGGCAGCCTGTTGCCGGCCTGGGGCCGCGTGGCGCCAGACGACGCCGAGGCGCTTTACCGCTTGGAGGTCGCGCCCGGCCGGACACCTCCCGGTTGGGGACCGGCGGACGACTACTTCGCGCAGAATTGGGCGTGGTTGGGTGTTGCACTCTGGTCGGGCCTTGCCCAATCGGTGCCAAATTGATTTGGGCCTTTCCCACGCTTGCGCTGGCGCAGGAGATCGGGCCAGACGAGTTGCTCCTGCGCGCCGACGCCGACGCTCGGTTGGGCGACAACCAAGCGGCGATCCACCAGCTCCTCGCGGAACCCCCCCGCGACGGCTGGAGCTGGGTCGGTGCAGAGATGCACAAATTGGCTCCGGATGCGCGCCTGGCGGGCCGAGTCGCGTTGGCCGGCGGTGACGCTTGGGGCGCCTGGGAGGCCTTTCGCGAGTCCGAACCCGGATGTGAGACGACGGCCGTGGCGCTGGTTGCCCTGGCACGCCGCGAAGAGGCGCCCGCCAACTGCCCGGTCGCCGCATGTACCGACGTCCCGTCGTGTGCCGCCAACGTCGCCCTCGCTGGGCATCCCACCCTCGCGACCTCCATGATTCAGGCATGGATCGGCGACAGCATTCGGCTGGGACCCGACGTCGCATCCGCGTGGAAGGTTCAAGCGGCCATCCGCACGGCGGCCTCCGATCACGTGGGCGCTGCAGGGGCGCTTGCGAACGCACTCGCTGCCACCCCCGCTGACGAACGCGCCCGCCAAGAATTGGCCCTCGCCTGGGCCGACGCTGGGGACCTCGCCAGTGCCCGGGACGTCGTCCGATTCAGCCGACGCCCGTCGACGGCAGTCTTCGACGCCCTGGACGAACTGCAGGCGTCGTGGGTATCCACCGCTCCGCCAAGGGCGGCCATCGAGGTCGCTCAACGGGTGGCGGCCGACCGACCGGCCGTCATTCGGGCCGACGCGCTCCGGCACCTCATGGACGGGGACGCCGACCTCGCCCTCGCTGCCATCGGCCCCATGGCTGCGCGTCACCCCGGCGACCCCGAACTTGTCGCCATCGTTCGCCAGGCGGCGCGGCAGACCGAGCCGAGCCTAGGCGTCGATGCGGTCGTGGCCGCGCTGGCCACCACCCAGGACCCGGCCCGTTGGCGCGCATTCGCCGACCTCCTTCCCGATGCGTTGCTGACCGCGGCCAAGCACTACGCAGCCAAAGGCGGCATTTCCGACTCCGCGGCCGCATTCGAGCGAGCCGCGTGGCTGTTGCCTGACAACCCCGGCCTCTGGCGTGCCGTGGGTGGAAAGCGATGGCAACTCGGGCACCTGGACGCCGCCCAGGTGGCTTGGCTCCGGGCCTGGGCCCTGGACCCAACCGATCCCACCGTCCGCAGCGCCGTCATCGGACTCTACGCGGAGCGCGGCGACGCCGTCGGCGCCCAGTCGTGGCTGGGCGCCCAGGTGGACCTCTCGCCCGCACAGCGCGAGGCCATCGAGCGCGAAATCGCCGTTGGACAGGCCATCCAACGAGCCACAAGTCGCCGGGTGGCCGGGGACCTCGACGGCGCCCTCGCTACCTTGGCTGGGGCGCCGGCGGACCCACCGTCCGCGAAGCTGAAGCAAGCGCTCGGCGACACCTACGGGGAGATGGGCCGGCACGCCGAGAGTCGGGAGGCCTATGCTCAGGGCGTCGCCATCGACCCCGCCGACGCCTGGCTCGCCCTCGGACTGGCGCGGGCAACGGCCGCCGAAGGCGACTCCGTAGGCGCCGTCGCCATGCTCGACGCTTTAGACGCCCGAGCGCTGGGGGACGACGTCCAACGCGAGTCCGATCGCGTTCGCTCGCGTATCGCTTTGGATGCGGCCCGACAGGCAGCACGCGATCGTCGCGCGACCGACGAGGATTGGAAGCTCGCGACCGAGGCCGCCACCTCGTCTGCCGACCTGCGCGCCCTCGGCTGGGCCGCCTACGACGTCGCCGCCATCGGTCGGGCGACCCGGATCTTCCGCGCTGCGGTGGTCGCCAACCCTGCTGACACCGATGCCCGTCGCGGACTCGCCCTCGCCCTCAACGCGTCGGGACGCACCGAACAGGCGCTGGACGTCCTGGACCCCTCCGACCCCATCACGGCCGAGCTCCGGGCGGCTTTGGCTCCCCAGGAGCCCGACCAGGACGCTTCAGCCACTCGGTTCGTCGACACCGCTTACGCATCGCGCCCAGGCCGGTCCGGCCTCGGCGAACTCCGCGTGGGCCACGTGCACGTCGGTCAAACCGGCCATGCGTTTGGCCGCTGGGCGTACGGCCTCGACGTGGACCTCCTGTCGGTCAGCGACGGCTTTGCGGGCCGATACGGGGCGTCCCCGTCGACCGCGCTCGCCCTCGAAGGCAAGGTCCACGCGTTGGTACGCATTGGCGCCAGCCCGATCGGCTTTGCGGGTACTCCGACACCCGTCGGCCTCGCTACGCTCGGCGGCAAACTCCCCTTCGGAGGCGACCTGACCGCCGAGGTCGGCCGCGCTCCGGCCACCGACACCGAGCTCTCCTGGACCGGCAGCGACACTGGCGAAATCGTCGGAGGTGTGGGCGACGGCTGGGCGGGCCTGCTTGCAAGCCATGCCGCGGGGCGATGGTCCGGGGGCGGTTCTGCCCGTCTCGGCCTGCTGCACGGTCCCGCGATCGAGCCCGTCCTCTGGAACCAAGGAGGACTCTGGGGCCAATGGAAGACGCCGCTGAGCGGATTCGAACTCGTCGGCAACCTCTGGGCGATGTCCCACACCCGCCAGATCGACGGCTGGGGCGACGGCGAGGCGGGGGTGTACACGCCGTTCCGCTTCGCCAGCGTTCGGGCCGGACCCCGCGCGTCGGTGGGACAAGATCGCTGGGCGGCATGCGCGGACCTGCAGGCCGGCGTTCAGGTGTCCACCGGTGACGAACTCGCGCTGTTGCCGACGGGGTGGACCTTCAGCCGCGAAGGGGGCCTCTCTGCGGGATGGTCGCCGGCCTCCAACGTCGCGCTGACCGCCGCCCTCCGCCTCGACGCTGCCGGCACGTGGCACCAAGAGCGTGTGTTCTTCTCTTTGGCCCACAATCCGGGCGCGCGAAGGCGCTTGCCCACGCCACTCGGGTCGCCCGTTCACGGCATTGACCTCACACAGCCTCAACCGTGTTTTGCGAGCCCATGAGCGGGACGGGATCACTTGTGATACATTTTTTCAGTCGGGTCTCATTGCCCGCGTTTTTGGGGGTGTTCATGTCGCAGTCCGCCTTGTCGGCGGCGGTCCTCTTGGCCGCCGTCCTCGTCTCCGGGTGCTCCACCAACGTCGACGGGACCGCTCCCGCGCTGGGGGGCGATCGCGCTTTGGCGCTTCTCAACGACGCCGATGGCGACAGCTTCAGCTTCGGCGCCGACTGCAACGACAACAACGCCAGCATCCATCCCGGCGCCGCCGAAGTCATGGACGGTGTCGACCAGGAGTGCGACGGTTTCGCGGACACGTACACGGTCTGTGCGATCGGCGGATCCTATTCGACCATCAATGCCGCCGTGGCCGCCGCGCCCGACGGGCTGACGCTCCGCATCTGCGACGGCGTCTACTACGAGCGCGTCAACGTGACGGGCAAGTCGCTGCATTTCGAGTCGATCAACGGCGCGGCTGCCGCCATTGTGGATGGCGGCCTGCTCGGCTCGACCTTCTCCTTCACGGACAGCGACGACTCCACGATTACCGACCTGACCGTCCGGCGCGGCAGCGCGACCACGGGCGGCGGCGTGAACTGCAGCCGCAGCGGGGTCACGCTCCAGGGCGCGGTCGTGTTGTCCAGCAACGCGGTCAACGGCGCTGGCATCTACGCCAACTTCTGCACGATGAACGTGTTCGACAGCACGGTTTCGGGCAACGTCGCGACCTTCCAAGGCGGCGGCATCGCAGCGGATGACACCGACCTGCTGGTCGACGGCAGCCTCATCTCCTCGAACCGCGCGGCTGAGGGTGGCGGCCTCCACGGCCATGACAGCGAGGGCAACTTCGTCGTCCGCAACAGCACGATTCTGGCGAACGTCTCGACGACATGGGGCGGCGGCTTGTGGGCCGACGAAGAACCTGTCATCGAGGACAACCTCTTCGACGACAACACGGCGAGTTGGGAAGGCGGCGGCGCCTACCTCCACATCACGGGCGGCAACCTCTCCCGCAACGTGTTCCAGAACAACTGGGGCGGCAACGACGGCGGCGGGCTCTACTACAACCGCGGCACCGGCCTCATCAACAACAACACCTTCCTGAACAACACGTCTGCCGACGACGGCGGCGCAGCGCGCCTTCGCGAGGCGTTCTCTACGTTCCAAGACAACTGGATCGAGGGCAACTACGCCTACGACGACGGCGGCGGCGTCAAGTCCTGCCACACGGACAACGTCCACCTGCGCAACACCTACGTCGGCAACACGGCGGTGGACCAGGGCGGCGGTCTAGAAGTCGACAACGAATACAGCCACGTCGTTGAGAACGTGTTCATCGGCAACACCGCCACCCAAGGCGGCGGTCTCAGCATGCACACGAACCTCGGCGTGCAACAGGTCACCGACTGCGAGTTCTACGACAACGTCGCCTCCGATCGCGGCGCCGGGCTGAACACGAAGAACAACCCGTTCTCCATCGAAGTCACGGGCGGCATCTTCAGCGGCAACACGGCGAAGAACGGCGGCGCAATCTACGCTTACTCGCACATCGTCCTGAAGAACTCTCTCGTGCTCGACAATACCGGCACGTCGGCTGGCGGCGGCGTCTACGCCCGTCAGTACGGCGGCCTGATCGAGAACGTCGTATTCGACGGCAACAGCTCGGGATCCGGTGCGGCCCTTCGCTTCAACAGCTGGGCGGGAACGGGACGCAACAACAGCATCACGAACAACCTGACCGGCAAGGCCGTCGGCGCGTCCGGTACGCTGCCTGCCGCCTGGGCCTACAACAACGCCTACGGCAACGCCGGCAACTACAACAGCACGATGGGCGACCGCACCGGACAGTCGGGCAACATCTCCGTCAACCCGCTCTACGTGGGCGCCGACGACTTCCACCTCGGTGCCGGCAGCCCCCTGATCAATGCGGGCGACCCGACGCTGCTGGATCCCAACGGGACCGTCAGCGACATCGGCGCCTACGGCGGGCCTGAGGGGTCAGGCTGGTGAAACGCGATCTGTCCGTCCTTGACGCGGTAGTCGACGTGGGCGCCGCCGTCTGAGAGGGTGATCTTCTCGACGAGGCGGTCCAGGGCTTCGCGGCGTTCCTCCAGCCTCTTCCACGACAAGGCGCGCGAGCGGCTCTCCACGACGGTCGATGCCAGTGTGCAGGAGGCGCGAAACGGTGCCTACGTCCGTGAGGAGATCGGCTTCGGGCGCTGGGTGCGGGTCATCGGGGGCGTCCGCTTCGACC
>SXOB01000020.1 GCA_005776945.1 Pseudomonadota bacterium
GCGGAGGCGCGCGGCGCTGTTCTTCGCCACCTCCCGCGGTGTTCGCGGAGGTCAGTGCCGCTTGCGTCTTCGCCGGACTTGCTTCCAGGTGGCCCCGACGACGGCGGGGCGATTGCGGGACGCCGCCTGGCGGTGGTCGGGGCGGCGGGATTCGAACCCACGGCCTCTTGGTCCCGAACCAAGCGCGCTACCAGACTGCGCCACGCCCCGATCCCGCGCCGGCTAAGCCCTGGGCCGCCACTACGTCAAGCGGTCAGGCCGCTCGGAGCGCATCGATCGCGGCTCGACGGTCCTTGGCCCCGAAGACGGCCGAGCCAGCCACGAGCACGTGCGCGCCCGCCGCCGTGAACCGCGCCGCGTTCTCCGGCTTGACGCCCCCGTCGACCTCGATCAGCGTCGACAGACCGCGGCGATCGATCTCCTTGCGGATCCGCTCCACCTTGCCGAACACCGCCGGCACGAGACTTTGCCCGCCGAAGCCGGGGTTGACGCTCATGCACAAGACGAGGTCCAACTCGTCGAGCACCCAGTCGAGCACCTCGGGCGGCGTATGGGGGTTGAGCGCCACGCCGACCTTCGCCCCCGTCGCCCGAATGGCCTGGATCGACCGATGCAAGTGGGGACAGGCCTCCGCATGCACCGAGATCAGGTCCGCGCCGGCGTCGCGAAACTCGCCCACGTACCGGTCCGGGCCCTCGATCATCAGATGCACGTCGAGCATCGCCTTGCCGGCCGACGGCTTGATCGCCTTGACCACGATCGGGCCAATGGTCAGGTTCGGGACGAACGCCCCGTCCATCACGTCGACGTGCACCCAGTCGGCGCCCATCGCGACGACCTCGCGCACATCCTCGCCCAACTTGGAGAAGTCCGCGGACAGAATCGACGGGGCCACCAGCGCCATTTCGGCCTCCGGAAGCGCCGGCTAGCCGACGGACGGCCCACGCGCGACGTGGTCGTCGCCTCCCCCCGGCAGACGCTCCCCCACCTTCGCGCCCACCTGGCGCGCCCACTCCGCACCCCGCACGGGTCGACGCCCCGGCGCCAACACCCGGTCCCACCGCAACGCCCCTTCGCCACACGCCACGACGAGCGGATCGAGCGACAACACCGTGCCCGGAGCCGCCGTCCCCGAGACGGCCGCCACCTCGAGCAGCCTGAGCGGCCCGTCCGGACGCATCACGAAGCCCCCCGGCCATGGCGTCATCGCGGCCACCCGGCGCGCAGCGACCGCCGCCGAGCCCGTCAACCGAATCGCCCCGTCCGCCTTCGCCAGCAGCGGCGCCCAGGTCACCTCACCGACTTGCTCGACAGGCTCCCGTGTGCCGAGACCTGCAAGCGTCCGCAGCGCCACGACGGCCGCCAGGACCGACAAACGGTCGTGAAGCGACCCGGCCGTCTCCCCTTCCTGGATCGGCGTCTCGATCACGTCGTAGAGCGGCCCCGCGTCGAGCTCTGCGACCATCCGCTGGGTACAGACCCCAGTGACGGCGTCGCCAGCGTCGATCGCCCAGGCGATTGGCGCCGCCCCGCGCCAGCGCGGCAACAGGCTCGCATGGACGTTGACACAGCCCCATCGAGGCGCGTCGAGCAGCGGCTGCGGCAAGATGCGCCCATAGGCGACGACGACGGCTACATCGATCCCAAGGCCGACGAAGCGCGTCGGAAATGGCCCCGTCCTTACGCCTTTGGGCTGCGCCGTGGGCAGTCCCAGGCGACGCGCCGCCTCGATAACCTGGGGCGACCGCAGCTCTTGGCCGCGACCCGCCGGGGCGTCTGGCTGCGCAACGACGAGGGCGACCTCATGCCCGGCGCCGACGATCGCCTCCAGCGTGGGGACCGCAAAGGCCGGGGTCCCCATGAAGGCGAGCCGCACCCTACTTCCAGGCGTCGAGCCGGCAGACCAAGCCGCGCTTTTCGAGATCGCGCATCGTGGTCTCGTCCGACGTCTCGCCCGCCATCTTCAAGACGCGCTGGATCGACGTCGCGAGCGGCTCGATCCCGTAGGTCGCGCGGTCGGCATCCGAGAAGTCGGCTGCCACCGGGTACAGGCACGGGCGGCCCTTCACCTGGCCGACGGCCGTTCCGTAATTCTGCTCCATGCCTCGGCTGACGCGCCAGAGATCGAACGTTGCGGCGACGGCCCAGGGGCCCTGTGGAACGTGCATCGCCATGGCCGCTTTGGCGTGCTCGTAGGCGGCGGCGACGTCGTCGGCCTTCGACGAATGCATGAGCACGACGGCCGAATGGTAGTGGTCGAGCCCGCTGCACACCCAGCCCTTCCCCATGAACTTGCGGACCTCGGCCTGTCGCCCGCTGTCGTTCTTGGCGGTGTCCGGGTTCTTGTCCTTTCGGTCCTTTTGATCCGCCTCGTACGCCGCGAACAACTGCGACGACACCTTCGACGTCTCCGCCGGCGGGCGATTGCAATCCTGGGCGAGGGCATGAACAGCGAGGAGAGCAGCGATCATGGGGACACCCCTTGGGCTTCGCGCAGCCGGATCCGTTTGAGGTACCGGCTGCGGGTGAAAAAGCTGACCTTGTCGAGCAACACGGTGCCTTCGAGGTGGTCGAGCTCGTGCTGCACGATGACCGCCTCGTAGTCCGAGAACCAACCCTCGCAGGGAGCGCCATCTTCCGCCGCCTGCCACGCGACGCGGATCCGGCGGATGCGGCGACACTTGACCTCGACGTCCGGGACGCTGAGGCAGGTCTCGTCCCAATCGATCGTCGATTCCGCCCGCTCGACGACCTCTGGATTGACGAGCGCGAAGAACCGCACCCCACGGGCCGATTTGGGCCCCGGGTCGAGCACGACCAGCCGACGGCCATCGCCAACCTGAGGTCCGGCGAGGCCGACACCGGGCGCCGCGTACATCGTCTCGGCCATGTCCGACAGCCTGCGGGCGAGCTCGGGACCGAATTCATGCGCCTCGACGCGGCGCGCGCGGGCCGCGAGCACGGGGTGAGGGGCGATGAGAATCGGCAACACGGCCATCGGCGCTTCCGGTAGAACACATCCTATCTCGCCGGGGGCACTTGCCCTCCTGTGCGAGCGGGGTGAGGAAGGCCAGTGCGCAACGTCCGCGCCATTCTGCGCCGAGAGTTGATCGGCTCCTTTGGACAACCCATCGCGCTCGTCGCGCTGGCCGTTTTCCTTGGCGCCGTCGCGCTCTTCACGTTGTGGTTCGACGACGTCTTCGTCGGCGGCGTGGCGTCCATGCGCAGACCGTTCGCGTGGATGAGCGTGTGCCTCGCGGTGTTTGCGCCGGCGGTGACGATGCGAGCCGTGGCCGACGAGCGCCGCACGGGCACGTTGCACGTGCTCGCGACGATGCCCGTGACCAGCTTTCAGATCATCGTCGCCAAGTGGCTCGCGGCCGTCATCCTCGTCGCAATCGCCCTGGGCTTGACGCTGACGTGGCCGCTCGCCCTCGCCTGGTTCGGGGACCTGGACCCAGGGCCCGTCCTTGCCGGGTACCTTGGCCTGTTTCTCGCCGGCAGCGCGATGGCCGCCGTTGGCGTCGCCGCGTCCTCGTCGACCGAATCGCAGGTGTCGGCCTTCCTGCTTGCCGTCGTCGCCACCGGCCTTCCCTGGCTCGTCGGCTACGCCCTGCCGCTGGTTCCGCGCCCGTGGCTCGGCGTCGTCAACTATCTGACGTTTGAATACCATTTCGCGAACCTGGCCGTCGGCGTGCTCGACAGCCGGTCCATCGTGTTCTTCGCCTCGGTGACGGCGTTGGGCCTCCGCTTCGCCACGCACGCCCTCGAACAGCGGCGCCTCGCATGACGCCAGGCCACCTCCGACGCGACGCTGCGCTGCAGACCGTGCTGTGGATCGCCGTCGTCGTCGTCGCCAACCACCTCGCGTCGGCGATCCCGATCCGCATCGACGCCACGGGCGACCAGCGGTTCACGCTGAGCCAAGCGGCCCACGACGCCGTTGCCCACCTGGAGCGCACCCTGGTCGTCACGGCCTACTTCACGGCCGACCTCGACGCGCCCTACCACGAGCACGAAGCGGCCCTCCGCGACACGCTCGACGCCCTGGCCGTCGCCGGCGCGGGTCGCATCGACGTCCAATTCGTCGACCCCTCGACGGCCGAACGCGCGGAGGCCGCCCAACGCGCCGGCATCACGCCCGTGACCTACACGGTGCGCGCCTGGGACCGCCAAGAAGCGCGCTCGGTCTTCATGGGCGTACACGTCGGCTACGGCGACCGCCAGATGGCCGTCCCCGCGCTGTTGTCGATCCCAAAGATGGAGGTCGAGCTCGTCCGAGCCATCCGCATCTTGACCGTCGACCCCGAGGACCGTCGCAAAGTCGCGCTTCTTCAGGGTCACGGCGAGCCGAATCCCGCCGACTACCCGGCCCAGCATCCGCTTTACCAACTTCGCGCGCGTCTCGGCGAGCGCTACGAGGTCGTGCAGACGGTCGGCGACGCGCCCTTCGACGAAGACATCGCCGCCGTTCTCACCTTGGCCCCCACCTCGCCAATGCCGGCCGCAACGCTGTGGCACCTCGACCAGTTTCTCATGGGCGGCGGTGCACTCGGCTTCTTCGTGGCCTCCGCCCAGCCCGACTACCAGCGCGGCACCACGTTCGAGGTCCGCCACGGCATCGGCGGCTTTCTCGGCAGCTACGGCCTCGCGCTCGGCCGTGAAGTCGTGCTCGACCGCGTCCACAACGAGAAGATCACGCTGCCCGCCCCCGGGGGACGCAGCGTCCAGGTCGACAGCCCACTCGCCCTGACGACGACCCACGTCGAACGCACCGCGCACGCGGTTCGCAGCCTCCGATCGGCCACCTTCCCCTTCGCCGCCCCCGTCGTCGTCGCGGATCCCCTCCCCGAGGGCATCCAAGCCGAAGTGTGGATCCGCAGCGGCCCCGAAAGCACCGCTCGTCCGGGCCCCATCCCCCTGGACCCACGCCTCCTCGTGGAGCCGGCGGCCTCCGAAGTGGCCGGCCCCCACGTGCTCGCCGCGGTCGCGACGGGCACGTTCCCCAGCTTCTTCCAAGGCCAGCCCCCGCCGGGCGTCCGCGCCGACGAGCCGCTGGCGAAGGGCCGCCTCGGCCGCCTCCTCGTCGTGGGGTCGGGCGACGCGGCTGCGAACAACGTCGACTTCGTCCTCAACAGCGTCGAATGGCTGCTCGAGGACCCCAGCCTCGCAACGATCCGCGCCCGGGCCACGGGGGACGGCCCGATGACGCCCCCGCCCGCCGAGACGGCATGGCGCTGGAAGATCGCCGTCGTCGCGCCCCAACTGCTGCTGGGGTTGGCGCTTGCTTGGCGCGTCCGCCGGCGGAGGCTCGCATGAGCCGCGGCACCGTCGCCCTCGCCGGCGCCCTCGCCCTGCTCGTCCTGGCCGACGTCGCTGCCCATCGGGCCGCCGCGCCACCGCCGCCCCTACCCGACCTTCCCGCGCTCGCGGCCGACCGCGTCGCTCGCCTCGAGATCACCGTCCTCGAGGACCACGTCGCCCTCGAAAGACGCCCCGATGGGTGGTGGCTCGTGTTGCCCCACGAGGAGCGCGCCAACGCGCGCAACGTCGCCGCCGCCCTCGAAGCGCTCGAACGGGGCATCACCATCGATGCGCGCGCCGAGGCGGCGCCACCCGCCGACGAGCTCGTTCGCTACGGTCTCGCACCCGACCAGGCGGCCGTCGTCCGCGCCATGGACGCCACCGGTGCCGAACTCCTGCACGTCTACATCGGCACCGGATTGGGCGACGCGAACTTCCTCCGCCTTGCCGACGACCTCGACGTCTACCGTGGACGCGTGGGAGGACGTGGTCGCTTCGACCGACACATTTCCGCCTGGGTGGACCCCCGCGTGATGGCGGTCGCGACGGATGGCGTCTCCCGCGTCGTCCTCACCCGCCCAGATGGCGCGTTGGACATCGTTCGTACCGATGGCGTGTGGCGACTGGCCGACGACCCTGCGTTCCCGGTCGACCAGCCGCTCATGCGCTCGGCCGTCGGCGCGTTGGGCGCCTTCGAGTCGGCCGAGGAAGTCCGGCTCGACGACCCGCGTGCTGCCGGCGCGTCGCCGCTTGTCGAGATCGACCTGCTGTTTGGCGACGGGGCCAGCCGACGCTTGCGTTTCCTTCGGTCGCAGACGACCACCTGGGCCGGCGTCGACGGCGAGGCCGTCCTCCACCGTACGGGGCCTTACCTGGCCGATATCCTGGCCGGGGATCGCGCCTCCTTCTACGATCACCAACTTGCGCGAAGGCCCGACGCGACGCGAATCTCGATCGACGACGGCGCCACCGAAGCGCTCCTCGAGCCCCTCGGGGGCGAATGGCGGGTGGTGGCCCCCGCCGGAATCGCGACCGGCGCCGACCTGACCGCGCAGGTCGCCAGGGGTCTCGCCCAGTTCCGCGTCGAATCCTGGCTGGCCGATCCGTCGACGTGCAACTTCGACGACCCCGTCCACGTCACGGTTTCCGGCCCTAGCGGCAGCGATCGCTTCACGATCGGGGCGTTCGGCATACCCCTTCCCGGCGAACGGCCATCGCGTTGCGCGCACCGGGCCGACGACCCCGGCCGCATCGGCCTGATCGAGGCCAAAGCCTGGGCGATCGTCCGGCAGGCCGTCGGGCGCTGAATTCGCGAGACCCATCGGTTTTGTGAATGACGGCGAAGCTGGCGCCGTCGGAGCGGGCACGGAGGAACACATGGGCTCGCTCGTCGCGCTTGTCTCGCTGCTCACCCCCACCGCCCTCGCTTGGGACGCCGACACGGCGGCAGCGTTGCCCTTTCTGGAGGCGTCCACCGAGGTGGCAGCCCGCGCCCCGGGCGGCGCACGCAACGCCAACGCCCAAGCCAGCCGATCGACCGGAAACTCCGGCACCCGCGGTCGCGTCGCCACCCCGAACGGCGTCCGCGAGGTTCAGCATTCCGACTCCGGCACCCGCGGCCGTGTCGCCACCCCGAACGGCGTCCGCGAGGTCCAGCACTCCGACTCCGGCACCCGCGGCCGTGAGGCTTCGGCGGCAGGCGTCCGCGAAGTGCAGCACTCCGACTCCGGCACCCGCGGCCGTGAGGCTTCGGCGGCAGGCGTCCGCGAAGTGCAGCACTCCGACTCCGGCACCCGCGGTCGGGTGACCACCGCCCAAGGCACGCGCGTCGTCGAACACGGCGACGCCGGCACGCGTGGAGTCGTCCGCACCGAAGGCGGCACCCGCGGCGCGGTGGCTACGTCCACCGGAGCCCGTGGCCGCGCTGTCGGCCACGCCGGCGCACCTGCCTCCAAGGCGCGCGGCGCCGTCATCGTGCGCACGACCCCCGTTCACGTGCCCGTGCGCACCGGCCACGCGCCGGCCCCCCACGTGGTGCACGCCCCCGTGCGCTCTGGCCCGGCGGTCGTGGTCCACCACGCGCCTCGTCCGGTCGTCGTCCACCACGCGCCGCACCCGGTCCACTCCCACCACGGCCACCACCCGGTCGTGGTGCACCACGCGCCCGCCCCGGTCGTCGTCCACGACACCCGCCCGGTCCACCGCGCGCCCGAACCCGAGCGCCAGGGCCTCAACCGCGCCGGGAGCTTCGCCCTTGGCGCCCGCATCGGCACGTTGTCGAGCGGCTACTTCGACGGCGGTTCCTATGGGGACCTCGGCTTTGGACTCGACGGCCGCTACCGACCGACCGACGGCCTCGGCCTCGCGCTCAACGTCGGCAGCTACCGCGACGAGTTCAACCCGCTGTCCGAGCGCAACCAGACCACCGTCGCCGGCTCGGTGCAGCTATTCGCCTTCCCGAACAGCTTCCTGCAGCCCTACATCATGGGCGGGCTCACGGCGGTCGGGCGGAACAACCACGACGAGGTCTCGTTCCTCGACGGCTCCGTCGAAACGGTCGACGCCACCACGCTCCTGTGGGGACCCCACGCCGGCGCGGGCCTCGAGATCGCGTTTGGCCGCAGCATCGCGCTGGACCTGGAAGCCCGCGTCATGGGTGCGCTCAACCGCTCGCCAAGCGACCCGAGCCTGCCCGTCCACGTCTCTACCGGCGCCGGCCTGCTCGTCCACTTCTAAGACGCTGCGGCCAGCCGCCTGCCAACGGGCTTCTCGCGCCCCGCACGCCATGCGCTGCGGGGCGCGGTCGCATCCGGTCCATCCTGTTAGTGCGCGCCCGTTCCGGCCGGTCCGGTGGGAGGTTCTCATGAGCGGCTGGACCGTGGCCGATTCGGCCGAGCTGTACGGCATTCCCCGGTGGGGAGCCGATCTGTTCGACGCGAGCGCGGATGGTCACCTCGTCGTCACGCCAACGGGTCAGCCGGGGCCTCGGGTCGACGTCCACGAGCTCATCCAGGAGCTCATGGAGCGCGGCATCCGTCTGCCGATCCTGTTGCGCTTCAACGACATCGTCCGCACGCGCATTCGCCGCCTTGTCGACGTCTTCAACGCCGCGCGCGAAGCCTACGACTACAGGGGCCAGTACCGCGGCGTCTACCCGATCAAGGTCAACCAGCAGCGCCACCTCGTCGAGGAGATCGTGCGCGCCGCGGGGCCGCACCACGTCGGCCTCGAAGCCGGCTCCAAGCCTGAGCTGCTCGTCACCCTCGCGCTGCTCGACGACCCCCAGGCCCTCATCATCTGCAACGGCTACAAAGATCAGGCCTACATCCAGACGGCCCTGCTCGCACAGAAGCTTGGTCGGCGGCCCGTGATCGTCATCGAGAAACTGTCCGAGCTCGACACCGTCATCGAGGTCAGCCGGCGCCTCGGCATCCGCCCCACGCTCGGCGTCCGCAGCAAGCTTGCGAAGCGTGGCCGCGGCCGCTGGTCCTCAAGCTCGGGCGACCAAGCGAAATTCGGCCTCACCGCCCGCGACATCGTGCTCCTCGCGCGCCGTCTCGAAGCCGAAGAGATGCTCGACTGCCTGAGATTGCTCCACTTCCACATCGGCTCGCAGGTCAGCGCGATCCGGACGTTCAAGGAGGCCTTGCGCGAGGCGACCGTCACCTACGTCGAGCTCGCTGCGCTCGGCGCGCCGATGGGGATTCTCGACGTCGGCGGCGGCCTCGGTGTCGACTACGACGGCAGCCAATCGAACTACGACTCATCGGTCAACTACACCGAGCAACAGTACGCCAACGACGTCGTCTCCTCGATCGCCTCGGCCTGCGACAAGGCCGGCATTCCGCATCCCGACCTCGTGACCGAGGCCGGCCGCGCGATGGTGGCCCACCACAGTCTGCTCATCTTCGACGTCCTTGGCATGGAGCGCATGCCGACGGTCGGGCGACCCATCGACGTCGCCGACGACGCCCCAGAGGCCCTGCGCGACCTCCGCGAAATCTACGACAACGTCACGGTACGCAACTACGCCGAGTTGTACGCCGACGCCGTCGAGGCGCGCGAACAGGGGTTGAGCGCCTACAACCTCGGCATGCTGCGCCTCGAAGAGCGCGCGGAGCTCGAGCACCTCTTCTGGCAGGTCTGTGGCCGAATTCGGCAGATCGTCCGCCAACAGTCCTACGTTCCCGAGGAGCTGCAAGGTCTCGAACGCGCGATGGCCGACACCTACTACTGCAATTTCTCGGTATTTCAGTCGATACCGGACGCCTGGGCGATCAAGCAGCTCTTTCCTTGCCTACCCATCCACCGCCTCAACGAGCGCCCGACCCGCTACGCGGTCCTCGCAGACTTGACCTGCGATTCCGACGGCAAGGTCGATCAATTCATCGACCTGCGCGACGTCAAGCCTGTTCTCGAATTGCACGCCGAAGACGATCAGCCCTACCTGCTCGCCTTTGCGCTCGTCGGCGCCTACCAAGAAATTCTCGGCGACCTGCACAACCTGTTCGGCGACACGAACGCGGTGCACGTCGGCATCGGACCCGATGGCGAGTACACGATCGACCGGGTCATCGAGGGCGACCGCGTCCAAGACGTCCTCGGCTACGTGCTCTACGAGCGGCGCGACCTGGTCCATGCCGTCCGCGACGCCGCCGAGCGCGCGCTCCGGTCGGGAGCGATGACGCGCGAGGAGTCTCGCAAGTTGCTCGACGCCTACACCGAAGGCCTCGACGGCTACACGTACTTCGCCGCCGACCCAGCCCCGGCGACCGCCGCGACCGCGGAAGAGGCCGCCGCCGTCGAGCGCCGTGCCGCCGGGGGTGCTCCGTGACCCTGCGTCGGGCCTTCGGGAACGCCCGCGCCGTGATGCCGGGCCCCATCACGGGAGCCCAAACGTCGGACGCCCTGCTCCAATCTGCCTTCCCGGCCTTTGTCGGACGCCAGGTGCGCACGGCCTACGATTTGATGACGCGCTGCAGCAAGGAAGGGCACACCACCTTTCTCACGCTTTCGGGCGCGATGACGCCGGCCGGCCTGCACCGCAGCTGCATCGTGCCGCTCATCGAGCGCGGCCTGATCGACGTTCTCACGACGACCGGCGCGAATCTCTACCACGACGCCCACCGCGTCATCGGCCACGCCATCCGCGAGATCGACCCCAACGCCGGGGACACGGCGCTGCGCGAAGCCCGCATCATCCGCATCTACGACCTTGGCTTCGACGAGGAGGTCCTTCTCGACACGGACAAGCTGTTTGCGCGGCTGCTCCGCGAGGAGGAATTCCAACACACGATGACGACGGCCGAAATGCACTGGCGCCTCGGGCGCCGCATCGCGGCGATCGAGGACAAGCTTGGTGCCGAGCAGCCGAGCCTGTTGTCCGCGGCCTACCGCTACGACGTGCCCATCTTCGTCGGCGCGCCCCAAGACGGCAGCATCTTCCTCAATGTCGTCAAGCTGCGCGCCCTGCTCGGCGACGCGTTCCGTTTCCAGCTCGACGTCGCTGCCGACGTATTCGACATGGCGGCGCTGCAATGGGCCGTCCAGAACCAGGGCCCCACGGCGATCTGGATCCTCGGGGGTGGCGTCCCCAAGAACTACACGCTGCAGGGCGAACCCACCCTGTCTCAGATCTTCGGCGTCGACGCGCGCGGCTTCGACGTCGACCTCCAATTCTGCGTGGACCCCGTCGACAACGGCGCCCTCTCGTCTTGCCCGGCCGGTGAAGGCCACACCTGGGGCAAGGTCAGCGCCGAGTGCGTCGAAACGAGCTCGGTCTACTGCCATTGCGACGTCACGGCGGTCCTGCCCTTCCTCGTCCACGCCCTGTTCGCCGAAGGCGCACGCCGAGAGCCCAAGCGGCTTTACACGACGCTGGCGGCCGCGCGCAGCGAGCTCGAACGCGAGGTCGCCGACCGACGCGACGCGCTGCTCGCCGAACTCGACGGGAAGGCCTGAATGCGGCCACGGGTCTACGGGTGGAGATGACGCCCCGCCACGACCCCCTTGGCCTTGCGCTGTCTGCGCTCATCACCGTGATGCTCTACGGCGGGCCCGGCCTCGCCTTCCTCGCGAGCGAGGTCATCCCGAGCGGAGTGACGGCCATCGAGCCCGTCCGCGACGTCGTCTACGTCGATGCTGCGGTGGACGACGGCGGACTGGACTGGGAGACGACGGCCCCATCGACCGAGCCCGCCCCGCCTCCGCAGGACGTCGAGGTGATCGTCGAAGCCAACGATGGAGCCCCCGTGGCCCCCGCGGAGGACGCCGAGGACCGTGCCGAGGACGAGGCCCCCGCCACCCCGGGCCAGGTGTCGAACAAGCCCCCGCTCAAAGGCGGCAAGACCGTCAAGGGCCGCTGCAATCGGGTGTCCAAGGACATCCAGAAAATGGGCGACCGCCACTTCAAGGTGGCCCGCCACCTCGTCGAGTACCACACGGCCAGCATCGAGCGGATCAACGCGCTGGGCTGGTCGAAGTCCTACGACGAAGGTGGCCAGAAAGGCACGTTCGTCAGTGGTTTCGGATGTACGTCCGACCCCTACCTGGCCGGCCTCCGGCGCGGCGACGTGATCCAGGAGGTCAACGGGAAGAAGACCAACAATTTGTTGCAGGTCTTCTTCGCGTGGCAGAAGCTCAAGAATGATGATCACTTCACCGTGCGGATCCTGCGCGACAGCCGTCCGCTGACGCTCACCTACGACGTGATCTGACCCCTTCCGTCCGTGGCAGGCATCGGACCCCACGCTATACTCGGACCATGGGCCAGCGCTTCGCCGCACTGACGTTGCTCGTGCTGGCGGCCTGCGGCGACGGGCCGGTGGAGACCTGCGACAACACGATCGACGACGACGAGGACGGCCACGTCGACTGCGCCGACCAAGACTGCGCGGCGAGCTGCACCGAGAGCTGCGGCAACGGGGACGACGACGACGGTGACGGGCTCACGGACTGCTTCGATCCCGATTGCGTCGAGGGTTGCCTCGAGGTGTGCGACAACGGCAAGGACGACGACGACGACGGCCTCGCGGATTGCGGCGACCCCGACTGCGCGTCGGGCTGCGCCGAGGTCTGCGTCGACGCCGCCGACAACGACGGCGACCTGTTGATCGACTGTATGGACCCCGATTGTCTGGGGACCTGCGACAAAGACGGCGACGGCTTCTTCGACGCCGGAATGAACGGGGACGACTGCGACGACGACGCCGGCGACGTCCACCCCGGCGCCGTCGAGGTCTACTACGACGGCTTGGACAACGACTGCGACCCCGCCACGATCGACGACGACCAAGACGGCGACGGGAGCGTCGAAGGGGCCGACTGCGACGACAACGACGTGCTGTCCTTCCCCGGTGCGCCAGAGGTGTGCGGCGACGGCAAGGTCAACACGTGTGGCGGTGGCGCACCCTCCGCCGAGGCCTGCTACGGGACCCGGTCGTTGGCCTCCGCCGAACACACCTTCCTCGGCCAGGCTTTTGACGACGCCGCAGGCGCCGCGGTCAGCTGGCTCGGGGACACGAATGGCGACGGCTGGGGCGAGGTCGCCATCGGCGCCTACAAGGAAGGCGCCCTCGATGCGGGCGCCCTGTACGTCGTCTTCGGTCCTTTCCTTCAGACCCATGCCCTGGGAGACGGAACGGACACGAAATTCGTCGGCGTCCGCGACGCGGACTGGGCCGGCTACTCCATCTCCGGCGGACACGACGTCACCCAGGACGGCGCCACCGACCTCGTCGCCGGCGCGCCGTACCACGACGGTGGCCTCTCCAATACCGGCAACGCCTACATTCACACCGGCGCAACGCCGCTGGGAACGCGCTTCGTCGACATCGGTGTCGCTGAGCTCTTCCCGGGTTCCGAGTACTCGAACGCAGGGTCTGCCGTCGCCGCGACCAAGGACATGACGGGCGACGGCCTGCCCGACCTCCTCGTCGGCGCGTCCAATTACGAAACGGAGGACCGAGACTCCGGCGGGGTGTTCGTCGTCCCCGGGCCCATGGGCGGAGAACGCGACCTGCTCACCTACGCCACGAGCACCTGGATCGGCGCCGCCGCCTACGACCAGGCCGGCTACGCGCTCGCGGCGGCAGACGTCGACGCCGACGGCCTGGACGACGCCATCATCGGTGCGCCTTTTGCCGACTTCGGCGGACTGGACGCCGGCGGCGCCTACCTTTCCGCGGGGCCCCCCATCCTTGGGACGACCACCGTGACCGACGCCACGGCCTTCTGGTCGGCCGACCACGCCGGCGACAATGGTGGGGCCGCCGTCGCCGCCGCTGGCGACCTCAACGGAGATGGGACGGACGACTGGGCGGCCGGCGCCAGCGTCTCGAGCCCGTGCGCCACCCGCGGCGGGTCCGTCGCCCTCCTCTTCGGTCCCTCCCTGGACCTCGTCCAGGCCGACGTCACGCTCTGCGGTTCCACGGAAGAGGGCCGCGCGGGCGCCTCGGTACACGCTGCCGGCGACGTCGACGGGGACGGCCAGGACGACCTCGCCGTAGGCGCCAACGAATCGACCCTTGGCGGCGAGTTCGCCGGCGCCGTTTTCGTGCTGTTCGGACCCATCACCGGCCCCACGGACCTCGAATCGGCCGCCGACATCACGGTGCTCGGCGACCCCTTCAGCTTCACCGGCTCCGCGCTCGACGGCGCCTTCGACGCCAACGGCGACGACAAGGCCGACCTGCTCGTCGGCAGCGTTCTCGCCAACGGCCAGGCCGGCGGCTCCGGCTCGGCCACCCTATTCACGTTCGGGTACTGAGATGTGGACGTTGGCCCTCCTCTCCTGCCGCCAACCCGAGGTCGCCCCGGCGCCGGTCGACCCTGGGCGCGTGACCTTCCATCGCCTCACGCGCCGCGAGTACAACGCCACCGTGCGCGACCTGATGGGCACCACCTTGCAGCCAGCCGACGATTTTCCAGCGGACGATTTTGGCTACGGTTTCTCCAACATTGCCGACGTCCTCTCCACCTCGCCGCTCCACGTCGAGCTGTACGAGTTGGCCGCTGACGCGCTGATCACGGAGATCTTCCCCTACGGAACCGAACCGACGGTCACGACCACGGTAGAAATCGAAACCCTCTCCCTGACCGACGGCGTCGATTTCTACGGTTGGGCCTGGCAGCTGATCGACGTCGGGAGCATCGAGGTTCCCTTCGACGTCCTGAGCGCGGGGCCGACGAACGTGTCGCTGCGGGCCTTTGCGACCCTTGCCGGCGACGCGTCGCCCCAGGTCCGCCTCGACATCGACGGTGTGGAGGCCGCCGTCTTCGATGTGTCCGCGCCCGAGGCCCTGCCCGGCACCTACAGCGCCGTCGTCGACCTCACGGCGGGCACGCATACGGCGACGCTGACCTACCTCAACGAGTACCGCAGCTCCGAAGACGGAGACCGCAACGTGATGTTCGATCGTGTCGACGCCACCGGGCCGCTCGACATCGCCATCGCCCCCTCCGCAGGTCGCGCCCTCGTCGTGACCTGCGACCCGGCGACCCTCGGTGAGGTCCCGTGCGCCGAGGAAATCGTCGACGGCTTCGCCTCGCGCGCCTGGCGTCGCCCCATCACGGCGGAAGAGCACACCACGTTGCTCGGCCTCTACGCGACGGCACGAAACCTCGGTTCGGACTGGGAGGAGGCCATCGGTGTCGTCCTGCGTGCCGTCCTCGTAGACCCACGCTTCACGTTCAAGTGGGAGGTCGACCCCGAGCCCGAATCGCCCACACCGCGCGCGCTCACGCCGTGGGAGTTGGCGTCGCGCCTGTCCTACTTCCTGTGGAGCAGCATTCCAGACGACCGGCTTCGCGCCCGCGCGGCCGATGGCTCGCTCCTCCGAGACGATGTGCTCGAAGGCGAAGTTCGCCGAATGTTGTCCGACCCGAAGGCGTCCGCCCTCCTCGACGGTCTCGCGACCGAGTGGTTGTACACCGAGGTCGTAGCCGAGGCGGCCCCGGACCCGACGCTCTTCCCGACCTTCGACGAAGGCCTGCGCAGCGCGATGATGACGGAGAGCCGCCTCTTCGTCGCCGACATCCTGCTGTCGGACCGCTCCTTCCTCGACTTGATCGACGCCGAAGAGACTTGGGTCGATGGCCGGCTTGCCGAGCACTACGGCCTCGCGGCGCCTTCGGGCGACGGCTTCGCCAAGGTCTCCACGGCCGGCAGCGGCCGCAAGGGCCTGTTGAGCCAGGGCGGCCTGTTGACGGCCCTGTCCTACCCGAGCCGAACGAGCCCGATCCGCCGCGGCAAGTGGGTCGTCGGCAACCTCCTGTGCGAGGCGCCGGCCCCGCCGGCCATCACGCCCGAAATCGAGGTCCAGGACACCGGCTCCACCGAGGTGCTCAGCCTTCGCCAGCAGATGGAGCAGCACCGAGAAGACCCCGCCTGCGCCTCGTGCCATCTCGTCATGGACGAAATCGGCTTCGCCCTGGAGCCGTTCGACGCCATCGGCCGCCCCCGCACGATCGACGACTTTGGCGCCCCCATCGACGCGACCGGCACGATGCCCGACGGCACCCCCTTCGAGGGCGTCGCCGAACTCGCCGACATCCTCGCCCGCGACCCCAAGGTCCCCTTCTGCGCCGCACAGAACACGTTCACCTACGCGCTCCAGCGGCCCCCCCGACCCCACGAAGTGCCGACGCTCGACGCGATCGTCACCCGTTTCGCCGAGGGGGGTTGGCGGTTCGCCGATCTCGCCGTCGGCATCGCGCTGAGCGACAGCTTCCGCTACCGTGTGGGCGACGACGCGACGCCCGCGACCGGTGAAGGGGAGGATTCGCCATGATCGTCCGCCCCAGCCGCCGTCATCTCCTGCGCTCCGCGGCGTCCACGCTCGCGCTGCCGTTCATGGCCTCGGCGCTGCCCCGCAGCGCCTGGGCCCAGGTGCCGGCTTCGCCCAAGCGCGTCCTGTACTACTACGTGCCCAACGGCCTCCAGCCCGAGGCCTTCAACCCCGTTTCGACGGGGCCCGACTGGGAGGCGGACCCGGAACGCAATCCGATTCTCGTCCCCATGGACGCCTGGCGGGCCAAGATCAACGTGATCACGGGCCTGACGATGCCGTCGGCCGAAGACGACAAGGAAGGCGACCACGCGCGCGGCACCGGGGCGTTCCTCACGTCGACGCTCATCAAGTACACGTCGGGCAGCGACATCCAAAACGACACGTCGATCGATCAGCTGATCGCCAACGAACTGCCGCTCGAAACTCCCTTCCGCAGCCTCCAGGTCGGCACGGAGCCAGGCGGGTCCACCGGCGACTGCAACGCCGGCTACTCCTGTGCGTACACGCGAAACCTGTCTTGGGCGGGGGCGGCCACGCCGCTGCCCCCCATCGTCGACCCCGTCCTGCTCTTCGAGCGCATGTTCGGCCCGTCGTCGACGGGCTTGTCGGCCGACACGGTCGCCCGCCGGGCGATCCTGCGCACCCACGTCCTCGACCACGTCAACGACCAGATCCAAGCCCTACGGCCAAAGTTGTCGTCGGGCGACGCCCTGAAGCTCGACGAGTACCTCACCGGCGTCGAAGAACTCCAGGCCCGGCTCGCGGTGTTGGGCCAAGGCGAATGTGCGGACACGCCGACCCCAGCCGCGCCGACGGACTTCGCGACCCAGCTCGGCCTCACCCACGACATGCTCGTCCTCGCGATGCAGTGCGACATGAGCCGCGTACTGACGTTCATGTTCGGCCAGTCCGCGAGCAACCGCTCCTTTGGCTTCATGGGCGTCGCCGACGCGCACCACCAGCTGAGCCACCACCAAGACGCCGTCGACAAGCTGGAAAAGCTCTACCAGGTCGAAACCTGGATTCTTGGCGAATTCGCGAGCCTCCTGACCAAGATGGACGCCATCGTCGAGCCCGACGGCAACACGCTGCTCGACAACAGCCTCGTCTATTTCTCGTCGGAAATCAGCGACGGCAACACGCACAGCCACGTCGACCTGCCTGTCATTCTTGCGGGCTCGGCCGGCGGGGCCATCGCCACCGGCCAACATCATCGGGCAGACGGCGCGCTGACCTCCGAAGTCCTGCTCGCGACGGCGACGGCACTTGGCAGCACGATGGAGGGCTTCCGCGACGCGTCTGCACCCTACCCGGGCCTGCTCATCGACCCCACGGCACCATGATCGTCCTCGCTTGGCTCGCGTGTGGCCCCAACGAGCCGCCCGTGCCGACGTGGGAGGCCGACATCGGCCCCCTCGTCGAGGCCCGCTGCGCCCATTGCCACGTCGACGAGGACACCGGCGCGCCCTACCTGGAACTCGACGAGGAACCCTACGACAACCTCGTCGACCAGCCCACCGTCGAAAACCCGACGATGCCTTACGTCACGCCCGGCGATCGGTATCTGTCCTACATGTACCACAAGGTCAACGCGACCCAGACGCTGAGCGGGGGCTCGGGTACCAGCATGCCATTTGGATCCCCGCTCGACGAATCGGACGTCGAACTCATCGGCGCGTGGATCGACGGCGGGGCGCTGCCGTGATGGCAGCCATCGACGCGCCCGAGTTTCCTCCGCGCTAATCACCCCCGGGGTGCCCATGATCACCATCCTCGCCATCGTTGGCCTCGCCCACGCAGACACCGTCACCGTCTGCGCGGTCGGGTGTGACTACGAGTTGCCGAGTGAGGCCTTTGGGGACGTCGATGCGACCCGCATCGAAATCAGCGCGGGTACCTACATCGAGTCCGCCGGAATCGACGTCGAAAACGACGTGACCGTCGTGGGCGACGGCTCGGGCGTCGTGACCATCACGACGTCGAGCGGGGACCTGCTCGACATCCAAGAGGCCGTCACAACCTTTCGCATGACGGGCGTCCGCCTGGATCCGGCGACCAACCGGCGCGCTTTGGAATTCGATGGCGAAACGACGGCCACGCTGACCGATGTGCTCGTCGACGGCCATACCGCCGACGACGAAGGTGGCGTCATCTGGGTCGGCGCGTCGGAAGTCACCGCGACCGCCCTGGTCCTGCGGAACATCTCTGGCAGCCAGGACGGCGCGGGCCTGTACGTTGAGGGCGGCACCCTCACGCTGACCGATTCGACCTTCGAAGGGTTGGAATCCGACGGCGACGGCGCCGCAGTCTACAGCGACGGCGGCGACATCGTCATCGATGGTAGCACCTTCAGCGGCGGCAGCGCCCTGGGGTCGGGCGGCGCCATCTCCGTGATCGACGCCACCTTGTCGTTCCTCGGCGCGGCGTCCTCGTTGGACGGCAACACCGCCGCGGTCCGCGGGGGCGCCCTCGCGCTCGCCGGCGCGAACCTCGAGGCGACAGGCACGACCTTCTCCCTGAATTCGGCCGACGACGGCGGAGCGGTCTGGCTCGACGGCGGTTCCGCCGCCGACCTGTCGCTCGCCGCGTTCACCACCTGCGACGCCGGAAGCGGTGGCGCCGTCCGGGTGGAGGCGGGTGGCGAGCTGACCGCCATCGATGTCGACATGGACGGCAACAGCGCCAAGGAGGGCGGGGGCGCGGTCTGGGCAGGCGTCGACGCCTCGCTCACGTGGATCCGCGGCACGGCGACGGACAACGTCGCCGACGTCGACGGCGGCGCCTTCCACCTGGCCACCCCGGACGCGACGTTCGACGGAACCGAGCTGTCGGGGAACAGCGCGCCCGACGGCGGCGCCGTCTGGTCGAACCTCGGCACGGTGACGATCGACGACGCCGTTTTCGACGGAAACGCCGCCACCGCCGGCGAAGGTGGCCACATCTATGCCAACTTCACCGATCTCACGCTCGACGGAGGCGACTACAGCACGGGCAGCGCCACCCTCCGGGGCGGCGCGCTCTATGCGGCTGGGGGCGACGTCATCGTCGACGAAGTGGCCTTCCTGGCCAACCTCGCGAACGGTGCCGGTGCCGATGGCGGCGCCATCGCCGCCCTCTCTGGCACGTTGACGGCGACCGGGTCCCTGTTCGACGCCAACGAAGCGCTCGGCGACGGCGGCGCAGTGTGGGCGGATGGCGCAATTGTGGACGTCGACGGCTGCATTTTCTCCGGAAACGCGGCCAGCGCCACGGGAGGCGGGATCGGGGTCTTCGCCACCGACCTGACCGCCGCGAACACGAGTTTCGTCGGCAACGAAGCTGTCCAGCACGGCGGCGCGATCAACCACGACAAAGGCGGCGACCTCATCGTCAGCACGTCCGACATCTGGCGCAACGAGGCGAATGCCGTCGGCGGCGGCATCCGCACGGCTGAGACGAGCGCAACCCAGATCACCTTCGTCAGCTTCTGCGAAAACACGGCCGACGACGGCGCCGCCGCCTCCCAAGGCGTCGCGAGCGTCGCTGGCGACCACCTGTGGTCCAACAACGTCTTCCACAACAACACGGCGGTGGACGACGGCGTCTTCCGCCTCAGCGGCACCACCGCGATCGTGGTGCACAACGACTTCCTCGACGGGTCCGCGACCGACGGCGGAGGCACCTGGGCGAGCACGACGACCGGCATCTTCCAGAACAACCTCGTCGCCTGGCAAACGGCTGGCGGCGGTCTCGAAGCGTCCGCCAGCCCGGCCCTCGCCGTCGACTACGACTTGTGGTGGGAGAACGTGCCGGTCGATGCCGACGTCGCACTTGGCGCTCACGCGGTCCTGGCCGACCCCCTGTTGTCGGACTGGACGCCGGGCGTGGCGTGCGAAGACATCGACACGATGCCCGCCGGCGACAGCCCGCTGCTGAACGCGGGCGACCCGGCCTCCCCGAATCCCGACGGTACGCCGGGCCACATCGGGTCGTGGGGTGGCCCGCTGGCGGACCCCGTCCTCTTCGTCGACTCCGACGACGACGGTTCCACAGACGCCTGGGACTGCGCCGACCTCAACCCCGACCTCTCGCCCCTCCACCCCGAGCTGTGCAACGGCGTGGACGACGACTGCGACGGCCGCATCGACGGCCTCGACGACGATCTCGACCCGTCGGACTCCATCGCGATCTACGAAGACGACGACAACGATGACTTCGGCGGCGCCTACCTCGGCCAGGCCTGCACCGTCCCCGCGGGCACCACGGAGACCCCGGGCGACTGCGACGACGACCACGACACGGTCTACCCAGGCGCCCAGGAGGTCTGCGGCGGCTTGGACGACGACTGCGACACGCTCGTCGACGGCAACGACCCCAGCATCGACCTCGACACGGCGGTGTTGTGGTACGACGATCTCGATGACGACGGCGTCGGCGGCCCGAACGGCACCCTGATGTGCACCGGGCCCGACGGCACGTCCACGGCGACCGGCGACTGCGACGACGACGACCCCGCGCGCTTTCCGGGCAACGCGGAGGCGTGCAACGGCATCGACGACGACTGCGACGACTTGATCGATGACGCCGACCCCGTTCTCGACGACCCGAGCGTGCCCCAATGGCCGCTCGACGTCGACGACGACGGCTACGGCGGGCCCGACGGCACGCTGCCAGGCTGCGCACCGCCCCTCGGGGCCGCCGCGCTTGGCGGAGATTGCGACGACCTCGATTCGGACGTGCATCCCGACCAACTGGATGCGCCGTGCAACGGCGTCGATGACGACTGCGACACCCTGATCGACGAGGACCCAGGTGGGCTCACCTGGTACGTCGACGGCGACGATGACGGCTTTGGCGCCGAAGCCGTCGAGGGCGGGTGCGAACCGCCGGAGGGCACGGCCGTCAGCGGCGGCGACTGTGACGATGCCAACGCGTCCGCCTACCCGGGGGCCACAGAGGTCGCGGCCGACGGCATCGATCAGGACTGCAACGGTTCCGACCTCGGCGGCACCCCGGGAACAACGACCCCTCCGGCCACCGAGGACGGGCGTCCGTTGCCCGACCCGACGGGGACGCTCGAGCCCGAGGAGCCGGTCGTCGACCTCGGCTGTGGGTGCGACCAAGCGCCGAGCCCGTCAGGGCTGGCGTGGCTTGCGCTGGTGGCGCTGCGGCGCCGGTCGAGGGGCCTTGGCCGCGGCTGAGGCTCTCACCGAACTCAGTAGCGGTACGCGTCCGGCTTGAACGGCCCGGCGACATCCACACCGATGTACTTGGCCTGCTCGGCCGACAGCACCGTCAGCTGCGCGCCAAACTTGTCGAGGTGCAGGCGCGCAACCAGCTCGTCGAGCGCCTTCGGCAACACGATGACGCGCAGCCCGATGGACTCGGCGTTCTTGTGCAGGTCGATCTGCGCCAGCGTCTGGTTCGTGAACGAGGCCGACATGACAAAGCTCGGGTGACCCGTGGCGCAGCCAAGGTTGACGAGCCGCCCCTCGGCCAACACGATGACGCTCCGGCCAGTGGCCTTGAAGCGCCACTCGGCGACCTGCGGCTTGATGTCGATCTTCTCCACTTCGCCCCGCTTCCGCATGGTCTCGAGACCGGCCATGTCGATCGCGTTGTCGTAGTGGCCGAGGTTGCACACGTTGGCGTTGTGCTTCATCTTCGCCATGTGATCGGCGGTGATGATGCCGTAGTTGCCCGTCGCCGTGACGAAGATGTCCGTGTCGGCCAAGACGTCGTCGAGGCGGACGACGTCGATGCCGTGCATACACGCCTGAAGCGCGCAGATCGGGTCGATTTCGGTGACGGCCACGCGCGCCGACTGGCTCTTGAGCGATTGGACGCTGCCCTTGCCGACGTCGCCGTAGCCGAGGACCAAGCACTTCTTGCCGGACAACATGACGTCCGTCGCGCGCATGATTGCGTCGACCAGGCTGTGACGGCACCCGTAGAGGTTGTCGAAC
>SXOB01000021.1 GCA_005776945.1 Pseudomonadota bacterium
CCCGCCGCACAATCTGACGGAAATCGTCGACGCGCTCATCGCCCTCATCGACGAGCCTTCGTTGAAGCCCGAAGACGTGCTGAAGTACGTGCCGGGCCCCGATTTCCCGACCGGCGGCACAATTTACGGCCGTCGCGGCATCGAGGAGGCCTACCTGACCGGCCGCGGCCGCGTCCTCATGCGTGGCAACACGCGCTTTGAGGACCTCGCGAACGGGCGGGTCGCGATCGTGGTCGACGAGATTCCCTACCAGGTCAACAAGGCCCGGCTCGTCGAGCAGATCGCCGAACTCGTGCGCGAGAAGCGGATCGAGGGCATCCACGCGCTGCGCGACGAGTCGGACCGCCAAGGCATGCGCGTCGTCATCGAGCTCAAGCACGACGCGCTCGCCGAAATCGTCCTCAACCACCTCTACAAGCACACGGCCCTGCAATCGACGTTCGGCATCATCCTGCTGTCGATCGTGCATCAGCGGCCGCGCGTTCTGTCGCTGCTGGAAATGCTGCAACACTACCTGTCGCATCGGCGGGAAGTGACGCTTCGCCGCCTCCGCTACGAGCTTCGCAAGGCGCGGGAGCGGGCGCACATCCTCGAGGGCTACCGGATTGCCCTCGATCACCTCGACGCGGTGATCGCGCTGATTCGGGCCTCGGCGGACGCTGAGGAGGCGCGTCGGGGTCTCGTCAGCCGATTCGGAATGTCGCCGATCCAGGCCGACGCCGTCCTCGACCTGCGCCTGCAGCGCCTCACGGGGCTGGAGCGCGCGAAGATCGAGGCCGAGCACGCGGAGGTCTTGGCCGCCATCGCCCGCATCGAAGAGATTCTCGGAAGCGAGACGCTGCTCATGGGCGTCGTGCGCGACGAACTCGTCGACATCCGGGCGCGCTTCGGCGACGCGCGGCGCACCCAGATCGTCGACGCCCGTGGTGAGCTGAGCCTGCTCGACCTCGTGGCCGAAGAGCACCAGGTCGTGACCCTCAGTCACCTCGGCTACATCAAGCGGTGTTCGACCGACGAATGGCGGCGCCAGCGCCGCGGTGGCGCCGGCAAGCGCGGGATGGACACGCGGGCCGAGGACTGGGTGTCGAGCCTGTTCATCGCCCACACCCATGGCAAGCTGCTCGTCTTCACATCGGACGGGACGGCCTTCCCCCTCGACGTCGTCGAGGTCCCCGAGGCGGGCCGAAGCGCGCGCGGGCGCCCGATCGTCAACCTCGTTCCCGTGCCGGAGGGCGCGCGCGTCGCAGCGGTGGTCCAAGTGCGTCCCGCCGAGTCCGACGCCGACGAGGAGCCGCCGCCCGAGGACGGGCCGCAGCTGCTATTTGTCTCCCGTCAGGGCATGATCAAGCGGACGCCTCTGGCGAGCTTCCGGCATTTGCGCACGTCCGGCATGATCGCGTGTGACGTCGCTTCGGGCGATCAGCTCGTCATGGTGCTCCTCGTGGAAGCGCCCCAGTGCACGGTGCTGCTCCTTTCGCGCGCCGGAAAGTGCATCCGGTTCCCGTGGTCGGAGGTCCCCTTGCGCGGCCGCGACGCTCGCGGAAATCGCGGCATGGCGCTGGCCGACGGCGACGCGATCGTCGACGCGGTCATCCTGCCCCCGTCGGAGTCCGACGAGGGCGAGGAGACCGAAGACGAGGCCCCCGACGATGCCGAGCGCGCGGACGTCGGGCCCTCGCTGCTGACGGTCACGCGACTGGGAATCGGGAAGCGGACGCCGCTGTCTGAATACCGGGGCCAGGGCCGCTACGGCAAAGGCGTCAAGTCGATGGACATCACCGCGAAGAACGGTGAGGTCGTGCGTGGAATCGTCGTCGAGCGGTCGGATCAGCTCATGATTGCGACGGATCGCGGCCGGGTCATCCGCATCGGCGCAGGCGAGATCCGGCTCTGCGGTCGCGTCAGCCAGGGCGTGCGCCTGCTTCGGCTCGCCGCTGGTGAAAACCTCGTCGACATCGCGCGTGTCGAGGAAGATGACGAGGTGGAGGAGGACGTCGTAGACGACGACGAAACGTCGGTGGACGCGACGCCGCCCGAAGAACCTTAGCAGCCTGCTGGGGGTCTGACGCCGCCACCACTCTGAGATAGGCTCCCTCGGTCGGGGGCCGTTTGCGGGTTCCGTGGAAACCGATCGTGGGCGTTCTGGGAGCCGCTTGGCTCGCTCACGTCGTGCCCGTGTCCCCAGCCGCCATCTGGCGAGCCGACGCATGGGTCGTGGCCGGCGATACGGCTGCGGCGCTCGATGTCTACGACGACGTCGCGACCTGGTGCCCGATCCCGGCGGTTCGGCGCATCGCCTTGGCTCGGGCCGCGAGCGTGTTGGCCGTCGAGCTCAAGGAGCCCGCGGCGGCCGCGGAGCGCTGGAAACGGGTGGCCGCGCTGACCGAAGGCGCCGATCGTGCCGAAGCCCTCGCCCGTGCCGGCGAGCAACTCGCGGCGCAGGCCCTCGACAGCCGCTTTGATCGGGCCGCCGAGATCGCCGAGTTGTTCGAGCGCGCTGGCCTCTTGGCTGGCGAGACGGGGGCCGACTGGTTGGCCCAGGCCGCGACGTGGCAAGAGCGAGCCGGCGACCTCCCTGCCGCCGAGGCGTTGTGGGAGCGCGTTCGGGGCTTGGGCGAAGGCGGCCGCGCGGAGCTCGGTTTGGGCAAGATGTGGTTGGCCGCGGGCCGGGTGGAACTCGCCTTGGAAGCCTTTGACCGCGCGAGCACCGACGCCGACGTGGGCGTGGCCGCGGCGCTCGGCCTCGAAGCCTGCCGGGAACGGTTGGGCAAACTCGAAGACGCGCTCGCCGATCGGGGCGCAGGCCCGCGGATGGGGAATCGTTGACCGCTGGACGGCGATCCGAGGATCTGCTCGAGCGTGCCAAGCGGGTGATTCCCGGTGGCGTGAACTCGCCGGTACGGGCGTTTCGGGCCGTTGGCGGCGCCCCGCCGTTCGTAGCTCGGGGGGAAGGGGCCGAGATCGTCGATGCCGACGGCCGCCGCTACCTCGATCTTGTGGGCAGTTGGGGCGCACTCTTGCTCGGGCACGCGCCCCAGGGTGTCGTTGCCGCAGTCGTCGAGGCCCTTTCCCGCGGCGCGACCTTCGGGGCGCCCACCGAGGGGGAGGTCGTCTTCGCAGAGCGGCTGACCGCGCGCCTGCCCTGGATTCAGAAGGTCAGGCTCTGCTCGTCGGGATCCGAGGCGACGGGCCACGCGATCCGGCTCGCTCGCGGCGTGACGGGCCGCGACCTCATCGTCAAATTCGACGGCTGCTACCACGGGGCCCACGACGCTGTTCTCGTCGGCGCGGGTTCGGGCGGCGAGACCTTTGGCGTCCCCGACTCCGCCGGAGTTCCGGCCGCGGTGGCAGCGCTGACGCGTGTCGTGCCGTACAACGACGTCGCCGCCATCGAGGCGCTGTTTGCGCGAGAAGGCGACCGCGTGGCGGCCGTCATCGTCGAACCGGTGGCCGGCAATATGGGCTGCGTCGCGCCGGTCGACGGCTACCTCCAGCGCCTTCGGGCGTTGTGCACCGAGCACGGCGCAGGGCTGATCTTCGACGAGGTCATGTCGGGCTTCCGTGCCGGTCCTCGGGGTGCCAGTGGCCGTTACGGCGTCACCGGCGACCTGACGTGCCTCGGCAAAATCGTCGGCGGAGGCCTGCCGTTGGCGGCGTTTGGCGGGCGGGCCGACTGGATGGACCACCTCGCGCCGCTCGGGCCTGTGTACCAGGCTGGAACGCTGTCGGGGAACCCCGCTGCGGTCGCGGCCGGGCTCGCGACGCTCGAGCGCCTCGATGAGGCCACCTACGTGCGCCTTGAGGCGATTGGCGAAGCGATGGAGGCCGGCCTGCGGGCGTCGTTGGCGGCGGCCGGGGCGAGCATGAGCCGGGTTGGGGGCATGTGGACGATTTGGTTCCGCAGCCAGCCTCCGCGCAACCTTGCCGAGGCGCGCACCTGCAACACGACGGCCTTCAGCGTCTTCTTCCAGGCCGCTCTGGCAGCCGGCGTCTGGTTGCCCCCAAGCCAGTTCGAGGCCGCGTTCATCAATGTGGCGCTCACCGATGCTCAGGTGGCGGCGCTCGTGGATCGTCTCACCCGTGCGTTGGCCGCGACGAAGGCCGGCTGAGCGGCGCCACAACCGGTTGCATGGCGGTTGCTCGGACCTGGGCCCGTCGATAGCCGCGCGGGCCTGCGTGGAGGACGCCAACTGCATCGAACCGCGCTTTCTGCTGGCCTTGTGACCGCCCTCGCCGTCGGAGCGATTGGGGGGACGCTCGCGGGGCGATGGGTGGATGAGCGTTGGGGGACCTCTCCCCTGGGCCTTCTCCTCGGAGGCGGATTGGGTTTCGGTGCGGGGATGGTGCCCCTGCTGCGCGTGAAGGAGCCATGAACACCGGCACGCTGACGTCCTCCCTGATGATTGCGGCGATCTGCACGGTCGCCGCCTTCGCTGGGATGCGCTTGCTTGCTTGGGGCAGTGCGGCACTCACCCGCGGCGCGTCCACAGGGAAGTGGTCTCCGGCCATCGCCGTGCTTCCGCTGCATCTGCCGGTCGCTGGTGGCGGTCTGATCTTCGCGCTTTCGCGCTGGCCGGATGTGCCGGTTCTCGCTGGTAGCTTCACCGGCTTCGTCGTCGGCTTGGCCGCGTTCGCTCGCCGCCCGTTGGGGGTCGCATGATCGCATCGGGCTTCTCCTGGTTCCACCTCATCCCGGCGGTCGACGAAGGCACGTTGCTCGCGCCGCTCGGCCTGCACGAGGACGTCTACGTCCACCTGCATGCATGGATGGCGGCCCTCGGCATTCTCGCGTTCGCCCTCGTGGCGCGACGCGGCCTCGATCGCGTCACCGCCGCCGAAGGGTGGCGCGCGTGGGAAGCCGACGAGCGTCCGTCCGCCCGCTCGATCGCCGAGGCGCTCGCCGACTGGATGCGGGGCGAGATGAACAAGCTGATGCCCGGCGGGGAGACCAAGACCTTCTTCCCGCTGATCGCTAGCTTGTTCCTCTACATCTTCCTGTGCAACATCATGGCCATTGTGCCGGGTCTGTTGCCGCCGACGGACAACATCAACGCCAACGTCGGCATGGCGGTCATCAGCTTCCTTACGTTCAACATCGTGGGACTGAGCCGGGATCCGGTGGGCTACATCAAGCACTTGATGGGCCCAATGTTGGCGCTGGCGCCGGTGCTCTTCGTCCTCGAAGTGCTCAGCCTCTGCATCCGTCCGCTTTCGCTCACGCTGCGACTCACCGCGAATATGTTCGGCGACCACACGGTGTTCGGCGTGATGTCGGACCTCGTACCGATCTGGTTCCCCGTCCCGTGGCTGGTGCCGCTGTTGATGCTGGCGATCCTCGTGTCGGCGGTCCAGGCCTTCGTGTTTTCGATCTTGTCGGCCACTTACATCGCCCTCGCGTTGCCGCATCATGCAGCGGCCGACGGCGACCATCACTGACGAAACCCCCGCATTGCGGGAGAGGAGAGGAGCCATGAACCAGACCATTCGCGTGCTCGGCACGTCTGCCGCGCTGCTCGCGGTGAGCACCCCCGCGTTTGCCCAAGACGGCAGCGGCGACGCTGCGCTCGGCAAGGGCCTCGCCATGGGCCTCGCCGTCGTCGGCGCGTCGATCGGCCAAGGCATGGCGGCCAAGGGCGCCTTCGAGGCGATCAGCCGGAACCCGGGCGCCGTCGACAAGATGCCGAACCTGCTCGTGGCGCTCGCGTTCCCCGAGTCGCTCGTGCTGTTCGCGCTCGCGGCCGTCTTCACCGCGATGTGATCCGCGCGCGCAGCGATGCGCGCGTTGGAGCTGAGCCCACCCACGGCGTCCGGTCATGGACGCTGCGGGTGGACCTATGGGTTCATGCGACGCCGCGTGGCGCACGATACGCCATCGCTGGTGGAGGCTGACATGTTGTCCCTTTGGCTCGCGCTCGTTCCCTTGGCTGACGCCAAGAAGAAGGCGCCGCCTCCGCCGCCCCCGGTCGGTTGGCACAGTGAAGTGGGTTGGAAGGCCGCTTGTTGGCACCCGCCGTCGTTCGCCGGCATGCCGGCGGGGCCACTCAAGGAAGCCCGCCAGCAGACGCTGGAGGCGGTCGTCAGCCAGTGGCGTGGTGACAAGGAAGACGGAATTTCGTTCCCGGTCGTCGTCTACGAGAACCTGGAGACCGTGGTCCTCGCCGACATGACTCGGCTCGAGCGCGTCGCCAAAGAGAACCTTGAGCAGTGCAAGGTCGCGATGGCGGCCGGCGGCGACGCCAGCAAGTGGCTGTCGTGGATGGAGGCCCTTCCGGGCACGTTGACCGTGGGCGAGTGCAATTGGCCCCCGCTCGACTACACGATGTACGACTACCTGAACGTCAACCAGGACTGGCAGATCACGGGCCACGTCTGCAAGGGCGACCGGATTCGCATCAAAGCTGCGGCAATGGACTACTTCCGCCTCGAGGCGAAGGGCGAGTTCTTCAACCTCTCTGGCGACCCCGCGCGGCCGACCCACGGCGACTACCCTTGCAACATCGAGGGTTGTCTCGCGGGCATGCTGATCCTCCGCTTCACGAGCGAAACGGGCACCCAGACGGTCGTCCCCATCGGGCTTGAGGGCGAGTTCCTCGTCCCCGAGCACGGCAAGATCCAGGTCATGGCCAACGACACGGACCTGACCGACAATGCCTACAAGGTGGAGAACCGCCTCGTCCACCACGCGAGTATTGAGTACTCGGCCGCGAAGAAGTGATCGTGTCGGGCGCGCTTCTGCTGGCCGCGCTGGCGTTTGCCCAGAACGGTCTTGTCGATGACGACGGCGACGGCTGCCCGGTGGAGAGCGAGGCCTGCTCGGACTGCGACGACGCGGATGAGAACGCACGTCCTGGTAACGAGGAGACGTGCTTCGACGGCGCCGACAACAATTGTGACGGCTTCGTCGACGAGGCCTGCGACCAGGGTGTCCTGCAGGGCCAGCTCTCAGGGGGCGGCGGCTGCACGGGTGGCGGATCGGTGGCCGCGATGGCGCTGATCTGGCCCAGGCGGCGGCGGACGTGATCTTCTGGGCCGCGGCCATTGCGGGCGCCCAGGAATCCACGCCCTACCCGATCGACGTCGAGCGCTTCAGGCCGTCGGGTGACACCTACGGCTACGCCGTCGTGGAGTCGTCGACGACGCTGTACAACCTGCAGGCCCATGTCGGGATGTGGGGGAACTACAGCCAAGACAGCCTCGTGTTGCTGTGGGACGGCCAGCGTGTACAGGGGCCCGCGCCGCGCTTCCGCGACGCGATGCTCGACGAGCGCAGCATCGTCGATTTCCAGGCCGGCTTCGGCCTTGGCGACGTCTTCGCGCTCACGGTCGACGCGCCCATCGTCACCTGGCAGGATGGTTTTGAACCCGCGCTCGTCGGCGCCGCGGACCCGTTTGCGGAAGTGGAGACGAGTGCGATCGGCGACCTACGAATCACGCCGAAATTCGTGCTCGTCGACATCCACAAGGGCTACCCGGTCGGTGTCGCTCTCTTGCTGCGTGGCTCGCTGCCAACGGGGTCCACGCGGTCATTCATCGGCGAGGGCACGCCAACACTCACGCCCATCGGCGTCTTCGAGGTGGCGGACGGCGGCATCCACGAACGCGACTACAACTTCCGTCTCGCGCTCAATGCGGGCGCGCGCATCAAGGAGGCCGACACCTTCCGCGGCTTGAAACTCGGCACGGAATTCGTGTACGGCGGCGCGATCGCGGCCCGGCCGGGCCCGCTGGAGATCGGTGCGGACGTGATCGGCTCGGCGGGTGGGGAGCGGCTGGCCCAGGTTCCGGTCGAAATCCTGCCCTGGCTCAAGATCATGCCGCTGCACTTCGTCACGATCCAGGCGGGAGCGGGCTTCGGCTTGACGACGGGCGTCGGCTCGCCCGACTTGCGGGTATTCGGCGGGGCCACGTTGGCGCCAAGCTTCGACCCGTTGCGGCTCGACCGCGACAAGGACGGCATTCCGAACAAGCTGGACCGGTGCATCAACATTCCAGAGGACATCGACGGCTTCGAGGACGACGACGGGTGCCCCGACGACGACAACGACAAGGACACCATCCTCGATGTTTCCGACCGGTGCCCGGACAATCCCGAGGATTTCGACGATTTCCAGGACAGCGACGGATGTCCGGAAGAGGACAACGACCGAGACACTGTCGTCGACGTGATCGACGGCTGCCCCAACGATCCTGAGGACTTCGACTCCTGGCAGGACCTGGACGGCTGCCCCGAGCCCGACAACGACAGCGACGGGATTCTCGATCGAAAAGACGCCTGCCCGAACATCGCGGAAACGGTCAACGGCTTCGACGACACCGACGGGTGCCCCGACGAGAAACCCTACAGCGATCGTGATGGCGATGGCGTCGAGGACGAGGTCGACAACTGCCCCGACGACCCTGAAGACGTCGACACTTGGCAGGACACCGATGGCTGTCCCGACCCGGACAACGATCAGGACGGCATCTTCGACACGATGGACCAGTGCCCCTTCGATCCCGAAACGGCCAACGGCTACCTCGACGAGGACGGTTGTCCCGACGACGCGCCCGCCCGGGTGGTTGTCGAGCGCAATCGCATCCGTATCGACGACCGGATCTACTTCGAGGTCGACAAGGCCGTCATTCAGCCGCTCTCGTTCGAGCTGCTCAATGAGATCGTGGCGGCCATCGCCGAAAATCCGGACGTCACGCGAATTCGCGTCGAAGGGCACACGGATTCCGATGGGCCTGATGGCTACAACCAGCGTCTGAGCCAGGCGCGGGCCGAGGCCGTCGTGGCCTTCCTCGTGGCCGCGGGTATCGAGGCGAGCCGATTGGAATCCGTGGGCGTGGGCGAAGCGTCGCCCATCGACACGAACAAGACGCCCGAGGGGCGCCAGCGCAACCGCCGAGTCGAATTCGACATTGTGGAGCGCACCGGCGACCCGTGATGCGGAGTGCCCGGGGGGGGTTGCGGGTTACCGTCGCGCACTCCGGGAGGAACGATGATTGCCGCTTTGGCCCTGGTGTCCGTTGCCTACGCTGGCTTCGACGTATCGTCGATGCGCAAGGACTCCCGGTCTGGCCCCTCGCCTTGGGGCGCGGGCGCGGCGCTGGATTCGGACCCCGCCACATGCTGGATGATTGACGGCGAGCAGGACAACGAGGGCAGCTGGATCGCGCTCGACGTCCCCGCGTCCGAGGTCGACAAGATCTCGATCGTGTCAGGCTGGGACAAGAGCGAGGACAGCTTCTTCGACTACGCGCGAATCAAGTTGGCGCGCGTCGAAGTCCTCGACATGAACAACGGCGAAACGGTGGTCGTCGACCAGCAGATCACCCTCGAAGACAAGCGCGGCTGGCAGCACATCGACCTGACCAACGGCAAGGTGGGCGGCGAAGTCAAGGGCGGCCGCGTCCGCGTGACCGTGCTCGAGGTGTACCCGGGCAAGGACTACGCGAACGTCGCGGTGTCCGAGGTGCGCGTCGGCCTCAAGGAGTTCCCCGCGGAGACGGGCAAATTGACGTCGCCGCCGGAGTCCATCGAGGCCGGGCACGCCGCCGAACTCCTCCTGGACGGCAAGGACACGACGTTCTGGGCGAGCGAGCCGAGCCCCGAGGGCAACCCCACCTTCAAGGTGGCGGCGCCCGGCTACGGCCTCGCGAGCATCGGCATTCGGCCCGGTCCGGCGCCCTATGGCCGCCCGAAGACGCTGGTGCTGACGGCCAACGACGCCAAGGTCACCGTTACGGTCGAAGACAAGGCTGTCGTGCAGTGGTTCACGTTGCCCGTCATCGTCGGGTACACCGGCGGCGCCTGGGGCAACGTCAGCGTTGAGATCACCGAGACGTACCCAGGGACCAACAAGGGCGTCGCGATCGCCGAGGTGAAACTCAACGCCGCGACGATCGAGGAATTCTAGCAGGCCACTGGAGCCTGCTAGGTCTACGGGGCAGCGCCGCTCCCCAGCTTGGGGAGCGGCAGCCAGGCTCGCTCAGAGTATGTCGAGGGTGACAAGCACGGGCGAGCCGGCAAGCAGACCGTCTGATGGGATGTAGGTGAAGCTGTCGGCGCCGACGAAGGCGGCGTCCGGCGTGTAGGTGAATGCCCCGTCGAATGCGAGCGACAGGAGGCCGTGGCTTGGAGGCGTGCCGACGCTGACGGTCATGGGGTCACCTTCGGGGTCGCCGTCGTTGTCGAGGACGCCCGGGGCGCCTACAACGATGACCTCGTCGACCAAGCCGGCGAAGAAGAAGTCGGGATTGCCGCGCGGCGCGTCGTTGACCTGGGCGAGGACCATGTCGACGGTGGTCACGCTCGTGCCCCCGTCGTTCGTCGCCGCATAGGACCAGGTGTCGGTGCCGGCGAAGTCCTCGGGACCCGGCAGCGGCCGGGGGCCGTAGGTGAACGAGCCGTCCGCGTTGAGCGTCACCACGCCGTGGCTGGGTTGGGTGATGAGGATGGCGGTGAGATCGTCGCCGAGGTCGTTGGCGAGGACACCGTCGTCGACGGCCACCACAATCGTGCTGTCCTCGTTGCCGGCGTACGTGTCGGGCACGGCGGTCGGCGGCGGCACGGGCGAGCCCGTGACGACGACGCAGACGATGGCGAGCTCAGAGGTCGCGCCCTCGGGGTCGACGGCCACGTAGTCGAACATGACTTGGCCCGTGTACCCGTCCGGCGGGGTGTACTCGAAGCTGCCGTCGGCGTGGAAGGCGAGGTCTCCGTGGTCCGCGTCGATGACCAACTCGGCGATGAGGGGGGCGTCTTCGGGGTCCGTGTCGTTGGACAGCACGCCATCGGCGCCCGTGACGAACAGCGGGACGCCCTGTTCGGTGTCGTAGAAGTCGGCGGCGGCGAAGGGCGCCTCGTTTTCCGGGACGACGATGAGGGTGACCGTCGCTGGGGCCGACAACGCGATGCCGTCGGACACCGCGTAGGTGAACGTGACGAGCCCCGCGTACCCGTCGGCGGCGATGTACGTGAAGGAGCCGTTGGCATTGAGCAGCAGCGTGCCGAAGCCTGGCGGCGTCGACAGCACCGCGGTCAGGTCGTCGCCATCGATGTCGATGTCGTTGCCGAGAACGCCGGGGGCGAGGACGAGGCGGGCGCCGCCGTCGACGTCGTAGGCGTCGGCCACGGCGGTAGGTGCGTCGTTCGTCGGGAGGATGGTCAAGGTAACGGTGGCGGTGTCTGAGGTGGTGCCGTCGGACACCGTGTAGGTGAACGTGTCGACCCCGTGGACGTTCGTCATCGGCGCGTACGTGAACGTGCCGTCGGCCGCGAAGGTCAGGACGCCATTCGTTGTGGTACTCAACAGGGCCGCCGTGATTTCGTCCCCGTCGGGATCGACGTCGTTGAGCATGACGCTCGGCGCAGCGAGGAACCCGTCTTCATCGACCGCGTACGCGTCGTCGCCAGCGATGGGGCCATCGGCCGAAGCTTCGACGGTGAGCGAGACCACGACCGGTGCCGAGGAGCCGCTCGTTGCACGAGCCACGTAGGTGAACGACGTCGGCGACGTGTTGTTGAGGCCGGGCGTCCAGGTGAAGCTGCCGTCCTCGTCCAGCGCGAGGAGGCCGTGGGCCGGCGGAGTCACGACGTCGGCCGAGAGATCATCGCCTTCGGCGTCCGAGTCGTTGGCGAGAACGCCCGGGGCGGCGACCACAAGCGGGACGTCTTCGCCGGTCGTGTAGGCTTCTTGTTCCGCGATGGGGGCGTCATCGACGGGGCGCACGTCGATCGTGACGACGGCAAGCTCCGACGGGCCGGTGGCGTCTTCGGCGACGTAGGCAAAGCTGTCGATGCCGGAGAACTCCTCATCCGGGGTGTACGAGAACGCGCCATCGGGCAGAAGATCGACGCTTCCGTGTTCGGGCGCGTCGACGAGCGTTGCCGTGAGGGGGTCGCCGTCGGGGTCCACGTCGTTGTCGAGGACACCGGGGTCGGCGACCACCAGGGTGTCGTCTTCGTCGAGCTCATAGTCGTCATCATTCGCGATGGGCAGCTCGTCGGCGTCGACGACCTCGAAGACGAGGGTGGCTCCGTCCGTTTGGACGCCGTCAGAGATCTCGTACGGGATCTCGATCGTCCCGATGAAGCCAGGCGGCGGCGCGTAGGTACGGTGATCGGCGAAGGTGGACAATGAGCCGGTAGGAGCAGGCCCGACGCCGGCGACCGTGAGCGCATCGCCGTCGGGGTCGCCGTCATTCGCCAACAGGTCCTCGTCGGTGAACGACCAGACGCTGTTCTGCGGGATCGTGAACTCGTCGTCCTTGGCGAACGGGGCATCGTTGGCGGGCTGAACGTCGATGGTGACCGTGGCGATGATCGACGCCAGGCCGTCGGAGACCTCGATCGTGAATTGGTCGGTCCCCACGAAGTCGGGAGCCGGCGCGTAGAGCACTGCGGGCGGTGAGCCGGAGACAGCGCCGTTGTTCGGGGAAGTCACCGTTGTGTGGGTCAGGGCGTCGCCGTCGATGTCCGTGCCCGGAAGCGTGATCGGCAGCGGCGTGTCTTCCTGGGTGGTGACAACGAGGTCCTCGGCCACGGGGGCGTCGTTGACGGCCAAGATCGTGAGCGTGACCTGGGTCGACACGGTGGCGACGCCGTCGGATACCTCGACGCTCAGCTGGTCGATGCCGGCGACGTCGGGATGCGGTGTATACGTAAGCTGGTCACCCGCGAGCGCTGCGGTTCCAAGCGCCGGCGCGCTGGTGAGTGCAAAGGTCAGCGGGTCGCCGTCGGTGTCCGTCGCCAGCAACGTGAAGGTGAGCGCGACGTCCTCGGACGTCTGGAAGGCCAACGTTCCAATGTTGGGCGGGACGTTGTTCGTCGTGCTGCTGGTCGTCGTGTCGGTTGTCGTCGGGCTGCCGCCGACGGGACCGCAGGCTGCGAGGCCTGCCAGGGCAAGGCTCAGGGTGGAGCGCATGGATTCTCCGTGATGCGCCCCAAGGTACAGCCTTGGGCTTGGAAGGGAAAGCGGATCGGAAGGAGGCGTCCGAAGTTGAGTCAATCTTCGAGGCGAATCGTGACTTCCATCCCCTTCTTCGGCGTCACCCGCACGGGGACGACCTCCTTGCTGACGCCGGTATCTGCGCCGAGACCAAACCAAGTCTGCGCTTGGGCGGCCGTCGCGAGGGCGAGCGAGAAGATGTAGTACCGGGCCCGCCACCACCAAGCGCCACCGTCGATGACGATGGCCTCTTTGCCCATCACGATGGTCCAGCGCGAACTGTGGATGCGGATGCGCTTGTCATGGCGCAACTGCCAAAGGGCGCGGCGGACGTTGGGGCTCTCCATGTAGCCGATGAACATTCGCACGCTGACGATGTGCTCGCCGAATTCGTGCGTTTCGTAGCGCTCGCCCGTCCAGTACGGCCGATCCTCGACGAACACGACGTTGAACACGGTGAGGTGCTTGGGCAGCGAGCCGTACCGATCCATGAACTTGAGGAGGAGGACGGGGACGGGGTCGTCGATCTCATCGATGCGCTCGGACGTGAGGAAGACCATCGCGCGAGGCAGTTCGGTCAGGCGCGACTTGCGCGCCACGAGTTCGCGGACCGTGATCCGGTCGACAGCCCGGTAGGCGGCACCCAGCTCAGACCGGGTCGACCGCCACGTGCGCATGAACGTGTACAGGCCGATGCCGAAGGCGGCGCTCATCCAGGCTCCGTCGAAGAACTTGAGGCTCGTCGACGTGAGGTACGCCAATTCCAGCAGCAAGAAGGGGCCGAATGTCGCCGCCAGGCGCGGCAGGGACCACCCCCAACCGTAGCGGGCGAGCATGGCCATCCCGGACGTGGTGGCCACCATCGTACCGCTCATCGTGAAGCCGTAGGCCGCGGCGAGACCCGTGCTGCTTCCAAAGGTGATCACGAGCAGCGAGCAACCGGCCCATAGCAGCAGGTTGATCGCAGGCATGTAGATCTGGCCTTCGACGGCCTCGTTCGTGTGGACGATGGTGACCCTCGGCAACAGGCCCAAGTTGATGGCGCTGCGCGCAAGGCTGAAGGCACCGCTGATGAGCGCCTGGCTTGCAATGATCGCCGCGAGCGTGGCGAGGCCGACCATGGGGTAAACGGCCCACTCTGGCACGAGACTGAAGAAGACGTTGTTCGCGACGATGGGACCGCCCGACGCCAAGCGCGCCCCTTGGCCCATATACGACAACATCAGGCACGGGTACGCGAGCACAAGCCACGCGCGGCGAATGGCCTGCGCGCCGAAGTGGCCGAGGTCGGCGTACAGCGCCTCGCCGCCCGTGATGCAGAGGATGACGCTCGCGAGCGCAATGGCCGTGCCATGGGGGCCATGGGTCACGACGTAGGTGAACGCATAGTACGGGTTGAAGGCGCCCAGAATCTCGGGGTGCCCGAGGACTTCGCGGAGCCCCAGCGCGCCGATCGCGAGGAACCAAGCGATCATGATCGTTCCGAACGTGCCGCCTACGCGTGCGGTACCCAACGACTGAACGCGAAACACGAAGGCCAGGATGGCAAGCGTGAGCGGCACGACGACCGGCGCCAGGGCGGGGTTTCGGACCGTGAGACCCTCCACCGCCGAAAGGACCGAGATGGCCGGCGTCAACAGGCCCTCGCCGAACAGCAGGCAGCTGCCCATGACCAACGCCGACGAAAACAGGGCCGTGCGCGGGATTCGGAGGGCCTGTAGGAGGCCCATCAGCGCGAACGTGCCGCCCTCCCCGTTGTTGTCGGCTCGGAGGACGAAGGTCACGTACTTCGCCGTGATCGTCACACTGAGGACCCACAGGATGAGACTCGTGACGCCCATCGCGTCTGCCGTGGTTTCGACGCCCCCGTGGTTCCGGATTTCGTTCCACGTGTACAGGGGGCTCGTGCCGATGTCGCCGAAAACGACACCGGTTGCTGCCAGAGTGAGAGTCCACAGCGGCACGTTGGTGTGCCCGTGCGGCGCCGCCGGAGTGCCGCCCGGCGGGTGGGAGTGTGCCGAAACGCTTGTTTCGGCCTGCGGTTCGTGACTCAGGGTGCGCCTCAGGGACGCGTCGGGACTCGGCGCGTGGGGTGCCTATCACTGGTCCCAGACACGACAACGCGGCCCTGCGATGGGGCCGCGTTGGGCGAAAAAGTCGACTCAGGTGCGTCGCGTACGCGGGGTGCGCGGCTGGCGCGAGCGCGCGGTTGTCGCCGTCGTCACCATGGGCTCGACGATCGTCGATACGGGCGCCTCGGCCGCCTCGAGGACTTCTGCAACGCGGCGGCGACGCCAGGCCATTCCGCCGACCGCGAACAGACCGAGTGCGGCCATGGTCGCGACTTGGGTCCCGCCGAGGTTGTCCGTCGTGTTCTCGACCGCGCGCCGCCCGATGGCGACCGTCGTCGGCTGGAGGTCGTCGCGGGCGACGACGGCCCAACGTTGGCCCATGAGGTTCACGGGGCGGACGGCAACGTGGCGGCCCTCGGGATCGCGACCCCAGGCGGTGTGGCCGTCGAGGCCGACGAAGACGGGGTCATTGCTGTGGCGCGACGGCGGCATGGCGCGCTGCAGCGCGGCCAGGCCATCAGGGCGCAGCAGGGTCACGTCGGAGCCCATTGCGGCGACCTCGTCGGCGAGGTTGTCGAGGGCCGACCACGCCAGAATGGTGCCACCGTTGGCCGTCGCGGAGACCGACAGGGCATGCGGCCCTTCGACGCCGGGGGGCACCATGATGGTCCCCTTGTTGCGGGCATTTTCGGCCGCTTCGGCGAGCGGACCGCTGAGGCGAGCGCCAAGCAGGCCCGAACGGCGGCTGCTGTAGACGACGCGACCGTCGGGTCCGGCGAGCGCGAGCTCGAGAATGTTGTTTTCCTCTGCCTTCGAGCGCAGGCGCGGGTCCCACCAGGTCATCGCCGCGCCGTACCGGCTGCGGTCGTGGCCCATCGTCGGCCGCTCGGCGGCGGCCGCGCGGTGGAAGTACTGAATGAGCACGCCGTCGGTGTCGACCTTGGCGCGCGCATCCTGAGGGATGGCCGTGCGCAGCGCCTCGGCGGCGCTCCCGCGGATGAAGTTGTCGGTGCGCACCAGCATCGCGAGCGGGCCGAGCTCGGCGATGGCGGCGACCGTCATCGGGTCAGAAGCGAGCCGGGCGGCGGCCTCCTCGGCCTTCGCATTCCAAGAGGCGACGGCCATCGTCCCTTGTTCGGCCGACGCGTCCAGACGGGCGATGGCTTCGACGCGGAGACTACGCTCGGCGTCGTTCCACCAGTTCCAGCCGGATGCGACGGCGGCCAGGGCGAGCACGGCGGTCAACGCGCCAGCGATTCGGAGCCACCGGGGGGTGTGCTTAAACGGATTGGGCATGGGGCCTCCGCGGGCGCCATCGGCTCACGCCGCCCAAACTTGAGGGTGCGATTTCACGGCCCCACGGTCGCCGCTCAGCGCTTGGTCCAGAGCCCCGCACTGGCGGTCTCGTCCCGGTAGTCGCAGACGACAATGGCGCTGCAGACGGTGCGCACATGCTCCATCACGCGCTTGGTTGCCGTGTGCGTCGTGAAGGAAGAGTAGGCGGCGTAGTCGTCGAAACGGCAAACCCAGGCGATGTCGTACGAGTCGGGGGTGCCAGCGCGGTCGGTGCCGACCTCTACTGCGCGCAGCTCCGGCACGCGGCCTACGAGGTTCGCGAGCAGATCCACCGTTTGTTGCTTGTCGACGATCTTGCGCAGCTTGAGCAGCGCGATGTGTGTGAACAACGATCCCCCGGGCGTCCCGCTAGCTGGATGCCGCGAAAGAGCCACTCGCGGGCGCGACTACCCCCGTCCACGGCGGGCCGCGTGCAGAGGATGCAAATTTTTTTGGTGAGCGAAGAGACGAGTAAGAACCTCTGCTTTTCGTCACGATCCGCATGGGTACGCGATCGTGGGGGGCACGTGCCACTTGTGCGGCTTCCGGAGCGGGCTATCCTCACGGCGCCTCTCCCAACCCCATTGGAGGTTTACGATGAACAAGGGCGAAATGGCGGCCAAGCTGGCCTCCAAGACTGGCATCTCGAAGGCGAAGGCCCTCGAGGTCCTCAACACGATCTTCAGCGCCGAGAAGGGCGAGGGCATCATTGCCATCGAGCTCGACGCTGGCGGCAAGGTCGTCGTTCCGGGCTTCGGCACGTTCGGCACGCGCAAGCGCGCCGCGCGCACGGGCACCAACCCGGCAAACGGCAAGAAGCTCAGCATCCCGTCGCGGTCCTACGCCTACTTCAAGGCCGGCAAGACCCTTCGCGAGCGCGTCGAGAAGTAGTCGCTCCGCTGACGGCTGCGGTCACCCCGACCGCGGCCGGCTGCTGGCTTGTAGGGCGTCGTCAAGACGCGCTGCAAGCTGTTCGGGGTCCCCCGAGATGGCGATGCGCTTGGTACGCGCACTTGCCCCGCTGACCACGGTGACGTCGGCGATAGGCACGCCAAACACCTCTCGGGCGAGAAATCGGCAAAGGACGTCGTTGGCGCGTCCGTCGGTGGGCTCCGCGGCCACGTCGACGCGAAGCGGCCAAGCGGAGGCACGAAATCCGGTCGTGCGGGCGCCCGGGCGGACGCGAACGTCGACGACGAACGCCTTCATAGGCGGCGAAGGGTGAGGAGGGCCGACGCGATGGCCCGCCGCCCGCCGTCTTCAGCTTCCTGTTCCACGGTGACGGTGACGGTTGCGAAGCGGCGCCCCGAGTGGACGAGATGCGCCTGTGCAAACGTCGGCCAATCGGCGCGGCCGGGTCGCAAGTAGCTGACGGTCGCGGAGACGACGCGTGCGTCGCCCGCCAAGGCGCGGCGACCTGCCGCTACGGCCAGCGCGCCGACCGCGCCGCCGTGGAGCGACGGCAGCAGGGGGTTTCCAATGTGGGCCGGGCGAGGCTTGCTGCCGTCGCCGGCCATGGCGAACCACGCGTCAAAGGGGGTGCTCATGTGAGCCGACCCGGGGCGTCACGGACGAACGTGGCGATGGCGCGACCGAGCGCTTCCCCAGACGGGGCAGTGACGTCACAAAGGACGCGGACGACTCCGTCGCTTGGCGCCTCGCAATGTGCCGTGGCGCAGACATCGTCACCGACGGGGGGGCTCGCGAGGGCATCGTAGCGAAGATCGACGGTGGCGACCGCGCCCCGCTCCTCCAAGGTCGAAAACACGGCGGCGCCACAGGTGGCATCGGCGAGCGCAATGAGGGCTTCGACGGCCAAGGCGCCGCCCCCTTCGGACAGATCGTCTCGATAGGGCAGGCGCATGACGGCCGTCCCCCCTTCGAAACGCTCGACCTTCAGCCCGAGGGCGTCGTTGAATGGAATGACGATGGTCATGAACGGGCCATTTCCTCGATCTGGCCGCTGAGCGACCGCGATTCTGCTTCGGTGATGCGGCCGTCGCGGAGGGCGGCGTCAAACCTGGTCTCGAAGCTCGAGAATTCCCACAAACCTACTTTGCCCGCACGTGCGGCGAGACCGCCCCGTTTGAGGGCTCCGCGGAGGCGGTCTCGAGGTGCCGACGGGGCGGCGAGATCGAGGCGGTCGGCCATCTCGACGAAACCGTCCTCAAGCGTAGAGGCCATCACCGAGTTCCAGCCCACGAACAGGGCGCCAAGCGATGCGGCCCCGACCAGCCCACCGAAGCCGAGGACAACACAACCGACGAGGGCGACGGGGCCCAAGCAGCCGCGCCGGGGTGGGGTGCGGCGGACCGCAGGGTCGTCCTCGGCGACGAAGGTCGCGCCAACGTCCAGCGCGGATTCTTCCTCGAGCAGGGTACCGGTCAGCCCGTCCGGCTCCGGGTCGCGCTGCGCCATGGCCTCGGGGACGGCCGCCACGGCCCAGGCGCGAAGGGTGGGTTCTCCTATCGATGCTCGAAACGTTCGCGCAGACGCCGCGACCTTGGCGGCCGACGGGCGCGATTCCGGGTCCCACGCCAAACACGAGGCCACCCAGGCGACGACTTCGTCGTCCATGGCCCTTTCCGCGAACGGCTGCATCAGGCTCTCGACGCGGCGCGCGTGCACCGTGGCGTCGCCGCGTGCGGGGACGTCCACAGGCCCACAGACGAGCTCGACGAGCGTGACGGCGAGCGCGAACACGTCGCCTTCGTGGCGCTCGACGAGGTGGAACCGCTCCGGCGCCATGTAGGCCGGCGTCCCCACAAGGACGGCGCGGCTCTGAACCTCGCGAGCCGCAAAGTCGGCGCGGGCCACGCCGAAATCGAGCAGCGTGACGGTGCCGTCCGAGGAGACGTGGATGTTGGACGGTTTGACGTCGCGGTGCAAGAGCCGGAGCGGCTTGCCGTCGCGAACCGGGCGGTCGTAGGCGACATCCAGCGCCTCGGCGACCTCGGCGACGATTTCGAGCGCGGCGCTCAGTGGCATCGGGCGCTTGAGCACGTCGAGGCTGACGCCCTCGTGGTACTCCATGACGACGGCCCATCGGCCGCCCACGCGGACGAGGTCGTCGACCTGGACGATGGCCCGGTGGCGTAAGAGGCCCAACATCCGGGCTTCGTCGCGCAGGCGGGCGAGGAACTCGCGATTTTCTGTCGCGAGCATCTTGAGGGCCACGGATTTGACGAAGCCGCCGGCGCCGCGCATCTCCGCCCGGTAGACGGTCCCGAAGCCCCCGCGGCCGATCACCTCGGCGAGGTGGTATGACCGGGTGGTCGGGACGAGGGAATCGTCGCTCACGCGCGATGCCGAACGTCGAGCGCGAGGTGCTTGAGGTACCGGGTTTCGGGGACGGCGGGACGCACGGGGTGGTCGGGGGCCTGCTCTCCTCGACGGATCACCCGAAGCGTCGCACCCCGGGCGTGCGCCGCGGCGGCCACGACCTCGACGAAGCGGTCCTCCTCGATGTGCCACGAGCACGAACTCGTGAAAAGGAGGCCGGCAGGGCGAAGCAAGGCCATGCCGAGCGCGTTGATTTCGCCGTAGGCGCGGAGCGCGTTGCCGGCGACCTTGCGGGACTTCGCGAACGCCGGCGGGTCGAGGCAGACGACATCGAAGCGGCGCCCTTCGGCCGCGAGCGCCCTCAGGGCGTCCCGCCCATCGGCCACTCGGACCTCGTGGCGTTCGGAGGCGCCGAGGAGCCCGGCGTTGACGGCGGCCGCGTTCAGAGCCTCGGCGCTTCGGTCGATGCTGAGCACGTGGCGAGCGCCATGGGCCAACGCGTGTTGCCCGAAGCCGCCGGTGTGGCTGTAGACGTCGAGCACGTCCGCGCCGTCGCAACGACGGCCCGCAAAGTCCCGGTTCAGGGCTTGGTCGAAGAAGTGACCGGTCTTGGCCCCTTTGCCGAGCGTCACGCGAAACGGGACGCCGCCTTCGTCGATGTCCACGGTCTCAGGCACGGTGCCGGCGATCGGGCCACGGACGTCGGGCAGCCCCTCCAGTTCGCGTGCGCGGCCCTCCGAGCGCTCGGTGATGCCCGTCGGATTCCACACGCGTTGCAAGGCGGCCACAATCACGTCGCGGCGACGGTCCGTCCCCTGGGTCGTGAGCTGCACGACCAGTTGGTCCCCGTACCGATCCACGACGAGCCCCGGCAGGCCGTCCCCCTCGGCGTGGACGAGCCGAAGGGCGTTTTGGCCGGGACATGCGAGGCGGCGAACGTCCTTGGCTTCGGCAAGGCGCTCGACCCAGAAATCCTCGCTGTCGATGTCGTCTTGGCCCGTCGTGAGCAGGCGGACGGAGATGAGACTCGACGGATTCGCGGTCCCCCGTCCAAGGAAGGCGCCGCGTGCGTCCACGACGTCCACGGTGCCTCCCGCGGGCAGGTTCGCGACGTCGCCGTCGATCTCGTTGGAGAAGATCCACGGGTGGCCCGCGCGGACGCGCCGGTCGGACCGAGGCCGGAGGCGGACGATGAGGCGGCTCATCGAGCGACGAGTTGGATGCGGCTGGCGGCCAGCTTGGCGATCCGGAGGGCTTCGGCGGGGTCGGGGTGGCGCAACAAGAGGTAGCCGTCTCCGACAAAGGTCTGGCGCCAGTCCCGTCGAGGGGCACCGACAGGGAGCAGCGCATTGTCGACGACGTGGTCGCCGAAGGCCTGGAGGAAGGCCTCGAGGCCGTGGTGCGCGACGATGTGGCCCTCGCCTTCGGCCCGCTTGAAGACGGCTGCGGCAGCAAAGGGGGGCGGACCGATCGATGAGACGGGGTGACCAAGCGCAACGCGGGCCCAGTCGACACAGAGGTCGCGGTCAAATGCGGCGCACATCAGCTCGATCATCGCGGCGCCGGGGGTGCGGGCACCCGCCTCACCGAACGTGGCGGAACCGTCTTCGGCGCGGAACCACTCCAAGTGCGTCGCGCCGGACGCCAACCCGAGCGCACGGTTGACGGCGCGCCCAAGGTGGACGCCGGAGGCCGTGGCGGGCCCGTGTGGCTGGGCGTGCGTGAAAATGATGGGCGAGATCCATGCGTTTCGTCGCGCCGTCAGCGCGTTGGGAAAGTACTGGCTGACGCTCTCGAAGACGGGTTCGCCGTCGACGAGCATCGCCTCGTAGGTCAGCTCGTCGCCGGTGACGAAGGCCTCGACGAGGACTTCGGGCACATGGCGCATGGCGCGCAGGGCGCCGTGGAGATCGCCTGGCGAGTCGACAATGTGGGTATCGGCGCCACCCGCGCCGTCGACGGGTTTGACGACGAGGGGGAACCCGATGTGTTCGGCTGCGCGCCAGGCGTCGGCCAACGTGGTGACCCGGACGGCCGGGGCCGTGGGGAGGCCGGCTGCGCGTACCGCCGCCTTCATCTTGTCCTTGTCCCGGTATCGGAGCGCGACATCGAGCGACGTGCCGGGAACGCCAAGGCGACCGCGCAGGCGCGCGGCGAGGAGGGTGACCGCCTCCCAGTTCGTTTCGATGCGGTCGGGGACGCGGCCTCCGAGCCAGTTCAGGACGCGCTCGATGACGTCGTCCTCGCGCATCATCGACGGGACGCGGAGGTACGAGCTCAGCGAACGCGCGAGGTCGGCGGGCAAGTCGCCGCTGTCCCCGACGCCGTGCACGCGGGCACCCTGGTGGGCGAGGGCTACGGCAAAGCGCGCCATCTCCGGCGGCCAGGCCGGGCTGAGGAAGACGACGTCCACGTGCGCGCCTATCTCGCGGGCGGACCGCGTCCGGTGGGGTAGTTCGGGCGACGGGGGCCCCACTGGACGGCGATGGACGGCGCAGCCTGCTCGCGATCGTCGCTCTGTCGGCTGGCGTGGCCGTGCTCGAACTTGCGATGGCCCGCGTTCTGGCGCTGATGTTGTTCGCGGCCTTTGCCCAAGTCGTGTTGACGGTCGCGGTGATGGGCAGCGGTCTGGGAGCGCTCGTGGCGAGCCTCCGGCCGGCGCGCGGCGCGCGTGGCCGCGCCGCTGCAGCGGTGGCCTTTGGGGTGCTTGGCTGGGGGGCGGTCGCGCTGGTGGCGCGTGTCCCGTGGACCCGGCCAGGGGCCGTCGAGGACTACGCCCAGCGCACGATCGTCGCCTGGGATCTCGTGGACTTCGGGGTCATGGCCTGGGCGCTGCCGATGCTGGCCATCCCGTATGCCGTCGCCGGATGGGTCGTGTCGTCGGCGCTGATGGACGGGACCGCGACGGGTCCTCGGGTGGCCGCGGACCGCTTCGGATTCGGTCTGGCGGCGGCCTTTGCAGGCCTCTGGGTGGCGGTGATCCCGCCTCCCGACCAAGGCGCCTTGACCTGCGCATTGGCGGGTGTGGCGGCGGCGCTCTGGTCGAGGACGGCGCTGTCATGGGCGGCGCTCGGCGCGGGCGGGGTTGGCGTTTCGGCTGCGGCTGCAGGCGTAGGGCTCACCTTGTCGGGGCTCGCAGGCGTCCCCGATGAGCACGTGGTTTGGACGCGCTGGACGCCGCTTGCCCGGCTCGCGCTGCATGAGGGTCCCGAGCGGACGATCGTGATGCTGGACAACACGTCGGCGAGCGAGGTCGTGCGGACGCAGGCGACGCTCGATCGGCTCGCGCGCGACGCGCCCGCGCGCAGCCTCGTCTACGAGTTGGGCCCACCCCCTGGACCCACCGCCATCCTGGCGGCGGGCGCCGGCCCGGAGGTTGCGGTTGCCCAGGTTTGGGGGGTCCGCGACATCGAAGCCATCGACCTCGCCGACGGCATCGGAGCGATGTTGGCCGAGCGCTACCCGCACGATGCCCTCAATCCATGGAGGGTCCCCGGGGTGCGCGCGGTCGTCGGCGACGGGCGACGCGCCGTGGCGGGCGGCCGCTACGGCGCGATCCAACTCGTCCACGCCAATCTTCACTCGGCGTCGGGCCTGCTCGCTGCGGCGTGGTCCCCGGCGCTGCTGACGACGCGCGAGGGATTTGGCGAGCTGCTGGACGCGCTCGCCCCCGATGGCGTGCTTTCGGTGGCGTCTGGACCTCTGACCATGCGGCTCGGCCCGTCGCTGGCCGCGGCGTTGGCGGCGCGCGGCTGCGACCCCGTCGAAGCCTGTGTGGCGGGAATCGGCGGAACCCAACCCACCCTGCTTGCGCGTCCTAGGGCGTGGACGGAGGCCGAGGGGGTGGCGCTGCGGCGTGCCGTCGGCCGGCACCACGGCCACAAGATCGAGTGGGGTGGTCCTGACCTGGTTGTCGGGACGCGTTGGCTTGGAGCGGCCGTCGCAACCGATGACCGGCCTTTTGTCGACCCGCCCGCCACGGTCATGGCGGCCGCCTTGGAGGGTCTGCGAGGCCTGGGTCCGGGGACGCCGTTGCCCGCGTATGCCTTGGGTTGGCGAGCCTGGTGGGTGGCCACGGGGGCCGTCGGACTTGGCGCGCTTGTCGCCTTCGCGGTCGCCTCCAAGCGCGGGCCCAGGGACCGCCGCGGGGCCTGGGCGGCGTCCTCCATCGGCGCGGTGGCGGCAGGCCAGGCGGTCGTGTTTGGCGTTCGGTTCGTCGGGTACGGGGCGACACTCGGCCTCGTCGGCCTTGGGTTCTTTGGCGTGGCTTGGCTGTCGAGGCGGCCGCGAGTCTGACGGGATTGCGGCCTGGGGGCCGGCGCCTTGCTAGGAAGCCAGGACGGGTGGGGCGCTTGGTCGAGTTTCACTATGTTCGACACGCGGGGCGAGAGGGCGGCGTCGCGCGCGGCCGTGGACCCGCCGCAGGCGTCGAGCTGGAAACGATCCTCGCCGACGGTGTGCCCCCGTGGCGGTCCGCGCTGGACCTTCTCGCGGCTGTTTTGGAGATCCTCGCCGTCGCGGAAAAGGACGGGGCGGCCCACGGCGCGTTGGCGGTCGACCGAGTGGTCGTCGAAGAGGGCGGCGCCGTGGCCGTCGATGGATTTCTGGGGCCGGCCGACGGGGTGCGCACGGCGTCCGTCGACGCCTACGGCGTTGGGTTGCTCGCCTTCCGGGTGTTGGCGGGACGCGACCTCCCGGAGACGGGAGACGATCACGACGACGACATCGCCAGACTCGTTCAACGCATCGACGCGGCGGGCCTTCCGGGTCCGTCTGCGCCGATCTTGGCGGGCTTGCTCGCATCGCTTTTGGCGGGGGATCCCGCACATCGGCCGGCGCTGGCGGAGGCGTGGCGTGAGGCGGTTGGGCTCGCCGAGGCGGCCGGAGGGGACCGACTCGAGCGCTGGTTGGCTGCGGCGTTGGAGGGCGGTGGCGCACGCCGCGCAGCCGGCCTGAGGCCCGACGACTCGGAGGTCCTGTCGGACGCGTCAGGACGCGCGGGACCCCTGCCGCCCGGCGCGACGCTTGGCGGCGCTTCGGGCGCGTCCACGAGTTTCTGGAATCGCCCGGACGCCGCGCGGCACGCGCAAAAGCCACGCCGGCACGGCGCCGCCCTCGCGCGCGAACCCCTCGGCACCGCCGACGCGATCGCGTTGCCGGAAGAGTTGTCGTCGCCGCCGGTTGCACGTCGGCCGACCCCGATTCCGCCCCCTGTCCGCCCTGAAGGCGGCGGCATGGACGCGAAGATCGAATACCGAACCGCCCGCCCGGTGCGAACGGCGACCCCCACGGCGCGGCAGTCCGTCGGCGAATCCCGCAGGACGGCGTCGCCCGGCCGCTTCGCGATTCCGATCGTCCTCGCGTTGGGCCTCGGAATGGCGGTCTGTGCGGGCGTGGTGGTCGTCGCTGGCGTCGTTGCGGCCACGATCGGCGACGCGCCGGACCTCGACGCGGCGGCCGACGCCCTGCCGGTCGCAGCACCGAGCCCCGCGCCACCCTCACCGCCTCCGGTTTCGGCCGTCGAGGTCCCAGAGCCGCCGCCCGAACCCGAACCCGAACCCGAGGTCGCGTCCGCTCCCGCGCCCGCCGCAATGCCGAGCGCGCCGCCTCCGCCTCCGCCGAGCGCTCAGCCCGCGGCGCGCCCCCCCCAGGCGCCTGTGACGCGGCCCCGACCCGCGGCGGCCCCGCCCCCGCCTCCGCCTCCGGCGCCGAGCGAAGGCCCGGCGAAGGTCACCTTCCGGTCCAACCACCGCGGTCAGATTCGCTGTGTGGGCGTGACCACGGCCTTCGACGGCGCCGCGACGCTGCAGGTGGAGTCCTACCAACTGCCGGCAACCTGTCTCGTGGAGATGGACCGCAAGCGTGGCGTTTTCCAGATCCTCGGCTCGGGCGCGATCGGCTGTGACCTGACGAACGGCGCTGTCGTGTGCGACCGCGCGACGGTGCCCTGACGGTGAAGGTCGTCGTCTCCCGCGTCTCCCGCGCCAGCGTGTCCGTTGACGGCGCCTGCGTCGGCGCGATCGGCCCCGGCCTCCTGCTCCTCGTGGCGGCCGCTGCCGGCGATCGTGACGAGACGGCCGCGTGGATGGCCGATCGCGTCGCCGGGATGCGCATCTTTCCCGACGACCGCGGCCGCATGGACCGCAGCCTCCTCGACGTCGGTGGCGAAGCGCTCGTGATCAGCCAGTTCACGTTGGTAGGCGATGTGTCCAAAGGCCGTCGACCATCCTTCATCGGGGCTGAGGCCCCGGCCCGTGCGAACCTGCTCGTCGACGCCGTCGCGGCCGGGTTGCGCCGACTCGGCGTGGCAAAGGTGGACCAAGGCCGGTTTGGCGCCGACATGAAGATCGACGCGCTGCACGACGGGCCCGTGACGATCTTGCTGGACCGGGCATGACCGACCTCGAGGTGGCGTTGGCGGCGGCAGCGGCCGGCGCGGCCGCCATTGTGGGGCGTCGTCCGGGCCGGGTGGAACAGAAGGGACCGCGCGACCTCGTGACGGAGGTCGACTTGGCTGCCGAGGCCGCCATCGTTGCGGTGCTGAGGTCCCATCGGCCCGACATTCCCATCCTCGCTGAGGAGGGGGGCGGCGCCTGGGATGCGGGGACGCGTTGGGTCGTCGATCCGCTGGACGGAACGATGAACTTCGTCCACGGCGTGCCCTGGTACGCGGTGTCCATCGCGCTGGAGCGCGACGGCGTGGCGCGCGTTGGCGTCGTCTGGGAGGTCGAACGGGGTGTGGCCTGGATGGCGGACGATCGAGGCGCGCGGAAACGACAAGGTGGCGCGGAGGTCCCCATCGCCGTGTCGACCACGGCTGACCTTGGCTCCGCCCTCGTCGCGACGGGCTTCGCGACGGACCATGCCGAGCGTGCGGCGTTCTACGCGGGTCGGGTGGAACGCATGTTGGCCGAGGCGCGGTGTGTGCGCCGCCTTGGCAGCGCGGCGCTGGACCTCGCGCTCGTGGCCGAAGGGACCTTTGACGTGTACCTCGAGTCTTCGCTGCGCCCCTGGGACGTCGCCGCTGGCGCGCTCATCGTGGCTCGCGCTGGGGGCCGGGTCACGGACGACCGTGGCGACGTGTTGGGGGGAGCGCGCCCGTCCCCACTCGCGTCGAACGGTCTGCTGCATGAGGCGGCGCTGCGGGCCTTTGTGTCCGATGCGCTATGACAGGGCATGCGGGTCGACCTGAACGAGGCCATTCGGCTGCTCGCCGGGGGCGGGGTGGTCGCATTTCCGACGGAGACCGTCTACGGCTTGGGCGCGCGCGCGGCGGACGTCGCTGCGGTGGCCGAGGTCTTTCGCCTCAAGGCCCGTCCGACGTTCGACCCTCTGATCGTGCACGTGGCTGACGCCGATTGCGCCTGGTCGCTGGCGGCCGAGGTACCGGACGCCGCGCGGCGGCTGGCGGCGACGTTTTGGCCGGGGCCGCTGACCCTTGTGTTGCCAAAACGATCGACGGTCCCCGATCTCGTGACGGCGGGGCTGGACGGCGTGGGCCTCCGCGTCCCTGTCCACCCGCTCGCTCGCGCCTTGGTCGAGGCCGTCGGACCGCTGGCGGCGCCGTCGGCCAACCCGTTTGGCGGGGTGAGCCCCACCGCGGCCGAACACGTCGAGGCAAGCTTGGGCGACGCGGTCGCCGTGCTCGACGGCGGGCCGTGCGAGGTCGGTGTGGAGTCGACGGTGCTCGCGGTCGATGGCGACGTCGTGACTTGGCTTCGGCCTGGCGGCGTCCCCCTCGAGGCGATCGAGGCCGTTGTCGGCCCTGTCTCCGAAGCCGTCGACAGCGGTGTCCCGCGGGCGCCGGGCCGTCTGCTGCGACACTATGCACCCCGGACGCCACTGTGGCTCGATGTGCCGGTGCCCGTGGAGGGACGATTTGGTTGGATGGGCCTTGGGACGCCGCCGCCGGGACCGTGGGTGACCTGCGAAAGCCTTGGCGAGAACGACGTCCGAGCGGCCCAGCGGCTGTTTGCGTGCCTGCGGTCGCTCGACGGTCGGTCGCTCGACGGCATCATCGCCCATCGGCTGCCCCCCTCGGGGCTGGGCCGTGCGGTCAACGACCGACTGGAGCGCGCGTCGTGGCGTTGATCAGCTTGTGGCTGGCTTGTGGTCCGCCGGCGACGTCGGGCCCGACGGTCGTCGCCACCGACCCCGATTCCGAGGGGGGGGCGTGGTCGCTGACGTGTTGGACGGAACCCCACGCGTCGCCCATCCTGTGTACGCTTCAGGCGCCTCGGCTCGTTGCGCCCACCTTTGTATGGGGACCGGCCGACGACCCGGGGCGCTTTTCGGCTTCGGGTACCGAAGGGGCGGTGGCGCATGCGGCCTCGCTCTGGCGCACGGTCGCTGGCGAAGACCATCGCGTCGCCGTCGTCGTGGACGGAGTGGAGGTCGTCGAGGCCACGGTGCCTGCCACGGAGGTCCCGCCTACGCTGGAGGTGACGGCGGTGGTCGACGGAGAGGCGCTTGGCGTCGACGCGCTGTTGCTGCCCTTCGCGTGCGGTGGGTCGGGGACGCTGTCCGTGATGGAGGTCGACGGCACCGTCGTTTGGTGGGCCGACCTACCGGACCTGATGGGGTTGGTCAGCGGGTCCGTGAACGCCGTTGCCAAGGTGACTCGGCCATCGTTCGTGGCCCTGGTTGGCCGATCGAATGTGGTCGAGATCGGCTTCGACGGGCAAATTCAAGCCACCGTGGGGTCGGACGTGCTCCTCGCAGCCGTTCACCACCACGTGGAGGCCGTCGACGACGAGGTTCTCGCGCTTCAGTCGCGGCTCGGGGTGGACCCGTCCGGTCGGTCGATCGTGTCGGATGGCGTGCGGACCTTCGATGCTGGGCTCAACCCGACCCACGAGTTCACCCTCATAGACGCGCTCGATCCGTCGGGCTTCGTCCCTGAACCCGTCGGGTACTGGGCTTTCGACTTCGTCGGCGCCATCGACGTTTTCCACACCAACAGCGTGACCCTGGCGCCCGACGACAGTTGGCTGTTGTCCTTGTATTCGCAAAACACCCTGGTCTGGATCGGTGCTCCGGCCGCGGCCGACGCCGGCGCGTTGCGCTGGGCGGTGGCGGGCCAGCCCGGAATGCCGTTGTCGGACCACCTCGCACTCGTGTCGACGATGGGCATCGAACCGGTGTCCTTCTTGCATCCCCACCACGCCACCATGGGCGAGGACGGGCGTGTCCTGTTGCTCGACAGCGGTGATTCGGAACCGACCCGGGTGCTCGAAATGGTGCCGGACTTCGAGGCGGGCATCGTCGACGTCGTGGCTGCTTGGGATTTGGGCGTCTCCTGCCCCCATCAGGGAGGGGTCGTCCGACTGCCGGACGGTGCGCTTCTCGCGACGTGTTCGGGCGAGCGGACGGTGTTCCGCTTGGAGCCGGACCAACCGACGCCGGTGGGCTCCCTCGAGTTGCGGTGCGAGGAGGGCTTCATCGAGAGCGGCCTGCCGCGTGCCGTGCCGCATACCTGGTCCGCGGACGGCGAGGTCGAGGCGCTCACGGGTTCGTGAACACCTTGCCTCGCTTGGCGAACGCTTCGTCCAGGTCGGGAACGTCGATGCCCTCGGCTTTGGCGATGGTGGTCCAGGTGGCGGCCTGAGTCCAGCGACGAGCGCGCACGAGGGCGCGCGCGGTGTCGGCGGCGAACGCGCCCCGTGTTTGGCCGGGCCCCAGTTTCGCGACGATGGAGCTCACTTGGCCGCGGTCGCCCATCGTTGTGCCGATTTCGCGGAGCCAGGCGCCCGCCGTCGGGTCGTGCAGCGCGGCGAGTCGGTCGGCTTGGGCCGCGTGCTCGAGCCAGCCGTCGTCATCGGTCGCGAGTCGTCCTTCGCCCGCGATTTCGGCGATCTGCTCGTTGGACAGCAGGAAGCGGGCGAGCAGGTCGAAGCCGTTGGACACGTTGGCGCGGGACAGCCAGGCGCGTGCCTCGGTAGGGACGGCGAAGCGTCCGATGCGGTCGGGAGGCAGACGTTCGGCGCCGGGGCCGCCGATGAGGAGCAGATCCGAAGGGCTCAGGCGCCATGCCGTCGCTCCCGGAATCTCGTGGTGAAAGGTCCGTAAGACCGTGTACAAGGTCTCTGGGGAGAGTTCGTAGGCTTGGACCCATTGGGCGAGGAGGCCGTCTTTGGACAAGCGGCTTGCGGCAAGCGCGTAGAACTCTTGGTGGAAGAGGTCGGCCACCCCCGCGACCCACGGGTTGGGCGGCTCACTGACGATGAGGTCCCACGTCTGCCGGCTCGCGGTCAGAACGTGCCGGCCGTCGCCGACGAGGCGGGTGACTTTGGCGTCGGCTTCGGGCCGGCCGTTGAACATGCCAAACGTGGCGTCAGCAGCCCGGTAAACCTCAGGTTCGAGCTCGGCGACCGTGACGGATCGAACCGACGGCAGCGCGGCGAGCGCCCCGACCGTCATCCCCGAGCCGTAGCCGATGACGAGGATGTCCAGGCCCGTGTCACCCCGGATCATCGCCGGCAGCAGTCCGAGCAACGCCTGGGTGTCGGCGTCGAGCACGCTGGTCGCGTCCGGTTTGCCGTTGTTGTAGAGCGTGAGATTTTCGACGGTCCCGCGTTGGTGGCGGGCCACGGTCACCGTGCTCGCGACGCCGTCGGCGTGGAAGACAACCTCCCCCTCCAGCGTGGCGGCGCGGCGTTCGGCCGTGGTCTGGCGCATGAGCCCGAAGGCGAGCGGACGGACGTCCCAGGTGGGGGCCGCGACGATGGGCACGAGCGCAACGGCTGAGAGCCAGCGGGCGCGGCCAGGGCCGGAGATGGCGACGGCCGTGATCCCGAAGGTGGCTGCGGCGACCCGGAGAGCGGTGGCCAGCCCGAGGAAAGGCAGCAGCACAAAGCCAGCGAGCAGGCTTCCCACGAGGGAGCCGAGCGTGTTGGCCACCATGGCCCGGCCCGCGTTCGCAGCCGGCGACCCAGGTAGGGCCGAGACGGCGAGGGTCCAGACGGTGCCCGACGCGACCCCGACAACGGCGATGGGCAGCGTCGTGGCGGCACGGAGGGCCTGGCCGCCAACCGTGTGGGGCGCCCAGCCCGTGAACTGGGTGGCCGCGAACAACAGATCCGGCAGCGCGGGCAGCACTAGACGCGCGGCTACGACGCCGGCGCCGGCGCCGGCGAGCCACAACGTCAGCGAGGCCCGCACGTCGGTGGTCGTGGCGAGGACCCGACGTCCGACGGGCCCGGCGCCAGCTGCTGTGCCAAGCAACACGGCGGCCAGGACGAAGGAAAACGACTCGCCCGCGCTGCCGAGCAGGAGGCTCCATCCACGCGCAGCCAGGACCTCGAGCGCGATCATCGCGGCGCCGGACGCGGCCAGAACGGCGTGTTCGACGCGCCAAGGGGCTGGGGTGGCGCGCGTGATCGCGGGCGCGGCGGAGCTGCGATCGATGTGGAGGCCCCAGCCAGCGATGGCGGCCGCAACGAGCGCTGCGAGCAGCGCCGTGTGTCGATGGCCCACGGCGGGGACGAGAACGAGACCCGTCGAAAGCGTTCCGACGACGGCCCCAGCGGTGTTGGACGCGTAGAGGCGCGCGAGATCCGACGCGTCAGGGCTGGCGCGCGCGAGCAGCGGAAGCGACGCCCCCATCGCGACCGTGGGTGCTGCAAGCAGGGTGAAGGCCAGGGCGGCCCGGGCGACGGCGAGGCCGGACGGCGACGCCTCGAAGGTGGCCCAGAGGTCCCCGAGCGGCAAGGCCGCGAGCACCGGTTGCATGCCGACGGCTGCGGCCGCGATCGCCACCTCGCAGGCTGCCCAATCGCGCAAGGGGCGTCCCTTGCGCCGATCGACCCACCAGGCGCCCAACGCCATGCCGCCCATGAAGGCGCCGACGACGGTGGCGACAGCCAATGTGGTCGAGCCGAAGATGCGGGAAAAGGCCCGCACCCACACGCTTTGCAGCGTCAGTGCGACCGCTCCACTCCCGGCGAAGGCGATCGAGAGACCCAGCCGGAGCGATCGGTCCATGAAAGTCCCTTTCAGAGGGCGACGTCGTACGCGCCCCGCGGTTCAACCTTGTATTCGCCGAAGGAGTAGTACAGCGGTCCCGTCAGCGAGGAGATCGGATCGCCGACGTCCAGGTCAGCGACCTCGTAGATGAGGTCGTCGACGGCCAACTGCAGGTCGTTGTCGACAGCGTCCGCAATGCGCCACTCGCCGTAGGTGTCGGCGGTGTCGACCACCTCGACGTCTACGACGGTGAGCAACATCGACTCGTAGGGCTCGGGGTCGGCCAAGAGGTCGGCAAGTCCGATGGACAGCGGCGTGATGGCGTCGCCTCCGGGGCTGGCGAGGATGAAGCCCCCGAGCGCGCTGGCGTCGATCTCCGTCAGGCCGTTGAAGTCCGTCACAGTGCCCATGGCGGTGATGGCATCGCCCACGGATGGGGGCGAAAGGTCGATGAAGGAGGCACCCGTGTACACCCAAACCCCGGACCAGAGGTCGGCCCCCGGCTCTTGGATGAAGAGCCCGTAGGGGGCGATGCCTGTCGCGGTGCCGGTCACGATCACGTTGGCGCCGATGGCGACGTCGCCCTGGCGGACGGCGCGAATCGAACTCTCGCTTGGTTCCGTCGGCTCCACCGTTCCGCCGCCGCTCCAACTGCCGGGGGACGCGGCGCTTGTGCCGGCCGAGATGGTCCACTCGCTGGCGACCCAGGTGGCTTGCGGTGCGGTGGCTGTGGTCTGGCGGACGGCAATGGCGTCCGTGTAGTCCCAGTCCGAACCCAGCCCGTCAACGCCGACTTCTCCGAAGGTGTCGACGGTTTCCCCGGCGTAGGCCAGGACCCAGGCATCGTTGCCGTTGCCGTTGCATTCGTCGGACGCCAGGTCCGCGGGACCGCCGAAGGCGGACTCGTAGTCGGCGGCGCCATCGAGGTTGGCGACGACGAAGGCGGCTCCGGCGGCCAGGTCGCCCTCGCCAAGCGGAATCGCGACGCCTTCCGTGCCGCCATTGCTGTACCGGACGATGGACCAACCCGAAAGCCCTACGGGTTGAGATCCGGGGTTGACGACCTCTACGTACTTGACCTGCGAGAGCGACGCGTGATCACCCACTTCGGTCAACAGCAACGTGCCGTCCGCCGGGCCGGTGCCGCCACCGCCACCGCCACCGCCACCAGTGGGCGTGTCGGTGTCTGTTTCGGACGTAGGCTCGGGCGTGTCGTCTGGCGTTTCGTCAGGAGGCGGGGCGCCGCGAGAGCAGGCCAGCCACAGGGTCAGGGTCATCATCGAGCCTCCGGGAGCATTGAGGGCGCCCCAGGTCACACCGGAGCGCCCGTCATGCAACCCAGATCAGCCCGCGGGGGTCGCCGGCGGCGCGAGGTACTCGAGCGTGATCTTGACGGCAGGCGCCTTGTCTGCGGCCTTCGGATCCTCGGGGTCCGGCTGCGTGACTTTGAGCACGATCGGCTTGAGGCGCTTGCCAACGCACCGGATCAGGTCGAGGTCGGCGAGCTTCGACTTCTCGTCGAGCAGCGTGTCGAAGATCTCGCCAGTCTTGCCGAGGGCGAGGTTCATCGTCATGATGCCGACGACGGGCTCGACCACGGGCGGAGGCGCCGCGGGGTCCGACCCCGGGGGGGGCAGCAGGCGCCGTTCGGCGCACCAAGCAAAGGCGCCCTGCTCGCGCTTGATGAGATCGTCGGCGTGCGCGGTGTCGACGCCGTTCTTGTACTCGATCGACATCTTCATGTTCGGCGTCTCGGGGTAGTCCCAGAGAGCTGCAGCTTCGACGCGGATGGGCTCGGGCTCGTCCATCGTGAGGCGGCACCAGCGATCGGTCGCCTCCAGCTTCGTGCTGTCTTCGGACAGGTCCGTGATGTAGCGCATGCAGGAGATCGCGAGATCGCCAGTCTTGCGCTCGAAGCCGAGGGTCAGCAGGCCGGGGCCCTTCGTCGCCTCGATGGCAGCGCGAGCGTAGGCGAAGGGATCGGTCGTGTCGTCGCCGGGACCGTACCAGGAGGTGGGTCCCCAGTAGACGTCGAAGGCGCCAGCGAGCTGCCAGATTTCGGTCTTCAGGTCGCGCGAGGATGCGAGCTCGACGGGGAGGAAGGTCACCTGCTCGCGACCCAGCTCGGGCGGAACTTCGGTGCCGGCCTTGGCTTCTGCGGCGCGAAGGAGCATGAGCACCTTCTTCTCGGGGCTGGCGTCGAGAAGGGTGACCAGCGCCTCCATGTCTTCGTTCTTGCTGATCGCGGCGAGCGGCGTACGTCCGGTGAACATGTTCGACACGGCGTCGAGCGGCGTGTTGTCGTGTTGCCAGGTGTAGCCGTCCCAGCGGTAGGTACGAACCCACTTGTCGCGCTGGAACTGGAAGACGTCGCCGTAGCCGCCGTTGACCGGACGGACGAAGAGCGTGGCCTCGCCGACAACCAAGGTGGAGCCGGGCAGATCGCTCGTCATCTCCTTGTAGGTCTGGGCGGCGGGGAAGGAGGTGCCGACGTTGTAGAGGGCGCCGACCCGGTTGAGTTCCACGAAGCGAGCCGCGCCCGCGACGAGCAGGAGCAAGGCAACGACGAGGCCGTCGCGCATCGTGAACCGATCCACCGCCTCGCCGATTTCGCCGATGAAGGCGATCGCGCCGATGGTGATGGCGAGGAGGAAGGCCAACAGCCCGGCGTACTGGGCGGGGAGCGCGGCGTCGTGCCACGCGACCACCTTGGCAGGAAGGTCGGGGGCCTGAGAGACGAGGCCGCCGACGCCGAAGATCGACGATTGCAAACCAATGTCCAGCGCGCGCGCGGCGTGGAAGACGCCGATCACGAAGCTGAAGGCCCCGACGAGGCGGGCCGCGGCCACGCGGAACATCTCTTCATCGGTGGCCCGCCGCAGCGCGCTGGCGCTGACGCCGAGGCCGCCGATCAGGAAGACACCGACCAGCGCGCCACCCTGCGAGCCGAGGCCGTTGGCGCCGGTGTACCAGGCCAACGCGCCCGTGCCGACCAGCGTGATCGCGCCTGTGCTGAGCGCGGCGACCGGGGTCATCTTGGCGTCCGAGCCAGCGGCGATGCCGCTCGCGACGGCGCAAACCCAGCAGGCCAGGGCCAAGACGAATGCGGCTGCCCAGCGGGACAGCGCGTCGACAGCCTGGCTGTTGAACACGCCGTTGAGCGCGAGGTCGTGCATCTCGCCCGGCGTTGCCGCGCGCATGGCCTCAAAGGCATCGCCGGCGGCCGCCCAGGTCGCCAAAGCGCCCAGAATCAAGGTCAAAATGGGCAGCAAGGCGAGCGCCACCAGAGGAATGCGTCGCTTGCCCATGGCCATACCGGCCAGAGCGAGGACGACGAGGCCACCGAGACCGCCCAAACCGAGCAGCAAGGCAGACCAGGAACCGGCAGCGGACATCACGTCCGACATGGCTTCTCCGCGGGAACGCGCGGGTCTAACGCCCGGGAAGCGTTCGGTAGCCCGGCGTTCGTCGAAGGTCGGTCAACGGTCGGCCCAGGGATCCAAACCAACGGTACGGGGGAATCATGATCCTCTTCCTTTCTTGGCTTGCCTTTGCCTCCGAGGGGGTCGTCGTCCCTGGAACCGGGGCGGCGATTGAATTCGATGCCTCCGCGGAAGCGGAGGTGGCTGCTGCGCTCGCCCTGATGAACAAGGGCGATTTCGACGAGGCCTCTCGGCGCCTGGGGGCGCTGGCAGACGCGAGCTCGGGAACGGGGCTGCGGACACTCGAGGCCATTGCGTGCCTGGAAGCTGCTTGGATGGTGTGTGCAGAGCGCGCCACGCGGCTCGGATTGGCCGCCGCACCCGCGGATCGAGGCTTGTTGGCCGCCCGTGGCGCTGTGCTCGTGGAGTTGGGGCGCGGTGACGAGGCCCGTCCGCTGCTGGATCGCGTGGCCCAAACCGGACCGGACGACGGCGTTCGCGCTGCGGCGATCGTGGATCGCGGCGCGTTTCACCTCGATTCGGGCAACGCAGACGCGGCAGAGCGCGACCTCGTGGCGGGCCGCGACCTCGCGCGACGGTTGGGCCTGAACGCGCTCGCCGCTCGTGCCGAGGCCGATCTTGGACTCGTGGCGTCGCTCCGCGCGGGGGCCGGGGCGTCCGACATGGTTGGACGCGTGTCTGAGGCCGTCGCGCGCGGCGACCTGATGGCGGCCAAGTTGGCGCTGCCCCCCGATGCCGCGGATGCGCGGAGCAAGATTCAGCGATCGATCGCGCTCGGCGTGTTGGCGCGGGCCGAAGGGCGCCTGGATGAGTCGGGTCGCTGGATCGAACAGGCCGGGGCCGACGCGCGTTCGCGGGGTCTCGTTCGCGAACGGGCCCTGGCGCTCGGCCAGGCGGCCGTCACCTACACGGTCACCGGCAATTGGCCCGTCGCGCGCGACCGCCTCGAAGAGGCGCTCAACCTCGTTGGCGGCGGCTCGATGCGCGTGATGGAACTGTCGCTCCGGACCGTCGCCGGGCGCGTTTCGGCCCGGTTGGGCGACCTCGAAGGGGCGCGTCGGCATGCGGCGTCGGCCCAGACCCTCGCGGCTGGGATCGGGGACCCGAGCGGTCGGGCGGGCGCGAAGGAGTTGGCGGGTTTGGTCCATGCCGTTGCGGGGGACACAGCGGCGGCCGTCGCCGCGTACGACGCGGCCATCGCGCTGTACCAGGAGGTGGGCGCCGTCGCGGACGCGGGCCGCGTCGCTGTCGAGCGCGTCGAAGCGGTGGCCGCCGGGGCGCCGGGTCAGATCGATGCGGCGGCGGCCGATGCTCGCGCGCTGCTCGCCGCAGCCAAGGACCCCCTGGCCGCGGTCCATGTCTATCAAGCGGAAGGGCTCGGTCGGGCCCGCGCCGGCGACCTCGAGGGCGCACTCCGGGCGTTCGGCGCCGCCGGGGACGCCGCGGAGGCGATCGGGGGACCTGCGGCCAAGCGCCTTGGCGAATTGGCGCGCCAAAATGCGGCCTCGGCCTTGGCCAACTTGACGGGCTCTGCCACGCTGATGGAGGCCGCCAAGGGCTGGGGCCTCGAGGAACTCGTCGCCCGACATGGCAAGTACGAAGCGGCGCGCGCGGCGTACGATGGCGCGGTCGCGGCGTTCGGCGCTGGCGACTTTGATGCAGCCTACGACGGCTTTGATCGCGCGATGCGCGATCTCGACGCCATCGGCGAGGCGACGGCGGCGACGCGCGCCCGTCGGTCGCGCGCGTGGAGCGAGTACAACTTGTCCGTTGGCTACGCTTCCGAAGACGGCCTGCCGATCTGGCAGCGGCTCGTAGAGGAGGGCGTCTTCGTGTCCGATCCCGAATTGCGCGTTCGGGCGATGGGGTCGGCTGCGGTGGCCAAAGGCGAGCTGGGCCGATCCGATGCGCTGCCTGCGCTGCGCGCAGCTGCGAACGAGTCGGAGCGGATGGGCCTGCGCGCCGTCGCCGGGTCGTGCCAGGCAAGCCTCGCAGAGCTGGAACCCACGCTTGGGGCACGGGTCGCGGCGGCGAGGCGGGCGTTCGCGTTGCGCGACGGCGACCGTACGGGCGTCTACGCGATGTACGCGGCGGCGGTGTCAGCCGTCAACGAAGGCGATCCGGCCACGGCCCGAGCGCTCGCCGAAGCCGCGTTGCCGAAGGCCGGAGAGCTCAAAGGGGCCCTCAACGAGGTGTTGGCGGCCGCGCGCTGAGGTTCGTCGCTCCCGCGCGTCGACACGGCGTAGGTGTGAAGCGGTGCGGGTCCGTAGGAGCCTGCTGGCCTGAAACGACGAAGCCCCGGCCGAGCGGCCGAGGCTTCGAAAGTGACGGCCGCGACCGCCTACCCCGGCGAGAAGATGAAGGGGTAGCTGACGATGACGATGCCGCCTCCCTTGGGCTCGGGGAACTGCATGCGGAGGAAGCGCCCGACGATGCAGGTCTCGACCGCGCTGTTGTTCATCGTCGTGGTCTTCGCGCTGGCCGAAGAGACCGTGCCGTCCTTGGCGATGGTGAACTTGATGACGATCTTGCCGCCGAGCGCGGGGTTCTTCGTGAGTTCGCGCTGGTAGCAGTACCGGATCTGGTTCATGTGGCGCTTGACGACTTCGTCGATGAGGCTGCGGTCAAGGCTGCCGACGATGATGGGGTCGCCGCCGACGCCGCCGATCCCGCCTTCGCCCTTCGCGCCGAAGTTGCCACCGCCCGAGCCGTAGCCGCTGGCGCCCGAGCCGATGCCTTTCGTGCCGAGGCCACCGAGACCTTCCGCCGTGCCGCCGCCGCCGAGGCCGCCGCCGCGGGCGCCGAGGCCGCCGGACCCGAATTGGGTGCCGTTGGCGCCGATGAGGCCGCCGATGCCGCCCTTGAGGTCCTGCGAGAGGCCGGAGGCGCCGAAGATCTGGTCCATGCTGCTGTCGTTCATGGCACCGAGGACGCCGGCGTTCTCGGCAACCTTGCGGTCGATCTCGAGTTTCTTGAGTTCGACCTTGTTGCCCTTCGCCTTGTCGATCTTGGCTTCCTTCTTGCCGACTTTGCCCTCTTCCTTCTTCGCCTTGGCGCCTTCGCCCGCGTCAGGGTTCGCTTCGGGCTTCTTCGTCTTCTCTTCGGGCGGCTTTTCCAGGAGCAGCTCGACCATGCGGTCGGACAGCTCCACGGTGTCGTTCTCGAGCGTCGGCCCGATGTACGTCATCAGCAGCGCGAACATGAGGAAGAGGAAGGTTCCGAAGCCGACCATGCCGTTGAACGCGCCGTCGTTGTCCGACGTGGTGCGGGCGACGAGGCGACGCACCGGGTGGGCAAGGTGGGCGAAGAAGACGATGCCGTCGTTGTCGACCATCAGGCGCATGCCGTCGATGACCGGAATCTTCCAGCCTTCACCTTCGGCGGTGGCTTTCCCATCCGCAGCGAGTTCGGCAAAGGTGTACCGCTTCTCGCCGATGTCCGCGAAACCGTCCCAGCCCTTGGGAACGTGGGCGACGTAGCCCTCCTTGTCGGACCGGAAGAGCGTGTATTCGGCCTCGTTGGGGAGGCTGCCGTAGGGCACGTAGAAGTCGTTTTTGCGCTCGGCGACGATGTCCGACCACAGGGGCAGGGCGTAGGGCAGCACATGCCGGACGGGGCCCGAGACCCAGCCCATGTCGACGCCGAGGAAGTGCCACTTGAAGCCGCTCGATTCCCCGAGCTTGATCTCATGGCTTTCCCGGGCGTACTGCCGCGTTTCCACGAGCAGCTGGCCCCAGATCTGGGTGACCTCGAGGAGGGGCGCACGGTCCTTGAACTTGGTTCCCTGATTCGTGCGCATCATGAATGCGACGCTGTCTTCGAACGGGCCGTGGTCGTCGTGGCTTGGTGCGGCCGAACCCGGGTCCGTGGCCGGGTCGGCGTCCTCGGACACCGTCGCCGCGGTCGAAGCCGCGACGTCGGCGGCGGCCGGTGCATCGACGGTGACCGCGATCTCAAGGTCGCCGATCGCGAAACGGCTGCCCGAGGCCAACTCGGCGTTGGCCACCTTCTCGCCGCCGACGCGGATGCCGCCTTCGGCGCCAAGGTCCAGGACCGTCACCGAGCCGCCCTCGACGTTGAGCACAGCGTGCAGTTCGGCCACGCCTTCGCCGGAAACGGGCAACATGGCCGCGCCGCCCGATCCGATCGTGACGCTGGGTTCCGTGAACGACACACGGGCCAACGACGTGTCGCCACGAAACACCTCGACGGTGATCGAGGCGGGGGTGTTGGTACTTGCCATATCGGCCTCCGAAGCTCGTTTCGAGCGGCTTGGCTGGTCCCCTGACGGGGCCGGTGGGCAAAGCCCGACCAAACGGCCGGTACTCTCACCGGATCGACGGAAGACCGCCAAGAAGATCGAGTCAGCTTCCCGTCAATCCGGATGACCGCCGGGCGCCCTCACCGGTTCCTCTCCAACGGTCAAGGGGTTGCCAAAGGGTGTGACGGGCTCCGGTCTTTCCGGAGGGGCCACCGGGGACTATGGGTCGTGTTCGGGGGCCGACCGTGTGGCGTGATCAGGTGCGCAGGACGTTTCTGGCTGGGTTGTTGGCCCTGCTACCTCTCTACATCACCTACGCAGTCCTCCACATCGTCTTCGACATCGTGGACAAGCCCTTGGGCGGCCGGATCGATGCGATTCTGAGCGAAGCGCTCGGTCAACCCATTCACGTCCCGGGCTTGGGCCTGCTTTTGACGGTCGTGGCCGTCTTCGTGATCGGCGTACTCACGCGGCTCGTCCTGTTCCGACAGATCCTGTCCGCAGTCGACGGCCTGCTCGACCGCGTGCCCATCGTTCGGTCGCTCTACAACGCGAGTCGCCAGATCGTGCGTCCGTTCACGGACGAACACGCGCTGCCCTTCAGTGAGGTCGTGATCTGCGAGTACCCGATGGTGGGCCGGTACACGTTGGGCTTTGTGGCCTCGGCCAACGTCACCGACGATCCCACCGACGATCGGTTGGTCGTGTTCTTTCCAAGCAACCACCTCCACCTTGGCTACCCGGTGATGTTGCGGCGCGCGGACGTCGTCCGCGTCGACATGACCGTCGAGGACGCCATCAAGTTCTTCGTGAGTTGCGGCGTGATTTCGTCGACGGACCTCGTCCGGTGGCAAGGACAGGTGCTCGACGTAGGCCGCGCGACGCCACCCGCCTCGAGCTGACAGTTGCGGGTTCGACGGCGGCGGGCGATGAACCGCGCGGTGGAGGCGGCGTGGATCTGTTGATGCCGGCCCAGATCGAGCGCATCTACGCGGTGACGGCCGCCCAGGGGTGCAATCGCAACTTCGTGGTCGTTCCGCTGGCCACGGGCCCGGTGGAGGCGTTGATGATCCTTCCCGACGGGAAGGTCTACCTGCGCAGCCCGCCCCTCACGCAGTTCGAGGACTGGTTGGCCGGCCTTCCTGCTCGGGTGGCGAAGCTCGACCTCGCGCGGTCGCGCCGCCCGGACGCCTAGGTGAGCGGCCGCTTCCTCGACATGGACCGCCGGCAATGGCTGGTCCTGTTTGCGGCTTGGCTGGGTTGGGGTTTCGACGTCTTCGACGGGTTGCTGTTCAACTACGTGGCGCCGGCCTGTGTGCCGACATTGCTCGGCCTCGAGTTGGGGACGCCGGAGGCCAAGTCGGCCACCTTGTGGTGGGGCGGCGCGCTGACGAGTCTGTTGCTCGTGGGTTGGGCGATCGGCGGCATCATCTTCGGCCGCGTCGCGGACCGCATCGGCCGCAAGCGCACCCTGATGCTGACGATGGCGCTGTACTCGATCGGGACGGCCGCGTGCGCATTTGCGCCAAACATCTGGGTGTTGGCGGTCTGCCGCCTGGTCGCGAGCCTCGGTATCGGCGGTGAGTGGGCCGCCGGCGCGAGCATGGTCGCCGAGGTCGTCCCCGAAAAGCGCAGAGTCGAGGCTGGGGCCCTGCTCTACACGTCGGCGCCCGCCGGGCTCTTCCTTGCGAGCTTCGTCAACTGGCAGATCGCGGGCGTCGCGTTTGCGTCCGACCCCGAGACGTCGTGGCGCTACGTCTTCCTCTGCGGTCTGGCCCCTTCGTTCGTGGCCTTCGCCGTCCGGTTCATGATCGATGAGCCCGAGCGCTGGAAGGCCGCGGGCCCGGCAGTCGACGTGGGCCTGGCGGACTTGTTCACGCCTGCGATGCGGCGTGCGACGTTCAGCGGCCTGTCGATGGCGCTCGTTTGCCTCGTGATGTGGTGGAGCTGCAACGCGTTCATCCCGACCATCGCGGCCGGGCTCGCCCAGGTCGAGGCGTCGGCCAAGGGCCTGGACAAGCTGGCGACGACCGAGCTCATCGAGTCTTTCAAGGCGACGTCGACGAACCTGTTCAACCTCGGCGGGCTGATCGGCACCCTGCTGACGGTGCCTGCGGCCAAGTACCTGGGGCGCCGCGCGATGTTCGGCGTGTACTTTGTGGCTTCCGCGGCCGCGATCTACGGCGCCTTCGGCCTCGACGTGCCCCCGTCTTGGCGGTTGTCGATGTACTTCCCCATCGGCCTTACGGTCTTCGGCGTCTTCGGCAGCTTCACCTACGACTTGCCGGAGCTGTACCCCACGCGCTTGAGAGCGACGGGGGCGGGCTTCTGCTACAACGCCGGCCGCGTCATCGCGGCGGCAGGGCCCTTTCTCGTGGGCTCGATCGCGAGCCGTGGCGCGGACGCGCTGCAGGCGGCGACGTCGGTCCTCGTTTTGGTGGCTGTGGTGCCTCTGTTGGGCGTGCTGCTGTTGCCTTGGGTGATCGAGACGAAGGGGCGAGCGCTCGAAGACTGAGGCAGAAACGGCCACCGACCGGGCCGATACTGTGACACAACGCTGGCACTGGGGTCATGGCGGGGTCGGGCCCTCGTGATACACGCGCCGCCCTTTGGAGGCCACGTGGTGTGGGCTCAGGTTGCCGTGTACGCCGCCGCTGTGGTCGTGCTTGGTGCGGCCTTCCTCGTGATCTCCTCCTTGGTCCGACCGAGTCGCTTCAAGGCCGAGAAATTCGAGCCCTACGAGTGCGGCGTGCCGCTCATCGGCGACAACCGCGACCGCTTCTCGGTGCGGTTCTACCTCGTCGCCATCATGTTCATCTTGTTCGACATCGAGACGGTCTTCATGATTCCATGGGCCGTTCTCTACAAGCCGCTGGGTGTGGCGGGTCTCGTGGAGGTCGGCATCTTCTTCGCCGTCCTCGGCTTCGGCCTGATCTACCTGTGGCGCCGGGGAGGCCTCGAATGGGACTAGATTCCTGGATGGCAGAAGGCGCGATGACGACGCGCGTCACGGACCTGGTGTCGTGGTCGCGCAAAAACAGCATGTGGCCGATGCCGTTCGGCGTCGCTTGTTGCGCCATCGAGATGATGGCGACGCTGAGCAGCCGCTACGATCTGGCCCGGTTTGGCGCCGAGGCGATTCGGTTCTCGCCCCGGCAGTCGGACCTCATGATCGTGTCGGGCCGCATCAGCCTGAAGATGATGCCCGTTCTCGGCAAGATCTGGGAACAGATGCCCGAGCCGAAATGGTGCATCTCCATGGGGGCCTGCGCCTCCTGTGGCGGCGTCTTCGACACCTACGCGATGATCCAGGGCATCGACCGGTTCATGCCGGTTCACGTCTACGTGCCCGGCTGCCCGCCTCGGCCCGAGAGCCTGATCGACGCCGTCATCAAAATTCAAGAGATCATCACCACGGAACGGGCGAACCGCGCCGTGTCGGCCTGAGCGACCCATGAGCCTGCAAGACGACGTCATCGCCGACCTCAAGGCGCGCTTCGCCGACCGCGTGCTCGGTGAAGGGTCCCACGTGGGTCAGCGTTGGCTGGATGTGAAGCGCGAAGGGATCCTGGACCTGTTGCGCGCTTGTCGTGACGACCACGGCTGCGACGTCCTCATGGACCTTTGTGGGGTCGACTGGCTCGACAAGGGCATGCCCGAGCGCTTCTGCGTGGTCTACGAGCTCGTGAACCTCAAGAAGGCCGAGCACGTCCGCATCAAGGCCTGGGTTCCCGAAGACGACCCCGAGATCGATACGGCGTCGGACCTGTGGAAGGCCGCCCCGTGGGCGGAGCGCGAGGTCTACGACATGTACGGCCTGACCTTCCGCGGCCATGGCGACCTGCGCCGAATCCTGCTTCCCGACGCCTACCAGGGCCACCCGCTACGCAAGGACTACCCGCTGGTGGGTCACGGCGAGCGTCAGAACTTCCCCCGCTACGGGCTGTAGAGGCAACGATGGACCGCCCGACGCGCATTCCGATGGAGATCGAGGAGCAGGTCGAGGGCGACCTCGGCAGCAAACGTATGGTCGTCAACTTCGGGCCTCAACACCCGGCGACCCACGGCACGCTGCGCGCCATCCTCGAGATCGAAGGCGAAACCGTCACGGGGATCGACCTCGAGATCGGGTACCTGCACAGCGGCTTCGAGAAGATCGGCGAATACCGGACCTGGAATCAGGGCGTCGTGATCAGCGACAGGATGAACTACCTGTCGCCGCTCTGCAACAACGTCGGCCTCTCCTGCGCCATCGAGAAGTTGATGGGCATCGAGGTGACGCCGCGCTGCGCCGCCATCCGCGTCATCCTCTACGAATTGAGCCGGATTTCGGACCACATCATCAGTGTCGGCCTGCAGGCGATGGACCTCGGCGCCTTCTCCGTGATGTTGTGGAGCTTCATCGAGCGCGAGAAGCTCTACGACATCTTCGAGAACGTGACCGGGGCGCGGCTGACGACCAGCTACACGCGCGTTGGCGGGCTCCTCAAGGACGTGCCCGACGACTTTGAAGACCAAGTCCGCGCGTTCATGGTCAGCGGACTCAAGACCCTTCGCGAGATGGAGGGCATGCTCAATACGAACCGGATCTTCATCGACCGGTGCAAGGGCGTCAACGCGATCAGTGCCGAAGACGCGGTCAGCTACGGCGTCACCGGCCCGCTCCTCCGCGCGTGCGGCATCGCCTACGACGTCCGCAAGGCCCATCCATACCTTGGCTACGAACAGTACGATTTCGAGGTTCCGACCGAGACCGGCGGCGACGTCTGGGCGCGGTACCGCGTGCGCGTCCGCGAACTCTACGAGTCCTTCAAGATCGTCGATCAGGCGCTGACGCGGCTGCCAAAGGGCCCCGTCGGCGTTCCCGTCCCCGAGGTTGTCATCCCGACCAAGGACCAAGGGAACAAGCCCAACGGCGGCATGGAAGGCCTGATCTACCACTTCAAGAACTACATGTACGGCCACGGCCTGCCGGTTCCGGTCGGCGAGGTCTACATGGCGACCGAAGCGCCCAATGGCGAGCTCGGGTACTACTTGATCTCGGACGGTGGCCCCAAGCCGTGGCGCTGGCGCGTTCGCCCGCCCAGCCTCTACAACTACCAGGGCTTCCCGGGTATGTGCCGCGGCGGGCTCGTTTCCGACGTCGTCGCCGGCCTGTCGAGCCTCAACATCATCGCCGGGGAGTTGGACCGGTGAGTGCCCAAGCGACCTCCGCCTACGTTCCCGACACACCCGCATCGCGGACGTTCCGTCCGGAGGTCTCCGACGAGTTGGAGGCCATCTGCGCGCGCTACCCGAAGCGGGAAGCGGCGCTGTTGCCGGCGCTGCGCCTGCTCGAGCGCGAGTTTGGATGTGTCGACCGCCCGGGCATGATCCACGTCGCCGAGCGGCTTGGCGTGTCGCCGGCCAAGGTGTTCGGCGTCTTCACGTTCTACACGCACTACCGCCGGCCGACGGACGGGCGGTACAGTCTGCAGGTCTGCTCGACGTTGTCGTGCGCGATGGCCGGCAGCGAGCGCATCCACGACCGCCTCTGCCACGCGCTCGGCATCGAGGGTGGCGGCACGACGCCCGACGGCCGGTTCACGGTGAAGAAGGTCGAGTGCCTCGCCAACTGCGACATGGCGCCGTGCCTGCAGGTCAACGAGGACTTCGTCGACCGCGTCACAGAGGCCGACTGCGACCGGATGCTCGGCGAGATGCGCGCATCGGATGACTGGCACCCGCCGGCGCAGACGTACCACCTGCCTCCGAATCCCAAACACCCGCCCGTCCTGCTTGCGCACGTGCTTGAGAACGGCGCGGACCGGATCGAGCACTACGCGGCGCGCGGTGGCTACCAGGTGGCTGCGGAGATCTTTCGTTCGGGTCGCAACCCCGACGAGATCATCGACACGGTCTTCCAGGCCGGCCTTCGCGGCCGTGGAGGCGCCGGGTTCCCGACAGGCCAGAAGTGGAAGTTCCTGGCCAAGAATGACAAGCCACGCTACCTCGTCGTCAACGCGGACGAGTCGGAGCCAGGGACGTTCAAGGACAAGCTCCTGATGGACCGGGACCCGCATCTCCTCATCGAGGGCATCTTGATCGCCGCATACGCGATCAAGGCGCGGGTCGCCTACATCTATATTCGCGGCGAATTGCCGTTTGGTGCTCGGCAGCTTGAGCGCGCGATTCGCGAGGCGGAAGCCCGCGGTTTCGTGGGACCCAACGCCTTCGGCTCCGGCATCGATCTCATGATCACGGTGCACCGCGGCGCGGGAGCCTACATCTGCGGTGAAGAGACGGGCCTGCTCAGCAGCCTCGAAGGGGAACGGGGTCACCCCAAGATCAAGCCGCCGTTCCCGGCCGTGGAAGGCCTTTTCCGCTGCCCCACGATCGTCAACAACGTCGAGACGTTGTGCTGCCTTCCGTCCATCCTCAAGCACGGGCCCGCGTGGTTCCGGAGCCAAGGGACGGAGAAGAGCCCCGGCACGAAGATCTTCAGCGTCTCTGGCCACGTCGTCCGCCCTGGCAACTACGAGTTGCCGCTCGGTGTGCCACTCAAAGAGCTCATCTACGACATCTGTGGTGGCATCCCGAACGGCCGGTCGCTCAAGGCCGTGATTCCCGGCGGCAGTTCGTCGCCCTTTTTGACGGCCGCCGAGGTGCTCGCAACCGACCCCCTGATCCGGCTCGACTTCGAGTCGCTGGCCGCGGCGGGCTCCATGTTGGGCTCGGGCGCCATCGTCGTCCTCGACGACACCGTCGACATGGCCGACATCCTGTGGAACGTCCTGCGTTTTTATGCTCACGAGTCCTGCGGTCAATGTACGCCTTGCCGCGAAGGCACGGGGTGGATTGCCAAACTCGCGGGACGGATGGCGCAGGGCACGGCGCAGGTGGCGGACATCGACAAGCTCGACGAGGTCGCCTGGGGCATGGTCGGGCGTACGATCTGCGTGCTGGCCGACGCCGCAGCGATGCCGGCGCGGTCGGTCGTCCGCAAGTTCCGCGGTGAGTTCGAAGCGAAGCTCGCGCGCGGCCAGGGGGCCTGACGATGGCGACCTACAAAGTCAACGGCAAGGTCGCGGAGGCGCCGGCGGGCGACAAGCTGCTGCCGCACCTGATCGACGGGGGCACCCACGTCCCGCACTACTGTTGGCACCGCGGCCTGACGCCGGCGGGCAATTGCCGCATGTGCCTCGTCAAGGTGAGCAACAGCCGCAAGCTCGAAGTCGCGTGCATGTACCCGGTGAGCGAGGGCCTCGAAGTCACGACCGAAGGGCCGGACGTCGACGCCGGCCGCCAGGCCGTCCTCGAGTACATGCTGATCAACCACCCGCTGGACTGTCCCGTGTGCGACAAGGCCGGCGAGTGCGACCTGCAGGACAACACCTTCAAGTACCGCAACGGCCACAGCCGCTTCGACGAGAACAAGGTCATCCGGCACACGAAGGACCTGGGCCCCAACGTCAAGATCTGGGGCAACCGCTGCATCAGTTGCACCCGTTGCGTGCGGTTCACCGAGGAGATCACCGGGACCGGTGAGCTGTCGATCGTCAACCGTGGCGACCACAGTGTGGCCGACGTTCACCCCGACGTGCCGCTCGACAATCCGATGTCGCTCAATGTGGTCGACATCTGCCCCGTCGGCGCGCTCATCGACAAGAACTTCCTGTACCAGGCCCGCGTGTGGTTCTCGAAGAAGGTGCCGAGCGTCTGCACGGGCTGTTCGCGCGGCTGCAACATCACGGGAACCGTGCTTCACAATCAGGTCAAGCGGTTGCAGCCTCGCGAGAACCACGACGTCAACGGCTTCTGGATGTGCGACGCCGGCCGCCTCGATCACGAATGGCTCAGTGGAACTGACCGATTGCGCGTCACGAAGGGCGACGCGGGCGACCTCGCACGCCGCTTGGTCGCCGTCCGCGACCGCAACGGCGCCGGGTCGGTGGCCATGCTCATCTCCACCGCGGCGACCGTCGAAGAGCTGCACCTGGCCGCCAAGCTGGCGCAGCGTGTGCAAGCCGAGGTCTACTTCCTCGGCAAGGTGCGGGGAGCGCGCTGGGTGAGCCCAAGCGGCTTCGCCATCGAAACCGACAAGACGCCCAACACGCGCGGCGCCCTTCGCGTCTTTGAGCTCGACGCCCTGCCCCCAGCCAGCGGAGTGGTCGACGCGATTCGCGCGGGCCGAATCAAGGCCGTCCTTTCGATCAACGGTATTCACGACGCCGACTGGCCCGAGGGACTTGTGGACCTGGCGCCGCGCCTCGAGTTGGCCGCTGCCTTGGACGTTTGCGAGAACGACTGGACGAAGGTCTGCGGGTCGGTCCTGCCCTCGGCCGCTTGGGCCGAGAAGTCGGGCACGTTCGTCAACCGGGACGGCCGCTTGCAGCGCATTCAGCCGATCGTGGCAGCGACGGGGACGGCGCAGCCCGATGTCGTCTGGCTCCAACAGATGTTGATCGAATTGGGCGAACGTCGCACCGCGATCAGTGCTGAGGGCGTGTTGCGGGAAGCGCTGAGGGGGATCGACTACCGCCAGATTGGGCAGACCGGGGTTGTCCTCGACGCACCGTCGGCGCCCGCCGGGGTGGGCAAGTGACGCCCTGGCTTTGGCTTGCCGCGAAGATTGGTTTCGCGTTCGCGTACCTCGTGGGCGCCGTCCCGGTGCTCATCATGATGGAGCGGCGCATCAGCGCCTTCATCCAGGGCCGCCAAGGGCCCAATCGCGTAGGGCCGATGGGCTCGCTGCAGCCGTTGGCCGACATCATCAAGTTCCTGACGAAGGAGTTCGTCGTCCCGCTGCGGGCCGACCGCTGGCTCTTCGTTCTCAGCCCGTTGCTCGTGTTCGTTCCCCCCATGCTCGGGTTCGCCGTGGTGCCGTTCGGCAACCAGTACGGCGACGAGTTGCTCCAGATCGCGAACCTGGACATCGGTGTCCTGTTCTCCATGAGCGTGTTGTCCCTCGGCGTCTACGGCATCACCCTCGGCGGCTGGGCCTCGAACAACAAGTACTCGCTGCTCGGCAGCCTCCGCGCGTCGGCGCAGCTCATCAGCTACGAATTGTCGCTTGGGCTGACGATCCTGCTCGCCGTGATGATTGCCGGCACGGTCGACCCGGTCCGGATCGTCCAGTGGCAGATCGAACACGGCTGGAACCTCTTCGGCGGCGGTTCGTTGTGGCGCCTCCCGCTCGGCCTCATGGGTGGCCTGCTCATGTTCATCTGCGCCCTGGCCGAGAACAACCGGCTGCCCTTCGACCTCGCCGAGTGTGAGGCCGAACTCGTGGGTGGGTACCACACCGAGTACTCGTCGATGTCCTTCGCGATGTTCTTCATGGGCGAGTACATCGCGATGGTCGTGATGTCGGGCCTGATCACGACGCTGTACCTTGGCGGCTGGCACTTCCCCGGCATCACGGACCCGACCGACCACAGCTGGGTGGGCGCGTTGCTGTCCATCGGGGTGTTCACGGCCAAGGTCTACGTCCTGCTCTTCACCTATGTGTGGGTGCGCTGGACGCTGCCGCGGTTCAAGTACAACCAGCTGATGGATCTTGGCTGGAAGGTCTTCCTGCCGATCGCCTTGTTCAACCTCGCCGCGATGGCCATCGTCGGCGTGATTCTGGAGGGCTGATGGAGTCGATGGAATCGACCTACCGCTCGCCCGAGACGCCTCGCGGGGCGGGTGTTGGCTTGCGCCTGCGCTCCTGGCTCGCGCGCCTTTCCATCCGCGTCTACCTGCCCTCCATCGCCGCTGGCCTCGCCAAGACGATGGAGTGGATGGTCCGGCCGAAGGCGACGCTCGAGTACCCCGAAGTGCAGCGCGTCAGCCGCAAGGGCTACCGCGGTGAACACCGGCTGAAGAAGGACGACCAGGGGCGGCCCAACTGTGTGGCTTGCTTCATGTGTGCAACGGCCTGCCCGGCCGAGTGCATCGAGATTGTCGCGATGCCGGCGCCTTGGCCCGACCGGGACAAGGTGCCCGTGTCGTTCCGCATCGACATGCTCAAGTGCATCTACTGTGGGATGTGCGAAGAGGCGTGCCCCTGCGACGCCATCGAATTGACGCCGACCTACACGCGCGTGGCGACCAGCCGCGACGAGAAGGTCTACGACCTCGTGAAACTGCTGAGCAACTGATGGACCCCGTCGCAACGATCACAGCCGCGGTGGGAACTGCGGCCGCCCTCATGATGGTGACGCGGCGCAACCCCGTGTACAGCGCGGTGTGGCTGCTGATCACCTTCCTGTCGGTCGCCGTCGCCTTCCTGCACCTGTCGGCGACCTTCCTCGCCGCCATCCACGTCCTCGTCTACACGGGCGCCATCCTCGTTCTGTTCGTGTTCGTCATCATGCTGCTCAACCTGCAGGAAGATGAGCTTGGTGACGAGCACCCGCTGCCCGTGCGCGCCTTGACGGCGATTGGCGCGACGGCCCTGTTCGGGCTGCTCGTGGCGCCGATTTTGGCCACGCCGGAGTTTGCGGCGCCTTTGCCGCCGGCCCCCGAGGGCTTCGGCAGCGTCGAGAGCGTCGGCATGATGTTGTTCACGAAGTTCGCGCTCCCGTTCGAGCTCGTCAGCGTGCTCATCATCGTCGCGATGTTCGGCTCCCTCATCCTGGCCCGCAAGCGGCCTTTGGGAAGCGACACATGACGACGTACCTCGTGTTCGCGTCCGCGCTGTTCGCCATCGGCGCCTACGGCGTACTTGGCCGGCGCAATCTGCTGATCATGCTGATGTCGCTCGAGCTCATGCTCAACGGCGTCAACGTGGCGCTCGTCGCCTTCTCGCGCGGCTTGCCCGGCGGGTCGGAACAGGGCCAGATCTTCGTGCTCATGGTCATGGCCGTTGCGGCGGCCGAGGTGGCGGTCGGCTTGGCGATCGTCATCGCCGTCTTCCGCAACCGCCGGACGGTCGACACTTCGGATCTGGCAGGGCTTTCGGGATGACGACCTCGACGCTGGGTGAATGGGTCTGGTTGATTCCGGTGCTTCCGGTGCTTGGCTTCGTGCTCAACGGGGTGTTCGGGGGCCGTTGGTCGGCGCCCGTCGTCGCGGCCGTAGGCCTCGCCGGTCCGTTGGCCGCGCTTGGCTTGTCCGTCGCGCTCTTCGCGGAGGTCGCTGCGGGCAACGTCATTCAGCACACGGTGGCCACCTGGTTCGAGACGGGCGGCGTCTCCGTCTCGCTCGGGTTCACGGTCGACGCCTTGTCCGGTGTCATGTTGCTCGTGGTCACGGGCATCGGGTCGCTGATCCACCTGTACAGCTACGGCTACATGAAGGATGACCCGTCCGTCGGGCGCTTCTTCGCCTACCTCAACCTCTTCATGGGCTCGATGTTGACGCTCGTGTTGGGCGACAACCTCCTCATGTTGTTCGTCGGTTGGGCCAATGCTTGCACAGATTGCTCTAAACAAGGTTTCTGAAAAATCAATTCAGACAATTGTTGATTTTATTTTTGGTAAAAAAACCGAGTTAAAATATTTTTTGAAAGA
>SXOB01000022.1 GCA_005776945.1 Pseudomonadota bacterium
CCCCATGGGGGATGGGGTTCGCAAACGGCCTCGGCCCCCACTCATTTCCGCAACAGGCCGATCGGGAGCCGCTGCGCGAGTTCATTCGTCGGGCGGTCCAGGCGGACCACCCACGAAACGCCATTTATGCGTCCTACCCTTGCGGACGTCCCGACGAACTGATCGTCATGCCGACGGGCGAAGCGGCACGGCTCGAAGTCTCTTGGATCAAGGACGGCTTGTCCATCCCGAAGTAGCAGCATCCGCGCTACGGCTCGGCGTGCGGTGACCACGCTTCGACCGTGATTCGGCCTTGTCCGTCGACTTGGCAAACGGTTTGAGGCGGCGGCGGGCGGCACGACGATTCGGCTGATTTCTGACGCACCCCCGAGGCGCTCGCCAACGCCGCGCGGGAAATGCGGACGCCCCAGGTCAAAGGGGCCACGACCGCGTCGTTGGGCCCGAGGCGGGCAACGAAGCCGGTCGCCACCGTCGCCAGGGAGCCGACTGGAGGAACGGCCCGACGGCAACGTCGTGGTCCGGCAGCGCAGGCCCTTGCGGGACGACCTGCGAGCGCACACCTTTGCCGTTGCGGGTGGCGCTGCCCGAACTGCGGGCCGACCGCTCCGGATTCGAGCGGTCGTCAAGGGGCCGCCCGCCAACCGCGGAGCCTTCGAGGGCTGCCGAACCGACTTCAGGACCCCCTGGCGTACAGTTCGTCCATCCCGGCCACACAGTCGGCCAGCGACCCCACCACGACGAAGAAGTCCCAGGCGTAGGTGCCGGCGTCCAAGCCGCCCGTCGGGCGCTCCAGCAGGTTCCATTTGGAGGTCGAGAACGCGTAGGGATCCGTGTCGCCGTCGAGAAAATTGCACAGGCCATACCCTTCAACGGCGTTTAGGCTCCGGTTTCGGTACACGCCCATCGCGTGGGAGCCCGTTGGCGTGGCGATGATGACGCCGCCAGCCGGCACCTGTTGGTCGGGGTCTTCGCTGGGGTCCTTGCAGCCCATCGACGGAATCCCCGCCGTCTTGTCGACCAGCGCTCCGACGCTCGCGTCGTAGGTGTAAAACGTGTCGAATGCCCCGGTGAGGTACCCAGTCGCCAGCTCGATGTTGAGGCTACCCTGCGCCTCTGGCAATTCAATTCGCGTGGTCCACGCAAGGATGTGCGGATTGCCACCGAAATCGAGCGTCACGTCCTTTTCGAAGCGACCATTCCAGGCCACCGGATTGCGCGTCACCTCGTGGGCACCGCTGTGGAACCCCGCAGGCAACCACTGCAGGGGTCGGGTGCGTGTCGACACAAATCCCGGCGCCGTCGTCACGTCGATCAGGGGCGACCCATGACGCCAACCGACGGGAGAGAACGGCAAGGCGTGGGCATCGCCCGCTTCGGTCGGGTTGTCCGCCTCGCCACCCTCATTGGCCTGGAAGGCCACCTGGAGCTGCCGGCCGTAGTCGTAGGCGCTGAGGAACTCGCGGCCGTTCCAGCGCAGCGACCAAACGGCCCCGCCCGCCACGGCGTTCACGCCAAGTTCCACCTCCGCGCCAGAGACGGTGATAAGATCCTCGTCCGCGAGCCCGTAGCGCGGGTAAACCCACGCGAGGCCCCCTTCGGCCACATAGCCGAGCGGAGGGTCCCACAAAAATCCGGCGTCGTGGTCGTAGGGATCCGTCGAGAAATAGCGATACAACAGATCGGTCCCCTCCAGCTCGCTGGACCAACCGACCGCAAGTTCACCTTCGAGGGCGAAGTCCGGCGCGCCCTCGGCCGGATCGGGGCTCACCATGTGGTCGTCGACGTCCAATCCCGGAGCGGAGCTGTGCAGGCGGTACAGAGGCACGTCGCCGTCGCCCGCATCGACGGCCGCGTAGAACAACTGGCCCCTGAATTCGCCACCTGGCGTTTCGAAGGGGTCCTCCACCAATAGTGCGTTCGACGTCGCCGGCAGGTACCAGTTCGCGACGATTTGCAGAACGGTATTCGAGGTGGGCCCTGCGGCGCAGGCCACCCCTCCGCAGAGGCCGCCACAGAAATCCCAGCCACACGTGCGCGCACCACATAGCGCCGGCGAGCCCGGGTAGATCGTTGGGTCGTCATCGTCACAGTCGTCCGCGCCAACGTAGCCATCGCCGTCCACGTCGCCGGGCGACCCCGTGGTGCCGCCACCGGTCCCCGTCGTGCCACCGGACCCCGTGGTGCCACCGGACCCCGTGGTGCCGCCGGAGCCCGTCGTGCCGCCGGAGCCCGTCGTGCCGCCGGAGCCCGTCGTGCCGCCGGAGCCCGTCGTGCCGCCACCGGAGCCCGTCGTGCCGCCACCGGACCCCGTGTTGCCCCCACCGCTGGACCCGGGCTCGTCGGTCGCGCCGGGAGGCGTGTCGACGCTCTCCACGCTGCCCGTGCTGATGGGCGACGAATCGGGACCCGAGGCGTCACACGCAGCGAGGACCCACCCGGAACCCAGGGCACCCACGCCAACGAGGATGTGTCGCGACTTCCACGGCATGGCGCCTTCTAACGTGCGGTCTCGGGGGTTCGGGGCGGCGGTGCCACTTCCGGGCCAGGTCCCAGGCCGCCAGACCCCAGGGCGACCATCGACAACCTGCTTGCCGACGTTCGACTCTGTGCGACGCGTCGTCGCCCACGAGAGCTCAGGTTGCTCGGACGCCCACCCACGGATGCGCGGCGATAGGTCGACGCATCGCTCCTCGTCGCGTCGTGATTTTCGGGGCCGGCGCGATCGGCGCGGGCATCGGCGGCCTCCTTTGGGACGCTGGCGTCGACGTCCTCTTGATCGCACGTGGCGCCCACGGGCGGGCGTTGGCGACGCGCGGCCTGGACCTTCGGCTGCCTGGTGGGTCGCGGCTGCTTCGCGTCCCGGTCGGAGACGTAAGAGAGGTTCGCGGCGATGATTTGATTATCGTCGCAACGATGGGGCACGATACCGACAACGTCGTTGCGAACCTACCAGTGGACTGGCCTGTCGTGAGCTTCCAGAACGGAATTGAACCGTTGGAATCTTTACGCGGGCGCCCGGTGGTGGCGGCGATGCTCTACGTGCCCGCCGAGCGACGTGCACCAGGGGTGGTCGCGCTTTCGGGAACGCCGGCGCCCGGCGACGTGTTCCTCGGTGGCTGGCCCCGTGGGCGCGTTGGCCCCGAAGGCCCAAGCGCCCGAATCGACGACGTTTCCAGTGGACGCGTCCACGTCGTGACCGCCGAACACCGCGCCGTCCTTCTCTACGTCTTGGCCGACCGCCTCCTACGAGACCGCGCCGGCGACCCGGCCAGCGCGGGTTGGTGCAGCGACGAGGCCCTTCGAACCGCCATCTGGGGCCAGGCCGGTCGCGCCCAACTGCCAAACAACCTCAACGTGTTGTTGCGACGCACCCGCGAGGAGTTCGCTGCCAACGGATTCGACGGTCGATGCCTGTTCAAGATCCACGGACACGTCCGACTGCGAGCCGCACACGTCGCCATCGTTTGAGTGTCATTCCACGGTGCAGTGAAACCAACCGGACGACACGACAGGCTCGCCACCAAACGGGGCAAAGGAACGCTCGTTCCACACGAACTGCCACGTCCCGTCCCCATCGTTGATCACGGCGACCTGGTCACCTTCCACGAAGTGGACCTGCAGCCCGCCTGAGTACGGTCGGGCGGAGATGACAGCACTTTCGTAGGCGCCGGTCGCGGGCTCCCCCAACCCGATGAACTGCATCACCAGGTTGATCAACGCGTCGCCTTCTCCCACGAATTGGCCGTTGAAGAGCAGATCCGGCGCGGCGAAGCACACGTCGGTCTGTCGCTGGAACACAGCTCCATCCCACGTCATCGTGTTCTCGGTCACGCTTGGCGTCAGGTCCAGGCCAGTGCCTGTCGGCGGCGTGTCGGTCGGCAGGTCCGTGGGTACGTCCGTGCCGCCGTCGGTCGCTGCGTCCGACGTCGCAGCCGTGCCGCCGTCGCTTGTCGCCGACGACGTGCCGTCTCCCGGCCCGCACCCGAACAACCCGAACGCCATCGATGCAAACATGTTGCCTCCCACTCCGCGCCTATGGTCAACCTCCGGGACGGGCGCGACCGGCGCAAGCGGTGTGCAAGTGCTGTGAGACGCGCCCGTCGGCGGACGTCGACCGACGGTCCAGCCTGCGGCCGCCGTCAGTCCCCGGTTCGTGCCCCGATTGCGCCGCTCCGAGGACTGGTCGGGCAGCGGCGTCGCTTGCCCGACACGTTCAACCCCAACGAGCGTCAGTTCTCGATGGCCATCGACGCCGGCCTCGGGTAGACCCGAGGGGTGACACGGCGGTTCAATGGCCTGTCCTCACGCACTGTTGCAGGGCTGAGGCTGACCCGATTGCCGCGGAACGCGGGTCACCGTTAGCCCGCTACCGATCCAAACCAAACAACCTGGGCACCTCGGGGTCTGGGGAAAGGAAGGGGCACGATGTGGCGCTTGCCGGTCACGCTAGCATTCGTAGTGGGTTGCGGTCCCGACAGCGGGACGACCGACGCCTCCGACACCACCACCGACACCGAACCGACCACGGATTCCCCAGGCGATCCAACCGTCATCCAGGGGCTTTCCAACGTCTTGGGCGGCGCGCTCTACAGCATCTCGGGGAGCTCCGCAGACAAGGTCTGGATCTGTGGCGCCAACGACGGGCAGGGGCCTCAGCTCTACTTGTGGGACGGCTCCACCTGGGCGCGACCTGACGCGTCGGCGCTCGCATTCGACTTCTGGTGGCTGTGGAACGATGGCGAAGGAACCCTCTGGATCGGGGGGTCCAACGGCCAGATGGCCTCGTTCGACATCGGGTTGGGCGTGTTCACGCCGTACACGGTCGCGGACCCGGGACTCACCTTCTTCGGCGTGTGGGGCAGCTCACCGACCGACGTCTGGGCCGTCGCCGGCGATCCGTCCAGCGGCACGGCGGGAGCGATCTACCACTACGACGGCACCGCCTGGACCTTGTCGGCCGAAGCCACCATCGCCAACGGCGCGAACCGCGGTGTCTTCAAGGTGTGGGGCCGCTCGGCGACGGACGTCACCGCCGTCGGTACGGGCGCCCTGGTCATGAACTGGGACGGAACGAGCTGGACGGAGGTGGCCACCACGTTGTCGCCGACCACGACCCTCTTCACGGTTGCCGGTGACAGCACCCAGACGCTGGCGGTGGGCGGATTCGGCAACGGGGCCGCGGTGACCATCGACGGCGCCACGTCCACCAACATCAGCCCCAACATGGCCACGGCTTTTGCGCCGGGCTTCGTTGGGGTCTGGGACGACGACGCCAACGACCCGCTCGTCTCCGGCAACAATGGCACCCTGTGGTGGTATCGGGGCGGCGCCTGGGAGCAGGACGCCAGGGTCAACCCCTACACCGACGGCATCCACGCGGTCTGGATCGATCCCGAGGGCGGCATCTGGGGCGTCGGAGGCGATCTCACGACCGGCGCGCGGGGGAGCCTCGTCTACAGCGGCACGCAACTGGTCGAGGTTCTCTGATGATTCGCACCCTTCTGCTCGTCGCGCACGTGGCCTGCGGCGACGACGCATTGACGAGCGACCCGACGACGCCGACGGACACGGATCCCACGGATCCCACGGATCCCACGGACCCCACCGACCCGGATCCGACAACGGACACCGACACGGACGGGCCACCGCCGGCTCAGCAGGGCGTCACGAACTCGCTCGCAGGCGCCTTGTTCTCCATCACCGGCACGTCTGCGAGCGACGTGTGGACGGTTGGCGCCCGCGACGCGGCCGGGCCTCAACTCTGGCACTTTGACGGCACAGCGTGGACGCGGCCCGACGCGTCGGAACTCGACTTCGATTTCTGGTGGGTTTGGCACGGCGGGAGCACGCTGTTCATCGGCGGATCCAAAGGCCACATCACCACCTACGACGTCGTGTCTGGAACATTCACCGACACGGCGGTGGCCGACCCCGCATACACGTTCTTCGGCGTTTGGGGCTCTGGCCCGAATGACGTCTGGGCCGTTGCGGGCGATACGGCCAGCGGAATGCCGGGTGTGATCTACCACTACGACGGCACCAACTGGACGCTGTCGACGACGGTGGCCCCCAAAGACGGAACGAACCGCTCGGCCTTCAAGGTCTGGGGGCGAGGGGCCTCCGACGTCACGGTAGTGGGGACCGGCACGCTCACGATGCACTGGGACGGGTCGGCGTGGTCCGAGTTGCCATCGCCCTTGTTTTCGACGATTCCACTCACCACGGTCTCTGGGGACGCCTCCAACACGATCGCGGTCGGCGGCTTCGGCAACGCAGCTGCGCAGTCCATCGCCGACGGCATCGTCAACGACATCTCGCCCCCCCCCACCTCCTTGGCTCCCGCCTTCCTTGGCGTCTACGACGACGACGACCACGATCCGGTGGCGAGCAGCCAGGTTGGCACCCTCTGGTGGTGGCGCGACGACGCGTGGCACGAGGACGCGGCGACGCCCGCCTACAGCGACGCGCTGCACGGCGTCTGGACCGACCCCGACGGAGGCACATGGGCCGTTGGCGGAGACCTGATTTCGCAGACTCGTGGAACCATCATCTACGTAGGCGGCACTACGGTGCCGAGCCCCTGACGAAAACTGGAGAGTCTCATGTATACGGCAAGAGTTTCGTGGCCGCTGTTGGCCTTGTTGGTCGCGTGTGGTGACGATGGCCACACGACCGACACCACCCCGGACACGACCGACACGACCGATGGACCCGGCCCCACGGACACGACCGACACGCCCGGACCCACGGACGATCCTACGGAACCCACGGACGCCCCGTCGGTTCTGCAGGACTGCCCCGTCATTCCGGGCAACATCTGTCCCTACATCGGCGTGGGTGTCAACGGATTCAACGGCGACGACGTCGGCATCCTCGACGTCTGGCTGTCCTTCCCCCAGTCGATCGCGTTCTCGCCGTTGGGGCCACCGGTCCTCTCGGATTGGAACAACCACAAGTTGCGCGCTGTTGAGGAAGACCCGGCCGACGGGCTCGTGACCGTCATGGGTACCGACTTCCTTGGCGACGGCGACCCGCTGGGCCTGGACAAGACCGTTGGGGCACCCGGTACGACCGTGGCCCTCAACCATCCCACCCAGCAGATGTACAATTCTCTGGGCCTGTTGGTCTCCGACTCCTGGCACACGCACAAGGTGCGCACGTGGGATCCAGCGACGGGCCTCGTCAAGATCGCCGTGGGCGGCAGCGCTGGCAATACGGGTCTGAACCCGGAGCCCATCGTTGGCGCCAAGCTGAACCAGCCCAAGGAGATCTGGGTCGACAGCAAGGACAACCTGTGGATCCTCGACATGCGCAACCAGCGCATCCGCTACATCGACTTCATCGCCGCTACGATCACGACCATCGCCGGCAGCGGCACGAAGGATCACTGCGGCGACGGCGGGCCCGCCACGGCGGCCTGCTTCGCGTTCCCGTCGGGAGGCAACCCCGAGCCAGGCGGCGCGATCGCGGTGAATGCAGCCGAGACGATCATGTACGTCGCGGACCCAGAGAACCACGTGATTCGCGCCATCGACCTCGTCGGCGGAACGATCAGCACGATCGCGGGAACGCCGGAAACCAAGGGTGACGTCGACGGCACGGGCGCCGCTGCCATGTTCAACTACCCGACGGACCTCGCCCTCGACGGCAACGAGCTGTTCATCGCGGACGCGAACAACCACAAGATTCGCAAGCTCGACCTCACCACCATGGAGGTGACCACGTTCGTGGGTACGGGCTTGCCCGCCTGCGAAATGCCCTATGGCTACCTCGTGCCACAGATCTGTGACAACCAGCACGACGGCGGCGACGGCGGCCCGGCGATCGACGCGGAGCTGTACCGGCCGTTCGGCGTTGAGCTCGACCTGGACGGCAATCTCGTGATCGCCGACACGTACGACCACCGCTTCCGCATCGTCTACCGCTGATTCACGCAAAAACAGAGGCCATCATGCGTACCCTTTCCCTCACCACGCTTCTTTCGTTCGTCGTCGCCTGCGGTGACGATGGCTCGACGACCGACACCACCACAACGGATACGACCGACGCGCCGGAACCGACCGATACGACCGATACGACCGATACGACCGATACGACCGATACGACGGAACCGTTGGTCGATTGCGACTCACCGGGCCAAATCTGCACCGTGGTCGGGCAACCCGGCAGCGCGCAGTTCTCAGCGGTCGGAATCCCAGCCAGCGAAGGCTCCTTGTACCTCGTGCAGGACGTCTCCTTCGGCCCCGACGGCACGATGTACATCCTCGACTTCAACAACCATCGCATCCTGAAAGTTGGGGGCGATGGCATCCTGCGCCTCGTGACCGGCACGGGCATGTTGGGCGACGGACCCGAGGGCTCGGCCTTCAATGCCGCCTGGAATCACCCGACGAACATGGCGTTCAACCCGCTCGAGCCCAACGTGCTCTACGTCGCCGCCTGGCACAACAGCCGAATCAATGCGATCGACCTGGTCGCGAACACGCTGGATTGGCGCGTCGGTACAGGTGGCCGCATCTACACCGATGGCGTGGACCAAGCCGTGGCCGGCCTCGACCTGCCCGCTGGTATCGTCTTCGATGAAGATGGCACGCTGTACATCATGGACCAGGCGAACCAGGTCATTCGTGAGGTGGGCGCCGACGGCATCATCCACACGATTGCAGGCACCGCTCCCACGGTCGTCGCCGGTGTCACCACCGCCCGCTTTGCTGGCTACGCCGGCGACGGTGGTGCGGCGATCGGTGCACGCTTCCACGCCAGTGTGGGTCAGGCCGCGGATCCTTCCAGCCGCATGGAGCTGAAGGACGGGCTTCTGTACGTCGTGGACACGGACAATCACATGGTTCGTTACGTCGACCTCGCCGCCAGCACCGTCGATCGTTTTGCCGGCACCTACGTGGAAAACCCGGCCGATTCGACACCGGGCGACTGGTCGATCGACAACCTGCCGGCCCTCGGCGGCTACGCCGGCGACGGCGGACCCGCCCTCGACGCCCAACTCAACGGCCCTCGGGACATCGCCTTCGGCCTCGACGGCGAATTGTACATCGCCGACACGCTGAACAACTGTGTGCGCGTCGTAGATACGGCCGGCAACATCGATACGTTTGCCGGAACCTGCGACGCCCTCCTGCCTGGCTCCGACGGCGAGGGCGTGCCAGCGACCGACGCCCTGCTCCACAAGCCCTACGGCGTGACCGTGGATCCGGCGACCGGCGATGTCTACATCAGTGACACGTACAACCACACCATCCGGCGCGTCGCGCACTGACGGCGTGACGCTCGCCAGGCGGCACACCACCCGATCGGCACATGCCGGTCGGGTGTTGCTGCTTGGGGCGCTGCAAGCGTGTGCAGGCGATCGCGTTCGGGACACGGGTCCGACGGACGCCACCGTCGTCACCGACCCTCCCCCTCCGCCACCCGAGCCGGAGGCGTGCGCCGTTGCTGGCGCCATCTGCACGATCGCGGGCAACGGCCAGCGCGGCTACATCGGAGACGGGCCGGCCACGTCGGTCATGTTGTACTTTCCCACGGCGATCGCCTTCGACCCCGAAGGCCTTCCGTTGGTCGTCGACTACAACAACTACCGGGTTCGGCGCATCCGCGACGGCCAACTGGAGCCGGCGATCGGCAACGGTGTCCACGCCTACGCGCTGGCAGGAGCCCCCGCGCTGGATTGCCCCCTGGAGAACCCTATCGACTTGGCCGTTGCCCCCGACGGGTCGATGTACATCGTCGAGCAACATGCCTCCCGCGTCCTCAAACTCGACACAGATGGCATCGTCCGCGATTTCGCCGGCACGATGGGTGTCGCTGGCGACGAGGGAGACGGCGGTCCGGCGCTCACGGCCCTGTTTTCAGACTACGTCACGGGCCTCGCGGTGGCGCCGGACGGATCCGTGTACATCGCGGATCCGGTGCATCATGACGTTCGCGTTGTCCTTCCAGAGGGTTCGATCGCGACGGTGGCGGGCCTGGATGCCGGCTACGTGGACGGCACGTTCGCCGAGGCACGGTTCAACTCCCCGCAGCACATCCGCTGGCACGGGGACGCGATCTACGTCGCCGACCAATACAACCACGCGATTCGCCGCATCGACTTGCTCACGTCGACCGTGACAACGGTGGCCGGAACCGGCGTGGTCGGCTTTTCCGGCGATGGCGGACCCGCAACCGCCGCCATGCTCAATGCTCCGAACGGTCTGGACATCGCGCCCGACGGTACGCTCTACATCGCCGACAGTTCCAATCACCGCATCCGCCGAGTCGGCCTGGACGGCATCATCACCACCATCGCGGGTCGCGGCGAAGCCGCGCTCGACGGGGACGGTGGCCCCGCGACGTTGGCCGCGATGAACTGGCCAACCCATGTCACCGTGGGCCCCGACGGATTGCTCTACGTGGCGGACACACTCAACAGCGTCGTTCGCACCGTCGTTCCGCCCTGACGTCGGCCGGGCCACCCGAGCCCCTGACGACGTGCGATGGGCCGGGACCACGGCGCGACCAGACAACGCGCGGACCTCGGCACGTCTCGCCCTAATGGCCCGCTTCCGGACCCATTTGCCGAATCCTTGTAGCCCGTCTGACCTGCTCCCGGAATTTCGGTGTACGTGAAGCACGAGATTGGCGTCCCCCTCGGAGGGGCAATGACGGACGCTCCGGTAGGCGATGTTAAGTGAAAAGTAGATGGTGCGGATCCTCCGCGAGGCGGACGCGACGTCCGTACGTGGAGTGGTTTCGATCGCGGGCTGAGGGCATCGCCGTGATCGAGGCTTGGCGAGCGCGCTACAATGAGATTCGTTCACATTCGAGTTTTCGGCTATCCTACGCCCAAGGAACACAAGAAGCGGCTTTTGAGGAATAAGAACCAGACGGTGGCGGCGGGTCTAACCTAATGGTTGGCCCGAAGAAACCAAGCAGGTCAATCCCAGATCGGAACGCCCGGGGGGCAGAGTTCGCCGGGCGAGGTGGCCGTGGCGGGACCCGCGTTGGGGACGGCCGGGGTCACCACGCGGGCGCACCAGCCCGGTCGCCAACGCCACAGCCCGCCCGTTTCGTCGACCACCAGGCCGACGGGACCGAGCGGCTCGATCTGCCAGGAACGATCGCCGCTCTGGCCCCGCCGGTGCAGACCGCCGGCCTCGTCCGTGAACCACACGTCGTCGCCGATGGCGGCTACGTCGGCGACGCGTGGGTTGGGCACCCCACCCGGGCCGCTCGGGCGGCGATCGAAGCGCTCCCCGTCGAAGGTGTACAGGCCGTCCCAGGTCGCGATCCACAGGCGACCGTCGGGGCCCATAGCGAGGCCGTTGACGTGCTCGAGGGGGAGGCCGTCCTGGTTGCCCCACTCGTCGAGGAGCTAGGCCGCGTCTACTCCCTTGGCGCCCCAGCTCACGCCAGGCAGGGCGACGCAGACGAGCACTGGGATCTGACGGGACAGAAACACGCGGGATCCACATACCCCGAGACGCATGACCAACTACGGCGTCACGGGCCGGGTCGACCACTTTCGCCGAACTGGAGACATCTTTCGCCGGCCTGGGAGCATGCCCAACCGGCAGAAGGTGTGCCCAACTTGGCAAGCACCTCGCCGTAGGGCATTGGCGCACTTGCCTGGGACCTCGTCCACGACGTCATCGGGCTCCTCGAATCTGCGACCCAGCGCCGAATGTGTCGGCGCCAGCTCGTACGCGCCTCAGGGGTCACCGGCGGCGCTCACCCGCTACTGGCAGGCGGCCGTCTCCTCGCTGTAGCACAACGGGGCCTCGGCACAGAGGTCCAAAGCCATGCCTCCTGGGCACTGGTAGCCACTGGTTTCGCCGAGCGCGAAGGTGGAGCCGAGCGACTCCTGGGCGGTCCAGACGAGGTTCCCGTCGTAGTCCTGGCTCGCCATGCTTGCGTCGTCGATCAGGCTGCCGCTGGCGAAGGGACCACTGATTTCGGCACCAAGGCCCGCCGGGCCCCCAGCGTTGAAGCCCTCGAATTCGACGACGTGAGGGCCCGACGTCAGGCTGATTGCCTGAAGCCACCAGTATTTGAAGTTTTCGGAGTTGTCGTCGGTGTGGTCCAAAAGCGTGACGCCATCGACGGTCAGGCGCATCCGATTGTCGGCGCCAAGGCCGAGCAGGTAGTCGCCGCCTACGTCGATGTCGACGCAAACCGCAAATCCAATCCATTCGCCTTCGGGTTCGAATCCGGAGCTCACGCCGTCGGCCGCGCAAGCCCAAACGCCGGTTTCGTTCAATCGGCCGTCGGGCAGAAAATCGTCGTCGCCCCAGTAATCATCCGACACGATCAGCCCGCCGGGGTAACGGGCGCCGTACATGCCATAGTCTATGTGGGGAATGACGGTGCAAACCGGGTAGCCCTCGCCAAGAAAGTCGGGTGCCACCTCGGTTCGCTTCACGCAGCCGTCGTCGTCCGGCAATGCGGTAAATCCGGACGGGCACAAGCAACCAGTTTCCACTGGCGTGGTGGTGGGTGGCGGCGTCGTCGCCGGCGGCGTGGTTTCAACGGGCGGGGTGGTGACGATGGGAGGCGGGACCTCGGACGTGGGTTCGGTTTCGACCGCCGGCGTGGTCATGTCGACCGTCACCGGAACGGGCTCGTCTCCTCCTCGCAGGTCGAACTCGGAGCAGCCAAAAAGCACCAAACAGCACAGACGCATCGGCCGCCCTCAGGCGAGAGTCTATCACAGCGGTCCCCGGCGGGGTCCCGCCGTGAGAGCTGCCGACATCTGAATGAACACCTGGGGTGCCGCGAATTTCGCCGACGTGCGCGAGGGGTTCGATGACGTCCGGGCTCGCGAGCCAGCCGCCGGCCGACGTCGTCGGTGTCGTCGACGGCGTGGTTGCGGTCGGTCCTGGGGGAACGAGCCCGGGAATGGCAGGCCGGGTGTGGAGCGCTTGGGAGCCGTCGGTGGTCGATTCTGCACCTGGAATACGAACTTCCTCGCCTGGTCCCGCGGTCCGTTGGGTGCACCCCCCCATGATGAACGGTGCCAAACTTAGGATGTCACTGACCATTGCCGCCCCCACCGCCGCCCGCACAGTCGGTATTTGGAACTGTACACCGGGATGCGTGGTCGTTTCCGATGTGGCCAGCGACTTCCGCGAACCCTTCGTGGACGAGATTATCGAAAGGGCCTGTACTCGCGTCAAGGTCCGTGCGTCCGCGGTGCCTACTCTCGACGATCGCCAACCGCTCTTGGCTTGTCTACCGGCGCAGCTAGAACTGGAAGTACACGAAGTCCAACCCGCTCGACCGGTAGAAGAGAAACATCGCGACCATCATCGCCGTCCACGCCGTGGTCTGAGCGGGCCACCACCAGATGGTGGTGCGAAGGCGCGGGATGATGTGCTGCTCCACGAGCCAGGAGAACATCAACGGGAGGCTCGCAAGCACAACGATTCCGACGACCGTGGTGGCGGCGATCCACTCGTCGGCCGTGGCCGTAAACGGCGCCGTGAAGGTGATGCGGAAGTCGTTGACGATGCGGGTGAGGCTCGTCTCGCGGAACAGCAGGCTGCCGGGCAAGCTGACGGCCAGCAGGTGGAACGCGATGGCGAACGGTCTTGCCCAGGTCATCGCGGCGACACGATCGGGCAGGTTGCGGTTGACGAGCGTGTAGATCGTCATCCACACGCCGTGGAAGAAGCCGAACAGGATGAAGTTCCAGCTCGCGCCGTGCCAGAAGCCGATGATGGTGAACGTCAGCAGCGTCGCCCAGATGAACCGGAACAGCGTCAGGTGGCCGGCCGAACCGAGCAACGGCACCATCAGGTAGTCGCGAATCCAGAAACTGAGGCTGATGTGCCAGCGCTGCCAGAAGTCCGGCGTGCTGACGGCCAGGTAGGGCGACCGGAAGTTGTGGGCGAGCTCGAAGCCCATCATCTTCGCCGTGCCGCGCGCGATGTCCGTGTAGCCCGAGAAGTCAGCGAAGATCTGGATCATGAAGCCAAATGCCCCAGCCCAGATGAGCGGAGCGGACGGCTCGGAAAGGATGAAGACCTTGTCGACGTAGGGCGCAATCGTGTCGGCCACGACCATCTTCTTGACGCCGCCCCACATCGCGAGGCCGACGCCGTCCCAGAACGTGTTGCGGTCGAAAGTACGGTGTCGCTCGACCTGGACGAGCAGGTTCTGCGCGCGCTCGATGGGTCCCGCGACGAGCTGCGGGAAGAACATGACGTAGAGCGCGTAGTCGACGGGTGAACGGCGGGCGCGGAGGTCGCCCCGGTACACGTCGATCGTGTACGACATCGTCTGGAACGTGTAGAACGAGATGCCGACGGGCAACAACACCTGCAAGGTGGGCAGATTGGCCTGCAGGCCCATCGACTCGATCGTCAGCGCGACGTTGTCGATGAAGAAGTTGAAGTACTTGAAGAAGGCGAGCATCCCAAGGTTGCTCACCAAGCTCACAAGCAGCCAGTACGCCTTGTTCTTGGGGTCCGTCTCGATCCGGATCGCCGTCAGGTAGTCGATGCCGGCGGCAATCGAGATGAGGATGAGGAACCACGGGTGGACGAACCCGTAGAAGAAAGCACTTGCCGCGATCAAGTAGACGTTCTGCCACCACCGGTCGCGCAGGCCCCAGTAGATGGCCAGCGTGGCGGCGAAGAACCACAAAAACTCGATCTGAACGAAGTTCATGGCGTCGAGCCCGCTAACACCGGCGGGTCGCGACGGTCAGACCGGCCGTGACGGTCGCCGATGTCCGTGGGCGCACCCGGGACGCGTCGGGACGCTTGGTGACGTGCAGAGGGCCGGTCGTCGGGTGATAGCGGCGTTGTTCCGGGGGCATGGCAGTGCGGCAGGTGGTGGCCATCGTGGGGGGGGCTGCAGCCGTGGCGTGCTGGGGTGAGACCCCGGCGCCTCCGGCCGCCGAACCTGCCGTGGCCGCCGGGCCCAACGTCCTCATCGTCCTATGGGACACCGTGCGGGCCGATCGGATGAGCTTGTACGGCGCCACGCGGCCGACGACGCCCAAGCTCGAGGCCTTCGCTCGCGACGCCGCCGTCTTCGACCGGGCCATCGCCACGGACATGTGGACGTTGCCGACCCACGCCAGCATGTTCACGGGCCGGCCGCCTTCGAGCATCGGCGCCACGGCGTCCAACCGCTTTGTCGCCGACGAACACGTCATGCTCGCCGAACACCTCCGCGAAGCGGGGTACGACACGTTTGCCTCGTCTGCGAACCTCATCGCGAGCCCCTTGACGAACCTGATGCAAGGCTTCGACACCTTGCTCACGACGTTCCGGCCCAATGGTCGCGCCCAAGAGACGGCGTTTCAGACCGCCGCCAAGGCCGCCACGCAGGCCAAGCTGTTGCCAGAGGATCGGTCGACGGAGGTTTCCCCCGGGTGGCGGTCGGCCGACCCCGACGCGGGCTGGGACAAGGCCGTCTACAAGGACGCCGCCCCCGTGCAGCATCGCGCGTTGCTCGACTGGCTCGACGCGCGCGAAGATCCCAAACGACCCTGGTTGGCCTACCTCAATTTCATGGAGGCCCACACGCCCCGCATCCCGAGCGACGCGAACCGACGCGCCCTGCTCGACGACGCGACCCGCACGATGGGCCTTCAGACCGATGCCAGCCTGTTCACCGAAGTCGCCTACATGGTCGGCAAGCGGGACTACACGGACGGCCAGCTGGAGGCGATTCGGGGGGTGTACGACGCTTCGCTTCGCGATCTGGACGACGCGACCGACGCGCTGTTCGCCGACTTGCGCCAGCGCGGGGTGCTCGACGACACCGTGGTCATCCTCGTCGCCGACCACGGAGAGTCGTTGGGCGAACATCGGATGATGGAACACCGGTACCACGTGTACGAACAGCTCGTTCACGTGCCCCTCGTCGTTCGGTACCCCAAGGGGGTGCCGGCCGGTCGGCGAAGCGATCGGGTGTCCACGATGGACGTGTTCTCGACGGTCGCCGAGCTCACCGGGGTCGACGTCGGCGAAGACCCTGCGCGGCGGTCGACGTCGCTGTTCGGGGCGCGCACGCCGCAGCCCGTCTTCATCCAGATGCTGGACCCGTACCAGTCGTCGCTCAAAGAGGTCAAAGGCGCCTGGCCCGACTTGGACACGTCGAATTGGGAGCGCACCTTCCGTGCGGTCTACGACGGTTCCGACAAGCTGATCGTCGACAACCACGACCACGCCGAGTTGTACGACGTCGACGCGGACCCTGGCGAGACGACGAACCGGGCCGAGACCGAAGCCGAGCGCGTCGCTGCCCTCAAGGTGCTCATTGCGGATTGGGAGGCGGGCCTCGCGGCGCCGCCGAAGCGCGAGCGGTGCAAGGCGAAGGCGGGGACGTCTCAGGCGGACCAGGAACAGCTTGAACTGCTTGGCTATGCTGAACCAGAAGAAGAACCGTGCCGGCCTGTTGGATCGGGTTCCGGGCGACGGCGACCGGGGGGACGTTGATGGACAAGCGGTTTGGAATGGGGCTTGCGGCCGTGGTGGCCGTCGCCGGGGTCGGGGCCCTCGCCATGTGGGCCACCCGTGAGCCTGCGGCGCCGCCCAACGTGCTCATCATCTTGTGGGACACCACGCGCGCGGACCGGCTCACGTCCTATGGCTACGCCAAACCGACGACCCCGCGGATGAACGAGTACGCCAAGGACGGGCTCGTTTTTGAGCGGGCCGTCTCGCCGGGCATGTGGACCGTCCCGAGCCATGCGAGCATGTTCACGGGCTTGCCGGAGTCGTCCCACGGCGCCGGCTACGACTACCGGTGGCTCGACACCGCGAACAACACCCTCGCGGAGTGGTTCGGTTCCCACGGCTACGACACCTACGCGTTCAGCGCCAACCCGAACCTCTCGACCACGCGAGTGAACCTGCTGCAGGGCTTCAAAGAGGTCGACCTGTCCTGGGACAAGGATTGGCGGCGGTTGACCGCGCAAAACACGCGCAAGAAACTGATTCCGAAGGACCGGAGCACCGAGATCTCGCCGGCCTTCCGCGGGGGCGCGACGAGCACGTTCTCGTACAATGCCGGCCCGATGACCCAGCAGGCCTTCACGGGCTGGCTCGACGCCCGTGCGGAGCCAGAGAAGCCGTGGCTGGCCTACTTGTCCTACATGGAGGCCCACAAGCCCCGCGTTCCGAGCCTCGAAGCCCGGCGCAAGATGGCCGACGATGAGACCATCGGGCTCGGTCTTGCGACCGACTTGTCGATGCGGAGCCAACTGCTCTACTCCTACGACAAGAAGTCGTACACCGAGAAGGAGTTGGACGCGATCGACGCCGTCTACGACGCGACCCTGATCGACCTGGACGAGGCGACCGCCGACCTCCTCGCGGACCTCGATCAGCGCGGCGTCCTCGACAACACGATCGTGGTGTGGACCGCTGACCACGGCGAGCAACTCGGTGAGCATCAGCAGTTCGGGCACCGAGCGGCGATCTACCAGCAGCTCCTCCACGTCCCGCTCGTGATCCGCTGGCCCGACGGCATCGACCCGGGTCGCGTGAATCAGCCTGTCTCCAACCTCGACATCTACAACACACTCGTCGAGCTGGCGGGCCTGCCGGCGCCGGATCAGGCGATGGCCAAAGGCAACCTCGTGGGCGCCGTCGCTGGAGCGGTCTCCGCGGTCTTCGCCCAGAGCATGTCTGTCGACCGGCTCGGCTGGGACAAGGTCCGCAACTGGTTCCCGGAGTTGGCGAACGAGACGGACCTGTGGGGCGAAACCTACCAGGTCGTCATCGACGGCGGGCACAAGCTCATCGAGGCGTCCCGCGACGGTGAGGTGAGCAAGCGCGTGCTCTACGACCTCGCGTCGGACCCGGACGAGACCAAGGACATCTCGGCAGAACAGGCCGACGTCGTCGCTTCGCTCGTCGCCAAGCTCGACGCGTGGCGGTCGTCGACTCCGCAGTACGACCCGTCCAAGCGCTCCGAAGCCGACCAGAAGGGCATCGATACCGAGATCTCGGACGATGAAAAGGCGGCCCTGGCGGAGTTGGGGTACATCGAAGAGGGTGTCGAACTCGCGACGGCGGCCGAACCCGGTGAGGGCGAGGCTGGCAAGGCCAAGGCCGGCAAGGCGGGCAGCCGCAGCAAAGCGGGGAAGGCCGGGAAGGCGGGCAAGGCGGGCAAGGCGCCCTGAGTCAGGGCGTCGCCGGCGGACCTATTCTTCGAGGTCGGCGGTCTCGGTTGTCGGGCGACGCTCGGTGAGCCGAGCCGACGTCACGAGCAGGAACCGGTCGGACAGGTTCGTGAGCTCCAACATGACCTGCGGCGCGTCGGGCGGGACGACGGGCGACACGGCCCACGTGTCCGTGCCATTCGTGCCGGGCGGCACGGTCAGGGTCGCGTCGATGGGGACATGGCTGGCCACCTTCATGCGGACGGCCAGCTGCGATGCCCCAGGCGTCCGCCCGCCCATGTCGTGGGCCGTGACTTGCAGGAAGCGCCCACCGCGCTCGAGACGGCCGAGGTCGGCGGGCTGCCAGGCCAGACGGGCGCGGTCGTTCGGGTACAACCAGAGGCCGCCCTCACACCAGCGCGTCTCGGTGAACTCCAGGCTGTAAGCGCGGCCGTTGTCGGCGGGATTGCTGTCGTCGGACGCGGCGAGCCAGAGGCGGTCGCCGGGGTGACAGACGCGGCCCTTGCCGTGTTTGAAGGTCTCCTCGCAGGGCACGTTGTGCGACGGGAGCCGTTGGCCGTCTTCTGTGATGCGAAGGGGTGAGCAGGCCGCTGCGAACGGCGTGACTTCGATGGTCGCCGAATCGGAGAGCGATGCCCAGTTCGGGACATCGACGTAGGCGGCGCGGGGACGTGCCGCTCCGCGCGCTGGTTCGATGGGCCGCTGAATCGCGGGTGGCTCGTCGCGAAAGTCAGCCCGGATTTCCCGGCTCGCGACCCGCGAACCCGCGAGGTCGAAGGCCGTGAACAGCTCCGCTTCGCGTTCGACACGACCCTTGAGCTTCTTGGGTGGCTCCATCTGGTTGAGAATCTGCGCCACGGCCTCGGTGAAGCGGCGCGCGCCAGCCGGGTTCATGTGGTCGACATTGTGGAAGAGGCCGTCGGCCATTTCGAAGGAGCGCATGTCCAAGTAGATGCCGCCATGCGCCTTGGCGAGCGCGTAGACGCGCCCCTCGGTGCCCTGCGTGACCAAGTCGCCCGCCTCGGGGGGCAGCAGCGGCGACATCGGCGGACGCAAGAAGACGGCCTTGCCGCCGTTCTCCGAGACGATGTCGCAGATGTCGGGGATGAGCGAGTCCTTCGGCCGCGGCAGGTCGGCAGGGTCGAATGGCACCAGTTCGCGCTCGCCCGACATGACGGGGATGACGCTGTGGTGCAGCAACATGTCGGTCCTGTCGTCGGCGAAGACCCGATCGAGCGCCTTGGACGTCGCGGCATGGCTGGTGGCTGACCCGCGGCTGCCGTGGACGATGTCGACGATCAAGTTGCGCGCCGACTTGAGCATCGTGTCGCGCAGGTCTTCGCGCTCTTCGCGAATCTGGTCCCAGAAGTAGGTCGCGGCCCAATTGCGGCGCCCCATCTTCTTGTCGAGGATGGGCTCCCCGCCTTCACGGTCCAGTTGGACGGAGAGGTTGACGTACGACGGCTCCGTCCGCGGGTGGATGGCCAACTGGGACTGCATGTCGGACAACAAAATGACGAGTCGAGGCTGGTGGCCGTTGGCGTAGACGCGGTTCTTGAGAACGACGTACCAGTGGGAGCCAAGCGAGTTCGGGATCGAGAACTTCTGGACCTTGGACTTCGGGATGCCGAGCCGCTGGGCGAGCAGCGACGGCAACAAGTCCGTGTTCGACAGGGAGTTGCCAAGGATGATGACCTCGGGCTCGGCCGTCATCGCGCGCTCGATGGCGCGCACGACACCGCCCTTGACAGGCTTTCCGTTCAACACGAAGCCGGCGTTCCGATCCTCGCGGAGGTCGGAGTTGGACCGCAACTGCGTGAGGCCGACGTACGCGCCGGCGAGGATGAGGGCGGGAAAGACCACGGCGAGGATGGCCGCTACGACCCGATGCCCGATGGGTGCTTGCGCTGGCGACACGCGTCCTCTCGCCCGGATCGGGTGCCCCATCGTAGCGTCCGATGTTGGGCCTCGCAAGCGCAGACGTACGCGGCGTCGGCGTCCGAAGGGCAATAGGGTGGATGGGGGGCGGGATGGTCGTCGGCTTGGCCTTTGGGGTCGCCTGCGGGAGGGCGCCGGAGGTAGCGGGCGACCGGCCCCACGTCGTCATCCTGATGCTCGACACGGTGCGAGCCGACCACATGTCGGTCTACGGCTATGGGCGCCCCACGACTCCCCGCCTGGCGGCCTTCGCCGAAGGGGCGGTGACCTTCGACCGGGCACAGAGCGCCGGGCTGTGGACGGTCCCCGCCCACGCGAGCCTGTTCACGGGCATGCCGCTGTCGTCGCACGGCGCCGACGCCGCGTGGATCTGGCTCGACGACCGCTTCCTCACGGTCGGCGAGTGGTTTGGACAACACGGGTACGACACGTGGGCCTTCAGCGCGAACCCCTACGTCAGCGAGTCGTCGCACTTGTTGCAGGGTTTTGAGACCGTGCGGCTGTCCTTCCGGGGGCCGGACCGCGATGCCGCCGCGCTGGAAACGACGGCCAAGCTGGACCCGTCGGACGCGTCCACCGAGCTGTCGCCGGCTTGGGCGGGGGAGGGGCCCGGGTGGCCGCGGCACATCACCCACGCCAAGGACGGTGGCCGAACCGCGGCGACGGCCCTGTTGAAGCATCTCGACGGCGTGGGAGATCAGCCCGTCTTCGCGTTCATCAACTATCTGGAGGCGCACCACCCGCGCGTCCCCAGCCGGGCGGCGCGCGAGGCCGTGCTGACCCCGGAAGCGGTGGCGGCGACCTACGTCCATGACCTCAGCCTTCGGCACCTCATGGGCGGCATGGAGGGGCGGTTGCCGTGGACCGACGCGGAGCGCGCGGCGCTTGTCGACGCGTATGACGCAAGTCTCGTCGACCTCGACGCGGCCGTCGGTGAGCTCCTCGACGGCTTGAAGGCGCGCAACCTGCTGGAGCAGACGGTGGTCGTCGTCGTGGCGGACCATGGCGAACACCTCGGCGAAGAGGACATGTTCGACCATCGGTGGAGCGTCCGTCAGCCGCTCATGCATGTGCCGTTGATCGTGTCGGCGCCGGGGCTGAAACCTGGCCGCCGGGGCGACGTCGTGTCCACGATGGGCGTGTTTGCCGCCCTCACGGAACTCGCCGGGCTCCCAAAACCTCCGACGCCGCACTGGCCCTCCGTGCTGGGCTCGCGAACGGGCGCTGTGGTGGCCGAGTCAGGCGCACCCGTTCCCCGCCTGCCCTGGGTGGAAGCCCTGTGGCCGGACCTCGCACCGCGCCGCTGGAACCGTCGCTGGCAGGTAGCCTGGCAGGAGACCTACAAGTTCGCCCGCTCCGACGACGGCGTCGTCCGCCTCCATGACCTCGCCACGGACCCGGCGGAGGTGGAGGACCTTGCGGCGGACCGACCCGGTCTTGCCGACGCGGCAGTTCGCGCGATGGTGGCGGCCACGCGCCCCTTTCCCCCCTACGACCGCCAACAGCGGTCGCCGATGGATCGGCCGCGTCCCGCCCTCACGTTCGACGAGCCGATGGCGGGCCAGCTCGAGGCGCTCGGATACGCCGAGCCCTCGCCGTGAGGTGGCGCTGGGGGTTGGCCCTTGGGGCGCTCGCGGTCGCCGGGGCCGTCGCGTGGTCGATTCGGCGGCCCGCGTCACGTCCGAACGTCGTGTTCATCGTCTGGGACACGGTTCGGGCGGACCACCTCAGCCTCTACGGGCACGGCCGGGCCACGACGCCACGGCTCGACGCCTGGGCCCGAGACGCGGTCGTCTTTGACCGAGCGCGGTCGCCGGGCATCTGGACGCTGCCAAGCCATGCCAGCATGTTCACAGGCAATCCGGTCCCGTCGACGGGCGCCGACGAGCGGTGGATGTGGCTCGACGGTGCTCAACTCACGCTTGCCGAGGTGCTCAAGGGCGCAGGCTACGCGACGTTTTCCTTCGCGGCGAACGCCCTGCTCTGCAAGGAAACGCAGCTGACACAGGGCTTCGACGTCGTCACCAACAGCTATCGCGGGCGGTTGGCTGCCTTGGCGGCGCGGAACACGCGGTCGAAGCTGCTGCCGGCCGATGCGAGCCACGAGCTGGCCCCGTTGTGGCGGCCCCCGGCCCACGGCGCGACGAACAGCGAGTGGGCGCGCGCCGCCTACAAGGAGGCTGCGCCGCTTGGTGTCGAGGCGACACTACGCTGGATCGACCGGCAGGATGGCCCCTTCTTCGCGTTCCTCAACCTGATGGAGGCCCACACGCCTCGTCTGCCTTCCGTCGAGAGTCGGCGCGCACTGTTCGATGCCGACCTCCACGGGCGCGCGCTGACCACCGACGCCTCGCACATTCGGCTGCACTTCGCGAATTTCGGCAAGGACTTCCCGGAAACCGACGAATTGGAGGCGATTCGGGCGGTCTACGACGCGGCCCTTCGCGACCTGGACGTCGCGACGGGCGCGCTGATCGACGGCCTGGAGGCGCGTGGACTCCTCGAAGACACCATCGTCGTGTTGACGGCCGACCACGGCGAGCAGCTGGGCGAACACGGACGCTTCAACCATCGCTTTTCGCTGTACGACACGCTCGTCCACGTCCCGCTCGTCGTCCGCTACCCGGCGGCGATGGCGCCCGGTCGTGTCGGCCACCCCGTGTCGACGACGGACATCTTCGCGACCGTCCTCGATCTGGCTGGCGTCCCGTCGCCACCTGTGATGGCGCGTTCGCTTCGCGACGCCGCAGACCGCGGCGTCGTCACGTTCCTCGATCGGCCTCTGGAGCGCGAGGTGGCCAGCGTTCGCGGGGTGCATCCCGACATCGACCCCGCCCCGTGGCTGCGGGAAGGGACGGCGGTGGCGCTCGGCGACGAGGTGTGGATTCATCACAGCGATGGATCCGACCAGGTCTACGACGTGGCCGCCGACCCCGTTCAGGAGCGAAATCTGGCCGCTGACGGCGTGCCCGAGCACCTGCGGCAGGTGCTCGCCACGTGGCGCGCGGAGCTACCCCCCTACGACCCGAGCCGGCGGGGGCCGGCCGACGACCCCAAAGCCGTTCGGGCAAGTCAGGAAGAGCTTCGCGCCGAGCTCGAGGCGCTCGGCTACGCGTCCGAGGACGCGTCTAAGGACTGAGTCCGACGCGCTGGCGGGCGAGGAGACAGTTCGCGGTTCCGGGGTCGAGGTCGCGGCAGGCGGTCGCGCGCCACGCGTAGGAGCGGCAACGGTACGGCGTTTGCACGCCGTCGCCGTCGAGTTGGGAGCATCGGGTGCCACCGGGGCACACGACCCTCCGCAACTCCGTCCAGCCGTCGGAGTGGACGACGAGGTCCGCGGCGAGGTGCGTTCGGGTCAACAGGTCTTCCGGCTCGACGGGGACGGCGTCGAAGGCCTGCCGACAGCAAGCGCCACACGTCGCGCAGTCCAGCGGCGCTTCCCAAGCCTGGCACGCGGGGTCGGCGGCCGTGATCGGCAGAATGCCGCGTCCACCGGACGGCGCGCTGCGCGCACAGGTCCAACCGGCCGGATCGGCCTCGGCCCACGCACAGCCGCCACAGGTTCGCGCCGCCGGTGTCACCGGCGAGGCTTACCGCGGTCGACGCGGTGGCGGCGGCGGCGTCCAGGCGACCGGGGCGGGTGACGTGGGCAGGCCAAGGTCTTCCGGAAGTACGAATCGATGGATCGGCGGTGGGGCGTTCATGTCCCCTTTTCGGATTTCGGCGAGCCAACTTGTGGGGTTAGCGGCCCGCCGAGGTTCGGATGCGTTTGATCTTCATGGGGCCCCCGGGGGCCGGTAAGGGAACCCAGGCCGCGCGCCTCCTGTCGGCCTTTGGCGTCTGTCACATCAGCACGGGCGACATGTTCCGCGCCGCCGTGAAGGCCGGGACCCCGCTTGGGTTGCAGGCGCAACGCCATATGTCGGCGGGTGAACTCGTCCCCGACGCCGTGACCATCGGCCTCGTGCGCGAGCGGTTGAAGCAGCCCGACGCGCAGCGCGGCTTCCTGTTGGACGGCTTCCCGCGGACCGTTCCGCAGGCAGAGGCCCTTGCAGCGGCCCTGGAGGCCGACGGCGTCGCCCTCGATGGGGTGCTCGTCCTCGAGGTCCCCGACGCGTACATCGTCGAGCGCATCGTCGGGCGTCGGACGGACCCCGAAACCGGCACGATCTACCATGTGCGCTTCGACCCGCCGCCGGCTGCGATCGCCGCCCGCGTCGTCCAACGCAAGGACGACGCCGAGGAGGTCGTGCGCGAGCGGCTCGCTGCGTACCATGCGCAGACGGCGCCCATCGTTCCGATCTACGAGGCCCGCGGGCTCGTTCGGCGCGTCGACGGCCTGGGGACGCCCGACGAGGTGACCGCCAGGATCCAGGCCGTGCTGGCGTAGGAATCTGCGGGGCGGGATGCCCCCGCGGGCGCTGCAGGACGGCGCTTTGCTGCAGCCTGCTAAACGACGGTTCGCTGCGGAATGGCGCCGGGGTGGATCGCGTAGAGGCCGGACACGCTCGCCGTGGCGATGGCGTGGGGCAGCGCCGCGGCGCGAAGGGTTCGACCGTCGAAGTCGTCGGGCAGGTCCAGCCGCGGCACGCGCAGCGCAGCCAAGACGAAGTGGTACACGTGGATGCGCTCGTCGTTCCAGGGCGGAAACGGGCCGTCCCACCCCGCCCAGACGCCGTCCATCTCGGCTTGTCCGTGGAACCACCCCGTGTAGTCGTTGAGGCCCTGGCGACCCCCGTGAGGCGTGGGCCCCGGCGGTTTGCCGCGCGGCGTCAGGCCGTTCGCGTGGGACGCCTCCGGGATCGTGCGGAGGTCGGCCGGCAGGTCTGCGACGGCCCAGTGGAAGAACTCGGCGCGCGGCAGCCAGAGGGGGACGGACCGGTCGGGGACGTTGACGTCTGTCGCGACGGACGGCGCTTCGGGATCCACGCACCAAAGCGCGAAGGACTGCACGCCGTCGGGGACGTCAAGGAAGGTCAGATGCGGATTGCGGTTGGCCGCGAAGGCGGCGGCGCCGCGCCCATCGGGCCGGCCAAGGGCCAGGCGCGACGGGAGGTGCTGCCAGGGTCGGAAACTGTCGCTCCTCAGCCGCATGTTCACCTCTCGGCCGGGTATCGGACGGCCGAGGGACCTGCATGCCGGAGCTACCGGAGGTTGAGGCGACGCGGCGCCTGCTTGCGCGTTGGACGGGGCAGCGCGTCGTCGGGATCGATGTCGTCGAACCGACGACCGTCCGCCGGCCAGGCGCGACGTCCCCTGGCGCCTTCGATGCCGTCGGCCTCGAAAGGCTTCGGCGCGCCGAAGGGGGCGTCTGGGCCGCGCCGGTGCGCCACGGCAAGCGCATCGCCGCCCGAATCGGGGGAACGGGGCTCTGGATCCACCTCGGGATGACGGGCCGCTTCGTGCCCGGCGGGGCCGGTCGATTCACGCGGCTGAGGCTCTCCTTTTCGGGAGGCGACACCGTCGGTTTCGAGGATGCGCGGCGCTTTGGGCACGTCGCCGTCACCGAAGCGGCCGTCGACCGGGACCTCGGGCCCGACGCGTTGGCGACCGACGACGTCACCCTGTCCGGGCTGTGGCGGGGGCGGCGCCCAATCCACGCAGCGCTGCTCGATCAGCGCGCTTCTGCCGGGGTCGGCAACCTGCACGCGGCGGAGGCTCTGCACCGAGCGGGTCTCGCGCCGGCGCGGATCGCGGACAGCCTGTCGGCGGTGGAGCGGCTGGACTTGGCGCGCGCCGTGCACGCGCAGCTGCAGGGGGCGATCGATGCCATCGACCCGGCTGGGATCCTCTGGGTGGCCGACGGCGAAGGGGACCTCGATCTGCTCGTCTACGACCGCGAGGGCGAACCCTGTCGGCGCTGCGGGGCGGCGCTCGAGCGGGTCGTGTTGGGGGGCCGCAGCGCCTGCTTCTGCCCGCATTGTCAGCGCTGACGGTGCAGCGCGTTGCCTTGGCCGTCCACCGGCATTAGCCGCGCGGGCTGCGACGCCCACATGGTGTGGGTGCCACTGACCGCCACCCCGGTCCATCCGACAAAAACGTAGGGTTTTCGCATGTCACGCAAGAAGTCCTCGCCGCTTCAGCCCGGCGAAGAGGTCGACTACAAAGACCTCCGCAAGCTGCAGCGTTTCCTCACCGAGCGCGGCAAGATTCTGCCTCGCCGGGCGACGGGTCTCGACGCCAAGCAACAGCGCCAGGTGTCCCGCGCCATCAAGCGCGCGCGCCAGATCGCGCTGCTGCCGTACATCAAGGCCGAGTAGGCGCGGGCCGGGGCGTTCCCGGCCTCCCTTGGACCCGTCGACGCGCCTACGGCGCAGTTGTCGTCGTGCGTCTCTCGCGGCCGGCTCGCCGGCTGGCGCTCTAGAGCGCGCCGAAGGACCGGATGCCGGTGCCGGCGACGTTCGTGAGGGCGTCGCCGAGCTCTTGGCGCAGACCAGCGGCGACGGCGTCCAGTTGTGCGACGCGTTCCGGCGCTTCACTGGAGCGGTCCGTCGTCTCTTTGGGGTCGCGTTCGAGGTCGTAGAGCGCGGCCGGAACGGGGGGCGTGCGCCCGTCGACCGCGAAGGTCCGCTTCCAGCCGGAGGCGTCGCGGACGGCCTCGAGGCGGCCACGTGCGTAGTAGGCCAGGTTCGGGCGGGCCGAGGGACCCCCGCACCAACACGCGGTCGCGTCGACGCCGTCGATGGGGGCGGCGGGTAGCGGCACCTCGGCCCAACGCGCCATCGTTGGCAGCAGGTCGATCGTCGCGCTGAGCCCGGTCCCGACCACGCCAGCAGGCACGCGGTCCGGCCACCGGACGATGGCGGGTTCTCGGACGCCGCCTTCGGTCGTCTCTCCCTTTCCGCCGCGGAACTTGCGGGGTCGGCCGTCTTGGACCTCGCCTTCGAGCCAGGGCCCGTTGTCCGAGGTGAAGAAGGCCAGCGTGGACTCGCCGAAGCCGGTGGCGTCGAGTTGGGCGAGCAGCTGTCCGACGCCGTTGTCGGCCTGGGCGAGCGCGTCGGCGTATCGGCCGCCACCGGTGCGTCGTCGCCATTCACCCGGCAGGACGTAGGGCGCGTGCGGGGCCGTGTAGGCCACGTAGAGGAAGAAGGGCCGCTCGCCCGACCGAGCCCCGAGCCACGTCTTGGCGCCGCGGGTGAACACGCCGGTGAGGTCAGGTTCGTCGGCCAGGCTCCTGACGACGCGCTCGCCCTGCAGCAGGGGGAGGGGTCGGTAGTTGTGGCTGTAGGGGACGCCGTAGAAGTCCGCGAAGCCCTGGCGCGTTGGCAACAGGTGGGGTTGGTGCCCGAGGTGCCACTTGCCGACGAGCGCCGTGTCGTAGCCTGCGCCGCCCAACAGGTCGGCCAGCGTCACCTCGCGGGGGTCCAGGCCATTCGTACTGCTCGGGCTCAACACGCCGATGTCGTCGGGCCCGCCTTCCGCGCCGAAGCCGACACGGGGCGGGTAGCAGCCGGTCATCAGCGCGGCGCGGGATGGCGTACATACCGGCGCTGCGACATAGAATTGGTCGAGGCGGACGCCGGTGGACGCCATTGTGTCGAGGTGCGGCGTCCGAACGCCGGCACCCGATTCCTGGCCGGGCTGTGCGACACACCCGAGATCGTCGTAGCCCTGGTCGTCGGTCAGGATGAGGAGCAAGTTGGGGCGCCCGTCCTGGCGCATCCGACGGGCGTTCGCCCAGGCGGTCCCCAACCCCACAGCGACCGCCGCCGCGCCGGCAAGGACGGCGCGGCGGGTCTCAGCCATTCAGGAGCAGCCGGAGGTGGATCCGCAGGTCACACACTTGAGGCACGCTCCGTTGCGGACCATCGTCATGGCGCCACATTCGCCGCATGAGTCGCCTTCGTAGCCCTTCGCACGGGCCTCCGCGACGCGGCCAAGCGGTGCTCGCTCGACGGACCCGTCGGCGTGCTGGACGAGCGTCTCCCCCGTCGCGCGCCGGCTGGGCGCCTGCGGCGGCGTGGCGTCGACCGCGATCGGGCTCATGGCGAGAATGTGGGCAGGGACTTGGACGTCCTCTTCCTCGTCGTAGGTCGGCGCCGGTTGATCGGTTGCGGAGTGCATCGCGTCGTGCCGCAGGTCCTCCTCCGAGACGTGCGCGAGCTCGTGGCGGCCAAGGTACGTGATGGCCAGCTCGCGGAAGATGTAGTCGATGATCGACGTCGCCATCCGGATGCGGTCGTTGCCGCTGACGACGCCGTTGGGCTCGAAGCGCGAGAAGAGGAACTGGTCGACGAACTTCTCGAGCGGCACGCCGTGCTGCAGACCGATCGAAATCGCGATGGCGAACGAGTTCATGAGCGACCGGA
>SXOB01000023.1 GCA_005776945.1 Pseudomonadota bacterium
CGGTCGGCAACCATCTTTCGCAGCCGTCCGTTCTCCTGTTCAAGGCTTCGAAGGCGCTTTGTGGCGTCGGCCGTCATCGTGCCGAACCGGCGCCGCCAGACGTACACCGTCTGTTCGCTGATCGCATGTCTCTTGGCCACCAGCGCCACGGACGTCGCGTCCGCCTCGGGGAGGATCCGCACCATCTTCTCGTCACTGAACCTGCTCTTCCGCATCGTCCCTCTCCGTCTCTGCGACGACGAGGCCGATCCAACGCTTCAAGTGGACCGAAATTCCGGGAGCAGGTCAACCTCATGAAGGGTTGGAATGTCGGTTTGTGGGTGCTTCAGGGCCTCCTTGGGGTGATGTTTGCGATGGCGGGCGCCGCGAAGATGATGCAACCGATGGACGCCCTGCAGGGGATGGGGATGACGTTCGTCACCTACACGCCGGAGGCCGTCGTCAGGTTCATCGGGGTGTCCGAACTGGCGGGTGGCCTGGGGCTTGTGTTGCCCTCCGCGCTACGCATTCAACCCATCCTCACACCGGTCGCCTCCGGGGCCTTGGCGTTCGTGATGGCGCTCGCCGCCGGGGCCCATGCAACCCACGGCGAAGGGGCCTCCGTGCTGGTCAATGTCGTCCTCGGAACCCTGTTGGCGTTCGTCGCTTGGGGTCGGTCGACGAAGGCGCCAATCGCGCCTCGGTAGGCCGCATATCGGTCGAAATGATCAGGACGGAGTCACGGGCGGGTCGGCGGCCGGCTTCGCGCGGGATCCGTTCGCTGTCGCCGCGTCGGCCGAGAATCCGAGGCGCGACGCAGAGCGCGAGGGTCTGGGGCGGATTCCGATCTTGAATGACAAGAATCAGGCGAACGGCGCGGCGCCATGGTGGGCGTGACAGGGATTGAACCTGTGACTTCCACCGTGTGAAGGTGGCACTCTCCCGCTGAGTTACACGCCCGGGACGAGCTGGTTGGGCCAACGCGCGCCGCGGAGCTATGCCGAAGCGAGCGGACACGTCAAGCGAAGGCGGCGCACCCGTCGTGCGAGGCGGAGGCGTCAAGCGGGGGCCGATGGGGCAGCGGGCGACGGCCGGGGCGTTGGGCGCGGTGATCGCGCTTTGGTGTTTCCAGGTCGGCCGCGGCGCGATCGGGACGCGCGCCTTCGAGCAGGCGCCCGACAGCTACGACGGCGTCGAGCAGGTTCTATCGCTCGTCAACGTCATCGGCGGTGCCGGAGACCGGTGCCGCGTGCAGCAAGGGACGTTGGCCCTGGACGTGCTCTCGGCCTGCCCCGGAACCGCGGAGCTGACGGTGCGGGGCCATTGGGATGCCGCGCAGCAGGCCTTTGTCGTCGCCGAGCTCTGGCCCGCCCCCGCCCGGGGCCACAAGATGGCCTGGAGCCTGCTCGGCACCGCAATGGCCTTCGGTTGGGCCGCTCGCGCGCTGCGGCGGACGCCCACGGGGCTCGCTCTTGGCTGACGGCGTCACCCACCTCGCTACCGCGGCCCTGCCTTCGGCCTGGTCCCGACACCGGGCGTGGCCGCTCGTCGGCCTCGGCACCGTGTTGCCCGACGTCGCATCCCGGGCTCCCGGCCTCGCGCTCGAGCGAGTCGCGAAGGTCGTTCCGTTGCCCGAGGCCGTGTTCTGGCCCTGGGGCGTGCTGCATGAACCCGTTGGGTACGTGCTCCTTGCGGGTGTCGTCTCCGGCGCCTTCCGCCCCGAAGACCGTCGTCTGGCATGGAGGGCGCTCGTGAGCGGCGGTGTGCTCCACTGGATTGTCGACGTCCTGCAGGACCATCACGGCGTCGGCTACCGCTGGCTGGCCCCGTTCTCGGGTTGGCGCTGGGAGTTGGGCTGGATCGGGTCGGAGGCGACCGTCGTCGCCGCGCCCTTTTTGGCGGTGGCGACCCTCGTGGGGATGGCGGCGCACACCCGGCGAAGAGGGTAGGGCGCGCCATGCGCGGCTTCGTCGTCGTCGAAGGGCTCATCGGCGTGGGCAAAACGAGCCTGTGCCGGCTGCTTGAAGCCCGCTGGGGCGCCCGCCTCGTGCTGGAACCGAACGAGACGAACCCGTTTCTCGAATTGTTCTACTCGGACCCCGTTCGCTACGGGATGCCCGTCCAGCTCATGTACTTGCTGCAGCGTTGGCGGCAGCAGGACCAGGTCCGGCAGGGCGACCTGTTCGGCCCGCTCGTCGTGAGCGACTACTGCTTCGCGAAGGACCGGATGTTCGCCGAGAAGACACTCGCGGACGACGAACTGCACATCTATGACCAGGTGGCGCGTTCGTTGGGGGAGAAGGCGCCGCGGCCCGACCTGTTGGTCTACCTGTCTGCGCCGATCTCGGTCGTCCTGTCTCGGATCGCCCAACGTCAGGCGCCTGGGGAAAAGGCCATCACGGCGGCCTACCTCGAGGATCTCGCCGAACGCTATGAGCGGATGCTGGACCGGTGGACGTCGTGTCCCGTCCTCCGGATCGAGAACACGAACATCGACAGCACGGTGGCGGGCGCCCAGCAAGACGCGCTCGTTGATCGCGTTGCGGCCGCCCTCCGTGGGGCGACGACGGCCCAGCCCGCGCCTTCGCCGCCGGGCCAACTCGGCCTGTTCGGCTCCTGAACCCCACGCCGATGGCCTTCGGCGTGGTTAGCTTGAGGGTGGACGAGGACCGGGTGGCGCCCCGGCGTCTGCATCCCTCCGCCGGCTCGACCGGCACTCCGAGGCCCCTGGATCCGCGCCGGACCGGGAGGCGAAGCCGGGGAAACCTCGGCTCGGAGCAGGAGACATAGGAGGCCCTATGGGCCGGCTGACCACGTTGGACCTGCATCGCAAGGCCGACAGCGAACGACTCGTGATGATCACGGCCTACGACGCCACGATGGCGCGTTGGGTCGATCGAGCGGGGGCCGACATCGTGCTCGTTGGCGACTCCGTCGGCATGACGGTGATGGGCCACGACGACACGCTCGCCGTCACCCTCGACCAAATGGTCTACCACACGCGATGTGTGGCTCGCGGAGTGGCGAGCGCCCACTTGACCGCCGACCTACCGTTTCTTTCCTACCAGGTGTCCGCAGAGGACGCGCTGCGCTCCGCCGGGCGCCTCATCGCCGAAGGCGGCGCCCAGTCCGTCAAACTCGAGGGCGGGGCCCCCATGGCGGCGACGATCGCCCGCCTCGTTGCGATCGGCATTCCGGTGATGGCGCACGTCGGACTGACGCCTCAGTCTGTCCACGCGATGGGTGGATTCCGCGTCCAGGGGCGCAGCGAGTCCGAGGCGGAGGGTGTGCTGCGCGACGCCCTGGCCGTCGAGGAGGCCGGGGCCTTCTCCGTCGTCCTCGAGGGGATGCCGCTCGATCTCGCTGCCGAGATCACGCAGCGCCTGAGCATTCCGACGATCGGAATCGGAGCCGGTCCCCATTGCGACGGACAGGTGCTCGTCTGCAACGACCTGCTCGGCATGAATTCCCAGTTCGCGCCGCGCTTCGTCAAGCGGTACGCGGATTTTGAGGGCGCGGCCGTCGCCGCGATGAACGAATTCGCCGCCGAGGTTCGATCGGGGCAATTCCCTACGCTGGAAAACAGCTTTCAGCGGAAGGGTGGCCCGCGCGCCGTCTCGCGGCTCTACGGCGGCTGAGTGGACGTCCTGGCCGACATCCCGGCGCTGCGCCGCTGGGTTGCGTCCAAGCAAGGGCGGCGCATCGGTTTCGTTCCGACGATGGGCTACCTCCACCACGGTCATGCAAGTCTGATCGATTTGCTGCGGCCGGATTGCGACGCGCTCGTGGTCAGCAGCTACGTCAATCCCAAACAATTCGGGCCGACGGAGGACCTCGATCGGTATCCCAGCGACCCCGAGGGAGATGAGGCACTCGTACGGAAACACGGGGCCGACGCCCTGTTTCGTCCGACCAGCCTGTACCCTTCGACCTTCGCCACGAATGTTCACGTCTCGGGTTTGACCGACGGATTGTGTGGGGCAAGCCGCCCGGGCCATTTCGACGGGGTGGCCACCGTGGTCGCGCGCCTGTTCGGCCTCGTGTCATGTGACGTCGCCATCTTTGGTGAAAAGGACTGGCAGCAATTGGCCGTCGTGCGCCGGCTGGTCGACGACCTCGCGCTGCCCGTCCAGATCGTGGGCGCGCCGATCGTGCGAGAGGCCGACGGTTTGGCCGCGTCGAGCCGGAATGTCTACCTCGACGCGTCGGCCCGCCGACGGGCCGTGACGTTGTCGCGCGCCCTTGGCGCGATGGCGGAGGCCGCTCGCTGCGGCGAACGCCGAGTCGAGGTCCTTCGGGCCGCCGCGCTCGACGTTCTCGACGTCGATCGCCTCGACTATCTCGAGGTCGTCGACGCCGACACGTTGTCGCCGCTGCAACAGGTACGTGGGCCGGCACGCGCACTCGTGGCCGCTTTCTTCGGCAAGACGCGGCTGATCGACAACGTGGGGCTCGAATGACATTCGGACAGGCGATGTTGCCCGTGATGGGCCTCCTTTTCGCCAACTATGTGGTGCATCGAAATCCGGCCCTCGTCGGCAAGGCACCGATTTTCGCATTGCTCGTGCTCGTCGATGCGCTGGCCGTGCTCACGGTGCTCCTTTGGCCCAACCTCCCGCCGCCGTTCACGATGATGGCGGCTCGTGGCCTGATCGCGCTGCTGCTGCTCATGCACATCGCCACGGCCATCCAGTCCCGCGTGTCGATTCGCGCCGCCGAAAGCCGGGAGCGCGTCGAGGCCGAGTACGCGCGCCTCCGGGCTCAACTCGACGACGAAGAGGAGGCTCGCGGCCGCGCAGATCCAGGGTAGGGGACGCGACGGAGGCTGCAATGATTCTGAGGCGTGCGTTGTTGGCGGGGGCGGCCCTTTCTGCCGCCTTGCCGGCCTTCGCGGCAAAGGCGGACACGGACGACGCGGCGCTCTGGCGCGAGGTCCAAGATGCCTTTGACCTCGATCGGACGATCCTGAACTTCAACACGGGCGGCTGTTGCCCCTGTCCGCGCTCCGTGATGGCGGCGATGGCGCGCTACCAAGCGTGGTCCAACCTGGCGCCCACGCGGCAGATGTGGCTCGACGTCGAGCCTGGGATCGAGGCCGTTCGGCGCGAACTTGGCCGCGAGGCGGGCGTCGATTCCGAAACCGTCGCCATCACCCGCAACGCGTCGGAGGCACTCCAGATCGCCCAGTTGGGGCTCGAACTCAAGGTCGGGGACGAGGTCATCGTCTGCGATCACGACTACCCGAGGATGCGCGACACCTGGGATGCGCGGGCGCGGCGCGACGGCATCGTCGTCGTGGAGGTCGGCTTCCCGGTGGAGGCCGACGATGACGAGATCGTCGAGGCCTACCGGCGCGCGATCACGGCGAAGACCAAGGTGCTACACATCACGCAAGCGACGCACTTGTCGGGCAAGGTTCTGCCGGCTGCCCGTCTCGCCGCGCTGGCGCGGGAGGTAGGGGCGACGAGCATCGTCGACGGGGCCCACGCCTTTGCCCATCTGCCGACGACGGTGGCCGAGGTCGACGCGGATTTCTATGGGACGAGCCTGCACAAGTGGCTGCTCGCGCCGGTGGGCACCGGCCTCCTCGTCGTTCGCAAGGAGCGGATTGCGGGCCATTGGCCGCTTCAGCCGGCGTCCCGTTTGCTCGACGCCGACATTCGCAAATTCGAGGAGATCGGCACCCACCCCGCTGCGGCACACAATGCGGTGGCCGAGGCTCTGGCCCTGCACCGGCGCATCGGCATCGAGCGCAAACACGCCAGATTGCATGCGCTTCGGGGGATGTGGCAGGACGGCGTGAAGGGTGCACCGGGCGTGCGCTTGTTGACGGAGAATGACCCCAAGCGGAGTGGCGGCATCGGGGTCGTCCAGATCGGGGACGGCGACCCGGTGGCCCAAGCGGACGCGTTGTGGAAGGGGTGGCGCATTCACATCACGCCGATCGCCCATCCCCGCGTCCGCGGCCTGCGCGTGACGCCCAACGTGTACCACTCGGAGGGCGACGTCGCCGTGTTGGTCGACGCCCTGCGCGGACTCGCCGCCGGGTGACCCGGGACGCCGACGGTGCGGGAAGGGCTCCCACGCGTTAGCCGTGCGGCTCGCAGGGTGCCTGTCTCCGATGGCGCCTGGAGGTAGGATGGACCATTCGTATTGGGAAGGCGAGTGGCGCGCCGGGCGCTTGCCCTGGCACGGCACCGCGGTCCACCGCGATCTGGTCGACTTCGGCCCGAATTTCCTTCAGGGCGGTGCCCACCGCATCCTCGTGCCCCTGTGCGGCAAGACCTTGGATCTCGCGTGGCTCGCCGCCCGCGGCCACGATGTGTACGGGATCGAATTCGTCTCCGAGGCGATCACGACGGTCTTCGAGGAGGCCGGTCTCGAGCCTGTCGAGGAACAGGTGGGCCCCTACCGCTCTTGGCGCAGCGGCACGTTGACCCTGATTCAAGCCGACTTCTTCGAGATGGACTCCACCGTTTTGGGTCCGATGGATCGGCTCTGGGACCGCGGCGGCCTCGTCAACGTCGACCCTGGGCGTCGGGCCGCCTACGTCCAGCGCTTGCGGAGCTTCGCTCGCGCAGGAGCGCAGGCGATGGTCAACGTCTTCAGCTACGACCAAACGGGCTTCGACGGACCGCCCTTCAGCGTCCCCGACACAGATTTCAAAGCGCTTTTCGCCTCGATGCGCGGCATCAAGTTGCTCCGACGCGACAAGACGCGGGTCCGCCAGCCGCTGGCCCTCCAACACATCGAAGGCACCGGGACGGAGACCTGGCTCGTCGAGATGTGATGCGCGTCGCGCTCCTTGTCGTGGCCGCCTTCGGCTTGGCGGCGGCGGCACCGTTGACTTGGTACGAGACGTCGCTACCGACCACGCTGCACCCCCTGTACGGGCGAAGCATGGTCGATCGCCGGGCATCCGAGCTCATCTTCGATCGAATCTACTACCGGTCGGCCGTCACGCACGAGTTGCGCAGCCGGCTGGTGACGGATGGGGTGGCGGTCGACGAAGGTCGCGGTTGGCGCATGCGCATGCGCGATGGCCTGACCTGGCACGACGGCCAGCCGGTGGTCGCGCAGGACCTCTGTTTCACCGTGTCGGCCCTGTTGGACCCTCTGACGCCGAGCCCGGTGGCGCAGGCAACGCGGGCGGACCTCGCAGGCTGCACCGTGGAGGGGAATACGGTCACGGTCCGATTCAACCGTGCTGTCTACAACGCGCCGGACCGGCTCGCGTTCCCCCTGCTTCCCGCCCATCGTTTCGCGTCTACGGAATTGCGTCCCGACGACGCCTTCTCGAGCCGTCCGACTGGGACGGGACCGATGTCTGCCGGCTTGGGGCGCCGCGAGGTTCGGTATACGGCGCGCAACACTGGGGCCCACACGGCGCAAATCGGCGAGGGGCTGCTCCAGGAGGCGGGCGACCCGCTCATCCTCGTACGGACCTTGCTGTCCAACGGGGTCCACGGTGCCATCAGCATCCCGCCCGCCTACCGCAGTGAAGTCGCGGCCTCCGACGAGGTCGGTCTCAAGAACTACGACTTGCAGTCGTGGTGGTTCATCGCGCTGAATCCTCAGACGCTGCCGACGGTCCCGCTACGCGAGGCGATCGACGCTGCCATCGACCGGACCCGGTTGCGCGACTTGACCCTTGGCTACGACCCCGAAGACCCGTCACCGCCTTGCGCGTTCATTTCCGGGCCTTTTGTGCCGTCGTCGCCCTACGCCAACCGAAGCGTGCCGATTCGCGAGCGCGCCGACTTGGCCCTGGTGGGCAGTCGGATGGCGACGGCCGGCGGGAAGTTGATCGGTGGACGTTGGACGGTGAACGGAAAACCACTGACGTTGCGCATTGGCCAACATGCCCTGCTGGACCTCGAGGCCCGCGACCTGTTGTCGCAGATCGGCAACATGTTGCAAGGGGCGGGTTTCGACCGAACGGTGGAACGAATTTCCAACGACACGTGGCAATCCGAAGGGCTTTCGGGGGGGCTGGCCGATCGGTACGATCTGTTGGTAGGGCGCTGGTCGTTTGGCCATGACGAGCGCGTAGACCCGCTCTTCGAGACGCGACGGGGCGACCGCGGCGGCCTCAACCTGTTCAATTGGTCGGACGCCGAGACCGACGCGCTCATCGGGCGGCATCGGGCTGCAGCGACCGACACCCAGGCCCGTGACGCCTACCACGCGTTGCACGCGCACCTCGCTCGCGTGCGACCTTACGCGTTTCTTTGGAAGCTCGACACCAAGAGCGCCTGGCGAAACGAGGTGCGAAACAACGTGATTTCGCCCTACTGGTATTTCACGGAATTCGACGGGTGGACGCTGCCGTAGCGGCAGCGAGCCACGGTCCGTCAATCTTCGTAGGGCAGTTTGCCACCGTAGATGCCGATGTCGTTGGGCGTCCCATCGGCGTCGCCGGCCGCTGCGCCGGGTTCGCCAGCGTCGATGAGCGGGCTGCCTGCCATCAGGTGCAGGTCGTCGGGGTAGTTCACAAACATGGGGTCGGTGTTCACGACGGCATCAAGGGCGGCGCCGCAGCCGGGTGCGTCGTTGTCCCAGGTGGCGTTGTAGTTCGTCGTCACGGACGTTCCGACGACGGTCAGCCCACAGGCCGCACCCATGGCGAGGGTGTTTTCGATGAGGCTTGGATTGCCGTCAAGAAACGAAATCGCCGAAGTCTCGCCAACGGCGATCGAATTGATGATGGTGGCGTCCATCCAGCGCATGTCGATGCCGATGGCGCCTACGGCGACGGTATTGTAAACCCACAGCCGCTCAGACGGTGTATCGGGCTCTTCGTCCGTGGGCTCCGTGTCGTAGGCGTAGATCCCAGCCAATCCACCGATGAGCTTGCAGCGACGGATTTGATCCTCGCCGTGGTAGTCGTGCAGGGCGTAGCCCTCCAAACACGTGATGGTCGTATCCGACATCACCAGCGAGTTGTGGTGCCACAAGCCGTTGAGCCCGTTGTCGCAGTCGATGACGCTGTCCGAGACGCTCAGGCCCCCGCCCTTGGCGTAAATCCCGGAGCCGTCGCCGCCAGAAATGTCGTTTCCGACGATGTGCACGTTGTGAAGGTCGATCATCCCACCGAAGGCGTGGATGATGTTGAAGCCTTCGTTACCCGTGAAGACGACGTCTTCCATTTCGATGACGGATTGGTTGACCTCCATGCCGGCGCCCTCGACGTCGTCGAGGCCGCCGGTGACGGTGAAGCCGGCGATACGCATGCCGAGGCCTTCGCCGAACTCGATGTCGATGACCGTGCCGGCCTGTTCTGCGTCGATGATGGTGACGGCCGAACCGCCGACGCCGACGATTTCTACCGTCTTCGCGTCGAGGTCGAGGCGCTCGCGGTAGATGCAGGGCATGACGTGAATCAAATCGCCGGAAACCGAATTGTTGATTGCGGCTTGGATGCTCTCGTAGTCGGCGCCACCTTCGCAATCGACGATGATGTCCGGGATGGGTTCGTCGCTCGGCTCGGTGGGCGGCGGCGTGATGGTGTCGGTGTCTGTCCCCGTGGGGTCATCCGTGTCGGTGTCCGTCGGGGAATACGTGTCCGTGTCGGGGTCCGTGTCTGTCGTCCCGTCCGTGGTCGGCGTGGGCGGGGGCGGGGGCGGGGGCGGCGGCTGTGTCACGGTGTCCGTGTCCGCATCCGTAGGGCCGACGATCGTCAGGCCGTCCGAAGGATGGCACGCGAGGAGAAAGGCCATTGGCATCAAGGGGCGCATCACCAACCTCCGCCGATCGAGTAGCGGCTGCCGTAGGCGCCGATGTCGGCCCGGGAGCCGTCGACATCGGCCCAGAAGGGGTCGTTGAGGCCGGCGTCGATCATGGGGCTGTCCGCCGCCAGTGTGAAGTCGAATGCCATCGGGTTGACGAATCCGGGCTCTTCCGCAATGTTGCCGTCCGCGCCGACGTAGTCGACGTACCCGCACGAACTGTCCCCGTTGAAGAAGTTGTTGTTCGTCGGGTAAGTCTCGAGGGTGTCCGTCGAGATGTAGCAGGCCTGCCCGAGGAACACGTTGTTGTGAATCGCTGGCAGGGTGGCCAACGTCAGATTCAACTGGCCCTGAATGACGTTGTTGACGAGGTCGATGGTGCCGTACTCGACATCGACATCGCCATCGATGATGTTGCCGAGGACGAACATGCCGTCGTCGGGCTTGTCGTCTTCGCTCAGCATGAAGAAGTCTCCGCGCAAGATCGTGCGCATGAGGCGACCGACGGTGTGCTCGTTATCGAAGGCGTAGGACCCGCCATTCGTGCAGGTGAGCTCAGACCAGTCGATCAAGCAGGCGCCGTGCCCGGAGAAGACGCCGATGTTGGCGCCAGCGCAGTCGATGTCGGAGGCGTGGACGACCAGGCTGCCGCGGTCGGCGTAGACGCCAGCGACCGAGAAGTCGTTGCTGGCGTCGATGCTGACCTGGTCGAGTTCGAGGTCGGCGGAGGCGCTGAGGATGCCGTAAGAAGCGTCGGAATCGCGGATGGCGATGTCGCGCAGATGAATCGCGCTGAGGTCGACGTGGACGGCCTGGGTCGACGCGCGCCGCAGCGTGAAGCCTACGAGGCCGGTCATGTCGCCTTCACCCGACTCCACCGTCACGGCTGTGCCCTGGTTCTCAGCGTCGATGATGGTCGTGGCCGAGCCGTCGCGGGATTTGATCCAGAGGTCGCGACCGCCGAAGTTGATGCGCTCCTGGTAGGTACAGGGCCACACTTCGATGACGTCTCCAGCGGTGGCCGCTGCGATGGCCGCCGAGATCGTCGTGAAGTCTCCGCCGCCATTGCAGTCGACGATCGCGTCGGCCGGCCCGAAGGGTTGGCCCTGGCCGCGCGAAAGGGAAGGAGCGACCTGCTGAGTTGGCTTGGTCTCTTCGGGGGAGCCGCAAGAGACGAGGGCGATGATGACCGTCATGGTCTCTCCGGAAGGTCAGTGTACCGTAAGATGGGCCGCTGGTGGGGCAGATCGTTGCGTCGGGGGGCCCGCCTGACAGAAGGTACACAACTGTGGCCGATCCGCCGCTGCGGCGGTATCGCCGTCCATGGCTGTCCCCGAGGCGTTGGTGGCCCGATTGGCGGCCACCGGAGCGCGCGTCGAACTCGCGGCGCCGCTTGCGAAGCGGACGTGGTGGCGCGTCGGCGGCGCGGCGGACTTGCATGTGACTGTGCACGACACGACTTCGTTGCGGGAGGCGGTCGCCTTGGCCGGCGCCGAGAGGCTGCCTGTGACGGTCCTTGGCAAGGGATCGAATGTCCTCGTGGCGGACGCAGGCGTGCGCGGCGTCGTGCTTCGATTGGCCGGTGCGTTGGCGTCGATTGATGTCGACGGGGATCAGCTGGTCCTCGGAGGCGGGGCGGGCCTCGTGTCCCTCGTCAGCCGCGCGCTCGAGTCCGGCTGGACGGGTCTCGAGTGGGCGGCCGGCATCCCGGGGTCGGCTGGTGGGGCCGTCCGCATGAACGCGGGCACCCACCTCGGCGATTTGAGCCGGTCCTGCGTGGGCGTCGAGGTGGTGACCCCGGACGGGGCCGTCACTTGGCTGTCCGCCGAGACGCTGGCCTTCGGCTACCGGACGAGCGCCCTGCCGCCGGGCGCCGTCGTGTGCCGAGTCGCGCTCCGATTGGAGCGGGGAGATGCCGCGGCCTCGCGCGCGGCCATCGAGGCGCACCTGGCTCGACGTGCGGCGACCCAACCCGTCGACGTCCCGACGTGCGGCAGCACGTTCCGGAACCCGCCAGGGGATTCGGCTGGCCGCTTGATCGAGGCGACCGGGCTCAAGGGGCACGTGCGGGGGCGCGTTCGGGTGAGCCCGAAACATGCCAACTTCGTCGAGAACCTCGGGGGGGCCAACGCCACGGAAATCGCCGCGCTGATTGCGTGGGTCCAAAGCGAGGTCCACGCGTCCCATGGCGTTTGGCTGCACCCCGAGATCGTGCGGATCGGCGAGTGGCCAGGGTAGAAACGCGCATGACGTTCCGCCAGCTCTTCTGCCGCGAAACCTGCACCTACACCTACTTGTTGGGGGACGCCGGGCAGGCGGTGCTCATCGACTCCGTCGATACCCACGCCGACCGGGACGCCGGTCTCGTTCGCGATCTTGGCCTGGACCTCGTGGCCGCCATCGAGACCCACGTGCACGCCGACCACATCACCGGCGCGTGGCGGCTGCGGGGCCATTTCCCGAACTTGAAGACCGTGGCGCTACGCCGATGCTGCAATGGCGCCGACGTGTGCCTCGACGACCGCGGCGTGTACCGGTTCGGCGGCATCGCGTTGGAGGCGCGCGCGACGCCCGGCCACACGTCGGGCTGCTGCAGTTGGGTCGACCACGCCAATGGACGCGCGTTCACAGGCGACGCCTTGCTCATCCGAGGGTGTGGGCGCACCGACTTTCAGGACGGCGACGCGGCGCTGCTCTACGAGTCCGTCTGGCAGAACATCTTGAGCCTGCCAGAGTCGACGCTCTTGTACCCGGGGCACGACTACCACGGGCGTACGGTGACGACCGTGGCGGAGGAGCGAGCGCACAACCCGCGGCTCGGCGGGGGACGCGACGTGGCGACCTTCACTCGGATCATGTCCGAATTGCGGCTCGACCCGCCCGCCCGCATCGCCGTAGCGGTTCCCGCCAACCTTCGGGGGGGAAGTCCTACATAGTCTCAGGCGGCGGGTGGACCGAAACGGTGCCGCATCGTGGCGAAATCGACCCGGTCATCGGCGTCGAAGACCACACCTTCGGCCTCGAGCAACTGCCGTTGGGCGACCGCCCGCCAGGTGTCGCCCTTGAAGCTGATCCGCGCGCTGGCGTTGAGGATCCGCTGCCATGGCACGTCCGACGCTTCGGGCAACGCGGAGAGCGCCCAACCGACCTCTCTGGCGGCCCGAGGACTCCCAAGCGAGGCGGCGACGTCACCGTAGGTGGCGACGCGCCCCGCTGGCACCTCTCGGACGCGGGCGTAGACGCGATCGTTGAAGCGTTCGGCCATGGCGGCCGGCTATCGCTGCCCTGTGTGCGATGGCGATAGGGGTGGGCCATGTGGATCGCGTGGGTCGCCTGCCATTTGTCCCCAGAGACGTCGGGCGACCGTGGGATGGTCGGACGCGTCGTCGACCCCGCGGGCCGACCCGTCGTCGGCCTCGTGGTCGGCTCGTTGGAAGCCTCGTCCACCACGGACGCCGACGGGCGCTTCGCGGTGTGGTTCAAGCCGCCAGAGCAGTTGGTCACCTTCCAAACCGCCGGCGTGGGCTTCACCCGACGCCTGTTGGAGGCGGAATGGGGTCAGACGGTCTCCATTGCTCTGCCGCGGCTGATGGACGGCGAGGTCACGTGTGTGGGCGTCGCCGGTCCTGTCGCGCTGGCCTGGCAGGTCGACGAAGCCGTTCAGGCGCGGCGGGTCGTGGCCTGCGGGGCGCGCGCCGAGATGCCGGACGCCGGCCTGCCGACGGTGGAAGGTGCCGTCGTCGAGTCCACGGGCACGGGCTTTCGCGTCCGGCCTGTCAGCTCGAAAACCACCGCGCCATGACGCGAATCATGGGCGCGTGATCGGCCACGGCGGCCATCTCGCGCGCAGAGTGCATCGACAACATCGGGTTGCCGATGTCGACGGTTGGCACCCCGAGCCGCGCCGCAACGATGGGGCCCACGGTGCTGCCGCAGGCGAGATCGCTGCGCGTCACGAACCACTGCGGTTTGACGCCGACCCCCTCGGCCAGCTCTGCGAAGCGCGCCGCGGCGGCACCTTCGGTCGCATAGCGCCAACTCGCATTCTGCTTGATGACGGGGCCGCCGCCAAGGCGCGGCATGTGGTGCGGCTCGTGTTTGTCCGGCCAGGCCGGGTGGACGGCATGGGCCATATCGGCCGACAACAAGGCGCTGCGGGCGAGGGCGCGGGCCGGGTCGGCGGCCAAACGGGCGAGCGTGCGCTCGAGGAGATTGGAGTCGGCGCCGCGGCTCGTGTGCGAGCCGATCTCCTCGTGGTCGAAGAGGGCGATGACGGCGGTGGCGTTGCCGCGCGACGCCGTGAGAAAGGCTTCGAGGGCCGCGTGGCTCATCGCCAGGTTGTCGAGGCGGCCGGAATGGAGGAACGCGCCGTCGGCGCCGCTGATCGTGGCCGGCGCGACGTCGACGAGGCACAGATCCCACGTCAGGACGTCGTCGACGCCAGCGCCGACCTCCGCCGCAAGCAGGGCCTTGAGCGGGTCCGGGCCGTCGACGTCGAGCGAAAGGACCGCCGGCAACATCGTCTGCGGATTCAGCTTGAGACCGTCGTCGTTGACCGTCCGGTTCAAGTGGATGGCGAGGTTGGGGATGCGGCACAGCGGTCGCCGCAGGTCGACCTGCACCGTGCGGCCGCCCCGGAGATGGACGAGGCCGGCCAACCCGAGGTCGCGGTCCGCCCAGGTCGCGAGAATCACTCCGCCGTACACTTCGACGCCAAGTCGGACGAGTCCGTGGCCGCGTTGCACGGGTTGGGGCTTCAGCCGCAGGTTGGGTGAGTCCGTATGGGCGGCGATCAGCCGGAAACCCGCGTCGTCGGCCGACTGCGTTCCCGGTCGCCAGGCGATGACGGTGCCGCCCTGAGCGAGAAACCCGCCGTCCGGGCAGGCGGGCCAGGGGTTGGCGGGGTCGACCGACACGAGGCCGGCGGCGCTGAGGGCCTTCGCGGCGGTGGCCGCGGCGTGCCAGGGCGTCGGGCTCGCGTCGAGGAAGCGGCAGAAGCTGGCAATGACCGGGTCCACGGTACTCCCTGGGGTGTCTAGCGTGTGTTTCGGGCGAGCCCGTGGGTCGCGAGCCACGAAGCGACGCGGTCGCGAATCGCGTCGCGCGTGGCGCGCACGTCAGCGAGGTCGCGTCCTTTGGGGTCCGGCAATGGCCAATCCTCGATGATCATCCCGGGAACGTTGGGGCATTCGTCGCCACAGCCCATGGTCACCAGCCGGCTGACACCCTCACACAGTTCAGGGGTCAGCTTCTGTGGCACGAATCCGGCCACGTCGATGCCGACCTCGGCCATGACAGCGACGACGTTGGGTTGGACGTTGGCAGCGGGTCGAGTCCCGGCACTCAGCGCCCGCGCAAGAGTCGGGTCGGCAAGGTGGTCAAACCATGCGCGCGCCATCTGGCTGCGTCCGGCATTGTGGACACACGCGAACAGGATGGTCTGCATGGCTCAGCCCAGCGCGCCAGGGGCCATGCAGGTGTCGTCGCCACTCTGAATGATCTTGGCGAGGGCCGTGGCGTGGGGAAGCAAGTTGCGAACGTAGAACCGAAGGTTGTGCGCCTTTCCTTCGAGGTGGGGCGTGGGGCCCCGCTCGGTGATGACGCGCTTCGCGACGGCGGCCTGGTCGAGGCACTCCAGGCCAAGCTGGACGGTTCCGAACAGGTTGAGGAAGGGGGTCGCCATGACGAGGGCCGCGTCGAGTTTGCCGCTCATCGCCATCATGCCGAGGTGCATGGCCGTGGCGCCGAGCGCGTTGACGGCTTTGCCAAGCGCGTCGGCCTCGTCGCCGAAACCCTGGGCCTTGCCGATTTCGATGTCGGCCAGCGCGTCCGTCATCCACTCCTGCACGAGGGCGCCGTTGTTCTGGCGCATTTTTCGGGCGAGCAGGTCGAGGGCTTGGATGCCGTTGGTCCCTTCGTAGATGCTGCCGATCTTGATGTCGCGGACGAGCTGTTCGAGCGGGTACTCGCCGATGTAGCCATACCCGCCGAGCACTTGAACCCCCATCGCTGCGACGTCGAAGCCGCGGTCGGTCGCGATGGACTTGAGTACCGGAACGAGCAGTTCGACACGTCCGATGAGGGCGGCCCGGCGGACCGGGTCGTTTTCGGCGAGATCGAAGCGATGGCCGAGGCGGTAGAGGAGCGACCGCAGCGCTTCGGACGTCACCTTCATCGTCATCAGGTTGCGGCGGACGTCGGCGTGTGTCGAAATGGGGACGCGCGGCGCGAGCGGGTCGCGGAAGCGGGCGGCGTCGCTGCCCTGGTTGCGCTCGGCTGCGTAGCGCATGGCGTACGACGTCGCGGCCGAGGCAATCGCAACGCCCTGCATGCCGACGCCGATGCGCGCCTCGTTCATCATCAGGAACATGAGTTCCATGCCCTGATGCTCGTTCCCGACGAGCATGCCCTTGCAGGGGCGGTCGGCGCCCAACAGCAGCGTACACGTGGCGCTTCCGTGGATCCCCATCTTCTCTTCGATGCCGGTGACCTTTGCGCCGTTGCGCTCGCCAAGCTCAAGCGCGTCGTCGAAGTCGAACTTCGAGACCATGAACAGCGACAGGCCGCGCGTGCCTGGCGCGCTGTCGGGGGTCCGGGCGAGCACGAGGTGGACCACGTTTGGCGCGACGTCCGAATCGCCGCCGGAGATAAAGATCTTCTCGCCTTCGAGGTGGAACACGCCGTCGCCAACGGGCGTGGCGCGGCAACGGTTTTCGCCGACGTCGGAGCCAGCGCCGGCCTCCGTCAGGCACATCGTGCCAGACCAGGCGCCGGTGAACATCTTGCGTCCGACGCCTTCGCGCAGGTGAGGGGGACCGTGATGCAGGATCACGCGCGCCGCCGCGGCCGTGAGGCCTGGGTACATCTCAAAGGCCATCGCGGCGCCGATGAACTGTTCGACGACCGCGATCGACATGAGGGACGGGAAGCCGACGCCGCCGACCTCTGGAGGGGCCGAGACGCTGATCCAACCGCCTTCCGCCATGGTCGTCCAGGCCTCGCGGAAGCCTGGCGGCGTGGTCACGTTGCCGTCGGCGTCGAGTTTGCAGCCGACCCGGTCACCCACCGCGTTGATGGGGTGGAGGACGTCGGTGGCGATGCGCGCCGCTTCGTCGAGGGTGGCGTCGTAGGTGTCCCGATCGAAGGACGAGAACCGTTCGATGCCGGCGTAGCTGCCGACCATGTCGAACTGATCAAAGAGGCAGAAACGGATGTCTTCGAGGGGCGGGACGAATGGCAGGCTACCCAAGGCGGCTCCCAGTTGGCGGGGCACCGGCCTATCGCTCGTCGGGCGGCGTCGCGACCCAGCGCTCCTCGCAGCGCGGCCCGCCGAAGACGACGTGGGCGGCGAGTTTGGGGAGCAAGGAATCGCGGTCGGCCGTGGCACAAGGGCGTTCGCAGATCTCGGCCATGACGCCGGCCAGGAGCGGCTGGACGCGGTCCTGGAAACAGGTGGTCGCGCCCTCCCAGTTGCGCGCCAACCGACCGAACCAGACGACCGCCTGTTCGGGGTGGGTGCACGTGTCTCCTCGCCAGGCGGCGTCCGGAGAGACGAGGGCACCCACGCTGACGAGGTCATCCTCGATCGAGCCGGAGCCGACGGCCGAAGCAAGTTCGACGTAGTCCACGGCGACGCTGACGGCCGCATTGCTGCCAAGGACGCGCAGACCCGGCAGCGCCATGGGCAGGGCGGCGAGCGACGCGTCGAACGCAGCGGTGTCGGCGGAGGTGGCTCGCCGCCGTCGGAGATGGTCGTCCAGGCGAGGCGCGAGGTCGGTGGCCGTCCGCAGCGCTTCACAGGCCGCGATGGGACTCACGCCGGCGCGGCCCACCCGGGTTCGGAGCCGAAGGCCGCCTTCGACGTGTTCCTGCGAGAGGTCCCAATGAGGATCCACCCAGGACGGGAGGGGCGGTTCCGTACAAGCGATCCACAAGGCCAGCACGGCGTTGCGTTACCCTGCCGCGTGCTTGTGGACGACCGATGGTGATCGTGGGTCTCCTTGCGTGCTTCCGCGCTTCCGATGAAGCGGTGGAGGACGCGGCGCCCGCGCCCGCGCCGGCTCCTTCGCCCGCCCACCTCCTACAGGGGACGAGCGTCGCGAAGATCGCCGAACAGCACTTTGCGGCCATTCTGGCCGCAAGCGGCGAGTCGGTTGCCGGAGGTCCCGAGGCCTGGCGTGTCGCGGGGGCGACGGCAGAGGCCTCGGCTGCGGCGGCAGCGTCGTCATCATGGGCCTCACAGGGTGGGGCGCCGTTGCCCCCACCCGTCATCGATGGCCTTACGCCCAAGCCGGCGGACGACTTGCCGGGACTGTTGGCCCACCGTCGCGGTGACGAGACCCTTTGGCTGGGCCCCGGCGTCACCTTCGCCACGGACGCGCCCAACGACCTGCCGAGGTTGCTGGACTGGTACGGGGCACCCATGACGAATTTGGACCCTGACGGTGTCGCGTGGCTCGCGGCCAAGTGGCTCGATGTCGAACTGGTCACCGAGGCCGACGGGGTCGGCGCCCCCCCACTCGGCCTGAGGTCCAGTGGGGAGGACGGCATCTCTGCGAGCTTCGAGTTCTGGGTGAAAGGACCACAAGGGCCCCATGTTCTGCAACTGGAGGTGCCGCCGAATGGCCCCGCCTTCTGGACCTCGGGGGCCGCGCCGTGAGTGTGCCGCCGCTCGGCGAGCTCAATGGGTCCATCCTCGCGGAGGCCCAGCGGGTCACTGACGGCGCCTACCGTTTCACGCCGGGGCCTTCGGCGTCGCCGACGGACAATCCGCGGGACGCTGAGCACGACGGAACGGGTGAAGACCTCGTCGCTGCAGGGCGGGTCTTCGCGCGAGGGGCCGCAGACGGGGCGACCTACTGCTGCGGTTTTGTGCTGGCGGTGACCTTCAGAGCATGGCGCCGATGGAGCGCAGAGCAGGGCGAAGCGATGCTGTGGAACTTGCTCGATCCGCCGGCCCTCGACGCACTCGTTGTCGATTGGTTCTGCCCAACTGTCGGGCACGGCGGGGTGGTCGACGCCTTGGTCGCCCGAGGTTGGGGTCTGGAAGTGTCAGCCGAAACGGCTGTCGCGGGGGACCTGATCCAATTCTGGCGAAGCCACGAGCCCCCAAGTGGGCATCAAGCGGTATTGATCGGGCTCGCTCGCAACGAGGAGGGGGACACGGTGGTCACCTACCACTCGAGTCAACGTGCCACAGGTGGACCTGGCGAGACGAGCGAAGTGCTCGGACCAGACTGGGAGATGCGCATCGTTCGCGTCGGCGGCTAGCCACCCGCCCTGCTTACGGGCACAGGCCCCCGTCACCCTCGGCCGGCACGCCCTCGCCGCCGGACACCGCCAACGTGTCGCCTGCGCCGCTCCAACAGACCGTAAAGGGGACATCGCCTTTGTCCGTGGAGAGCACCCCCTCGGCGATTCCGCCGTCGAGCCCCGTGGACACGGTCCCCACCGCCGGCCATGCAACGCCGTCCTCCGTCAACAGGAGCCGGGTGTCGAAGGTGTAGACCTCGCCCACAACGGCCTCATGGGTGGGGACGACCCCCGATCCCGCCGTGTCGGCAAAGGTGCCGTCCGGGCCCCAAGACAAGGTGATTTCCGCCGGAGACGCGGTCGGGGACCAGATCGCCCGATCCCAAAGGAGCGTGCCCGCATCGTCCCCCGACGAGGTGCTCGAACCGGTGGCCGCGTAGGGGCCGCCCGCGTCGGTAGCCGCCTCGAAGGACCCTTCGATGGCGCCGTCGTCCGGGGCGAGGACCGTGGCCGTCAACCAACCGACAGCGATCGCTTCTCCTTCCCGCCACGTGGCCGCGACGGCGTCCCAGCTGCGGACCTCCGCGCTGCGCGTTTCAGGAGTGGCGGGGCGAAGGGCGTCGGCAGCGCCAAGCGGTTGAGCGATGCGCGCGTCGAACTCCGCGGCGGCGGCGACGAGTTGTGGCAGAACGGGGTCGCTACCCACGGTGGCGATTCGCAGCGACAAGGGCGATCCGAGCGTCGTCGGCGGCAGCGCCGAAAGAAACTCGGCGTCGGCGGCCAACACGTCGTTGGAGATGGGGGCGCCGCAGGCCAGGAAGGTCAGAATCGGACACCCGCCGCAAGCGTCAGTTGGCTGAGAATGGGGAAGGTCACGGCATCGTCCCAGGTGAGGGGCGTGAGCAGGACGGTGAGATCGAGGTCGGCCGTGAACCGGCCATGGTGGACGCCGACCCAGCCCTTCGGCCCGCCGCCGAGCGTCGCGGCGGTTTGGGTGCCGAGCGCCGGGTCGGGGAAGTGGCGACCCAAGGCCAGCGCGGAGAACTGCCCGCCGAGGCCGGCTCGGACGAGGTTGGGGCCCGTCGCCCAACCCGCGTTGGCCCCGACCGACCAGGACGAGACCGTCAAGTCGACGCTGTGCCCGTCGACCACAATCGACGTGGGCGCGCCGCCGGCCAGGACGTCGAAGCCCACCCAGCGTCGGGCCGGTGGCAGGATGCGGAGGTCGAGCCCGAGCACGGGGTGTCCGGGGACGTAAGCCACGTCGGCGGCGCTTTCGGCGGCGAAGCGGCGTCCCCCGATCGCGACCCGCAGGGCGAGGTCCGGCATGCGGGACTTGCGAACGGCGGCATCCAGCGGTCCGCGGGAGACGGCGTCGTCGTAGGCGACGCTCACGAAGTCCGTGTCGACGACGGAGTGGGTCTCGCCACGCCGGACCGCGTAGTGGGCTTCTTCCAAGTAGCCGGGTTGCCTTCGGTGGACGGCGTAGGGGCCGGGCCGTAAAGACAACGTGACGGGGCGGCTGCCGTCGACTTCGGCGACGTACCGGTTGCGGGTGCCGTCCCAGACCGCAAACGTGCCGCTGAGGTCGCCGAGGAAGTTGAGGTGGCTGGTGGCGGCGTCGACCCGCGTGAGGACAACTTCGCCCGCGCCGCTCAGGTCGAAGTCGAAGCTCGCGGTTTGGCGCTCCGGCGCGTTGCGGGTCGCGAAGGCCGTTTCCCCGTGGACCCAGGTGTAGGCTTCGGGCAGCGTGATGTCGCCGTCGCGGTCGTGGTCGGCGGCGCCGAGCAGCGCTGTGTGCAGGTAGTGGGTGAAAAAGCCGCCCCCGACGTCCGCCGACTCCTGGGAGAGCTCGCTTGCTGCTGACGACGTGAGGAACGCCGTGCCGTGCGCCGCCTCAGCGGAGACGGTGAGGTCGAAGCTCGGCCCCTTGACGACGCCTTTGGCCCGAAGCGCCGCCCCGGAGCGGCACGCGTCCAACATCGCGACGCGGACGTCGGCTCCGCTGTCTTCCAAGAGGCTTCGGAGCGCGTCGTGGGTGAGCACGGACGGTCCGAGGTGCAGCCCATCGACATCGCCGTGGCCCGAGTACGTGAACACGAGCGAGGTCGTCCGGCCGGCGTTGCGCGCGTCCACCAGCGTCGAATGCAGTTGTGCAAAGGCGGCCTCGACGCCCTGCCGGCCGACGTTCTCGAGGAGGATGGCCCTCTGGGGGTCGACACCGCCCAACTCGATGAAGACGTCGCGCATCTTCGCCGCGTCGCTCGTCGCAAACACGAGGCGCGCTTCGTCGGCGGCACCAAGGTTGTTGCCAACGAAGATGCCGACGCGGAGCGGCTCCGCGGCGAGCGCTGCCGCAGCGAACAGGATCAAGGAGCCCGCCGAAGCAGCACGGCGTCGGCGTCGGGATGGGCACGCGCCCAGGCGGCCACGGCCTCCAGGCCACCGGACTCGAGGGGCCCGGAGATCGCGTCCTTGGCCTCTTCAATCGTCAGATCGTCACCAAAGACGGCGACAATGAGCTCGTCACCGGCAGCGTCGTCGAGCGCGAGGGAGCCGGGCAGGGAAGTCGCCGCGTGAGGATTCGACAACGTCTGGTGATCTTCGCCCGCCTCAGGCCAAGCCACGCTGACCTCACCTCGGCCGTCGATGGCCAACACGACGACCGCGGAGTGGTTGGCGGGATGGACGGAGAACACGACGGGGTCTCCCGGCTTCAGGCCTTCGCCATGGTACGGCACCAGCGCGTTTTCGCCCACTCGCCGAGCGTCGAGGGTTGCGCCGCCGCGAAAGGCGATGGGAGTTGTCGAGGGCGGCGTCGTCGGCCAGATGGCGAGGGCGACCACGGCGGCCGCGGCCAAACCGGCGAACCAGCGCCCAAGCGATCGATTCGCCGGCGCGTTCAGCCGGACTGCACGCGCCCGAATCGCTGCGACGTCCACCGGGGGCAACGTGGCGGAGAGCGCCTCAAGCTCTTCGAGGTGGGCCCGTTCGGCCGGCCCCAGGGCAAGGCTGCCTTCCGGCAACTCGCCGGTCGCGAGGCGGTCAAGTTGGAGTCGGCTGGGACGAATCCCCGCTGAGTTCAGGTCCATGGCAGCTCCAGGCAGGCGACGGCGGCCGCCGACGCACCGAGGGTGGCGCGAGCGAGGTCGAGGAAGGCATTCAGGCGCTTGCGGACGGTGGGGACGCTGAGGCCCACAAGATGGGCCACCTCGTCCCTCGTGCAGTCGTCGAAGAAGGTGTGGATGACGATGCGGCGCGTCTCGTCGTCGGCCGTCGTGAGCAGCTCACGGACGCGGTCGTGGTCGATGGATGCGGACTCCTCTTCAGCCCCGCCCGGGTGCAATTCCTCTCCGCGGCGATCGAGAAGGCGCCCTCGGCCGGTCGTGTCGCGGAGGTGGTTCAGGCTGAGGTTGGTCCCGATTCTGTACATCCACGTCAGGGGGCTGGCCTCGTTGCGAAAGGCGTCCCCACGCACGATCGCGCGCGCAAAGGTCTCGTGGACGACGTCCCATGCGAGGGCCTCGTCGCGAAGGATGCGCCGGCACCGATGCAACAGCACCGCCGCGTAGCGGTCATAGAGCATTTGGATTTCGCGGTCGGAGAAGGCCAACGAACCCTCTGGCTCTTGGACCCGCGAGTTGCCGCGGGCGGAAACGCCGAGGGTTGGCTACCGTGCCGGGCGGAGGTTGGGTGGCCGACGGCGCCGTTCGTGAGCGATGGGGCCACCGGGCCGGTCGAGGCAAAGGGGACGGCGACGCAGCCGACGTCGCCCTGCTCGACGCCGCCCTGCGCGTCCACGAGCCGTTGACCCGCGCGACCCACGGGTTTCATGCCTGGCCGGCTGCTTTACACCCTTTGGCTGCGCGCGATTTGATCGCGGCCTTTCCGGGCAAGTCCGTCCTCGACCCGTTTTGCGGCGGCGGCACCGTGGCTGTCGAGGCTCTCGTCGCGGGTCGAGCGGCCTACGGCCGCGATGTGTCGCCCATTGCGGTCCTCATCGCCCGGGCGCGAACGGCCCGGCCCGGACCTGAGGGCATCGCCGCGATGCGAGCCGCTGCGCGGCGCCTCGCCGCATCGGCCACTTCGGCCCGCCAGCTGCCTCCGCCTGACATCCGGCGCGTCGTGGAACGATGGTACGAGCCTCACGTCCTGTGCGAGTTGGAGGCGATTCGTAGCGGGATCTCGGCCATGGACGGTCCGGTGGCCGACTTGCTGTGGGCGGTCTTTTCGTCGATTCTCATCAAGACGAGCTTCCGCGAAAGCGACACGCGCGCCAGGCGAGAAGCCGTCCACCGGCCTCCGGGTACGACTGCGACCTGGTTTCATCGAAAGGCTAGGGAATACGGACGTTTTCTGGAGACCCTTCAGGAGATGGTTCCGGAAGGTACGCCCTCGGCCGACATCGTCCGACGCGATGCGCGCGATGCGACCGCGCTTCGTGTCGACCTCGTCGTCACGTCGCCGCCTTACCCCTCGACCTACGACTACGTCCCGATGAACCACCTGCGACATGCCTGGTTGGGCATCCGCGACACGGGCGTCGACCGCGAGATGGGGGCTCGCCGGGCCTGGCGTGAAGGGGAGCGGGAGGCCCGCCGACAGTGGAGCCTCGATACACATCAATGGACCGCGTCGATGGCGCAGTCTCTCACCCCTGGCGGGCACCTCGTCATCGTCGTGGGCGACGGCGCGAGCCCGACGGGGGTCATCGACGCTTTGGGACCCAGCGTTGAAGCGGTCCGCGCCGCGGGCCTGACGTTGAGGGCCCGCGCAAGTGTGACCCGCGAAGACGGCCGCGGCGTAGACCGATGGGAGCACGCCATTTTGGCCGCGGCCCCCTCGTTGGCGCGTTAGAATGCGGCTGTCGGGAGTTGGAATGCGCGGGCTGTTGGTCGTCGTGTTGGGACTGGGAGCATGCTCGCAGCAGGACACGCCGACAGACACGGCGTTGCCGACGAACACGCCCTATACGCCGCCGACAGGGCCTGACGACGGAACCGGTGACTCCGCATGGACGGCGGAAACCGGCGAGGACAGCGGCTCGGACTCGGGGGACAGTGGGGCCGGAGACTCGGGCGACTCGGGTGACACGGATCGCGGCGATGCCGTAGGCGGAAGCGACCCTTCGTTGAACGATTCCGGCACGGTCAATGACTCTGGGACGACAGAAGAGGAGTCAGTCCCCCCCGCGGACTCGGGGACGTCGGTGCCTGAGGACTCGGGGTCCACGGTCGACGAGGACACGGGGAGCGGGGTCGGTGACCCGACCGAACCGGGCGACTCGGCGGAATCCTCGGACACTGGCACGTCTCCGACCGAACCCACGGAGCCTGCCGACACCTCTGAAGACGGGGATTCCGGCGACGAAACCGTGGACTCCGGCGAGGTCAGCGAGGACTCTGCCGAGCCGGAATCGGCGGACTCTGGGACGGAAGACAGCGGCACCTCAGAGCCCTGAGTCCTTCAGCGGCGGGCGCTTCGTCCGATGACGGAGCCGTGAACCACGTTCTCGACCGACTCGACGAGGCAGCGTCCGAGAGACTCGACGGGGCAGCGTCCGAGATGTTGCTGCGCGGCGCCTGGGAAGTTCCCAGGTTGCCGGTGGTGGTCGTGCAACTGCTCCAGGGCCTCCGCGACCCGGATGCGGACGCGACGTCTGTTGCGGAACTCGTCCGGTCAGACCCCGCCTTGTCGTCGCTCGTGATCGGGCTCGCGAATCCCGTGGGCGCGCGGACGCGTGTGGAGGACTTGCGAAGCGCGGTTCTGCGCGTCGGCCACCGCAGCTTGGGCGAGATGGCCTTGGCGCTCGGCATTCGCGGCCGTCTTCTTGGCACACCGGCGGTCGACGCAACGGTCCGCACCATGTGGGGCCACGCGGTCGGCACGGGGTTGTGGTGTCGCGAAATCGAAGGCGAGATCGCTGGGAGCCGTGCATTCCAATGCGGCTTTGTGTCGCTGATTGGGCGTCCGATCGCGTTGCGGGTCGTATGCGAAACAGCAGCGGCGCTTCCGATTCCGTTTCCGGGGGTCGAACGGGTCTTGCCCTGGGTAGAGCGCAACTACATGGCCGCCAGCGCGCGGTGCTGCGAGGTCTGGGGCCTCCCGGACGATGTCGTGGACGTTGCCAAGAACCACCCAATCCCGCGCAACTCGGCGACGGGCATCGTGGCCTCCTCAATGGTGCATCTTGGCGCCACGTTCGCCGCGTGGATGCGGGACCCCCGCGCTTGGCGTGAGACAGCGATCCGCACGTCGCCCGCCTCGGCCACCCTCGCGTTGGACCGCAGGCGCCTGGACGCGCTCTTTGCTCGGCGCATGGCTGTGGTCGAAGCCGTCGACCGCGTGGTGGGCGGCACCCTGGAGGTCCGAATCTGACCGAGCGTTCAGCGCCAGTCGGCGCGACAGCCGGGCCCCGCGGGGGCCGACGCGGGTGACTGCAGCCAGGCCGTGTGACCGCACCCGGCCTCCACCACCGAAAGATCGCCTCCTTCGTGCCGAAGGGCGAGCCAGGCGACGCCACCGGCGACGGTCGCGAACTGCTCTCGGGCGGCGTCGTCGGACGCCTTTCCCCGGTCGGCGGCCTCGCGAATCTGGGCGGCGACGATGGCCTCGACGCCACGGAGGTCGAGGGCGGAGAGTTGGGACGCCAGAGTTCGCATGGTGGTCGATGGTCGGCCCTTGCCGCCGGTCAGAGCGTCGTGAAGGGCCAGGGCTGACGCTGCGACGCGGGCGAGCGCAGGGTCGTCACAGCAGGAGAACGGTGTTGCCGCGGGGGCGGCGAAGGCGGAGCCGACGGCGAACCACATGGGAGGCTTGCTAACGGAATCAAGTGGATAGGGGTCGCCCGGAGGTCGGATGGTCCGATTGACACACACGGTGGCTGCAGCGGGTTGAGCGGCGAAGCTGGCGCCAGAGGTTCTGGGCCGCGTCGTCGCCAATCTGGGCCCCGCGGAGCGCGATCCGCGGCTGCTCGTCGGATTTGAGGGAGCCGACGACGCCGGAGTCGTGCGCCTGGATGCCGAGCGTGCCCTGGTACAGACCGTTGACTTCTTCACGCCCGTGGTCGACGATCCCGCTACCTACGGTGCCATCGCTGCCGCCAACAGCCTGAGCGACGTCTACGCCATGGGCGGCGAGCCGCTGACCGCGATGAATGTCGTGGGTTTCCCAGTCCACATCTTGCCCGAAGATGTCCTGCGGGAGGTCCTTCGCGGGGCCGCGCTCAAGGTCGCGGAGGCCGGCGTACTGCTCGTGGGTGGGCACAGCGTCAAGGCCCCAGAGATGTTCTTCGGACTCAGCGTCACCGGCGTCGTTCACCCGGACCGCATCTGGCGCAATGCCGGGGCGCGGCCTGGCGACGCGCTCGTCCTCAGCAAGGCGCTTGGCACCGGGGTCCTGACGACGGCCCGCAAGCGGGATCGGATCGACGAGGTTGCGCTGGCGCCGGCGGTGGCCTCGATGCTGCGGCTCAACCGAACGGCCGCCGCCTGCGCCCGCGCCTTTTCCGTGTCTGCGGCCACCGACATCACGGGCAACGGACTTGCCGGCCATGCAACAGAAATGGCTCGGACAACGGGAGTTCGACTCGTATTCGACTGTGCTCGTCTGCCGTGGTTGCCAGGGGCACGGGAGGCCGCAGAAGGCGGATGTGTGCCGGGCGGCACAGGGAACAACGCGCACTTCGTAGGCGACAGCTTCGACGGCGCCGGCGTCGACGATGCCATCCGCTCGCTGCTCCTGGATCCGCAGACTTCAGGGGGCCTGCTCGTTGCGGTACCCGCCGAAGAAGGCGAAGCGCTCGCCGCGGCGTGGCGAGCGGCTGGCGACGTCGGCGTGGTCGTGGGACACGTTGAAGCTGGACCGGCCGGGGTCGTGTTTCGATGATGTGGGGAGTGGCGCCCCGCGCCGGGATGTGGCCGTTCGTCGGCGCATCCGGTGCTGTCGGCGCGGGTTGGTGCTGGTTGGCCCGTACCGGTGTCGACGATGTTCGCAAGGGCTTCGATGCAGCGGTGGCCTCCAAGGCGCGTTGGGCCGACGCGAGCGGCGTCACAGGTCGGCCGTGGGTACGCGCCCGTTTGAGCGGGGACGACGACGCGGTCATTGCCGTTGCCCGTGTCGAAGAGGGCTTCGTGCTCGGGGCGCGTGGACTCACGGGCCTGTTCACTGACGGCGCCCAAGGCTGGCGACCCTTGCTCCCTGCTGATCATCCGTTGTTCCAAGGCAGTGATGGGCTCCTCGTCGTGCCGCGCCTCCCCGACCGAGTTCGCGTGGCCTTCGGGGGAGACGAGCCGGGTGTCGACGTCCCCGAATTGGCGTGGGGAGGCTGAAATGGGGCCCATGTGGACGGGCGATCTCAGCGGCGTGGACCTACGAATGGACCGAGAGGCCCTCATCGAGCAGCTGACGGCGGCGCTCGAGGGGGAGGTCGACGTGGCCCCGTTCGTCACCGGATTGGTGGCGCGCTCGCCCGTCGCCGCGGTCGACCTTTGCCTCGGGCCGCAGGTTCCGCCATCCTCTCGGCTCGTGGATGCGATGTTGCCCCATCTCAAGGCGCTCTCGGCGGCCCTGCCCGCAGGCCAGCTGACGTCCCGGCTCGCCGAGTTGCGAGACGATCGCTGGGCCGCCGTCGTTTCGGCCGCCCTGCGCGTGTGGGGACCCGTTCCTTGGCTCATTCGGCTTGCGGGTCGGCGGGGGCGCGAGGGCGCTTGCGCGCTGCTCGCCGGTGGAGAGCCGCGCGCCGTGGCCGCCGCCGCCGCGCGGGCAGGATGGTGGACCCCCTCGCTTGTCCTGCTCGACCGTGGCGATTTGGAGGCTGTGGCGTGGGCCGACGCCGACCTAGGGCCAGAATCGGCCGTCGACCTCGTCGTCGCGTGGGTCGTAGCGGGCGGCGACGCTCGGGCTGTAGCAGCGCTGGCTGGCCTCCGCGGCCTCGGCCTCGAACGCGACGCGTTGGCGAAGAGGTTGGTGAACGACCAAGGTGCGCTCGACCGCATCTGGGCGCCCTGAGGCGCAAACGGGTCCCCGCTTTTCTCGGCGGCCCGATCGTCGGCTGGCACCGGCGCCGCTTCCCCTGCTATGGCCGGCGCAGGGGGTTCGATGGGAACGGCGTGGATCGTGGATGCGGTTCGCACGGCGACCGGCAAGCGCAACGGCGCGCTCGCGTCGACGCATTCGGTGGCGCTCGGCGCGGTGCCGCTGCGCGCCCTGGTGGCGCGCACGGGAATCGACCCGGCCCTGATCGACGACGTTGTGTACGGATGCGTCACGCCCGTCGGTGAACAGGGCATGAATGTCGGCCGCCTCGCGGCCCTCGAAGCCGGGTGGCCGGTCGGCGTGCCCGGCGTCCAAATCAACCGGATGTGTGGCTCTTCCCAACAAGCGCTGCATTTCGCGGCGATGGGCGTGGCGAGCGGTTTTCAGGACCTCGTGGTCGCCGGCGGCGTCGAGTCGATGAGCCGTGTCCCGATGGGCTCCGACATGTTCCTCAACGGCGCCATGGCGGCGCTGCCCGACGATCTGGCTTGGCACTACAGCATCATCCCTCAGGGACGCTCGGCCGAACTCGTGGCGAAGAAGTACGATCTGACTCGCGCAGAGCTCGATGCCTACTCTCTGATGTCGCACCAGCGGGCGTCCGCGGCACGCAACAAGCTGGATCGCGAGATCGTCGCTGTCGATGTCGGCGGCACCCCGCACACGTTCGACGAGGGGGTGCGCGGCGACACGAGTCTCGCGAAGCTCGCGGGCCTCAAACCCGCGTTCGAAGACGACGGGGTCCTCACAGCCGGGTCGTCATCGCAGATCAGCGACGGCGCCGCCGCGGTCCTGCTCGCCTCCGACGCCGCTGTGAAGCGCTACGGCCTCAAGCCTCGCGCGAAGGTCGTGTCGATGGCCGTCGCAGGCGTGGATCCGACGATCATGCTCACTGGCCCGGTGCCAGCGTCGCGTATGGCGCTCGAGCGCGCTGGTCTCAAGGTGTCCGACCTCGACGTCGTCGAGATCAACGAGGCGTTTGCCTCGGTGGCCTTGGGTTGTGGACGCGAGTTGGGCCTCGACTTCGAGAAGACGAACGTCTTCGGTGGCGCCATCGCGAACGGGCACCCGCTCGGTGCGTCGGGCGCGAAGCTCACGACGACGTTGCTGAACGTGCTTGAGCAGCGCAACGGCCGATACGGGCTGCTTACGATGTGCATCGGCTTCGGCCAGGCCACCGCCACGGTGGTCGAAGCCGTCCATTGACCAGCACGCCACTGAGTGACCTGCTCGGGGATCCCGACCTCGTAGGCGAAGAGGCTTTCGCGGACCTCGTCGGCCACGGTCCGGTCGAGCTGGCTCGCCTGAGGGTGGACATCCCACGCCTCCGCCCGGTGCTCGTGGCCTTGGCGGCGCGCGCCGCGGGCGCCGACCGCGTTGGCGACGAGGCTCAGTACGCTGCCGAGGCACTCGGCGTCGCGCTGCGCATGCACGACCTCGCGCTTGGACGCGAAGGCGGGCTGCGACGCCGCGTGGCTCGAAAGTTCGTCCGTCCGGCGGTCACGTGGTTGGCCGCCCAACAGGTTTCCGTGCGCGCGATGGAGCTGGCTCGAGCGGCCCGTCCCGAAATCATGGGCGACGCGGTCGATGTGCTCCGCTCCTTCGCCGACGCCCAGGCGACGTGCGAAAACCTGCGAGGCCGGGTGCCTCGTCGGGGGGATTGGCTGGATCACGCCGAGTCGCACAGCGGCGCGCTGTTTGCCTTTTCCTGCCGCGCCGGCGCTCACGTTGCAGGGGCGTCGCCGTCGTCCGTGGCCGCGCTCGGCCGCTACGGCCAGCACCTCGGCCGGCTCTGGCACGTGCTCGAAGATGCCGCCCTTCTCCGGCACGAACCCGCGCGCTTTGCGATGCGGGCGGTCGCGGGTCGGCCCGTGCTGCCAGTGGTGATTGCTGCGGAATTGGACCCCACCTTGGGCGACGCTTGGACGCGCCTTTCCGCCTCAGGCGACGAAGTCGAAGCGGCCGAATTGGCGCGGCGCGTCCTCGAAAGCGGTGCGTTGGCGACCGCTGCGGGGCTGGCCGCTCAGGAGAGTTGGGCCGCCCGACGTGCCTTGGCGACGTTGCCGGACACCGCGGCGCGCGTCAGGCTCGATGACGTGGCGGCGGCCCTCGCTCGAACGTTGCGCGACGCCGAGTAGCGAAACGTTCGTTCACTCCTCGACGGCAGCGAGTTCGACCGGCGGCGTCTGAGCACCGAAACAGAGGGGCGCGGGTCCCGGAACCGTCAGGGTCGCTACGTCGGCGCCGTGCGTCACGACGTAGGAGCCCGCGGGGAGCCCCTCGAGCTCACACGTCGCCGAGACCACCTCACATATGGCGGGGCACGTGGCGTCCTCTCGTACGTACGAGGCCTCCGAGCTGAGCACGATGGCGTCGCCTTCTCGCTCCAGGACGCAATTGGCCGCGAGGGTCGCATAGCAGCCGCCACAGTCCTCGAACGTCACGGTGGCGACGAGGTTGCCATCAGATTCCAGGGTGCCTGTCACCGCCCCGGCGGTGTCCTGGATTTCAGATGGGCCCAGGCAGACGCGGCCTTCATTGAGCCACGAGCCCTCGTCCGGGATGTCGATCGACGCTCGACAAGCCAGCCACAAGGCCACCATCCCGCACCCCCGGGCCACGATAGCCGACGCGTATGCGCCGTGCCGCCTTGTTTGCGCTGCTGTTCTTGGGCTCCGGGTGCCTGGACGGTTTCCGGACGCTTGTGACGGTTGTGACCTACGATCCGTTCGGCCAGTCCTTTTGGGTCGAGCGTCGGCTGCAGGATGTCACGCCCGCGTTCTTTGGGTGCGACCAGGCACCCGAGGCCTGTGTTGCGGCCGTGCAGCGCGTGCTCGACTTGTCCCCGCCCGAATTGGCAGTGAGTCCAGCGGACACCTTGGTGCTGCGCCTCCTGGATTCGGGACCCGTCGACCCCGTCGTCGCGCTCGAGCGCGTGGGCGACCGCGTCGACATCGTCGTCCGGTATGGGGCTCCGCTTGGCGGCCGCGCCGCGGAGGACACCCTCGTGCGCGCCGAGTTCGATGCGTCGCACAAGGGCAGGGGCGTGTACCGGCTCGTCGTCGACAGCGCTGCGAGCGTGTTGCCACCCGAGGGGCGGCACCGCATCCGGCGCGTCGCCCAAGCGGGGACAGACGGCCTCGAATGGCATGTGTGGTGGGAACTACCGGGGTCGACGCGCGACGTGACCACGACCTTGCCCGTCAGCGACCAAGGAACGGGGCTTCTCGTGGCGTGGCCCGAACTCCGCAACCGCCTGCCATGGTCCGATGGCGCTCAGCCGGGGCCGCGGCCCGCCGCAGCGGTTGCGGAGTCGCCACAGTCGCATGCGCCCGGCCTTCGCGTCGTCGCCCATGACCCTCGGATCAACGGCGCGGCCGATTCGGCGCGGCTGGCCGAAAGCGCGTCCGCGTTGTTGCCGGCGATTGAGACGTGCTGGGAAGGGCAAGCGGCTCTGCAGCCCGGATTGGAGGGCTACGCCTTCTTGTTTGCACGCGTGGACAGCCATGGCCACGTCGCGAGCACTTCGGTGTACGGCACGCTTGCTGCGCCAAGCCTGTACGCGTGCCTCGAACGCGCGTTCCACGCTTGGACCCCTCCCGGCGTCCTGAATGTCGATGTGGAGTTCCCCTTCGCGCTGTCGTCGAAGGCACCAAGGTGACGGTGTCCCTCGCCGCCGCGATGCGCCCAACCCACCTCGACGGGTTGGTTGGTCATCGTCGGTGGATTGCGCCGGGGGCGCCGTTGCGGAGAGCGGCGGAGGCGGGGCGGCTGTTTTCCATCGTCCTTTGGGGGCCGCCTGGCTGCGGGAAGACGACCTTGGCCCGGCTGCTCGCCCAGGCCGCGGGCCGCCCGTTCGTCGCGCGGTCCGCCGTTTTGGACGGCGTCTCGGAATTGAGGACGCTGCTGCGCGAAGCGCCGTCGGACGGCGTCGTGTTGTTCCTGGATGAAATCCACCGATGGAGTCGAATGCAACAGGATGCGCTCTTGCCGCATCTGGAACTCGGCACCGTCGCCCTGATTGGGGCGACGACGGAGAACCCGACGGCGTCCCTGACTCCCGCGCTGAGATCGCGCGTCCAACTCGTGCACCTCGAGCCGCTTTCGGTGGCGGAGTTGCGCGACGTCGTCGCGCGTGCCTTGGCCGGGCCGCTGGCCAGCCGGGCCAACGACGTCGAAACGGCTTTGCTCGACGCGATGTGCCGGACCGCATCAGGCGACGCGCGGCGCGTCCTCGATGACCTCGAGCGCCTCGTCATCGCGTTCCCAGAAGGCCCGATCGACGCCGAACGTGCGGGGCGCGTGCTCGATCGCGCGGCGCTGAGGCACGACCGAGACGACGCGGCCGATGTGATGTCGGCCCTGATCAAGTCGATGCGCGGCTCAGACCCCGACGCCGCGCTCTACTGGCTCGCGCGGCTGATCGAAGGGGGTGAGGACGCGCTCGCCATCGCGCGCCGCCTTGTCGTCTTTGCGAGCGAGGACGTCGGCAACGCCGACCCGCGTGGCCTGTGGATGGCGACGTCGGCCGTTCAGTCCATCCAGGCCGTCGGCATGCCCGAAGGGCAGTACGCGCTCGCCCAGGTCGTCATCTGGCTGGCGGCCGCTCCGAAGAGCGACGCTGTGGCCAAGGCGGTCGCACTCGCGCTGGAGGCCGTACACCGAGACGGATCGAGGCCGGTCCCGCGCGCCCTTCGGCTGCCGACATCCGCGACGCGCGGCGAAGGTGCGGGCGACGGCTACCGAAATCCCCACGACTTCCGTCACCACGTGGTCGCAGCTTCGTATTGGCCCGACGACCTCGACCCGCGCACCTTCTACGCGCCAGATCGCACCGCCGAAGAGCGGACCCTCCTCGAGCGCTTGGCCTGGTTTCGACGCAAGGCGCGGAACTCCGAGTCGAGCGAAGCGTAGGGAGAGGCGTACGGACCCCGACGGTCGGTCAGGGCAGGGGACCCCACGGAACGGCGCCGCCCCAGGGCGTCTCTTCGACCTGTGGCCGACGCACACAATCGTAGCGCATCGGCAGCTCGGACAAGAGCTCTCGAATCTCCGCCTCCACGGCCGTGGGGTCGGCGCCAGGTGCGGTCGTCACGTCTACGGCCGCTCGAATGCCCGACCGCTCGAGGAGGGCCGCCTCCGCCAAGGGGACGACACTTCCCGAGGCCGATGTGAGCGGCCACTGCCGGAGCGGCTCATCGGCGCCAAACGTGCCGCGAAGGATGATCGTGGGGCCGTCCACCGCAACCAACTCCGCCGAGAGCGCCTCGGCAAGGATGGGGCCCATCGCTGCGGCTGGACGACCAAGGCGACCGAGGCCAGGTCGCGTCAGCGTCGCGCGGAGCGTCTCATCGGCCTCCGCCGCGGTGACGGACTGAATGTTGGTGATGCCGAGGAGGGCGGCTCGCGCAGCCGTCACCCAGTCTCTGTGTGCGGACAGCGACGCGGGCTGGAGCGGCACCAAGGTGTAGTGCGTCGGAGGACCGATGGGCTCGGCGGGCGGAGGCGGCGCGACGACGTCGACGACAGGTTCCTCGGGGAAGGTGGCGGGCCCCGTCCCCCGGACGAGTTCAACGAGGACGAGCGGGCCGCCAATGACCTCGAAGGTCTGGTCACCTACGCGGTATCGGCCAAGCGGCAACAAGCCGTTGTAGCGGCGCTCATCCCGGAGGGCATCTTTGGCGGCCTGGATCGTCGAACGTTCGTCGGGCGCCATCCCGGGGTCCAGCGCTTCGAGAACGGCGAAGCCCTCCCAGCCTTTGCGCGCCACCAGGTCAACGGGACCGTAGGCGACCTCAATGCGCGAAAGCCACTCGAGCGTCGCGAGGACGGGTTCGAGCTTGCGCGCCTCCATCAGGCGCTTCCAGGTGTCGCTCATCTGCCCACGGGCCTGGGAAGCGTGAGCCCCAAGCAGGTGGAGGGAGGCGGGGACGGCGGCGCCCCTCAAGCGGAGCGCCTCGATGGCTCGGTAGGCGCGGTCGACGCCATCCCAGGCCCCGCGAGCTGCCAGGCGCTCCATCTCGTGGCCGAGGCGCGCCACTTCGGCGGAGTCGTCTGCGGGAGCCGCGACGGCTGCCACGGGGAGCCAGAACATCAGTAGGACCTTGGCAAACCGAGATCGTGCTCGGCGATGAAACTGAGAATCAGCTCATTGTTGATCGGTGCCGTCTGCAGCAGGCGAGCGGTTTCGAACAGCCAAATGACGCCATACTCCTCGGAGAACCCGTATCCGCCATGGGTCTGGATGCTCCGGTCGACGGCCTCCATGACCATCCGCGACGCCTCGTATTTGGCCATGTTCGCGTAGGACCCCACGGTCCGCGGGTCCAGCTTGCGGTCGAAGGCCCACGCGGCCCGAAGCGTCAGCAACTGGCTCGCCTCCAGCCAAACGCGCACCCGCGCAAGGGGATGGGAGACGCCCTGATAGGACCCGATGGGCGCGTTGCGGAAGACGCGCCGTTCGTTGGCGTACTTGACCGCTTTGTCGAGCGCGTAGCGCGCCATTCCGTTCGCGAGGGCCGCGGCACAAATCCGCTCGGGATTGAGGCTCGTGAAAAGGGCGACGCCGCCCATATCGGGCTCGCCGACGAGGTCCTCGCCCGGCACGAAGACATCGTCGAAGTGGACCTCGAACTGGTTCATTCCCTCGATGCCGTGCGTCGGAATGAGGGAGAGGCCGAGCCCCGGGGCACGCGTATTGACGATGAACAGGGCGAGGCCAAAGGTGCGGGGAAGGCCCTGCGCTTCGACGTCCTGGCGGCTCGTGGTGCGAGCGACGACAAGCATTTGGTCGGCGACGTCGGCGCCAGTGATGAAGACCTTTGTGCCTTTGAGACGCCAACCATCGCCGTCTCGCCGGGCCAGGCTCGTCATGCGAAACGCGTTGCTGCCGGCGTCGGCCTCCGTGATGGCGAAGCAGAACTTCTGCTCTCCGGACGCGATGCGGGGCAGCCAGCGGGCCTTGACCGAGTCCGAACCGTGGTGGAGGATCGCCGTGGCGGCCATCGTCCCGAGCACCATCAAAGCGTTGCCGAAACCGAGGGCGGCCATCTCCTCCATGGCCAGGGCACCCGCGACAAGGCCAAGGCCGTTGCCGCCGTTCTCCTCGGGAACAACGCATCCGAGCGCTCCGGCGTCGCACATCGCCGTCCACAGCTCGGGCGGAAAGGTCTTGTGACGGTGCACCATCTCGCGCCAACGGTCATGGTCGGCACGATGGGCTTCGAGCGCGGTGCGCACGGCGTCTGCGACAAGGCGCTCGTCGGGCGTCGGATTGAAATCCATGGCAGCTCCGAGGCGACCGGCTATCGCAGGAGGACCGCTCGGGCCTCGGTGAGCAGCGCGCGCGAAGCGCCGTTTCCGGTGGTCCAGGGGCTGGCGAAAGCCCACCGGACGGTGCCGTCGGGACCGACGTCGACGATGCGGCCGGCCACGCCATCCGTGACGAGCACGCCCCCGTCCTCCAGCGGGTCGACGGCGCCGCACCAGGGGCTGTCGAAGCCCGTGGCCCAAACGCGCTCGCGGCCGTCCGCATCCACTCGCAACACGCGGCTCCCCGAGGGCGCGCCACGGTTGTCGAAGAGGACGATGTCGCCGTTGGGGAGGCTTCGAGGGTCGTGTTGGGCGGCCCATGCACCGGTCGTCCAACGGGTGGACTTCGCGGTGCCCAAGTCAATCCACCAAAGCGCCGACGGTTGGCGCAACGAAATGAGCAACCCCGAGGTCGTCCATTCCAGCGCGTTGGCATGCAGGGGGTCGCCGACGGTGGCGATGGGGAGGCCTGCAGCCCGGGCCAAGGGCAACAGGTCCAGGATGGCGAGGGTGGCGCCGGTTTCGAGATCCAGCGTAAGGACTCGATCGTGAACGGCGCCCGCTGCTGCAGTGCGGTCCAACGCGAGCGCCGTTCCGTCGGATTGGGGCAGCACTTCATGGTGAAAGGCGCCGCGCTGAACCCACTGGGCGGTGTTGTTGGGATTCAGGCGGGCGAGCGCACGCCCTTCGACGACGACGAGCAGGTCATCGCCAAGGGGCGTGGCGCTTCGCCAAAGGCCCTCGGGGAGCGGGGGCTCAGCCCGCAACACGGAGACGATGGTGCCCGACGCGTCGATCGTTCTCGCCTCGGGCCCGAACGCGCCGACGACGCGAATGGCCCGCGGCCGCCCGTCTGACACCGTCACGCCCGTCGCTCCCGTCGATGGGGCCGCGGCCTCGGCGTAGCCCAACGATTCGAGGAGGGCGGCGTCGCTCACGGCGCTCGAACTCCTTCTCTGGGATCGAGCCACGCCGTCAGGCCAAGCGTGGCGTCGCCTGCGGCGATGCCAAGCGGCTGCCACGTTGCGCGACCTTCCAAGCCGATGTGGACGCCGGATGGACGCGCCACTGGTGTCCAAACCACTCGCGCGCCAGGCCCAAGAACGAAAACGCCAGCCGTCATCGTGGGGCCGACGCGGATCGCGTCGTTGCCGAATGAGGGGCCCACCGTCACGCTTCCAAGCCGGTGAAGGGACTCGTCGCCCGTCTCATAAGCGACGCGCCAGCGGATGAGCGGCGCCGACTCCAGCGAAATCAGAAGTGCGGCTGCGCCGTCGCCTTCGCACCACGCTGCGATGGCCGGACTTGCGGTCTCCTCGATGCGCTCGGGTTGGCCGAGTTCTTCCCAGGACAAACCCGTCGAGGTGACCCCACCGGACACGCCAAGGGTGCCGCCGAGACGATGACAGCTTGGGAGGACAGCATTCTTGGCCGAAGGGCCCGGAGTCTTGGTCGGGATTTGCACGGTCCAAGCCACGTCGACCAATCCCACGACGGTCGTGAGTTCGCCCGTCTGTGGACCGGTGACCCACGAGATTCGGCCCTCGATCCCGTGGTGGTAGCCGCTGCGCAACGTCCAAGGCAGCGCGAAGGCTCGGAGGCCGGCCTGCGCCTGAAGAAGGCCCGCGCCAACGAAGGGGCCAGCGCGCAGATGCGGACTACCGAAGGTGAGGCCCGCCTGGCCTACGACGAGGTGCCAAAGGAACACGTCGCCAAATTGGACGACCGTTGGCGCGGTGTCGGCGCCCACCCAAAAGCGGGTGCGGCCGGCGCTCAACTCGACCGTTCCGAACAGCCACGGCGACCCAAGCACGCCCCGCTGGGGGCCGACGACGCCGCCTGCCTCGATGCCGCCACCGATCGCGAAGGTCCGAAGCGGTTCGGCGCGGCCCAATCGGTCCCGGTCCCAGGGCGTGGCGAGTCGCCAGGCGTTCGTGGCCTCGACGTGGGACTCCGACCTGCGGCTCTGGGCCATCTGCGGAATGAGGCCGGCGTTGAGGGGTGCGCCGATGTGCAGCGTGGCGCCTTCGAGCCGTGCAAGGTGTGACGTCGTCGCCGCACCAGCGCCGCCCGTGTGCGGTCCCGTTTGGCGCTGGCCGGATTGAATCCGCGTCGCCGTTTCGGCGTTCACCAGCCAAAGCGCGGTTGTGCTCGACACGAGGTCGCCGGGCTCGATGCCCTGTAGGACCGACCCGTCGAGGGTGGTGACATCGCCAACCCGCCACGCGACCGACGCGCCGCCCGTGGCGAGGTCGTCGACCCGCGTCGTGAGCAACTGTTCTTCCCCGTTGGCCCAGACCCGCCGCAGGCCGCTGGCATCGGAGACGAAGCAGTCGTCTTGGCGGCACGCGACCATGGCGTCCGCGTCCAGAGGCAAGAGGCCCCACACCGCCCCGGTGTTCGAATCGATGAGCCGGTCGTCCACCCACAGGGCGGGCGTTTGCCCGTCCGGAATCTGGCACCGTCCCGCGGAAATCATGTGGCCGTCGTCGTTGACGGCGGCGCGCGCTGAGCAGGTTCCTCCGTCGAACGGCGCGTCGGCCGACGTAGGGGTGAGGGCGCCGTCGGCAGCCACCCACCAGCCGCCGGTCGCAGTTTGGACCCAAAAGCGGTCGCCCTCCGCCCGGACGTCGCTGCCCGCTTCGGGCAGGGTGACCATCGCCAGCGCCGCCGCTGCGGCGACGGGATTCATGGGGGCGCAAAACCCATCACGGGCGTCTGCGAGGGCGACCCGGGGTAGGTCGTGAACGCGTGCCGCCACCGCCGGACGTCCTGGGGCGAGAGGCTGGCTTTGCCGACGACGACGTCGTGGGGGGAGGAGCCTGTCACAGCGAGGACCTGGAGCTTGGAGACGGGGATGCCGCGCGGCTCCGCCGTCGTGAACAAGTTCGAGTAGGTGCCGCCTGAATCGCACAGGCCGCTGAGCAGGTCCCGAAGCACCTGGTCATGGTTGCCGGAGATGCGTGGTGAAAGGTCGACGTCCGGGTCGAGGCCCTGGGCTCTGAGCCACGCGCGCGGAAGCTGGTAGCCGGTGTTCGACAGGGTGTCGGGGTGGCAAATCGTCGTGCCCTTCAACTCGGCCGTCGACCCGATCTCCCCGCGGCGAACGAGTAGGTACCCGTCCGACGAGGCGGTGCCCCCCAGGGTCTGACGCGCGACTTCCGGCAGGTCGCTTCGCCGGGCTGCAAGGGACCGAGCCGTCGCATTCGGCAACACGGCGACATCGGCCGTACCCGCCGCGACAGAGTCTGCCGCCGCCGTGTACGAGGCCGCAACGGTCAGCGCGATCGACCGTCCCATACGCTGTTCGAGGTGGCGGCGGAGCGGATCCATCGCCGTTTGAAGGACGTCGGTTTGGCGGACCGGCGCAAGAACGATCTGGAGCGGCGCCTCCGCCGCCTTTCGGGTCATCCACCAGCCGACCCCAAGCGCGAGGGCCGCCACGACAGCCAGAATGGCCCCTACGGGAGGACCGGTCTTCACCGGAGGGGCAGACCGAGGCGACAAGGTGGTGGCGGCCCGTTTGGGCGGGAACACCGGCGCGCGACCGGCCTCTGGCGGGGGTTCCGCTGCGTCCTCGCCGGGGCGGGCGCCAACGCCGGACGGCGTACCTTCGGCGGGGGCCTGTCCCTCGTCGTCGTCGAGGTCGAGGTCGACCGTTTCACCGTCATCGAGTCCGACGTCGAGCACCGTCTCCAGGGCGGGCAACGCCTCGGTCCCCAATGCGGCGGAGATGGCGGCGGCGCGCGCTTCGTGCCGCTCCCCGACGAGGCCGCGTACGGCCTCCGCGAGCGCCGGCGGCCCGACACGCAGGCCATTGGCTGCGATGAATGCGAGCAGTTCGTCGCGAAGGGCGTGGGCCGAGTCCTGTCGCGCTTCCGGGTCGACGGCGAGGGCACGATGCAGGATCGCCCCCAACTCCTCGGGGACGTCGGGCCGCACGTCGCGAAGGTGGTCGACGTCGCCCGACACGATGGCGTTCATCGTGTCGTGGTCCGAGTCGCGCGCGAACGGCTTGCGGCCGGCGAGAAGTTCCCAACCCACGACGCCGAGGGCAAAGAGGTCGGCCCGCCGGTCTACGCGCTCCTGCCGGATGACCTCCGGAGGCATGTAGTTGAGCTTGCCCTTGAGCAGACCCGGCCGGGTAGCCTCATTGCCTTCGGTTGCGATTCCGAAATCGAGCAGCTTGACCTGCCCGGCATCGTTCACCATCAGATTCTGCGGGCTGACGTCCCTGTGGATCATGCCCCGCCGGGCGGCGCCAGGGGGCACCACTTCGTGGGCGGCATGGACGGCCGCGCAGGCCTGCACGAGCAACCCCACCACGACGGGGAACGGAAGGTTCGTCGACCTTTCCCGAGCCACATCGACCAACTGGCGAAGCGTGCTTCCAGGCACGTACTCCATCGTGATGATGGGGTGGCCCGCGACAATTCCATGACCGAAGACGCGGACCACGTTGGGGTGGACCACCGAGGTCGCAAGGCGCGCCTCGCGGGCGAACATCTCCACGAAATCGGGGTCTGCGGCGAGGTGGGGCAAAATCCGTTTGACGACGATGAGGGAGTCGCCGCGGGGCCGCTGGGTATCGACGGCGAGATAAACTTCGGCCATTCCGCCGATCGCCAGGCGCTCCACCAAACGGTATCGACCGCGCCGACCTTCAGCCAAGGGGGCTCCCGCGCCGCTTCTAATGCTGCCCGTCGGTCCCGTGAATGGGGTGATTTGCAGCAAAGAGTGCAAGCCATGGAGCCGCCTTCGCCAGCGTCTCTTGCCACTCGGATTCGGCGTCCGACGCCCAGGTGATGCCGCCGCCAACGTGGGTCGCCATTCCAGATGGAGAAACGACCGCCGTGCGAATGGCCACGTTGAAGTGTGCCCGGTCGCCCGTCACAAAACCAACCGAGCCGTAGCTGATGCCGCGGGGGGAGGTTTCCAGCCCCGCGATCACATCGAGCGCGGTCGACTTGGGTGCACCGGTGATGGACCCCGCCGGAAACAGGGCCTCGAGGGCATCCCAAGCGTCGACGCCAGGGCGCAACATGCCGGAGACACGGGTCGACGCCTGCCAGACGCGGCCGTGGGCACGAAGGGTGCGGCGCCCGGCCCGAACACTTGGGGGTTCCGAGATGCGGGTCAGGTCGTTCCGAACGAGGTCGACGATCATGGCCAATTCGGCGCGGTCCTTCTCAGAGGCCTCCAAGGCGCTGCGAGCGGTGCGGTCGGCTTCTCGGCCGTCTCCGCGGCGCACGGTCCCCTTGATGGGGGTGCTCCAGGCCCGTCCGCCGTCGACTTCCAAAAGGACCTCGGGGCTCGCGCTGAGCACCCAGACGTCGTCTTGGGGCCGCACGAGGGCGCCATGTCGGGGTCGGACCACGCGCCGCCACAGCCGGTAGGCGTCGAGCGGGTTCGCTGGGGAGACCGTGCGAAGCACGTGACTCAGGTTGACCTGGTACACGGTGCCAGCCGCGATGGCTTCGCGAATGGCGGCGACCTGGCCCGCCCAAGCCACCGGTGACGTCGATCCGCGCACGGGGGTCGGAGTTGGTCGGTCGGGCGGCGGGGCACGGCGGATGTCCCGGAGGGCGGCGGCTGCCGTTCGCCGAAAGGGGGGAGGGCCCACGATGCTGGCGGCACCGCGCCGGTCGAAGCTCACAAATCCGGGGTAGTGAGCCCACCAGACGTCGCCTTCGGGTGCGACCCCGCAGGGGGCCTTGGGCGCCGCTCCGTAGCCGACGAATCCTCCGACGAGGCCGCCGCGGCTCTGAAGGCGTCGAGCAGCGGACGTCCATTCGACGCGGTCGGTTGCGACCTCGTCGGGGCACCAGGCCACAACGGCGCGCCCACCGCCCTCGAACCAACTGAGGCCCGGTTCGCCGCGTACGGCCCAGGCCAGGGTCTCGGCGCTCACGCCATCGCCCTGGCCATCTGGCCGGGGTCCGGCGCTTCGGAGATGGCGCGCACGACGGCCCAGGCGTCGACGCCTGTGGCACGGACCGCGGGGAGGCGCTCGGCGTCGATGCCCCCGATGGCGACCACCGGGACGCGGCCGGCCGCACACGCCACGATCTGCCGGACGCCGTCGAGGCCCACGACAGGCTTGGGGCGCGAGAGGTGTGGCGTCGCCCAGACCGGCCCACATGCGACGTAGTCTACGAGGCCGAGGGCCGCCTCGACGGCATGCGGCGTGGATGTCGTCGCGCCAAGTATGCGCGTCGGACCGAGTTGTGCGCGGGCTTCCCCGAGGTCGCCGTCGAGGGGGCCGATGTGGGCGCCATCAGCGTCTGCGGCCACCGCCCAGGCGGCACGGTCGTTGACCAGGACTTTGGCCCCCCTTGGCCGAGCGGTTGCGACGAGGATTCGGGCCAGCGACACCACCTCGGCTTCTGTTCCGCCCTTCCAACGCACTTGGAGCCACCGGCAGCCGCCGCCCAACACGGCTTCGGCGAGGCCGACGGGATCGGACATGGGCATGTCGATGAGGACGTAAAGCCCACGAACTGGGTCGAGTGCGGCCACCTCTGCGCTGTAACGGGGACATCCGGTGGCAGCGGTCCACGAGACGTGTGACGTTCTTGTCCCCGTTCCGCGTTCCCTCGTCCCCCTCCTTCTCCCCGACCCCCCGAGGTCCCCATGTCGATTCTTGGCCTGTGCCTGTTCCTGTTGGCCGATGCCGTCGCGGCCGAAGCGCCTTCGCCGGATTCGGCCCCACAGGAGGTGCGTCGCACAAAAAAGAAGAACAAGGGCCAGCCCACCGTGGCCGAACCAGCGGCGTCCCCGTCCGATGCCGTCGATGAGACGGCTTCGCCCACCCTGTGGGAGTGGGTCGAACAGCTGGAAGGGGAGGTGCCTAGGGACGAGGACCTCGCCGGACGTGAGGAAGTCGCTGAAGTTCGTGGGGCCGAGGCCTCCGTTGAGGACGCCGCCCTCTTGGCATCGTCCAAGCACCCGTTGTACTTGGACCTCGTCGACCCGTCCGAGTTCGACATTCCGGTGGTGGTCACACCAGAAGTCGAAAAGTGGGTGGCCTACTTCACGGGACCCGGACGCAAATACTACCAGCGCTGGTTGAATCGCGCGCCGCGCTACCGCCCGATGATGATCCGCGAACTGGACGAGGCGAAGCTCCCACGGGACCTCGTTTACCTCTCGATGATCGAGAGCGGGTACAACGCGCATGCGTGGAGCAGTGCGGCCGCGGCCGGCCTCTGGCAGTTCATCTCGCCGACGGCGAAGGTCTACGGGTTGCGCGTCGACTACTGGGTCGATGACCGTCGCGACCCCGAGGCGTCCCTCGGCGCCGCCATTGCCTTCCTGTCCGAATTGCACACGATGTTTGGCCACTGGGAGTTGGCGTGGGCGGCCTACAACGGCGGCCCTGGCCGAATCAAGCGCGCCAAGGCGGCGTCGGGCAGCGAGGACTTCTGGGTTCTCGCGCGCGGAAACTTCCTTCACTCGGAAACGGACAACTACGTCCCCAAGATCATGGCAGCGGCCATCATCGGGCACCACCCTGAGCGCTACGGCTTTGACACGACACAGGGGGAACCCGAGCTCGTCTACGACACGATGGCCGTGGATGGGAACATTCCAATGGACGTGCTTGCGGCCAGCGCGGGAGTGACGGTCGAGGAGTTGCAGCTGCTGAACCCGGCCCTCCGCCGCTTCGCCACGCCCCCCGAGGGCTACGTGTTGCGCCTTCCCGTTGGACGGACCGAGGCGTTCGCCGTCGCATTGGCCGCCGTTCCGGCGGAGCAAAAGGTGCTGGTCACCACGCGGCACAAGATTCGTACCGGGGAGACCTTGTCGAGGATTGCCGCCCAATACGGCGTGACGGTCTCCGATCTGATGTCCGCCAACGGTCTGAAGTCGGCGAACAAGATTTACGTAGGATCCGTGCTCGAGATTCCGCGCCAGGACGGCCGCGTCGCGACGGCGACCGCAAGCCGGGGCACGGACGCGCTTCCAAGCGCGCCTGCGGCATCCCCACCCAAGGCATCGGCCCCCGCGCCGGCGGCCGCCAAGTCGTCGGCGCCGCGTAGCCACAAGGTCCGGAGCGGCGAGACGTTGTCGGGGATCGCCGCCAAGTATGGCACGTCGGTCGACCGTCTCGTGGCGCTCAACAACATCAAGAACCCGTCGAACGTGATGGCCGGCACGGTGTTGACGGTGTCGGGCGGAGCGACGAGCAGCTGGACGACCCACGTGGTTCGCTCCGGCGACACGTTGTCGGAGATCGCCGAGAAGTACGGGGTGACGATCAGCCAGGTCAAGGCCTGGAATGGGCTGACTTCCTCGGTCATCCGCTCCGGCCAGAAGCTGAAGATCAAGGCGTGATTTCGATTCGGGACGCGCTCTCGGCCATCTTGGCCGACGTCCCGAAGGGCCCCGATGAACGGGTGCGCCTGGATCGGTCGCGGGGTCGCGTCCTCGCGGCCGACGTGGTGAGCCCGCTTGACCTCCCGCACGCCGACCAGAGCGCGATGGACGGCTTTGCGGTGCGGGCGGACGACGCGGTCGATGGGGCCGCGTTGCGGGTCGTCGGTACGGTGGCTGCTGGCGCGGTTGCCGTGCGCCCTGTCGGGCCCGGCGAAGCGATGGCCATCATGACGGGCGGCTGGGTCCCCGACGGTGCCGATGCGGTCGTCATGGTTGAGCATGTCGACCGCCCCACGGACGAACGCGTGGTCGTCCGTCGAACCGCGCGGCGGGGCGACGCGATTCGGCGCCGCGGCGAGGACGTCGCCGCCGGGGCCATCGTCATTCGAGCCGGTGAAACGGTCGACCCGAGTCGAATGGGTGCGCTCGCGGCGATCGGTGGGCGCGCGGTGACGTGCGTCGCGCGTCCCCGGATCGGCGTGCTGTCCACCGGTGACGAAGTTCGCCCGCTCGGCGCACGCCTGAAACCTGGGCAACTTTGGAACAGTAACGGGCCGGCCCTCGCCGCTGCGATCCGGGAGGCCGGGGGCTTGCCCGTCAACCTTGGGATCGCGCCCGATGACTTGGCGTTGACGGTCGCGGCGGTTCGTCGAGGCCTGAGCTTCGACGCGCTGGTGACGACCGGTGGAGTCAGCGTCGGCGCCTACGACGTCGTGAAGGAGGCCCAACGCGAGTTGGGCATCGCGATGAACTTCTGGCGGGTGGACATGAAGCCGGGCAAACCGCTGGCCTTTGGGGTGGTTCCCCACGAAGGTCGCCGCGTGCCTTGGTTCGGGTTGCCCGGCAATCCGGTCAGCGCGCTCGTGAACTTCGTCCAGTTCACGTCGCCTTGGATCCGCTCTTGGCTGGGTGACCCGTTGCCGTACCGACCGGTCGTTCGGGCGCAGCTCCGGGCCGATTTGGTGGATGCCGCCGGGCGACCCAAGCTCCTGCGCGTGCGTCTTGAGGCGACCTCCGAGGGTCTCTTCGCTTGGCCCGCGTCGACCCAATCCAGCGGCGCGATCGGCGCGATGGCCGCGTGCAACGCGCTGGCCCTGGTGCCCGGTCCGGTGGCCCGCGTGCCGAAAGGCGAATGGGTGGTCGTACAGCCGCTCACCGGCGAACCGCGCGGCGCGTCGGCGCCCGGGTACCCCTGGTGATCGAGGGTTTCGTCCTCATCGGCGGCCGCTCCCGGCGTTTCGGATCGGACAAGGCGCGTTGGCCGCTGCGAGGCCGTCCGATGGCTGTGGCCTTGGCTGAGGTCCTCGCCGCGGCCGGCTGCGAACCCGTTCGGCTCGTCGGCAAGGCGGATGGGCCTTGGCGCCAGGTAGACGGCCGACCTTTGCAGGTCGTCGTGGAAGATCGGGAGGACACACATGCCTTGACGGGGATCGCGGCCGCGCTCAGCGCTTGTGCGACCCAGACGTGTGTTGTCGTCGCGACCGACTTGCCGTTTCTGACCCCAGAGGCCGTCCGCGCGGTGGCCGGCGTCCCGCCGCCGGCGATCGCCTTTGCGGACGACTTCCGGCTTGTATTGCACCTCCACCGTGACCAATCGGCCGGCGCGCTCGCCATGCGGGATGCGGGCATGTCGGTTCGGAACTTCGTCGAAGGTGCCACCCGGGTCCCGGTGGATTCAGCGCTGGTCGACGATCTCGATGAGCGCCCAGGCGTCGACCCGTTGGAGGCTTGGTTGCGGCGGCTGCCGCCGCTTTCCGTGGCGGCGATCGAGGCGGAACGGTGTCGGCTGCTGGCCCGCGGCGTGCGTTGGCGCCTCGGAGATGGTCAACGCGGCGCGTAGACGGCTTCGAGCACCTCGAGCGGTTCAAAGGGGCGCGAGAACAGGTACCCCTGGGCGTAGCCCACACCAAGTTCCTGCAGAAGTTCGAATTGGTCCACGGTCTCGACGCCCTCGGCGATGACGATCTTGCCGGTGGCCTTGGCGAGGCTCGTGACAGCAACGACGATGTGCCGCGCCGTATCGTCCGTTGTCAGGGTTCGGACGAAGGATCCGTCTATCTTGACGATTTCAACCGGGAAGTTGTGCCAGTGCGAAAGCGACGAGAAGCCGGCGCCGAAGTCGTCGAGTGCGAAGCGATAGCCGAGGCCGGAAAGGCGCCGCATGATCGTTCCGACCCGTTCAGGCCGGTCGATGAGAACGGTCTCGGTGATTTCGAGGACCAGTCGGCCGGCGATGGAACGGTCGGAAGCGATGCAGACGAGGCGGTCGACGAAGCGCACGTCGTGGAGGTTTCGACCGGTGATGTTGAGGTGAAAGGAGATTTTCTCGTTCGCGTGAATCAAACGCAAACGCTCAACCCGATCGACGACCAGGCGCGTCATCGTATCGGCGAATTGGTCCGCCAAACCACGTTCTTCGGCGAGCGGGACGAACTCGGCTGGGCTGACATCCCCAAAGGCCGGGTGCCGCCACCGAGCCAGGGCCTCGTACGAAGCCACGCGACCGCTCGGCAACTCCACGATGGGTTGCCACACAGCGCGAAGCCCCGGCGCGCCGCGCAGGGCCTCCTGGAGGTCAAAGGCGAGCCGGCTACGCCGGCCAATGCGGTTCTTGATTTCGTCGTCGGCCACTTGGTGGACGCGGCCCCCGCGACGGCGGGCTTCGTACATCGCTGCATCGGCATCGCGGATGAGGCCCGACGTCGTCGAATCGGTGGAACCGACCACGGCGCCGACGGTCCCGCCGATTTGGATGTTGTGCCCCTCGACGAGAAAGGGCCGGGCCAAGGACTCCCCGATGCGCGCGGCGGCCACGTTGGCATCCCCCGTGTCTCTCACGCCCTCCAGAATGACGCCAAACTCGTCGCCACCGAGGCGCGCGACGGTGTCGCCCGCTCGAAGGTCGGCCTGAAGGCGTTCGGCGACCGCGCTGAGAAGCGCGTCTCCGACGGCGTGACCAAACGTGTCATTGACGTGTTTGAATCGGCTGAGATCGACGAAGAGTACGCCGAAACTATGCTCCGCGTCCCGAGCGAACCGAGCAATGGCATGCTGGACTCGGTTGAGGAACAGGTCGCGATTTGGCAGCCCGGTCAGTGCGTCGTGCGTCGCCACGCGGAAGAGTGCCTCCTCGGCCTCCTTCATCGCGGCAATGTCGCGCATGATGCCAACGGCGCGCAAGGGGACGCCTTGGTCGTCTCGCTCGACGAGTCCGCGCACATGAACCCACCGCCAAGCCCCCTGATCATTGAGCAGTTGGTAGGAGGCCTCGAAACAGGGAACGGTTCCCGAAAGCGCTGCGTTGAAGGCGTTGTGGACTGCATCGCGCTGATCGAGGTGGATTCGATGAACCCAGTGCTCAAGCGTCGGGTAGCAGATGCCGGAAATTTCCGTCCACCTAAAGCACACGGTCAAATCCCGCGTTTTGAGGTCGAGGTCCCAGACGCCATCCAACGATGCCTGCAAGGCGAGCCTGAGGCGCGCCAACATTTGTGACAGCGAGGGCTCTGGGCGGCCGAGAGGGCTAGTACAAGAGGCGTCGGACATGGATCTCGCGTCGGGCGCACCGTCCCGCAAGGCCACGATATCTCGAGCGAGTGAGGCCCGCCTGACGCAACCCAAACATCCAGGCAGGGAGCAACGGGTGCGGTGTGCGGTGGTCGTGGCCACTTCCACGCGGGGACCTGGGACGGACGCCAGTGGACGGCTGGCTGTCGAGCTTCTCGTAGACGCTGGCCTTGAAAGCGGGCAGCCAAGCTTCGCTGACGACGACGTTGAGGCGTTGCGCGCCGCTGTCCAGAGCCTTGTCGAGGGGGGCGCGCGCGTGATTATCGTCACCGGGGGCACGGGCATCACGCGGCGCGACGTCACGCCCGAGGCTATCGAGCCGCTCTACGACAAGCACCTTCCGGGCTTCGGCGAGGCGTTTCGGGCCGCCTCGATGCGGGCCATCGGCGTCGACGGGCTGCTGTCGCGATCGTCGGCGGGCGTCATTGGCGAGGCGTTGTTGTTTCTGATTCCAGGGTCGCCGGGAGCCGTTCGGGACGCGATGCCGCTCATCGTGGGAGCGGCACGGCATGCCATCGCCCTTCTCGACGCGCCCGAGCGGGTCGGTCGGCCGTAGCTCAGGGCAAGGTCGAGGCGCCCCAGCCGAGCCCGGGAGTATTGGGGTCGGGCGATCCGATGGGGCGCGTGGTCGGACGTTCGCCCCGCACGACGCTCGCGAGCGCCAACAGCAGCTCACCCGAGTCCAACAGCTGATCGCCTACCCGCAACGCTGCCGGTACCTCGGTCGGGAGCGGGTTGACGATGGCGCGGGCGAGGTCGGCGAGAAGGGCGGCGTCGACGTCCACCTGACCCGTCAGCTGGGACTGGGCGCCCGCGCGGGGACCGGCGAGGGCGAGAAGTCGAACGGTTTCACCCTCAGTTTGCCCCGCGACGATCAAGGCGAAACCAAGGAAGGCTTCCGTCAGCTGCAAGTTGCCCGGGAGCTCTCTTGGGAGGAGTGTCGCCTCTCCGAGCACCACGGCGGCGGCCTGAAGGTCCGACAGCGGCACCATCCGGCCGCCGAGGTCGACGGGCGTCCGGTCGGGGGCGAAGCTGGGACGGTGGAAATCCGACAAGGCAGCGCGCCGGACGGCGGATGGTGCGGCCACCTGGACGCCCGCGGGCCGGGCGACCTCGTCGATCCAACGTCCGAAGACGGGAGCTGCGATCGATCCGTCTGCCGCCGCGAGGCCAACCCGGACCACTCGGGCGCCGGGGCTTCGCAGGCTACCATGCAGGGCGCTTGCCACGCGGTCCGCCGTCGGCGGGCGGAAGGGCCCGAGCGTATGGGAACGGCCACACGGACCTGCGTAGGGACCTGTTGGCAACACGACGCCGTTGCGGGGCTGACCCTCGAACACTTGTGCCGGTCGCGCGGTCGGGGTGGAGGGGCCCACGGTAGCGAGGAGGGAGCGGTAGCCGGCGCGGCCAAGGTGGCTTTCGGGCACCTGGCCGCTGGCGTCCGTGGCGACCGCGCGAACCTTGGCTCCGACGGCCTTCGAGAGCGCCTTGCGCCCCTTTCGAAGCTCCGAGCTGCGGCCAAGGGGGTCCTCGGGTACGGCCGTGGCGGGCACTGCGGCAGCCACCTCGTGTCCGCGCCCGGCGGCCTCGGCCAACAGAAGGGTCATCTCGGGTGCCGGCGCCTCGGGTTTGGCCACCCAGGTGCCTTGCAAACCTCGCTGGTCGAGCATGTCGAGCAGCGCTCGGGCACCGTCCACGTTTCCGTCGCGGACGTCGACTTCGACGATCAGGAACTGCTGGGCCCCCAACGGCGGTAGCCGATGGGCGAACGGGCCGTCGGGCGGAACATCGAGGAGACAGTCGGACGCGACGGCGGCCACCGTAAGAGCGAACGGGAAGATCATTCAGGCCACCGCATCACGAGGGCATCGGCGCCGCTCGCATAGTACGCCGGCCTCCGCGATGCCTCGACGAAGCCCAGGTCCCGGTACAGCGCCAGGGCCGGGCCATTGTCTGCGGCCACGTCCAGCCAAATGATGCTCGCTCCGTTGGACTGGACCGCGGCGACGAGGCGGCGACCCCAACCGGACCGCCGGGCGGCTGGATCGACGGTGAGGTCGAGGATTTCGGCTTCGCCAAGCACATGCCATGTGAGCACGTACCCGAGCATCCCCCCTTTGTCGGAGTCGGCTGCCCAACCGACGAAGTGGCGTTGCGACATCGTGGCGCGAATTTCGGTGACGGGCCACCGCATCCAGCCCCCAGAGGCAATCCGCGCGACGTCGTCGGCGTCCGACGGGGCGAGCCGTCGGACGTTCATGGAATGGCGGGGACGCGGCGTGCCGGAGTCCGCAGCGCCAATTCCTCAAGGAGTGACCCCACGGCGATGGCGTACGGCTCCGGTTCGAGGTGCGCCGGGGCGACGTCTCGCTCGAGAAAGCGCTCGACGAGGATTCGTCTCCGCAGGGCCGCGATGAGGCCCTCCTCGTCAACTCCGGTTCGCTGCAGCCAAGTGGACCAGGCGGAATGTTCAGAGAATTGGCCGCGAATGGACTCAAGGCGGGTCCGGACGGCGTCGCTGTCAGGCTCGATGAGAACGAGACGCGAAGCCGCGGTGCGAATCATCGCGGTGGCCATCACGCGTCCCTCGGCATCGCCGAGGCGGAAGAAGGGCGCCGCTTCGAGGTCGACGGCCTCAAGGGCCGCCTCAAGGCGAACGTCACTCGCAAGGATGGGTTCGCCGGCTATGACCGCCACGACCCGGTCGACGACGTCGGCCTGTGCTGCCGCGATTGCGAGGAACCACCACACGCGTTGTGTTATCCTCCGCGGCCATGATTCGCGCCGCGGGCCTGAGCAAACGGTTTGGCGACGTGGTCGCCGTTGACCACATCGATTTGGACATCCAAGGCCATGGCATCGTCGGCTTTCTGGGCCCCAATGGGGCTGGTAAGACGACCACGATGCGACTGCTCAGCGGAGTCCTTGCGGCGACGGCAGGGACTGCCCGCATCGACGGGATCGACGTGTTTGACGACCCCATCTCCGTCAAGGCACGCGTCGGGTACCTGCCGGAGACGCCGCCGCTGTACCCCGAGCTGACGGTTGGCGAGTACCTCGATTTCGTCGCTCAGATGCGCGGCGTTCCATCCGGGGCACGCTGGACGCGCGTAGGTGCCGCGATGGAGCGCGTGGGTCTTTCCGGGTGGGAGCGGCGACTGCTTGGCGACTTGTCCAAGGGCTATCGGCAGCGCGTCGGGCTCGCGCAAGCCATCGTGCACGACCCGCCGCTGCTGATCCTGGACGAGCCGACGTCGGGCCTCGACCCAGCCCAGCTACCGGCCATCCGGCGCCTGATCCAGGAGCTGGCGGCGGAGAGGCTGGTTGTCCTGTCGACCCACATCCTGCCCGAGGTTGAGGCGCTGTGTGGGCGCGTCGTTTTGATCCACAAGGGGCGCATTGCGGGCGACGGCACGGTCTCGTCCTTGGCCGCAGCCCAGGGCCGCGCGCCGTTTTTGGCGGTGACGATCGACGGCGCAGGGGACGACGCCACGTCTCGCCTGGCCAGCCTTCCGTCGACGCTGAACGTCGACCGCCTCGATGCGCGAACCTTCCATGTGCAGGGTGGCGCGGATTTGGCGGATGAGGTGGCCAAGATGGCCGTGGCGCAGGGTTGGCGAATGGTCGCCTTGGAACGTCGCTCCGCTACGCTGGAAGACGTCTTCCTCTCGCTTGTGGGCGGTGAGGCATGACCGGACCCTCGTTGACGGCGTCCATTCACGCAGTGTTGCTCAAGGAACTGCGCGTTCTCTTTCTTTCGCCGCTCGCGACGGTCTTTCTCGCTGGCTGCCTGATGCTTGGCGGCCTGTTTTTCACGCTTGGCGTGTCGCTCACGGGTGAGGCGAGCTTGCGCAACATGATGCCGAACCTTGGCGCCATGTTGCTGTTCACCCTCCCGCTGCTCACGATGCGCGCGTACAGCGAAGAGGAGCGTAGCGGTACGCTTGAGCTACTCATGACTGTGCCAGTCGGACCCCTCGCCATTCTGCTTGGCAAGTGGCTCGCTTCGATGGTGCTGTGCTCGGTGTTTCTGGCGTTCGCGACGTCCTGGGGCTGGCTGCTCGCGGTTTGGGGCGACCCCGATCTCGGGGTGTTGGCCACTTCCTACTTGGGCCTGGGCCTCTGTTGCGGCGCCTTCTCAGCCGTTGGCCTCTTCGCGAGTTCTCTGACGCGCGACCAGATGGTGGCCGGCGTCCTTGCCGTCTGTTTCCTGTTGCCAAGTTGGCTCGCCGGCGCCGCTCGGGACCTCACGCCGGCGGCTTGGCAGCCCGTCCTGGATCGATTGTCATTCACCGAACACCTGCGGGGATTCGCCCGCGGGGTCGTCGACACCGCGGACGTCCTCTGGTTCGTCGCTTTCACCTGCGTTTTCCTTCTGTTCACGTGGCAGTCGGTGGAGTCCCGGAGATGGCGTTGACGCCCCGGCAGAGGCAACCATGAACGCGGGTTGGGGGCGGCGCCTCGCGACCGGCGCCAATGGGCTGCTCGTGGCGCTGTTCGGCCTCGGCCTCGCGGTGGGCACGACCCTGCTGGCAGAGCGCTACCGCTGGAGGCTGGACCTCAGCGAGGACGGCTCCGCAAGCGTCGCTCCAGAGACGGACGGAACGCTGCGCCGTCTGTCGGCCGGCGACCAAAGGGTGACCATCACGGCGTTCTCGGCTCAGCGAAAGGACGCTGAGTCCTTTGTCCGCGACCGGATGATGCGCGACCTGCTGCGCGAGATGGACCTTCGGTCGGACAATCTCGAGACGCGATTCGTCGATTTCGACCGCGACCGTTTGACGGCCGAGGCGTTGGGCGTCGATCGCTACGGCACGGTCGTCGTGGCCTCGGCCGACGACCGCGTGGATTTGATCGACCGAGAGATGTTCCGCCACAAGCGTGGCGAGGGCAAGGAGCGCCATCTCGACTTCGTCGGGGAGGCGCCCATTGCGGCCGCCATCGAACAGGTGCTCGCGAAGCGGTCTTTCAAGATTTACTCATTGGCCGGTCATGGCGAACACGAGATCTTCGACCGCGGACTCGGCGAATGGAAGGGTCTGGCGAACCTGATCGACGCGCAGGGCTTCGTCGTCAAGACCATCGACCTCTTGCGGGATCGATCCGAATCGGGTGCCGTTGCCGTGCCCGACGATGCGGCCGCGGTGATTCTGCTTGGGCCCAAGCGCCAATTGGGGGCCGCTGAGGAAGAGGCCCTGCGCGACTATCTGCTTCGGGGCGGACGGGTCGGACTCTACTTGGACCCGGGTGGCGCTGTCCCTCGTCTCCTCGATGAGGTTGGTGTGGCCGTCGTGGAGGGCGTCGTCCTGGACCGCGAGGTCATCCGACCCTTCGTCGATCGCCCGTTGCTTCGGTATCGGTCCCACGCAATCACCGCGGCGCTCGCCGAGGACGATGCCGCGACGGTGGTCAGCCGCGCCGCGCCACTCGCGCTGACGACGCTGGAGGGCGTCGACGTCGCCCCGTTGTTGCAGACCTCCCGCACGGGTTGGGTGGAGCGGGGCGACCTGCGCCAACCCGTCTACGATCCGGGCGTGGACCGGGAAGGCCCGGTCGACGTGGCGGTCGCCGTCACCGTGCGTGCACCCCACGCGTGGGCGCGAGGCGGCAAAGCTGGGGCGCGCGTCCTGGTGGTCGGCGACTCGGACCTGGCGAGCGACGAGGTGTTGGGGGAGGGCCCGGGCAACCCGACATTCGTGGCCAACGGTCTGCGCTGGTTGGTGGGTGCCGACGATCGGATGGGCCGGGTCGGGCGGGCAAGTCCGGTCCGCCGCGTCGCATTGACCGAGGGCCAACTCGTGACTTTGCGGGCCGTCGCCATGGGGGCCGTGCCGTTCGCCGCTCTCGTCCTTGGCCTTGGCATTCTCGCGATGCGGCGGAGGCGCTGATGCCGTGGTGGCGCCGGTTCAAGGGTGCGATTCTGACCGGGCTCGCGTTGGCCATCGTGGCCACGGTCCTCAACGTCATTCAGCGGCGTGAAGAGGCGGCCCTGCGGAGCCCGGAGGCGCTCAAGCCGGTCATCTACCGGTTTGAGAAGGACGACATGATGGCCGTGCGCATCGAGCGTCCCGACGGTGTCCTCGACATGCGCAAAGTCGACGGCGAGTGGGAGATGGCGGGCGTCCCTTGGCGCCCAGCCCGCTCGATGACCCGCCGCGTCGCGCACCAACTACACGATCTGACGGCACGCGCCGAGATCGTCGACCCGAACCCTGACCGCTCGGTCTACGGCCTTGGCGAACAAGCGATTCGTGTCGGCATCGCCCTTCGCGATGGTTCCACGTTGAACTTCGTCGTCGGCGACCCCAATCCGACCGGCGTGTCGTACTACGTGATGCCAGAGCCGGGTGATCGCGTCTTCGTCGTGAAGAAGTCAGCGATGGACTTCTACCGGCTCGACCTGGAGAGTTTCCGCGAGAATCGCTTCGCGACCTTCGACTCTGAGGACGCGACGACCGTACGCGCGACGGTCGACGGACGGACGATCGCGGTCGAACGAACGGGCGAACTCACATGGCGGATGACCGAGCCCGTGGTGATGGACGCGAGCCGGCAAGAGGCCCGGACGATGCTCGGCCGCGTTGCGGCGCTGACCGCCGCGGCGTTCGTCGAGGACCATCCCGCCGACAAGGCCCGCTACGGGCTCGACCCCGCTGCGCACCGCATCGAGGTCCGCCTGGCGACGGGCGCGACGTTCACCTTGGAGATGGGTTCGGAGATCCCGGACACCGACCCCCCGCAGTCGTACGCCTACTGTGTCGAGGACGACGCGGTCTACGTCGTGCGCAATGGTCTCCTCGACGCGTACCGAAAGCCGATCGACGACTACCGGAACGAAGTCGTGTTCCCCGGTCGCCACGAATGGAATCTCGCGTCGATGACCGTGTGGAAGGGCAGCTCCGATGCGTTGACCTTGCGGCGAACGAGCGACGGCTGGCGTTGGCCCGACGACCAGGCGGTCCCTGGGCAGACGCCCAAACGGGTCGCCGGCTCCGCAGCAGACCTTCGCGTGGTTGCGTGGCCCACCGACGTCACGGCCAGTGGTTTGGACGTTCCCGCCGCCATCGTCGAGCTGGCCTTCGAGGACGGCGCCGTCGAGCGCATCGAGCTCGGCCACACGGTCTCGGAGAGCCATGCGGAGGGTCGCGACGAGGTGCGCCAGTACGTCCGGGTTGGCGGCAAGCCCGATGTGTTCCTGGTGGGTGGCACGTTGGGCGATGTGATCGACGACCTGTTCCGGGAATTCGGCCGGAAGGAGGAGCGCCAAGCGGAACGTCGGCTCGACTTGGCGCCTTGAGCGGGGGGGCCGGGTCGGGTATCGGGCTGCGATGACCACGACCGAGGTTGGACTCACCTCCCGTACACCTGTACGGCTTGCAGATCGGTATCGGGTCGTGGCCACACTTGGCGTGGGTGGGGCGGCCGGGGTCTACTTGGCCTGGGACGATGTCCGAGCGATGTGGGTTGCGGTCAAAGCGCTGTCGGAAGGCGTGTTGGCCGACGCCGCGACGCGGGCCCGTTTCGAGCGCGAAGTCGAAACGATGAAGCGGCTCGACGACCCGCACGTCACAAAAATCCACGACGCGTTCATTGATCATCGGCCACCCTTCATGGTGATGGAGCTCGCCCGCGGTGGCTCCGCGATGGCGTACGTCCGCCGACATGGACCCATGGCCGTCTCGGTGGCGCTTCATGTCGCGGAGCAGGCGTGTCGCGGACTCGTCGCGGCCCATGCCGCTGGCGTCATCCACCGCGACGTCAAGCCTCACAACCTGCTGATTCATGACGACGGACGGGTCAGCGTCGGGGACTTCGGAATCGCTCGGACCGACGACGATGGTCTCACGATGACCGGCGTGCAACTCGGGACCTTTTCCTTCATGGCGCCCGAGCAGCGATCGGGAACGAAAGAAGTCGACGCTCGGGCCGACGTCTACGGCATTGGCGCCTCGCTGTTCACGCTCATCACGGGGAAGGCGAGCAGCGAGTTGTTCGTCGCGCAACAGGATCACTCGCTCGTCGAGGGCGTCCCCGAGGGCCTCAAACGCATCATTCTCGCGGCCACCCAATACAACCGAGAGGACCGGTACGAGTCCGCGGAGCAGCTGGCCGCCGCGATCGCCCGTCTCCGCGCGAGCGTCTCCGGCGCGGCCGACACGAGAAGCCTGAGCGAGAGCCTGCTCGACCTGCCTCAGGGGCCGCCGACGACCTGTTGGTCCGAGGCCCGCCTCGATGACCTTGATCGAGCCGTGTCCGGCGTGGCCCTGACCGCCCCCCAGCCCGTTCGCACTGGGGGAGGGGAATCCCGGCGCCGCTCCATCAACCCTGTTCCCGCCCCGCCGACGGCCCGCTACCAGGCTGGCTGGTACCTGTTGCTTGCCTCCATTGCGCTCGCGGCCGTCATGGGCGCCGCCGCCATCGGATCCGGGGCGTGGATCGTCGGGCGCGCGCGCGACGACGCCGAGTCCGCGCGGGCCACGATGTTTCGCGTGTTGGAGACCGAGGGCGTCCATTTGTCGGCCGTGTCGCCTGACGGGACCCTCGAGAGGCTGTTCTTCGATTTCCAAGACAGCCGAGGGCAGGAGCAGACGGTTCGCGCGCTTCTGCTGGTGGACGGCGTTGAGGCCTTCGCCAGCAAGCACCGACTGCCCGTCGACTTGCAGCCTCGCCTCGCCGAGTTGAGCGCGGCCCGGGTGACCTACGGTGAGGCCGTTGAGCGCTGGGCCGTGGCGGCCAACACGCGCCTTGGGACGCTGGCCGTGACCCTCGGAGTGGTACCCGGGCCCGACGGTCGCTGATGCGCCTGCTCGCCATCGAAACGTCGTGCGACGAGACCGGTGCGGCCGTCGTCGACGAGACCGGAGTCTTGGCGGAGCGGGTGTGGACCCAGGATGTCCATGCCGCGTACGGCGGCGTCATGCCGGAAGAGGCCGCACGGGAACACGTCGTCAGGTTGCCCGACCTCGTTGCCAAGGTCCTTGCAGAAGCGGGCGAGGACCTCGATGGCGTGGCGGTGACAGTGGGGCCTGGCCTGGTGGGCGCGCTCCTCGTGGGGGCGTCCTTCGCATCGACCTTCGCGGCGGCCCGGAGCCTTCCCGTATTGGGTGTGCACCACGTGGCGGCCCACGCATTGGCGGTCGGGCTCGAATCTGACGCGCCGGAGTTCCCCTACGTGGCCCTATGTGTCAGCGGGGGCCACACGTCCCTGTTTCATGTCCACGGACCCCGGAACCTCGAGTTGTTGGGGGAGACGGTCGACGACGCCGTGGGGGAGGCTTTCGACAAGGTTGCGCGGATGCTTGGCCTCGGCTGGCCGGGGGGCCCGGCTGTGGATGGGTTGGCCGAAGCGGGGAACCCTGCCGCCGTGGCCTTTCCTCGTCCGCGCCCGGGCATGCTTGATTTCTCCTTCGCCGGCTTGAAGACAGCGGTTCGGCAACACCTGCAACGGCCCGATCGAGCTTCCGACGCGGATGTCGCGGCGTCTTTCCAGGAGGCGGTGGCTGACGTGTTGACCGCCCGCCTGGATGCGGCTGTCGTGGCCACCGGCGTGCGCGGAGCGGCGGTCGGCGGAGGGGTGGCCGCCAATCGCGTGCTGCGGCGCCGTCTCGCGGAGCGGCCGTACCCGGTTTGTGTTCCACCGCCGGCGCGCTGCACGGACAACGCCGGAATGATTGGCTGGGCCGCCATTCAGGCCTATGGGGCGGGGGCCGGCGCCTCCGCGGACGTCGGCGTCCGACCCCAGTGGGCCGTCGAAGGGTGGGCTTGATGGACGCCAAGAAACGCTTCGGGCAGCACTTTCTGCACGATCCGGCGATCGGTCGAGCCATCGTTCACCTGGCCGGCGTCGCCAAGGGTGACGCGGTCCTCGAGATTGGACCTGGGCACGGGGCGTTGACCCAACCGTTGGTCGAAGCGGGGGTCCGGCTGACGGCCTTCGAACTAGACCGGGACCTCCTGTCGGGACTGCAGGAGCGCTTTCCCTCGGTGGAGGTGCGTGGTCAGGACGCCGTCGACGTCGACTGGCCTTCCATCCTGCCGGGTTCGGGTTGGCATGTCGTCGCCAACCTTCCGTACAACGTGGCGACGCCGATCGTCGCCCAACTCCTGGCCCATCCGGGCACCTTCCGCCGGCTCACCGTGATGGTTCAGCGGGAGGTGGCCGATCGTATCGTCGCTCCACCGGGCTCACGGATTGCGAATCGCCTTGGACTCTACGTGGATCTGCGGGCGACGTCTCAGGTCGTCATGACGCTGGCGCCCGGGGCCTTTCGGCCTCCGCCAAAGGTCCATTCGGCCGTCGTGCGTTTGGACCTCCGGCCTGAGCCCTTGGGCGGAGAAGGGGTCGCCACCCGCGTCGAGACCGTGGCCCGTTGGGGGTACGGCGCGCGCCGGAAGACGCTGCGCAACGCGCTTCGAGGGGTGTGGGACGCCGAGCATGTCGACGCTTGGCTCTCCCAAGCTGACGTCGACGGCGGGCAGCGCGCCGAGGCGCTCGACCGGGACGCCTGGCTTCGGTTGGGCCGCACGATGCCTGCGGACGCGCCAGCGCGATAGAGCGTGAACTGACCCCGGGAGCTTGCTTGCGCGTCGTGTCCTGCGGCATCACCGACGTCGGGCTCAAGCGGGGCCACAACGAAGACAACTACCTCATCAACGAGGACCTCAATCTGTTCGTCGTCGCCGATGGAATGGGGGGCCACGCGGGTGGTGAATACGCGTCCGCCATCGCGGTCAACACCGTCGAGGAGGTCGTTGCGGCGATCGACGTGGCCGGCGGCGACGCGTTGGCCGACGACCCCGTGGAAGCGACGCGCCAGAAGTTGCGCGAGGCCATCCGCCTCGCGGGTCGGCGCATCTTCGAAAAAGCGAAGGAGCAACCGGAATACCACGGCATGGGAACCACCGCGGTCGTCGTGTTGATGGAGCACGGCAACGCGTTCGTGGCCCACGTTGGCGACAGTCGCGTTTACCATTTCCGGCAAGACCTCGCGGAGCAGATCACGGAGGACCACTCCCTCATCGCCGAAAAGGTCCGCCACGGACTGATATCGGCGGACGAGGCCAAGAATCACCGGATGCGCAACGTGATTACGCGCTCGCTCGGTTACCAGGAAGACGTTGAAGTCGACCTGAGCGTGCGGGCGGCGCGGCGCGGCGACATCTTCCTGCTTTGCTCGGACGGCCTTTCCGGCCACGTGGCCGCCGATGAGATGGCCGAGGCCGTTCGAACCTTGGCGCCGCAGGCCGCCGCTCGAAAGCTCGTCGCGCTGGCTTGTGACCGCGGCGGCGATGACAACATTTCGGTCATCATCGCCACCGTCGAGGAAGCCGCGTGACGTCAGGGGCGCCTGCGCCCCGAGATCCGCGCCTCGAACGGCGGTCGGGGGTCCCTGGGAGCGAGCGGCGCCTGTGGTGGACCCAACTTGGCCTCGCTTGCGCGATCGTGGTCCTCAGCATCCTTGCACCTCGTGCCTGGCAGGGCGGGCAGCTGTTCGAGGAGAACCGACGTCTCGTCGAGCGGCTCAAGGGCATCGAAGGCGAGTTGCGTGAAGCGCGCCGCATCGTCGATCAGCTGCAGGTCATCGACGCGGCCGTCCGCGACGCCATGCCGGAGGGCGATGCGGGCGGGCACACCCAGTCGACGCTTGACGGTCTCATTCCATTGGCTCCGATCGTTCCCTTCGACCGCGGACCCGAGGTCGACTTCTTGGCGACGACGAATGACTTGCACAGCCGCCTGACCGCGCTCAAAACTTGGTGGAGCGCGGCTGGCCCCCGAATCGAGCCTTGGATGGCGGTTCGCCAGCACGACCTCGGTCTGGCGGCTGCACTGCCGCGTCGTTGGCCCACAGATGGCCTGCTGACAAGCCCATTTGGCTGGCGGCGCAGCCCCTTTTCCGGCCGTTGGGAGTACCATTCTGGCATCGACATCGACGGCGAACTTGGCGATCGCGTCGATGCCGCTGCTCCGGGCATCGTCGCCTTCGCGGGAATCCACGAAGGGTATGGACGGATGGTGCAACTCGTCCATGGCTTTGAAATCGAGACGCTGTACGGCCACCTGTCGACGATCGACGTCAACGTGGGCGACGCCGTTGAGAAGGGTCAACGCATCGGAGCCGTCGGTTCGACAGGGAGGTCTACCGGCACTCACCTTCACTTCGAGGTCCATGTGGACGGCCATCACGTCGATCCGCTCGGGCACTTGTCCGACGATCCCTGAATCGACGGACTCGGTGGGGGTGGGCGGGGGAGCGCAGGTGCTTAGGGTGCGCGGCGTTGCGTAAGCCCGGCCCCGCCGGATTAGGCGCGCGCGGCTCCGGAGAACGCACGATGTTCGACACTCTGACCGGCCTCGTGCGACGCGTGTTCGGGGACGCGAACGAACGAGAGATCAAACGGCTTGCGCCGAATGTGGCTCGCATCAATGCGCTCGAAGCCGAGATGGGCCGGCTGGACGACGAGGCGCTGGCCGCGAAGACGCCGGCCTTCCGGGCGCGGCTCGCCGGAGGCGCCACGTTGGACGACTTGTTTTTCCCCTCACGAGGATCGGTCCTGAAGCGGGCAAGGACGCCCAGGATCGGGTCCGGTGGCAACAGTGCGATATCGTCAAACATGCGAGTGTGTCCCGCCAGGGAGTGGCCGGCGCGGATCTCAGAGCGCGGCCGGATCGCCGTGCACGGGCTTGCCGTCCAGCAGTGTGAGCAGTGCCTTGGTATCGGAGATCTCGCGCGGATCGATGGCGAAGAGATTACGGTCGAGCACCACCAGGTCCGCAGCCTTGCCGACCTCGATGGAGCCCGTGTCGTTTTCCATGCCGTTCACGTGCGCGGAGCCGATGGTGAAGGCCGCAATAGCATCCGGGAGGGCGATGCGCTGCTCGGGCAGGAAGACCTCGCCGTCGGGAATGGACGGATCGGAGCGTCGCACAGCAACCTCGATTTGGTCGTAGGGGTTGGCGGTGGACACGGACCAGTCACTGCCGAACGCGATCATCGCGCCACTCGCGTGCATCTGGGCGATCGGGTACATCCAGCGGGTGCGCTCCTCCCCGATGAACGGCATCGTGAGTTTGGTGATGTACTCGTCCGCCCACCCCCAGAGCGGCTGGAAGTTGGCAATCACGCCCAGCTCCCGGAACCGGGGAAGATCGACGGGGTTGATCATCTGGATATGCGAGAGGTGGTGTCGCTGACCGGAATATCCATTGGTTTCACGCGCCGTCTGGACAGCATCGAGGCATTGGCGGATGGCGCCATCGCCGATGGCGTGGAAATGCACCTGGAAGCCTTTCGCATCCAGCTGCGCCACCGCCTGTTTCAGCAATTGCGGATCGATCATCGGTATGCCGGTAGGAGATCCGTGCAGGTGATAGGGCTCGGTCATCACGGCCGTGTAGTTCTCCATGACACCGTCCTGCATCATCTTGACGGCAGTGGCCCGCACTCGACCCTGGGTGTACTTGCTGCGGCGTGCCTCCATGGCAGGGATCTGCTCCAGTCCCTTGTCACGTTCCCACCACTGCGACACCACGGCCTTCAGGCTCAAAGCACCCTGC
>SXOB01000024.1 GCA_005776945.1 Pseudomonadota bacterium
ACCGAACCCGCCCCAAACAGGTCCGATCCCGCCCACGCCAACGCCTCGAACCCGCCCCCAACGCGTCCAAAATCCCCCATCCCGAATCCGCCCAGCCGCCCGCGCAGCCCCAACAGCTCGCAGCCTGCTAGAGCGGAGTGACCTCAATTTCCGGCCGCCCCAAAGCAACCGGAAAATCGTCCACTCCGCCGGGCGGCGGCCGTCGCAACAGGCCTTCCACGGCAATGCCGAGAATCTGCGCTTCGTAGCGGACGAGGAAGCCGTCGGAGCTGTACCAGAGTTTCTGCCGGCCTTGCGGCGTGTCCCAGGACCAACCGTGCACCGGGACGGGCTCTCCGCCAACTTCCACGATCTGGTGCCCCAGATCGGAGACCGTGCCCGACAACACGTCGCCGGTTTCCGCCTGGATCATCCGCGCGCTGGTGCGCCCATCGAGGCCGACGCGCGAGTCGGGGTCGAACAGGTCGGCCGACGACAGGTCCACGCGGGCCGGCTCCAGCTGGCCCGTGCGCGACCGGCCATCCGCGACCGTCGTCACGACCCAAGCGTTGGGCGTCCATCGCACGCTGACTTCCCGCCCACGTCCGTTCTCGTCGATGACGGACTGGAAGCTCATGGGGTCGCGGCCCTCCCCGCTCGCCGTCATCCGCTGACGGTACCGAATGCGGACGGGACCTGCCGCGCCGTCGATCTCCGTCCACGACTCGACGATGCGGCGCATGCCGACATCGCTCTTGACGTACTTGACCGTGACGTCCCGGTGGCCGACCACCTTTCCCGCCACGGACAGGTTCCACGACATCTGGTGGGTGAGGTCCGCACCGAAGGCTGCCAGCGAGGCGAGAATGCACCACATGTCGTGCGTCTAACCCCCCGGCGCAGCCCGAACGTCCTGCGGCATCGGCGCCGCATCCCGCCCGAGAATCGGCCAGAGACCGAGAGGCCGGCGCGGAACGCCAATTGCTCCGGCGCGGGCATGTGGTGGATTGTGCCGCTCGCGTGGGCGTCTGACCCCGCCGAGTACCAACGCCTGTCTGGCGAAATCGAGCGTTTGGCGGCGCGCGGCGCGTGGGTGGGCGTGGAGCGGCAGTACGGGGCGGCCATCGCCACGGGCGCCCCCGCGACCTTTGCCGTGCAGCTTGCCGGCGCCACAGCGGCCTGGGAGCGAGGCGACGTCCAAGCAGCCCGCGACCGACTCGCTTCCGCGGCCGCACTTCGCGAAGACCGCGACGTCATCGAGTGGCTGTGGCGCATTGACACATCGACGACGCCGGTGGTCCTCCAGGGCCCCCCAGGCCACGTCCTGCGCCGCGTCGACGCGACGGGCTTCGACCCGGAGGCCGACCGCGCCGTCGTCCACGCCAACGCCATGGTGGGCCCCACAGGCCGCTTCGTCGGCCGACTGCCCCGCGGCGACTACGCCTGGGCCGGCAGGGCGTTCACCGTCGGCGCGCGCCCCGTGAGGACCCAGGTTCCCTGACTACTTGCCGACGTCGAACCAAAGCGAAAATTGGACGCCGCCCCCGACGACCAGCTCCGTGTCCGGGTCGCCAGTGAGGATGCCAAGCTCGGGGACAACCGCAGCCGCGACCCGGGCACTCCCGCTGTGGGTTTGGACGCCCAGCCGCAAATTGCCCGTGGCCACGACGGTGAACGGGTCGTCCAACACGTCGACGCCAACGCCTGGCATGACGACGGTCGTCCACGACCCGCCGATGGGCCGATTCGTCAGGGAGCCAAGGTACAGGTCTCCGCCGAGCAGAAGCGTCTCGTCGGTGAGCGCTTCGATGGTCTCGAGGACGTGAAACTGGATGAGGAACGTGGGCGTCGCGAAATCGAGGCTTGGCACCCCCCCCGTGAAGCCCGCGGGGACGCCGAGCGCCATCGTCGAACCGAGCGATGCCGCCGACGCCTGCGCGGCAAAGAGGAAGAAGGCCATGGCGCCGGCTATCCGGAACCCGCGAGGCCGCCATTGGTCAGTCGACGCTTGCAGCCCTTCGGCACGACCATCTTCACGGAGATCACCGCGCGCGCCCAGGCCGTAGGCGCGGTCAACTTGGCCCAAGGATTCCCAGACTTCGACGGCCCTGACTTCGTCAAACAGGCGGCCATCCAGGCCATCGAAGGCGGCCAGGCCCAGTACGCGCGCATGACCGGGATTCCGGCGCTGCACGAGGCGATTGCAGGCTGGTACGCCCGGCGCAGGGGGCTGACTGTCCAGCCCGGCGACGGCATTGTCGTCACCTCGGGCGCGACGGAGGCGATTCACGACGCCGTCGTCGGCCTCTGCGACCCGGGCGACGAGGTCGTCCTGTTCGAGCCCTTCTACGATTCGTACCATGCCGTCATCCGCATGGCGGGCGCCACCCCGCGCGCCGTCCGCCTGCACGCGCCCGACTGGACCTTCGATCCCGCCGAGCTGGCCGCGGCGTTCGGGCCCCGAACCCGACTCGTCATCGTCAACACGCCGCACAACCCGACCGGACGCGTGATGCGCGCCGACGAACTCGACGCCATCGCGGCCCTCGCCATCGCCCACGACGTCACCGTCCTCGCCGACGAGGTCTACGAGGAACTCGTGTACGACGGCCAACACGTGTCCATCGCCACCCGACCGGGGATGGCGGACCGGACCATCACCGTGAGCAGCCTCGGCAAGACGTTCTCACTGACGGGCTGGAAGGTCGGCTGGGCCGTCGGGGCCCCCGAACGCCTCGTCGCGCTACGCCGGGCCCATCAGTTCGTCACCTTCGCGACGGCCACGCCGCTGCAGTGGGCCGCCGCGACGGCCCTCAACGCCGACGACGCCACCCTCGACGCCATCCGCGAACCGTTCCTCGTGCGCCGCGCCCAGCTCGTCGACGGCCTCGCCGCCCTCGACTTCGACGTCACCGCACCCGAAGGCGGCTACTTCGCGACCGTCGGCTTCCGGCGACACGGCTGGACCAGCGACACCCAGGCCGTCGACGCCCTGATGGCGCTCGGAGTCGCGGCCATCCCGCCGTCGTCGTTCTACTTGGACGCGCCCGGCGGCCTCCCCTGGGTCCGCTTCGCCTTCTGCAAGCGCACCGACACGATCGCCGAGGGCCTCAGACGCCTCGGAGCTGGGCTCGGATGCGCATCACATCCGGTCGAGGGCGCGAATCCCGAGCAGGCCAAGCCCCGTCCGCAGTGAGGTCGCCGTGGCGGTCACGAGTGTCAGCCGCGACGCCGTGACGTCGGCCGGGACGTCGTCCCCTACGACGCGGCACCGCTCCCAAAACCGGCTGAACGCCTGGGTCGTGCCGTAGAGGTGGTCGCAGAGGAGGTTCGGGCGCCATGCCGCAGCCGCCTGCCGGATGACGTCAGGCGTGCGCGCAACGGACATCGCCAACTCCCGCTCGCTGGGATCGACGAGGACGACAGGCCCCGGTGCAGCATCGCCCGCCCGCCGCAACACCGACCGGCACCGCGCGTGTGCGTACAACAGGTAGGGCGCGGTGTTGCCGTCGAGCGCAAGGCTCTTGTCCCAGTCGAAGACGATGTCCGACTGCGGATTCTGGGACAGGTCCTGGTACTTGAGTGCCGCGACGCCGACGGTCTCGGCGATGGCCGCGCGTTCGTCCTCCGACAACGTGTCCGACCGTTGGTCGACGACGGCCCGGGCGCGGGCCACGGCCTCGTCGAGGACGTCGACCAGGTTGAGGACGACACCCGATTTCGTGCTCGCCGTCTTGCCCCCCGGCAATCGAAGGAGCCCGAAGCCGACGTGCTGAAAAGGCACCTGGATGCCGCGGCGGCGGCAGACCGCGAACAGCTGTCGAAAGTGCAGCTGCTGTCGCATGTCGGTGACGTAGGCGATGAGGTCCGGCGCCCAAGTCGCGAGCCGGTGGTCGACCGTCGCGAGATCGGTCGTCCCGTACAGCGCGGCCCCATCGGCCTTACGGACGAGGAACGGCGCCTCGCCAAGGCCGGGGCCGTCGTCGGCCGTGAGGCGTACGACGACGGCACCATCGCTCACTTCAGCCAGCCCGTCGGCGAGCAGCTTCTCGACGATGCCCGCCAGGGCGGCCTCGTAGGCGCTTTCGCCGAGGACCGCGTCGAAACGCACGCCGAGGCGCGCGTAGACGGCGTCGAACTCCACCATGGACGCGTCGACGAAGCGGCGCCACAACGCGCGGAGCTCGGGGTCTCCGGCCTGGAGACGTGCGGTCGCGACCCGCGACGCGGTCGCGAGTTCGCCGTCCGGGTCCTCGATCTCTCCGAAACGCTGGTAAATCCTTTGCAGTTCGCCGATGGGGTCCGCGGCAAAGGCCGCGTCGTCCCGCCAGCGGTCCCAGCCCACGATCAGCTTGCCAAACTGGGTGCCCCAGTCGCCGATGTGGTTGTCCGCGATGACCCGCCACCCGAGGAAGCGGAACATCCCGTCGAGGGCGTGCCCGATGATCGTCGACCGCAGGTGCCCGATGTGCATCCGCTTCGCGACGTTGGGGCTGCTGAAGTCGATGACGAGCGTCTTGCCGACCCCTGGACGCGGCGCGCCGAGGTCGTCGCCAAGCCGGGCACCCACATCCGCGGCCAGCGCCGCCTCGGTGACCTTGAAGTTGATGAAGCCCGGCCCAGCGACGGTGGCGGAAGCCACAAGCGCCGGGTCGTTCGGCAGGGCCGCAAGGAACCGCTCCGCAAGCGCCCGAGGGTTCTCCCCGCGCGCCTTGGCAAGACGGAAGGCCAAATTGGTCTGAAAGTCGCCGTGGGCCGCCAGCGCGGTCGGGGTCAGGGCCGCGTCGTCGTCGGGCAGTCCCAACGACCTCGCCCCCGCGAGCACGTGTGCCGCGAGGCGATCGCTGAGCGTCGGCGTCATCCACGACCCCGTTCGAACAGCTCGCGCGCGACGATCATGCGCTGAATCTGGCTCGTCCCTTCGTAGATCTGGAAGATTTTGGAGTCCCGGAGCAGCTTCTCGACCGGGTACTCGGTGTTGTAGCCGTAGCCGCCAAAGATCTGGACGGCGTCGCTCGCGGCCTTGTGGGCGTGGTCGGCCGCAAAGGCCTTGGCCATCGACGCAATCATCGTGTTCCGTTTGCCGTTGTCCTTCATCCAAGCCGCCTGCCGGACGAGGTTGCGGCCCGCTTCGATGCCGATGGCCATGTCGGCCAACATGAACTGGATGGCCTGGTGGGCGAGCAGCGGCTTGCCCATCGTCTTCCGTTCACCGGCGTAGGCGGCGGCGTGCTCGAAGGCGGCGCGCGCCAGGCCGACCGCGGCCGAAGCCACGAGCGGACGCGTATGGTCGAAGGCGCCCATGGCCAACATCCAGCCGCCGCCAACCTGGCCGACGACGTTCTCCTCTGGCACTTCCACGTCCACAAAGGTCAGCCCGCGCGTGTCGCTCGCGCGCTGGCCCATGTTCTTCTCCTTCTTGCCGATTTCCACGCCCTTGAAGGCGCGCTCGACGACGAAGGCCGTCATGCCCCGGTAGCCGGCCGCCTTGTCCGTATAGGCCAGGACAAAGTACCAATCGGCGACGCCGCCGTTGGTGATCCACAGCTTCGTGCCGTTGAGCACGTAGCGGTCGCCCTTCTTGACGGCCGTCGACCGCAGCGCAGCGACGTCGGAACCCGCACCCGGCTCGGTCACCGCGTACGCGGCGAGGATCGGACGCTTGGTCATCGGGACGACGTACCGCTCCATGATGTCGTCGGACGCGCCCATGATCACAGGCTGGAGCGCGAGGCCATTGGCCTCGAGGGCAGTGCCGATGCCGGTGCAACCCCAGGCGAGCTCCTCCGCGATCAGGCTCGCGTCGACGCAGCCCAAACCCAACCCACCCCACCGCTCGGGGATGTGCGTGTTGAGCAGCCCGGCCTCATGGGCTGCGACGGCCACCCCCATCGGGTACTCGCCGGTTTCATCGAGCTGGGCCGCCACGGTACGGATCTCGCGCTCGGCAAAGCCATGGGCGAGGTCCCGCAGGGCCTCCTGGTCGTCGCTCAGTCCAAACCCGATCATCGCGCCTCCCCGGGTGGCGCGGGCTATCGCGGAGGCTCGTCGTCGGGCGTGCCCTTGAATCGTTCAACGACGACGGCGCGCCCCCGGAACGTCACGCCACGAAGCGCGTCGATCACAGCTCCGGCGTGGGTTTCAGGCACGTCGACCCAACTCCGCCGATCGCCGACGTGGATGCGGCCGATCTCCTCTCGAGTGAGCCCGCCCGTTCCGAGCAGGAGCTGGAAGAGGTCCACGGGACGCACGCCAAACAGGCTACCGGCTCCCACATGGACCCGCGTCCACGCGACGGCCGCGGGGGGCGGCGCTGGCGGGGGGCCGAGCACGTTGGCTAGGACGGCTGCGAGCCATTCCTCCGCCGGCTTGTCGGCGACCCATTGCGACACGACCTCCGACCAGGCTTCCGCCTCTTCGGGGGCGACGGCGGACAACGCTTCGCGGAAGCGGTCGACGCGGCGCGCGGCGAGGGCCGCTGGCGTGGGCAGGCCGACCTGAGCGAAGTGATGGCCGAGCTGCCGCTCCCAGCCGCGCAAACGGGCGCGCTCGCGACTCGAGACGAACGAAATGACGACGCCCTCGCGACCGGCGCGACCGACGCGGCCGCTACGGTGCACGTAGTCCTCGAGCGCGGTCGGCAGATCGACGTGGAAGACGTGCGTGAGGTGCGGCACGTCGATGCCGCGGGCAGCGACGTCCGTCGCGACGACGACGTCGCTCGTGCCGTCGCGCAGGCGCCGAAGGGCGGCGTCGCGGGCCGCCTGGCTGAGCCCGCCATGCAGCGCTTCGTTCCTTCGACCCGCAGCGTCCAGGGCCTCGGACAACGCCTCGACGTCCGCCCGCGTCCGACAGAACAACAAGCTGGCGGACGGACCCTCAAACTCGAGCATCGCGAGGACGGCCGCCGCGCGCTGGTGGCGTTCGGCGAGGGTCGCGATGTGACGGACCCGCACGTCGGCGCCAACCTGGCGCACCTCGACGATCACGGGGTTGTTCAGCGCGGCGTCGGCAATCTTGCGCAGTCGATCGGGAAACGTGGCGGAGAACAGCGCGAGTTGGCGACCGTCCGGCGTCGCCTGCAAAAGGGTCTCGAGGTCTTCTGCGAAGCCCATGTCGAGCATGACGTCGGCCTCGTCGACGACCGCGGTGCGGATCGCATCGAGCTTGAGGTTGCCCCGAACGAGGTGGTCGATGGCCCGACCCGGCGTCGCCACGACGATGTCCACCCCGCGATGAAGCGCGCGCGCCTGGGCGGTGAGGTCCGCGCCGCCGACGATGGCGAGCACCCGCAGCCCCGTGCCTTCCGCGTACCGAGCCATCGCATCCGCAACCTGCGCCGCGAGTTCACGGGTGGGCGTGAGCACGAGTGCACGAGGCGCCCCCGGGGCGCGCGCACCGAGCGTCGCGACGACGGGCAGCGCGAAGGCCGCCGTCTTGCCCGTGCCGGTGGCGGCACGACCCAGCACGTCGCGACCTTCCAACAAGGCCGGGATGGCGGCGGCCTGAACCGGTGTTGGCGTTCCGTACCCGAGGGCAGAGACGCGCGCGACGAGGCCCTCGGGCAACCCGAGGCCAGAGAATCCAACTTCCTCTTCCATCGACCCGCCGCTGCAAGGGGGCACGGCTAGCGCGCCCGAGCGCGCTATGTCGCCATCGGGAGGGGACCATGTGGTGGTGGTCGTTCACAGCCGTGGCCGCAACGTGGCACCCGGCCGACGTCGCAGCCCAATCCGTGCTCTTCGACCGCCTGTCGGCGCGCCAGGCGGCGGTGTTCGAAGACCGCAACCGAAGCGCCGCCCAGCTGTCCGCCGCTCTTCGCGCCTGGAGGGAGTCGATCGAGGCCCTCGGCGAACGTGCACCCGCCGCCGAGCGGGAGGCGATGGCCGCCGCTGAACTCGACTACAACCGTCAATTCGCCCGCCTCCAGGCCCACGCCGACCAGGCCGTCGGCGAAACCGAGTCCACCTTCGGCGTCGCGCTCGACCGGGCGATCCGCGCAATGAACGTGACGGACGAGCCCTGCGAGGCGACCCGGCCCGTCGGCGGCGTCGCGCTGCCCGGGATGCCGATGCGCACGGAGAAGAATCCCTCCTGTTCCGGCGACGACATCAATTCGGCCATCGCCAAGCGGCTCGACCAGGATCCGGATCTCATCCGCTTCGTGGAGGCCGAACTTGCCGCCGACTGGCCGGCCCTCGCCCTCGCGCCGGTGGCCATGGCGCCGGTCGGCGATGGTGCGCGCAACGCTTCCGTGAGTGCCTTCCTGCACGCCGCCGCCGCCGCCGCCATGCGGGCCGTCGACAAGTCCGACGACTCGGAGCGTCAGAAGGCTGGCCTCGACCTGGCGACGGCCGAAGAGGCCGCGATGATGGTCGACGTCGCCCGCGGCATCGCCGCCCGGACCGCCGCGGCGCGCGCCGGCGTCGCCGACCCCCTCTTCCAGGCGGCCGACAAGGTGTTCGCGCGCTGGGTCAAGGACGGTGAACCGGGGGTCGCCTGGTGTGCCCACCCGTCTGGGCTTGGCGGCTGCACGGGCACCGACGCCACCGACGACATCCTTCGCCGCCTCCTGGACGAGCCGCGCATCCGCAAGTTCAGGGAGTAGGCTCCGGAGCTTGGTCGCCGCCGGACTCGAGGTCCCTGACGTTCTCCTTGAAGCCCTTGCGAATCGTGCGCTCGTCCCGGCGGGTCTTGCCGCCGAATCGGTAGGACAGGTCGAAGGCCTGGATGATCCAAGCGAATTGCGGATCGCTGATCCCCGCCCCGATGCGCGCTTCGAAGTGCTTCCATTGCAGCTGCCACGACAGCGTCGCCGCGTAAAACTGGTCGACGCTCACGTAGTCGCTGTAGGCGACGATGAAGTCGAGGTCGCCGTTGATGCCCTCGAAGCTGCCGTCGATCGCGCCGCGAGCGCCGGCGTAGATGGGGCCGCGGAACTGCAAGACGAGGCTGTCGCGCCGGTTGAATCGGATGTCCGTCGCCAACTGGAAGGAGACGAGGTCGCCCTGGATGCGCGGAACGAGCTGGTTGTCGCCGCCGATGGTGAGGCCCGGAATCAGCAGATCCGGCAGTTCGACGAGGTTGAAATTCCCTTTGGCGCCGACTCGGAGGTAGGTGACCTTGCCGTGGAGCGACCACGGTTGAGCCAGCCGTAGGCTGACTTGCCCACCGACGCCGAACAGCGTCGCATTCTGGAGGAAGAGGTCCTCGCCGGCCACGGACCCCGACAGTCCCAAGCCCCCGCCAGACAGCTCGTCGACCGCGTTGAGGAGACTGTCGATCGGAATGTAGTAGGCCTGGCCGAGCACGCCAAGGTCCAGAGGCCCCTGGCGCGCAAGGTTGGCCTTCGCGGTCCCATTCAGCACGCCGACCGAGTCGAAGAGCGGGTTCGTCTGCAACTGGATGCGGGGGGCGATGCCGTAGGTGAACCCGCCCAAACCGACCTTCGCCTCGCCCCATTCCAGCGTGTAGGCCGTGAAATCGGTGCTCGCGTACGGATTCTGAGGGAACTTCCACCGCTTGGGCTTCAGGTCCTTGATCTGGTCCGTGTCGACGACTCCGAGTTCGGTCACGCCCTCTTTGCCACCGAGGCCGGGGAAGAGCGGGTCGCCGCCCGCTCGTGCGCCCTCACCTTGCTCCACGACCATGGCCACCCTGGCGCCTGTCTCCTGGGCGAGACGCAGGACCGAAGAAACGCGAGCGTAGCCGGCCTCTGGGTCCGCCACGACGACGATGCGCAGGTCGGGTTTGCCCTCGCGTTCCCGCTCCAACATCTCTGGCAGGTAGCGGTCGAGCACGATCTCGTCGCCGACGTAGACGTTGCCGTCGCGCCGAACGTAGATTTCCATGTCCTGGCTGGTCCGGTTGTCGGCCCCGATCAAGGCGACGTCGGCCGGGCGGTCATCGCCGGTTGGTAGGAGGACGGGCGGTGCCTCTCCCGCGTCCGAGGTCGGTCCGAGCGGCAATTCGGCCCCGGGGCCGACCGGTGGCGGCGGAAGCTCGGAAGATTCCTGGGCCAGCGCCGAAGCCAACACGCCCATCCACAACATCGAACCTCCACGAGGCACCCTACCCCACCGGCGAGCGCCGACCATGCCCCCGTCGCCAGGGATAGCGGGCCCCATGGGCGTCGCCCTGCTCGCCGCCTGCCTCGCCCCTTTCGGCGCCGACCGCCACGACTTGGTGGGTTTTCGCGTGGCCGCCATCGGTTGGCGCACCGGCGACGCCGGCAACCTTCGACCCCAGGTGGCCTTCGTCGTCGACGACCATCCCTGGGTCGAAAGCCCTCTCGACCTCCGCTGGTACGCGGTGGCGGATGCCGCCGCCGCCGTGGAGGTCGCCGAATCCAGCATCGAGCCGCTGGCTTGGGGCCCATCCCCGTATTTGCCAACCCCCGCGGCCGGCCTCCGCTTTGCACTCGTCGCGAGCCACGGCGACGCCAAGGAAATCGCCCTCGTCGATCCCCCCGTGTCCACCGCGATGGCGCCGGTCCTGAGCGTCGAGCGGACGGAGATGACCATCGAGGACCTCGACGACGTGTCGATCGACGCCCGAACCAGCTGGGTGGCAGTCCCGACCGACAACTACCGGCCCGGCGACGTCCTGCGCATCTCGTCCGACCTGCCGGCCCGTTTCATGGCGACCACCGGGACGTTCATGGAGCTTTCGGCGACCGTCGCGGACTGGGCCGCCGGCGCGCTGGTCTTCGACGATGGCGAGCTCGAATCCGCGGCCGCCACCGACGACCCTCACGTCACCTTCGTCGTGCTCGCGACGGGCGACACGCCGACGTGGGCGGTCCGAGACGTCCTTCAGGAGGGGGCCTCGACCACTCTCAGGGTCGCAGGACGCGTCCTCCCCCTACCGTTCGACGAGCCGCCAACCACGGCGTGGGTCCGGCTGATCGCGGACGACGCGAGCCCCTCGGGCCTGGCCGCGGAGGTCGTCGACCCCGACCCCGACCTCAGCGGCGCCGACCCCTACGGGACCACAGCGTTGCCCTGCGAGGTCGCCGTCAGCGGGCCGTTCGACCCGACGTGGCTCCTCGACGGCCGGTGCGCGCGAGACGCCGTCGTGGACCACGTCGTCGTCGTGGTCGCCGACCCATGATCGCCTGGCTTGTCGCGTCGGCATTCGCTCGGGACGTGCTGATTCGGGATCGAGCGACCGGCGATCCGGTGCCCGGCGCGCGCGTCGCCGTCGATGGCGTCCCCGTCGGCGTCACCGACGACGACGGCCGATTTGCGCTGGCGGGCGTCGGCGTCCACGCCGTCACCGTCGAGGCGGACGAGCGCCCCACGCTTCGAACGGCGCTGGACTTCGATCGCAGCGCCGCCGCCCGACTCTTCCTGGACCCGCCTCGCGCGGACACCGAAGTCGTCGTGGAGGCCTTCCGCGACACCCAACACGTCAGCCGGCAGGCGCTCGACGCAGAGCAAGCCTTCGAGACACCCGGCGCCCACGAAGACGCCGTACGCCTAGTCGGCGCTCTTCCCGGGGTGACCGTCCAGCGCGAGTACGGCCCAACGGCCGGCGACCTGAGCATCCGCGGAAGTGCGCCGGGCGACGCCGTCTACCTGTTCGACGGCATCGAGCTCCCCTACCTCTACCACTTCAACCAGTACGCGAGCGTCTTCCCGGCGAGCCAGCTGGCGTCCCTCGAACTGCTCCCGGCGCCCTACGGTCCCGCCTACGGCGACGCCATCGGCGGTGTCGTGGCCGCCACCCCGACGCTCGAGCCGCCAGAAGGCGTGGAGGGGGCCGTTGGCCTCAGCTTCGTCGCCGGCGGCGCGGAATTGCGCGCTCCCGTTGGCCGGGGCGTCTGGGCCAGCGTCGCGGCGCGCCGCTCTTTCTTCGACCTGCTTGGCGAGTCTTCGGCCCAGTACCCCGTGTGGCCCCGATTCCACGATGTCCAACTTCGGGTCGAGTCGGGGGACGACAAGGAGGGCTGGGGCGTCTTCGCCGTGGGGGCCGGCGACGCTTGGACCCGCGCGGCCGGCGAGCTCGACGTCCGAGACCCCTACGAGGTCACGATCACGCCCGACTTCAGCTTCTCTCAAGGATTCTGGATCGGCGGCGTGCACGGACGATGGACGGACGGACGGGCCGTCCTCGCGGCGGTCACCACCCATCGGCAGGGCGAACTGGCGACGGGCGGCAGCGAGGACTTCACGGAGGACCGCGTCGAAGGGCGGACGACCCACCGCGTCCGCCTCACGTCCGACCTCGCCCTCGACGTAGGCGCCGACGGGCATGTGGGCCCGGCCTTGCTCACCGTGATCGACCCCGGCCCCGACGCCATCGCCGTCGCCGACGAGTCCCCGGCGCTCGCGCGAGGCCAGGAGGTGGCCGATCGGGTCGTCGATGGCACGGCCTCGGTCTGGGCGGGTCTGGGTGCCAATTTCGGCGACGTCCACCTCGAGCCTGGTCTCCGCGGGACCGTGTCCACGCATGAACCCACCCTCGAGCCTCGAATGATCGCACGGTGGTCCTTCGGGCGGTCGACCGAATTTCGCGCGGGGGGTGGACGGATCACCCAGCGCCCCCCTGCCGAATGGCAGATCGGCAGGAAACTGCCCATCTCCGACGGCCTGGCGGCCGCCGCTGGCGTCGAACAGGCGGTTGCGGGGCGCCTCGTCTTGGCCGCCGAAGGGTGGGTTCGATCGGTAGATTCCCCAATGGAGAGCCCGATCGGGGCCCCGATCGCGGTTCGCGACGCCGCCGAAGCCTGGGGCGTCGAGTGGACCGGACGCTACCGACTGCGGGAGCGGTTCTTCCTATGGGCCTTTGCGGCCGTCGGTCGCTCTTGGATCCTCGACGGCGACGTCCGTCGGCCCGCAGCCGCCGATCAGCTCGCTGCCGGCGGCGTCGTCGCCTCGATGGACGTCGGGCGAACGCGGCTGGGCCTTCGCTGGCGCTCGTCGACGGGCCTGCCCTACACGCCCGTCGCGTTCGGTGTCTACGACGCCAACGCCGACACCTGGTTGCCCGTCCCCGACGCCATCCACAGCGCCCGCATGCCCGCCTACCACAAGGTCGACGCGCGCATCGCGACGACTTGGCCAATGCGCGGCTGGGCGCTCACCGTTCACGGCGAACTCTGGTTCGTCCCGCCATCGGCGACGCCCCTGTACCCGGTCTGGTCCTCCGACTGGTCGGAGGCCGACTTCGTCCGTGGCCCCGTCATCCTGCCCCTCGCCGGCGCCCGAGCGACCTTCTAGCGGCCGAGCGCCGCCCGGAGCGCTGCCGCCGCCGTGGAATCGGCCTCCGTGGCCAACGCCGTTTCCAGCGCCCCATCCGCCGACCGATCGCCCGTCCTCGCTGCGATGCCGGCAATCGCCGTCGCCGCGGCTGCGCGGACCGCGGGCGTCGGGTCGCGAAGGGCCCCGACGGCATCGCCTGGGAGGTTCGACAGCCGCTCCATCGCGACCAATCCTTCGATGCGTCCAGCCGCCGACGCCCCGTTGCGCGACACCCACACCGCGGTCTGCGCGTGGACGGCTGCGTCGCCGATCTTCCGGCGCCATTGCTCCATCGAAAGTCGAAACGCGCGCGTTCGCACCTCGCCCGAAGGGTCCGTCTTCACGACGACGGCGAGCACGGGAGCGGCCTGGGGGTCAAGGGTCATCGCCAACAAGTAAGAGCTACGGATCGCGACGCTCTGGGAGCGCAGCGCCATCGGAAGGCCCGCGCGCGGATCGGACCTTGAAGGCGACGCCGGGGCGGGCGCCTCGGCCGGCTCGGCGGCGGGGGGGGGCGGCGGCTCGGCCATGGCTTCCGCTGGCACCTCGGGGGACGTCGGGGGCTCGCCGGCGGGTTGGGCCACGGGGTCCGGCGCCGTCGTCACCGGCGTCGGCACGACGGCCGCAGCGCTCGACGGCGCGGCCACGGAGGTGGCCTCGACAGGTTCCTCGACCACCTCGGCAAGGGCATCCTCGGCCTCGGCCACCTGCTCACCGGCGGAGGCTTCCCCCACCACCGGCGGCGCTGCCGGCGCCACCACCGGCGACGACTCCGTAGACGTGGCCTCCCAGGTCAGGGCCAAGGCGACGATCCCGATCACGCCGGCAACAACCAGCACTCCGAGCAGGGCCACGGCCCCACCGCCGATGCCCCACCATACGGCCGTGGAGCGAGACGGGCTCGTCGCTGCCGGCCTCGTTCCCACGGCACTCGCCCAGGTGTCGCTCGACCCGATCGGAGTCGACCGTCGATTCGCCAATTCGCGGGCCGTCGCGACCGTCGCTGCGTCCAGGCTGGCCGGGGCACCAGCGTCCCCCACCCATCGGCCAAGCAACTCCGTGACGGAGGCGATCCGCGTCGCGCGATCGGGGCGGAGGGCACCTTCGATGGCGTCCACCATGCGCGCCGGCAAGTCCGGCCGACGTTCGCGAACGGGCACGCGGCGCCCCTCCCCGACGGCAGAAAAGATCTCGAAGATGTCGTCGCCGTCGAACGCTCGGACCCCGGTGACCATCTCATACAGGATCGCGCCAAGAGAAAACACATCCGCTTCCGGGCCGACGCTTTTGGCGTCGCGCACTTGTTCCGGCGCCATGTACTGGGGCGTCCCCATCGCCGTGCCCGTCCGCGTGCGCGCCCCGCCGGAGTCGCCCAGCCGCGCGAGGCCGAAGTCCGCCACCTTGGGGACGATGCCGTCGGGTCCCACAGAAAGCAGCACGTTGGCGGGCTTGAGGTCGCGATGGACCATTCCCCGGGCGTGAGCGGCGGCGACGCCTGTCAGGATGCCGCGCGCCAGCGTGTCCGCGACTGCCAGGGGCAAGGCGCCCTGGCGCTTGAGCAGGTCGTCGAGGCTCGGGCCTTCGACGAGCTCCATGAGCAGCGCGGGTGCCCCACCGAGGTCCAGGACGTCGCTGACGGAGACGACATTGGGATGCCGAAGAGAGGCCTGGATCTTGCCCTCGGCGATGAGCCGTTCGCGGATGCCCGACGACCGGATCGTCAGCACCTTCAGCGCGTGCCGAGTCTCCAACGTGTTGTGCCGGACTGCGTAGACGACGGCCATACCGCCCTCGCCGAGTACGGCGTCCACCGTGTACCGATCCACGACCTGGCCGGCCGACAATTCCATAGGGGCCGCTAACGCAGGCGTTGGACGAGCCCGGAGTTGACCGCCCAATGCCCCCTCGGACCCCCGACCGAGAAGCCCCGTCGACCGACGAAGGTGCGGTCAACCGTTAGCACATGCCGACTTCGCAGCATATACGAGGCGGCCGCCGTAGAAGCACCCGCGCGGACCGAGACAGGAGCTAGTCATGAGCACGTCGATTCATCTTCTCATCACGGGACTCCTGGCCTGCAGTGGGGGGCCTGACGATGGCACCACCGACGCCCCAGCGGCCGGCCCGGTGCTTTCAACGACCGGCACAACCGGATCCCCTAATGTTGACGAGCCCCCCGTCATCGCCGTCATGACGTTCGACGCCAGTTTCGCGGTCGACGCGGATGGCGTCGTCGGCCCGGCCACGGTCGTCGGCTACGATCTGCCGGCCACCTTCAACGTCATGCTTGGTGAAGACGGCTGGCTCGGCGACACGAGCGACACGAACAGCTACTGCGTCGTCTCCTTCGAGCTCGACGGCGCCACGAACGCCGAGTGGGCCGCGGGCCTTCCGGCTTGGTACGGCATCGACGTCGACACGTCGG
>SXOB01000025.1 GCA_005776945.1 Pseudomonadota bacterium
GACACCACCCTTCTGGTTGGCGATCGCGACGCCATGGGCCATGGCGGATTCCGCGGAGGGAGGAGGGAGGAGGAGGAGCGGAGGGGGAAAGGAGGCCACCGCAGCATACAGCACGCGCCTCGTTTGCACAAGGGCGCAGACGCCTGGGAGGGCGACGTGGACCTCGAATCAACGCATCGCCGGCTCCTTGCAGCGCGTCGCCACGTGATGAATCTCGTGGGTCCAGGCCCGCTGGAACCGCACTATGACGACGCGGTAGCGGGCCTCCGGGGGTTGTCCCCCAGCGGGAGGTGGGCCGACCTCGGCAGCGGCGCCGGCTTTCCAGGCCTCGTCTGGGCTGCGCGATGTCCCGACTTGGGGATGGACCTCGTCGAGAGCCGCCGCAAGCGCGCCATCTTCCTGGAGACGGTCGTTCGCGAGGCCGGCGTCGGCCACCGAGTTGCCGTGCACAACGTTCGCGTAGAGGCGCTGCCGTCCGACGCCTACGACGGCATCGTCACTCGGGCCTTCGCGCCCCCCGACGTCGCCCTTCCGGCGGGCCTTCGGCTCGTCAAGATGGGAGGAGTGGTCGCCCTCTTCCTGTCGGCGGACGCGCGGTTGCCTCAGGTGCCCGGCGCAGCGATGTTCCACGTGGAACACTACGCGGTGGGAGACCGACAACACTGCGTCGTGGCGTGGCGAAGGGAACCGATCGGGGGGGTCGCGCGTGAAAGCGGATGATGGCCGACGGCGACGCGCAGCGCCTGGGTGGGGTCGGCTCCGAGCGGCGACCCTGGGGAGCGAATCGCGGCCCTGGAAGCGGAGTTGGCGGATTTGCGGCGCGCCCACGGCGAGGCCGTCGCCCAAACGACCGAGATGACGGCCGCGCTGCGCTCCGCCGAAGGGGCCCCGGTCCCGTGGACGCCAGACATCCCTGTGGCGTTTCGCGCCGAGGCGTTCGAGCGGGCCCTACAGGACGCCTTTCCGGACGGAGGCCCTGTCGTCCTCGACGCGCTCGATTGCGCCGAGTTTCCCTGCGTGGCGGTCCTCGCGCCGAATCCCGATCTCGAAGGCGACGCGCCGGATTTGCAGGCGGCGCTGCGCTCCTTTGCACAGGATGAAGGGCGATGGGGCCAGGGCGACATGGGGGTCTGGGCCGCGGCGTCGGAATCCGTCGAGCCCGACGGGTCGTCGTCGCGCCGGCTGGCCTTCGCGATGGCCCCCGGCGGGCGCTTGGGGCCTGGCGGGGATTTGGGCCCCCGGCTCGATTGGCGTTCCGAGGCGCTGCTCGGACCCTAGCAGGCTGGCGGTCGCCGGGGGTCAGTTCGCCTGGGGACGCGGCGGTGTTCCACGTGGAACACGGCCGAGGTGGCGGGCCACGGCGGCGGCGATCACGTCGAGGGCCCCGGGCGTGATGCCTGGCCAACTCCCGAGGTCGTCGAGCGTCGCTGGGCGCGCCCGTGTGAGCCTTTGCCTCACCTCGGCGGCGAGTGACGGCAGGGCCGAGAGGTCGAGGTCGGCGGGAATGGCGACGTTTCCTCGCGCGGCAGCCGCTTGCGCCCGTCGCTCGGCGGCGTGGATGTAGCCCGCATAGCGAAAGTCGTGGACGACCTCTTCGGCGAGGTCGTCGCTGAGGACGGGGAGGCTCGGGTCGAAGCGCCGTAGGTCGTCCCAGCCCACCCCGGGGCGGCGCAACGCGTCGGCACCCGTCATCGGGCCATGGACGGGCCCAATACCCGCGTCCAGCGCAGCGGGGGCGTCGATGGCGTTGAGCGCGAGCGCAGACGCGGCGTGCAACGCCGCATCGCGGGCCGTCTGACGGGTCTGGAACCGTTCCCATGTCGCATCGTCGATGAGGCCCATCTCACGACCCCGTGGCATGAGTCGGCGGTCCGCGTTGTCCTCACGGAGGACGAGGCGATGTTCCGCCCGGGAGGTGAACATCCGGTAGGGCTCCCCCCCGGGGCCCCGCCCCACGAGGTCGTCGATCAACACGCCGAGGTAGCCCTCGTGGCGCCCCACGCGGAAGGGAGCGTCCTGCGCAGCGCTAAGGCCTGCGATCAACCCCTGGGCTGCCGCCTCCTCGTAGCCGCTGGTCCCGTTGACTTGGCCCGCCAGGTAGAGGCCGGGCAGCGCGCGGCAGCCGAGCCCGTGGTCCAGGGACGTCGGGTCGATCACGTCGTATTCGACGGCGTAGCCGTAGCGGAGAATGACCGCGTCTCGCAGCGCCGGGATGGCGCGGACAACGGCGTCTTGGGCCGCGCGGGGCAGGCTCGTGGACAGGCCGTTGACGTAGACGGCGTCGGTGTCCAGGCCCTCCGGCTCGAGGAACAGGAGGTGGCGCTCCTTGTCGGCGAAACGGTGGACCTTGTCCTCGATGGAGGGACAGTACCGGGGCCCAACGCCCGTGATCGCACCGCCAAACAGCGGGCTTTCGGAGAGGTGGGCGCGGATTGTGTCGTGGCAGGCGGCCACGGTGTGCACGAGGTGGCAGGTGATGGACCCCGGACGGACGGCCGGGGGACCGAACGAGAGGCGTGCGTCGGCGAGATCGTCGGCTTGGGCCTCGGTTTCGTCCCAGTGGATGGAGTCGGCGCGCAGGCGCGGGACCGTCCCCGTCTTGAATCGTGCGGAGCCGAGGCCGAGCTCGCGGATTTGCTCGGCGAGCCTTTCGCTGCTGCGCTCGCCGACGCGCCCCCCGGCCGTCCGCTCCTGTCCGCGGAACATGACTGCGGAAAGGAAGGTGCCCGTGGTGAGGATCACGCGTGGGGCGGCCAGCCGGGTGCCGTCGGCGAGGACGACGCCGGCGACGCGCCCATCGCGAAGGTCGAGCGCGGTCACCTCGCCGGGGAGGATTTGAAGGCGGGGGATGCGGGAGAGCGCCTCCACCATCGCTTTCGGGTAGCGGTCGACGTCGACCTGGGCGCGGCTTGCGCGGACGGCCAGACCTTTGCGGGTGTTGAGGTGCCGAAAGTGGAGCGTGGTCGCGTCGGCCACCCGCGCCATGAGGCCGCCGAGCGCATCGATCTCTCGGACGAGATGCCCTTTCCCTTGGCCTCCTACGGCGGGATTGCAACTCAGGCGCCCGACCGCGGACGGGTCGAGGGCCACGAGGGCCACGTGCAGCCCCAATCGGGCCGCCACGGCCGCCGCCTCGGTGCCGGCGTGGCCGGCTCCGACGACGACGAGGTCGAATCTCACCGGACGGTGACCGCGATCGTCTGACTCATGGCCGGACCGTAGGAGCTGTGGTTCGCGTCGGCGAATTGCAGCGTGAGGATGTGGGGGCCGGGCGTCAGCTCGACCTGGGCCTCCGTTTCGGCGCCCCCGTAGTGCAGATGCGTGGTGTCTTTCGGGATGGTCTGGCCTTCGGGAACCGGACCGAGGTCGATGAGAACGTGGTGGTGACCGCTGTTGTCGGTCATATCGCCGGCCCGGCGCACCTCCATGCCCTCGACGAGCATGGAGACGGTGACGGGCGATGTGACCGTGGCCCCGTCAAGCGGCTGGGCGAAGGCGACTTTCCGGGTGGGCGCGGCCGGCGGGGCCGGGGCCACGGGAGCCGGCGCGGAAGCCGTGGGCGCCTCGGTGGGGGTTCCTTCGCAGGCCAAGAGCCAAAGAACGCTGAGCATGTTCGCCTCGCGGGGCGCGCATAACCGGTGGTCACCCGGACCCTGACCGGCGCGCAAGATGCGGAGGCACGCGCCGCCGTCGTCGTCAGCCGCCGTCGGTGGTTTCGAAATCCCCGCGCAGGGCCCACACGCGCACGACCTCGTCGGCCAACGCGTCGGCCAGGGCTCGTCCCGCTCGGCTGGGGCCATGTTGGGCGGAGATGACGGTGTCCAGGGCCTCTCGGTAGCGGAGGACGACCTCACCGTCGGACGCGACCAACGCCATGCCCATCCGCGCGCGCACCAAGTAGGGCTCGTCACCAAGGTCGACGACGACGGGGCCGACCGGCGTGTGGACGATGTCGCCGGGCAGTTCCGTGGCGCTCAATGGCGTCCCCTCGAGCGCGTCGACCCAGGTGAACAACGTGCCGCTGCCGCCGTTGGCGCGCGCAAGGTCGGACAGTGCGTGGTCCAGGTCCGTCCAGCCCCCCAACGCGGCGGCGATGCGGTCTTCTCCGCCCACGGGCAGGCGTCCCGGGCGGAAGCGGCCGCTCCATTCACGTCCGATGCGCGCGTTCAGCGCGCCGGGAAACTCGGCGCTGGCGGCCTGGGGCAGCGTCCCGACCGCGATGGTGCGCTCGAGCCGCGTCTCGAGGCTCGTGAGGTCCAGATTCCGGCCCAACCAGGTGCCGCGGGTGACCGTCAGCGGCGCCAGCGGCGCAACGACGGGCATGACGACGATGTCGCCGTCGGTCACCCTCGGCTCAAAGTGCCAGGAGGGTCCCGGGGCGACGTGGTGGGCACAGGCGAGCCAGGCGAGCCACATGGACACAGCGTAGCGCCCCGGCTCTCTGTCCGCTGCTGCGGTTCACTTCACCGTGGCCGCTTCGTAGGGAACCGGGTCCGGGACGATTGTCGGGTCGATGGCGATCAACGCCTTCACGCGCGCCCACTCGAGGGCCGCGGCGGCGCGCTCGCGTTCGGCTTCGGCCGTCAGGACGGCCTGAGCCCCTGCGACTTTGGCATCCTTGGCGGCGGAGGCGCTGGCGTCGGCCTCATCGGCCGATGACTTGGCGCCTTCGACCTCGGCCTTGGCGGCGTCGCGGGCCACGTCTGCCTCGTCCTTCGTCGCCGCCCTCTCGTCTTTGGCGAGACCGACCTCGTTCTTGGCGGCGTCCAGCGCAGCGGCCGCCTCCGTTTCAGCGGCCTTGGCCCCCTCGATCGCGGCCTCGGCGTCAGCAGCGTGGGCCTTGGCCGTCGCCTGGGTCTTCTTCAGTGAGGCCTTCGCATTTTTCTTGCCGGCCTTGTCGCCTGACGCCTTGGCGGCGTCGAGGGCGGCTTTGGCGGCCGTCAGCGCGGCGTCGTCCTCGGCCTGCACGGCCTTGGCATTCGCCTTGGCCTGGCGCGTGGCTTCTGCGGCCGTATCGACGGCCGACCGTGCGACGTCTTCCGCCTCTTTGGCCGCTTGAACGCCGGCCTTGGCGGACGCTACTTCGGCCTTTTGGCCCGCATTGGCGGCTTCGCGCTCGCCGCGCTCGGTATCCACGATCGCCTTGGCGTCGCGGACGGCCTCTTTGGCCTCCTTCGCGCCGCCGGTCAGGTCGGAGAGTGCGGTGACGGCGGCCGCCAGCGTGGCGTCTGCCGCGGCCAGGCGATCGGCCGCAGCCATCACCTCCGCGGGCGGCGGTTGGGGAAGGCGTGCGAGTGCTTCCGGAGGAAGTTGGGGTCCGGCCCAGGCGAGGGCAGCGACGAGAAGGGTCATCCACATGGGAGAATCTCCGTGAGAGTCTGGCTCACAGCCAGGTGGCGACGAAGGTGAGCAGGGTGGTCTGGTCGAGGGGTTCGAAGCCTTCGACGGGCGCATTGTCGTACGTGAGTGCGTGGCTCAGCTTGAGGCTGAGCTTGCCCGACAGCTTGCTCGTGAGGCTGGCGGTGTTGAGCAAGCGCAAGTCGTTGGGGTCGAGGACGTTTTCGTACACTTCGAGCTTGTCTTCGAACGACACGTTCTCGTTGAAGGCGTGCCCGAGGCCCAACATCACGCGCGCGGCGAAAATGTCTGCGCGGGCCGGGTCGACGCCATCAACGAAGTTCTCTTGGGCGACGTCGAAGCCGACTTCTCCCACGAGGCGAGTCGTGTCGTTGGTGATGAACAGGTGGCTGTAGCCAAGCTGCTCGTGCGTGCGCAGGTCGTAGCCTGCGAAGGGATCGGTCAGCGCGCCGCCCAACACGTACAGCGAGTCCCGGTCGCCGAAGAACCGGTCGTAGCGGAGGTCGGCGGCGGCCTTGCGGGCGCTCTCGACGTAGCCGGCGTCGCGTTCGGGGTCCGAGATGTGGCCGTCTCCGTCGGTGTCGGGGACCGCGCGACCGTAGTTGACGCCGACGACTGACGCGATTTGGTTTTGGGACCACTTCACGTCGCCTTTCGCGCCCCCGTTGAGCGTGAGGAACTCGGCGTTGCCGGTGGCATAGGACCCTCCGAGCTCGGCGGAGAGATGGCCCTCCACCTTGTCCTCTTCGGGCTCAGGCGGGGGGGCCACGGTTCCGGCGAATGCGGGTTCTTCGGCGAAGGCCAGGGTCGACAGCACCGAAACGAGCATCGAGGTTCTCCTCGGCGCCCCTAACCGTTGACGCGGCCTGGACATTCCGTGTAGGTCAGCCCCGGGGGGTTGGCGTGCGCCGTTTGCTCGTGCCGGAGGCCGCTGCAGGCATGCGGCTGGATCGGTTCCTCGCCGCGCGCTTCGCCGGATTGTCCCGGGCCCTGCTGGCCCGCGGCATCCGCGAAGGCGGCGTGGCCCAAGCGACGGGTCGGACCCTGCGCGCTTCGAGCCTCGTGCGGGCTGGCGAGGAGTTGATCGTGACGATTCCGGCGCTCTCGGCGCAGACGCCGGAGCCCCCGATGCCGCCGGTGTTGTACGACGATGGTCGCGTGGTGGTCGTCGACAAGCCCGCTGGCCTGCTCGTCCATCCGACGGGCACCGCGTTCGCCTGGTCGGTGATCGGTTTGGCGCGGCACCGCTGGCCGGGCCGCGACGTGATGACGGTCCACCGGCTCGACCGGGACACGAGCGGGACTCTGGCGCTCACGCTGGAAGCGTCGGCGAATCGGTCGCTCAAGGAGGCCGTCAGGCTGGGGCGGGTTGGCAAGGAGTACGAAGCCGTCGTCCGCGGCGTCGTCCCCTGGGATTCCCAGACGGTCGACGCCCCCATCGGCCCCGCCGACGGCCCGATCCGCATCCAAATGGCGGTCCGGAGCGACGGCCAATCGGCGCGTACCGACGTCCATGTGGTCGCGCGGGGCCGGGATGCGACGCGCGTGCGCCTGACGCTGCACACGGGCCGGACCCATCAGATTCGGGTTCACCTCGCCCATCTCGGCCATCCCATTCTCGGCGACCGGATGTACGGCGTGCCGGTCGAGCGGGCGCGGGCGGCGTTGGAGGACGGTGTCGACGTCTCCGAGGAGGCGGGTTGGTCGCGTCAGGCGCTGCATGCGGCCCACCTGGCCCTGCCGGGGGTGGGAGGTCCTCCGATTGCCGTCACGAGCCCGTGGCCCGCGGACCTCGTGGGGTGTGGGGGGCTGGAGCACCGAAACGGGCCAGAGGACGAAACCAGGGGGTGACAGGCGGTACGGGAGCCGGTCGGCGGGGATGAGGCAGGGGCCCGCTCGTCAGCCTTCACGGAGCGCCGCGGTACAGGCGGTCGGACAACGGCCCGGAGTTCGTGTCGCACGCGATCCTGCGCTGGATTACGGAGGCGGGCGTGGAGACCGCCGTGATCGACCCCGGCAAGCCCTGGCAGAACGGAGCAGACGAGAGCTTCAACGGTAAGTTTCGAGATGAGTGTCTGAGCGTGGAGTGGCTTCGATCGCTGCTGAGGGCGTCGTCGTCATCGAGGCTTGGCGAGCGCACTACAACGAGATTCGTCCACATTCGAGCCTCGGCTATCTCACGCCGAAGGAACACAAGCAGCGGCTTTTGAGGAAGAACAACCAACCGGTGGCGGTGGATCTAACGTCATGGTTGGTCCGAAGAATCCAGGCAGGTCAGTAGGTCGGGCCGCGTCCGCCAGGTCTTGCGACGGCTCGGACGCGGTTAGAAGTGAACATCACGGAGGCGTCCATGCCCAAAGGTCAGCAGTCACCCGGGTCGTCGAACAAGCCCAAGCTTTCGGTCACGGAACGGGCCGAGAAGAAGAAGGCGAAGCAGGACAAGAAGAAGGCCGGCTGAGCGCCTCAGAGGCCCGCACCCCCGGGCACGACGTACACCTTGCCGGCATCTTCTCCGTTCGTGTCGTCGCCGGGGGCACCGATAACGATCTCGGCGCGGCCGTCCCCGTCCAGGTCGGCCGCCGAAATGCTGTACCCCGCCATATCATTCGGAGACTCACCTTTGAACGCAACGTCGGCGGTCTCCGACGTTTCCGCAAGATCGAAGGGTGCCAGCCACACAAACACCCGGCCCGGGCTGACAGGTGCCGAATACTGGAAGACACTGGTAGGCCGCCCGAAATGGTGAGGTGAGGCCCTGGGGTCCGGCGGGGTGTCCGGCTCGTCGTCAGGTGGCCGGAAACCCCAGCAGGCCGATCCAGGCGATGACGATGGCCGCCCGAGATCGCTCCTCGGGGGGCCAGCGCCCGAGCGCGGCGCCCGCGATGAAGCCACCCAGATGGGCCCAGCCGTCGATGCCAGGGATCAGCGCGCCGATGAGGAAGTTCAGGGCGACGACCCCGGCGAGGGCGGGCCCGAAGGTCCAGCGGTCGTCGTCGTTCCATGCCTCGCCGCGGGTGGTTCGCTCTGCGAGCAGCGCGCCGGCCAAGGCGAAGGCCGCCCCCGACGCGCCGTCGCTGCGCGGGGTGCCGAGCGCGTGTGAGAGCAGCGC
>SXOB01000026.1 GCA_005776945.1 Pseudomonadota bacterium
GACGGCCTACCTCGACGTCGTCAACGTGCTCGGCATCCGCAACCCCTTGCTCGCGACCTACGACGCGACCTACACGCGGGTCGTGCCCGTTGTGTGGATTCCCATCGTTCCGGTCGTGGGCGTCCGTGTCGCCTACTGAGCCGGGGGCCGATCGCTTAGATGCGGCGCCATGTTCGGCCGCCAAGCCATCGCCGTGGGCGTCGTGGTCAATCTCCTGCTGCTTGCAGCTGGCCTTGGCCGACCCTCAGCCGAGGTGGCGAGCGACCGGGTGCGCGTGGGCCTCGTGTTCGACGTCGGTGGGCTTGGCGACAAGTCATTCAACGACGCCGCTCACATCGGCCTCGTTCGCGCGGAGGAGACGCTCGACGCCCAGATCTCGACGGTGGAGCCCGGTGACGGCTCGGATCGCGAAAGCGCGCTCCGACAGCTGGCGGCGGCCGGCAACGACCTTGTCATCGGCGTGGGCTTCATCTTCACCGACGACATTCGGCGAATCGCCGGCGAGTTCCCAGACGTCAAATTCGCCTGCGTCGACTTTTCGGTAGGCCCAGGCGACCCGCCGCCCCCGCCCAACTTGCTTGGGCTGCGCTTCCGCGAAGAGGAGGGCTCCTTTCTCGTTGGCGCCGCGGCAGGCCTCGCCAGCAAGACGGGCAAGGTCGGCTTCATCGGCGGGATGATGATCCCGCTCATCCAGAAGTTCGAGGCCGGCTACGTCGACGGCGTCCGCGCCGTGTGCCCGACGTGTGAGGTGTCCATCGCCTACGCGGGAACCGAGCCCAAGGCCTTTGCTGACCCCACGACGGGCAAGGAGCTGGCGCTCGCGCAGTACGGCCGCGGCGCCGACGTCATCTTCCACGCGTCCGGAAAGACGGGCGCCGGCGTGTTCGTCGCGGCGCGGGAGAAGGGCAAGATGGCCATCGGCGTCGACGCCGACCAGTTCCATGAGGCGCCCTGCTGCGTGTTGACCTCGATGGTCAAGGACGTCGATGTCGCCGTCTACGACACGGTCCTCGCCGTCGCGACCGACAAGTTCAAGGGCGGGCTCAGCGAGTTCGGCGTCAAAGAAGGCGGCGTTCGGTATGTGTTCGACGACCGCAACGCTGCGATGTGGCCCGACGGCGCCCGGGAGCGCGTGGAGGCGCTGAGCGCCGAGATCGCCGCGGGTCTGCGCACCGTGCCGACGGTTCCCCAATGAGCGGGACCTTGCAGTGGCGTAGCGTCGGCAAGACCTACGGCTCGGTTGTGGCCTGCCGGAACGTCGACCTCGTGTTGTCGGCGGGCGAAGTCCACGCGCTCGTTGGCGAAAATGGGGCAGGCAAGAGCACGTTGCTCAGCCTGGCGGGTGGGGAGGCCTCGCCGGACACGGGTGCGGTGTCGGTCGACGGCGACGAGGCGTCGGGCCCTTGGACGCCGACGGTTGCGATGGCCAACGGCATCGGTCTCGTCCACCAGCACTTCATGTTGATCCCGCCCATGAGCGTCGTCGAGAACGTCGTGCTCGGGCGCGAACCGCGGAAGGGACTTGGCCTCGATCTGGAGAAGGCCGCTGGCGAACTGACGGCGCTTGCCGCGCGCGTCGGCTGGACGGTCGACCCGTGGGCCAAAGTCTCCTCGTTGTCTGTTGGCCAGCAGCAGCGCGTCGAAATCCTCAAGGTGCTGTGGCGCGGCGCCCGGTTTCTCCTGCTCGACGAACCGACGGCCGTGCTGACGCCATCGGAGGTCGGGCCGCTCTTCGAGGTGCTTCGACGTTTGGCCGCCGAGGGCGTGGCGGTTGCCATCGTCACCCACAAGGTCGACGAGGTCGTCCACGTCGCCGACCGGGTCACCGTGATGCGCCACGGCGAGGTCGTCGCGCGCCTGGAAGCGCCCCTGACGGCGGCGGAGATCGCGCGGGCCATCGTGGGCCGGGAACCGTTGCCGCCGCCCCAAGTTCCGCGTCCCCAAGGGCAAGGCGGCGGACTCGTGGTTCGGGGATTGCGCGTGGGGCGTGCGCTTGGCCCCGTCGACCTGGCCATCGCGCCCGGCGAGGTGCTCGGAATCGCCGGCGTGTTGGGCAACGGGCAGACGGAACTCGTGCTCGCGCTGGCGGGCTTGGCGCCGGACGCGTTGGGTGAAGTGACGTTGGGTGAGCGGCCCCTCGACCCGCGCGGGGGCGCGGCGGCTGCGGCGCGGGCCGGCGTCTCCCACATCGCCGAAGACAGGCTCGAGCGCGGGGTCGTGCGCGAGTTCTCCGTGGCGGACAACTATTTGCTTGGGCACCAGCGGCGGTTGGCGCCCTCGGGTTGGCTCGACTTCGGGGCGCTCGACGCCGAGGTGTCGGCGGCGCTCGAGGCCTACGACGTTCGGCCGCGCGACGCGTCAGCCCCCATCCGCTCGCTTTCGGGCGGCACCCAGCAGAAGGTCGTCGTGGCCAGGGAGCTGTCGCGTCCGGGGCTGCGTTTGCTCATTGCAGCCCAGCCTACGCGGGGCGTCGACGTCGGCGCGATGGAGCGCATCCACGAGGCGATCGCCGCGGCGGCCTCGCGCGGCGCGGCCGTGGTGCTCGTCACGTCCGACCTGCACGAGTTGCGGGCGCTCTCCCACCGGGTCGCGGTGATGTACGCGGGGCGGATCGTCGACACGATGGACGTCTCGGATGCGTCCGACCTGCGGCTTGGCGCCGCGATGACGGGGGCGCGATGAGCGCCATCGAACGCGCCATCCTCGCGCTGCTCGCCGCGATGGCGACCGCGAGTCTGTTGTTTCTCTTTTGGGGGGCATCGCCGGTCGAGGTCTACGGCTTGCTGCTCGCCCGGACGTGGGGCGACGCCTACGGCTTCGGCCAGGTGCTGTTCAAGGCCACGCCGCTCGCGTTGACCGGCCTCGCCGTGAGCCTGGCTTGGCGGGGGGGTCTGCTCAATGTGGGCGGCGAGGGCCAACTCGCCGCGGGGTCGCTCGCGATGGGCCTTGTTGGCGCCGCGATGACGGGTGTGCCCGCCCTTGTGGCGCTGCCGCTCGCCCTCGGCGCTGGCATGGTCGCCGGCGGGGTGGTCGCGGCGATTCCGGCCGTGCTCAAGGTTCGGGCGGGGGCTCACGAAGTCATCTCGACGATCATGATGAACTTCGTCGTGGTGGGCTGCATCGGCTTCATCGGACGGCAGGGCGCTTACGTGGAAGCGACCGTCCACACGGCCCCCATCGCCCCGAGCGCGGCGATTCCGAGCCTTGGGATCGCCGGCAGCGCGGCGTCGTGGGCGGTCGCGCTCGCGGTGTGCGCGGCGGTGGCGCTGCACGTCGTGCTCGCGAGGAGCCGCGTCGGCTTCGACGTCCGCGCGCTTGGCGCCCAGGCCGCCGCGGCCGAAGCGGGCGGCGTGGCCGTGGCGCGGACGACCGCGGGGCTGCTGCTCGCGTCGGGCGCGATGGCGGGCCTCGTAGGCGCCTCCACCGTGCTCGGGTACAAGGGCTACTTCGAAGACGGCCTCGGCAGCGGCAGCGGCTTCATGGGCATCGCGGTCGCCCTGCTCGCCGGCGGCCGGCCGCTCGCCGTGTTGCCGGCGGCCTTGTTCTTCGCGACCTTGTCCCATGGCGCGCTCGCGATCTCGACGCTCGTGCCGCGCGAGATCGTCGACGTCGTCATGGGGGTCGTCATCCTGGCCGTCGGGCTGTCGCTCGCGCCGCGGCAGGGGGCGGCGCGATGACAACCGCGCTGCTGGTGGCCTTCGTCCTCGCGGTGTTCCGCATCTCGGTACCCTACGTGCTCGCGGCGGTCGGCGGGACTTTGTCGGAGCGCGCGGGGGTCGTTGCGCTCGGGCTCGAAGGCATGTTGCTGACGGGCGCCTTCTGTGCGGCGGTCGGCGCTGAAGCCGGTGGCCCCGCGGTGGGTGCGTTGGCTGGGGCGATGGGCGGAGCGGGCGTGGGCGTCATCCTCGCAGCCTGTGTCGTGTACGGCCGCGCCGACGGCGTCGTGGTCGGCGTCGCCATCAACCTCATTGCGCTCGGCGGGACGCGCGTGGCCATGCAATATGTGTGGCAGTCGGCGAGTTCGTCGCCAACGATTCCTGGCCTGTCTGGCGGCTGGGCGGGGGCCGCAGGGCTGGCCGCCCTCGCCGTTTCCGGTGTCGCGGCCGCGGCGCTCACGCGGACGGCGTGGGGCCTGCGCGTGCGCGCGGTCGGCGAACACCCGGCGGCCGCGACGTCGCTCGGCATCGACGTCGCGCAACTTCGCTTTGGCGCCGTCGCCTTGTCCGGTGCGTTGGCGGGCCTCGGCGGTGCCTGGCTTGCGCTCGACAACCACGGCTTCGTCGATCGGATGTCGGGGGGACGCGGGTACATCGCGCTGGCGGCCGTGATCATGGGCCGCTGGCACCCTGGCTTCGCCGCGCTGGCGGCTGTGTGTTTTGCGGCGACAGAGGCGGCCCAGCTGCAATTGCAGGCGGTCGTCAGCGGCGGCGCCCGCGAGTTCATCCAGATGTTGCCCTACCTGCTGACCCTCGTCGCGCTGGCGGGCGTGCTCGGCCGGTCCCGTCCGCCGGCGGCGCTTGGTCGCAACGTCTGATCTCCGCCCGCGGCCGCGGCGCGGTTAGCGGGACGGCCCCGAGGTGCCCGTGTTGCGCTGGTTGGCTGTCCTGACCCTGGTTCCCACCCTCAGTTGGGCCGCGCCCAAGAAGGCGCCTGCTCCTCCCCCTCCGACGCCGTCGGTGCGCTCCTTCATGGAAGTGCGCGTCCCATCGAGCCCGACGCTCGCGCCGGACGGTTCGGTCTTTGTTCGCGACTGGCCGGATGGGATCCCGCAGCTCTACGTTCGGGCCCCCGGCGCCGCGGTCGACGCTCCGATGCGGAAGCTCACGGACTACGCCGACGGCCTCAGCGGCTACAGCTTGTCGCCTGGCGGCAAGGCGGTGATCGTCTGGGCCTCCGTCGGCGGCAACGAGGACACGGCAATCTCGCTGCTCGATGTCGCGAATGGCACGCGCAAGGAGCTGCTCTCCGGCGCCGGCATCCAGTACAGCCCGCAGCTCTGGGTGGACGACACGGCGTTCGTCTTCCGGACGAACGAAGCGAATGGCAAGGACTTCCACCTCGTCCGCTATGACCTCGGCACCGGCGAAAAGAAGGTGCTCCTCGCCAAAGAAGGGGACTGGTCGGCCGTCGACATGTCGGCGGATGGTTCGCGCATGTTGGTCGTGCACACGAAGTCGGCGTCCGACTCACGGTCCTATGAAGTGCAGATCGCCTCAGGTGAGCTCGTCGACCTCTCGGCGACCGCCCCGCAGACGCCGTCGGTCTCCAATGTCCAGGGCTACGTCGCCGGCGACGGGGAAGTGCTCCTCGTGAGCGATGTCGGCGACGGCGTTCGACGCCTGTACCGCCGTTCGCTTTCCGGCGAGCCGCGTTTCATCGAGGCGTTGCCGCTGCATCACGACGTCGAAATTGACGGTGTGGCCATCGACCGGGAAGGACGTTGGGCCATCACGGCGCACAACGAGAAGGGGTACAGCAAACTGCGCGCCTACAAGTTGCCAAAGCTGCAGGAAGTGCCGCTGCCGAAGTTCGCGGCGGGCACCCCGTATGTGGCCGACCTTCGCGGCGACACGCTCGTCGTCGGCCAGGTGGGGCCCCGCGACCCCGGCGTCAGCGTCGCCGTGACCTTGGGCAGCGCGAAGGCGCGTCCGATCACGACCCGCGCCGACCAAGAGCCGGTCGACCTGACCCGGCTCGTGGAGCCCAAGCTGGTCGAATACCCGGGCGCCGACGGACAAAAGGTCCCGGCCTTCCTGTTCATGCCGCCCGACGCGAAGGGCCCGATCCCGTTCGTCGTTCAGTTCCACGGCGGTCCGGAAGGGCAGTGGCGTCCAGGCTTCGATCGGACGGCGCAGATGCTCGTCGCCAATGGCTTCGGCGTGTTGCAGCCCAACGTGCGCGGCAGCACGGGCTACGGTCGGAAGTGGCAGCAGGCCGACGACTATAAGGGCCGCTGGGACAGCGTCCGCGACGGCGTTGAAGCCGCGCGTTGGCTCGTCGCCCAAGGCATGGCCGAACCGGGCCAAATCGGCGGCATGGGCGGCAGCTACGGCGGCTTCATGGCCGTGGCGACCGCCATCGAAGGGGCCGACGTGTTCGGCGCCTTCATCGACGTGGTCGGCATCGTCAACTTCGAGACCTTCCTCGAGCAGACGCGCTCGTACCGGCGCGCACTGCGCGAGGTCGAGTACGGCCCGCTGACGGACCGCGACTTTCTCCGCTCCGTGTCTCCGATCCACCTCGTGGACAAGATCAAGGCGCCGGCCCTCATCGCCCACGGCCTCAACGACCCGCGCGTGCCCGTCGGCGAAGCCATGCAGCTCGCCCTGGCTCTCCAGGCGCGCGGCATGGAGCCCGTGCAGCTCTACTTCCCCGACGAGGGGCACGGGTTCGCTAAGCTCGAGAATCGGGTGTTGTACGCCGAGCGGGCTCTCGCGTTCCTGCAGAAGAACCTGATCCCGCCGCCCCCGCCCCCGCCGCCGCACGTCTGCCCGGTCCCCGAGCCGTGTCCCGCGTGCCCGGAGGCCGTCTGCCCGCCCGCGCCGCCGGCCGCCGCTCCGGCGGCTGCCCCGCCCGCTCC
>SXOB01000001.1 GCA_005776945.1 Pseudomonadota bacterium
AACCGTCTCGCGGAATACTTCCGGATTGGTGTGGGCGAAGTTGGAGGGCGACATCGCATCAATGAACTGGCGCGTGAAGAATTTAACCTTGTCTTGCGTGTGGCCGTCGAGGCCTTTTTCGACCCGATGGGCATCCATACCGGCGACTCGATCACGGACGCTCCGGCGATGACGCTCACCGACCGCGAGTACCAGCACCTGCGTGATCTCGCGATCAAGATCATCCGTCGTGTGGGCGTGGACACCGGTGGCAGCAACGTCCAGTTCGCAGTGAATCCGACGAACGGCAAAGTGATCTGCATCGAACTCAACCCCCGCGTCAGCCGCAGCAGCGCGCTGGCGAGCAAGGCGACGGGATTTCCGATCGCGAAAATCGCGGCTCAGCTGGCGGTTGGGCACACGCTCGACAACGTTCTCAATGACATCACGCGGGTGACGCCAGCCTGTTTCGAGCCGTCGCTCGACTACGTCATCGTCAAGATTCCTCGCTGGAACTTCGAGAAATTTCAGTCGGCGGACCGTCGGCTGGGAACGGCGATGCGGTCGGTCGGCGAGGTCATGGGCGTCGGCCGGACCTTCGAGGAGGCCTTGCTCAAGGCCATTGCCAGCCTCGAAGGGGGCTGGGTCGCGACGTCCCATCTGTCGGACGCGGAGATTCGTGAAGCCCTGGCGATCGCCACGCCGGACCGGCTGCCCTGCCTATTCGAGTTTCTGCGTCGTGGCGGCACGGTCGACGACGTCGTCGCCATCACCTCCATCGACTCGTGGTTCGTCCGGCGCATCGCCGGAATCATCGCCGTCGAATTGCGGCTTCGCCAGGCGTCGATGGGCGACGTCTCTGAATTTCAGTGGCGCGAAGCCAAGCAGATGGGCGTGCCCGACGCGTGGCTCGCCACGTGGCTGAACGTCCGAGAGGACGACGTCCGGCAGGCGCGCGAGTCCGTCGGCGTGACGCCGGTGTTCAAGCGCATCGACACCTGTGCCGCCGAATTCGAGAGCCACACGCCCTACCTCTACGGTTGCTACGAAGAGGAGGACGAGGCCGGCGAGTCGCCGACCGACCGGGTCGTCGTGCTTGGCAACGGTCCCAACCGTATCGGCCAGGGCCTCGAATTCGACTATTGTTGCTGCCACGCGGCGTTCGAGGTCCGGGACGCCGGGCTCACCAGTGTGATGGTCAACTGCAACCCGGAGACGGTCAGCACGGACTACGACACCTCCGACAAGCTCTATTTTGAGCCCATCACCGTCGAACACGTGCGCAGCGTTTTGCAACGCGAAAAGCCGCGCGGCGTCATCCTGCAATTTGGCGGGCAGACGCCGCTGAAACTCGCGGGCGCCATCGGCCCGGTGTTGGGGACTCAGCCTGACGCCATCGACTTGGCGGAGGACCGGGACCGTTTCGGGGCCTTCCTTCGCCGGCTCGACATCCTTCAGCCCGACGGCGCCGTTGCGCGCACCCGGGCCGAGGCCGCGGCGGTCGCTGCGCGGATCGGATTCCCGCTCCTCGTGCGGCCGTCCGACGTGCTCGGCGGCCGCGCGATGCAGCTCGTGTACGACGAGGCCGACTTCGAGCGCGTGCTCGGCGAAGCGCTCAAGGCGTCCGAGACGTCGAGCTTGCTGATCGACCACTACCTCGGCTCCGCGCGCGAATACGACGTCGATGCGCTCTGTGACGGAGAAGAAGTCCGCATCGGCGCCATCATCGAGCATATCGAGGAGGCGGGCGTCCACTCCGGGGATTCCTCTGGCGTGATTCCGCCGGTCAATCTGACGCCGGCGGAGCGGCGCGAGATCGAACGCATCGTGACGAGGATTGCGCTGGAACTTGGCGTCATTGGCCTCGTCAACGTCCAGTTGGCGATTCCGCAGGAGGGAAAGGTCTACGTCTTGGAGGTCAACCCGCGGGCGAGCCGAACGGTGCCGTTCGTGGCCAAGGCCACGGGCATCCCACTTGCCCGCTACGCGACGCGGCTGTGCCTCGGTGCGAAGCTGCGCGACCTGGGGCCGTTTACGCCCAAGGGTCAGGATTTGTTCTTCGTCAAAGCGCCCGTCTTCCCGTGGCGGAAATTCCCGGGTTCCGACGTCGTCCTTGGGCCCGAAATGCGGTCGACGGGCGAAGTCATGGGTGTGGGGTGGAGCTTCGGTGAGGCCTATGCGAAGGCGATGTTGGCGGCCGGGCTGACGCTGCCTCTGCACGGCGGCGTTTTCCTGTCTTTCCGGGACGCCGACAAACCCGGCGCGGCGGCCGTCGCCGGCGGACTGCGCGGCATGGGCTACAAACTCTACGCGACCCACGGCACGGCGAAATTCCTCGCCGAGCGGGGGATCGAATGCAAGGCCGTCTACAAGGTTCGGGAAGGTCGGCCCGACGTCGTGGACCACATCCGAAACGGAGAGATTCGCCTCATGCTCAACACGCCGCTCGGCAAGAAGGCCGCAGCGGACGAATTGGCGATGCGCCTTGCTGGCCTCGAGCAGGGCATTCCCTGCGTGACGACCCTTTCGGCAGCGAAGGCGATGGTAAGTGCTCTGCGCAGCCTGAAGGCAGGCGAAATCCGCGTCATGAACCTTCAGGAGATGGTGTAGCGACCTCTCCGAACGCGGACCGGACGCCAAGGGCCAGGTAGGCCGTGTAGAACGGGAGCGCGAAGAAGGCACCGACGAACGGCACGTATTGGATGATGATCATCATCAATATGCCGAGCAGCATGTATTTCGTGGCCCAACCTGGATGGGTCTTGAAGTGGTTGAAGCTCATGGAAATGGCATCCATGGGGCGGATGCGGCGCAAGGCGACCAGGGGTGGCGCAAACGTCAGGGCGACGGCGACGACAATGCCGGGCAGGTAGCAGAAGAGAAGGCCGACGATGGTGAAAGCTCCCACGAGCAGGTTGACGACGATGACGTCCCGGAGGTTTTCGCGCCACGTCCGGTAGCTGGCACCAAAGGTCAGCGGCGTGCCCTGAATGACGCGTTCGTCGATGGCGCGCGTCAGGCTCGCTTGGAGCACCGGAAGGATGATGAACACGACCGGGAGCAAGATGGCCATGTAGATGGCGAAGCCGATCATGAGCCCGAGAGACGCGGCCGTCTCGTCCTCCATGAGGATGCCAGGAATCATGGCGGCGAACATGACGCCGACAACGAGGAAGATCACGCCGAACACTGGCAACATCAGCCCGAGGCCGGCCATGCCCCAACCCATGAAGTCGCCCTTGAGGGCGTCAAATGCCATCGTGAGGAGTTTGGTGGGGGGCAGATGCGTGGGCACGTCGGCACCGACGACGTTCTGAGGCGGTCGAAAGTCTCCGCTGGCCTGCCAGACGTCCATGACGCCTCCCGCGGGTCGCCTTACCCGGTTCCGTCCTCGCGGGGTTGCGCGGGAGCGGGCAGGGAAGCAGAAAGGCGCGGGGGACGCGTGCGCCGACCGGTGGCTGTATTGGGGGCAACGGGCATGGTCGGCCAGCAAATGGTCCGACGCCTCGCCGCCCACCCGTGGTTTCGGGTCGAGGTGCTCACGGCGTCTCAGCGGTCGACTGGGCGTGCCTACCAGGACGCAGCGAGGTGGCACTACCCGGGGGAGGCCTACGCTGGGCTGGGGTCGCATCCCGTCGTCGACGCGGACCCGGACGACCTGCGCCGCCGCCTCGGCCCGCGCGGGATCGTGTTCTCGGCCCTCGACCGGGACGCGGCGGAGCGGCTGGAGCGCGCCTGTGCCGGGGTGGGCCTCGCGGTTGTCACCAACGCTGGCGCGAACCGCATGGCGCCCGACGTGCCGTTGCTGATCCCCGAAGTGAATCCCCAGATGCTGGGGCTGCTTCCGGAAGGGGGCTTCATCGTCGCCAACCCCAACTGCACGGCGATGCCGGTCGCGATGACGCTCGCCCCGCTTCGGTCGTTGGGCTGGGAGGCGGCCACGGTGGCGAGTTGGCAAGCGGTCTCTGGCGCGGGTTGGCCCGGCGAAAGCGCCTACGACATGCTCGGCAACGCGCACCCCCACGCTGGCGACGAAGAGGAGAAGCTCGCGGCCGAGCCGTGTCGCATCCTCGGAGAATTCGTCGACGGCGCCTGGCAACCCCATTCGGCGGGCCTGTCTGCGCGCTGTGTGCGCGTTCCCGTCGTGGACGGGCACCTCGTGGCCGTACATGCTCGATTCCGGGACCGGCCGACGCCGGACGACGTGATGGACCTGTGGCGCAGTTGGGAACCGGGGCTCGACCTGCCTTCGGCGCCACGGCCGCCGCTGCGCATTTCCGTTGGGCGGGACCGGCCGTCGGCCCGTTGGGACGCCGACGCCGGAGACGGGATGGCCGTCACCACGGGACGCGTCGAGGTCTGCCCGGTGCTTGGCGTGAAGTGGTTTGCACTGGCGCACAACACCGTGCGCGGGGCCGCCGGTGCCGCGCTCCTCAATGCCGAGTTGCTCGTGGCCCGCGGCCTCGTCCCTTAGCGAGACGCTGGACTGGGTCGTTTGCAGGCCACGGGTCGGCTGTCCTTTTGGCAGCAGCCTGCTAGGTGCGGCGCCCGGAGGACACATGGCCCATCCGTTCGACGACTTGGCTGCGTATGGCGCGGCCGCCATCCGCCTCGTGCCGGTGGACGGGCCGCCGCAGGACCTGTTGGCCGCCGGTGGCGATCTCGAGGCCGCGTTCGAGCGCCTTGGCCAAGGGCCCTTGGCGGACGTCCTGCGCGATCCGCGTTGGTCCGCGGCGATCCTGCAAGATGGCGACTTGTCCGTGGGGCTGCATCGCCAGGGCGAAGGGGGTCGCCTGGTCGTGGCCTGGGCTCAGCGCGTCGTCGTCGACGAGTTGGTCGACCTGCCGGCGCGGGAGCCGGCGGGGGATGGACCCTGGTTTCGTCCAGACCCGGCCTCGCGCGTGGTCCGGCTCGACGACGTGGACCCGTCGGTGCCCCTCGTCGCGGTCGACGAAGGGGGCGGTGGGCCGTCCTGGTACGCCGCCGGCCACCACGGCCCCGGCCCCGGCGCCTTGCCGCTGCAGGGCGTCGTTCCCGGCATCGACCCATCGTCGCTCGGGAGCGCGGCCTTTCGCGCCGCGCACGGCGTGCGCTGGGCCTACGTCGCGGGTGCCATGGCCGGCGGCATCGCCTCGGTCGACCTCGTGCGGGCGATGTGCTCGGCTGGGTTGTTGTCCTTTTACGGGTCCGGCGGCTTGGGTCTCGATCACGTCGAGCGCGATGTGGCGGCGTTGGCGGCATCGGTCGACGGCCCCTGGGGCGTCAACCTGCTGCACAATCCAATGGAGCCGGCCGTCGAAGAAGCGACCGTCGATCTGTTCCTTCGCTACGGGGTCCGGGCCGTAGAGGCCAGCGCCTTCATGGGCCTCACGGCGGCGATCGTGCGCTATCGGGTGACGGGCCTGTCCCGCGGCGCGGACGGCGCCGTCGCCTGCCGTCACCGCGTCATGGCGAAGGTGAGCCGGATCGAGGTCGCATCTCGCTTCCTGCGTCCAGCGCCCGACGACTTGCTCAAGGAGCTCGTGGCCCGCGGCGCGGTGACGGCCGAGCAGGCCGCCCTGGCAAGCGAGGTTCCCATGGCGGACGACGTCACGGTTGAAGCCGACTCCGGGGGTCACACCGACCACCGGCCGCTCGTCGTCACCCTCCCTGCTTTGCTCGCTGTGCGCGACGCGATCGACGCAGAGTGCGGCTGGTCGACGAAAGGCTGCCGGCCGCGAATCGGCGCTGCGGGCGGCCTCGGGACACCCGTCGCCGTGTGGGCCGCGTTCGCGATGGGCGCCGACTACGTCGTCACAGGAAGCGTGAACCAGTCCACGCGGGAGGCAGGAACGTCGGCCGACGTCAAGGTCATGCTCGCCGAGGCCGCATTCCACGACGTGGCCTCGGGCCCCGCACCGGACATGTTCGAGATCGGCGCCAAGGTCCAGGTCCTTGCGCGCGGGTCGATGTATGCCCAGCGCGCCCAGAAGCTCCACGACCTCTACAAACGGTACGACGCATTGGACGCCGTGCCAACCGACGAGCTCGAGCGGCTCGAGAAGACGGTCTTCAAGCGGACAGTCGCCGATATCTGGGCGGAATGTGAACGCTATTGGGGTGCGCGCGATCCCGAGCAGATCGCGCGCGCGGCGAAAGACGGCCGGCACAAGATGGCGCTCGTATTCCGTTGGTACCTCGGGATGACGAGCCGCTGGGCGCGCGTTGGCGACTCCGACCGGAAACGCGACTTCCAGATCTGGTGTGGCCCGGCCATGGGCGGCTTCAACCAGTGGGCCCAAGGGGGGCCGCTTCAGGCCGCGGCGGACCGCACCGTAGTCGGCGTGGGCGAGGCGCTCATGCGGGGCGCCGCCGTTCAAGCGCGGCGCGTCATGGCGCGCCACATCGTGCGCTGATCAGCTGAGGACTTCCCGGTCCCCGCGCCACACTTCGACGTCGTCTTCGTCGAACTCCTTGTCCCCGAGCCCCTCTTCCCGGGGGCGGAGCGTGACGACGGCGGCGCCCGTCCCCTGGACCGGCGCGTAGGCGTGAACGGTTCCGTGGTAGCGGTTGTGGGGGCCGGCCACGGCCGAGAGCCACCATAGCGCCTTGAAATTGACGACCTTCTTCACGCGAATCTGCTGCTGGATCGTCCGAGAGAGCTGAGCCGTGTCCTCGAGGCGTCCTTCAGAGAGAAACTGGAGAATCTTGCGATTCCACTCATCGTCTTTCGGCGAGTGGATGGCGTCGTCTTCGGGGCGAATAAATGTCGTGAACAGCCGATTGCTCAGGCTCGAGATGGCGAAGACGGCGGTGGGGCGGCTCGATGCGGCGATGGCGTCGCGGGTGGCCTTCGCCCAAACCAATGTCTCCGCGCGGTCGGCGTAGACGTTCGAGGACAAGACCACCGCGGGCCACTCGCAGTCCGGGTCGAGCAGCTCGAGCGCCGTCACGCTTCCGGTATCCATGGGAAAGCCATGGTAATTTACGCCGCGCGCAGACAGGCCGCGCCGCTTTGCGGCGTCCACGACGGCCTCCGCGAGCGCAGCGTCGACGGGTCGGTCATAGGAAATCGAGCCGAGGTCGTGAAACAACTCGTCGACGTGGGTCCAACGCGGATTCGGGTCGGTGATGGCCTGGTGACCGATGACGCTGGGCCAATAGGTGCTGTAGAGGACGAGGCGCTCGGCCCCAGATGCGCGGATGACGTCGCGCGCTTCAGCAAAGGCGTCGCGCAAACGACGGTAGCCAGGGTTCGCATCCGGCGTGAGAAGGGGGTGGGGAAGGCCCGTCGTGAGGCCTGCGAGGACGACGCTCACGCGGCCTCCGGCGGAAAGAAGCCAACCACGGCGTTGCCGGTGCCGATGACGGTCCCGTAGGCGTAGACCTCACCAGCGATGTCGTGCCCAAGCGCGCCGATCAACCACGACAGTGCGCCGCTGTCGGCTTCGCTGACGGCCTGGTTGACGAATTCTGGCATCGTCGCAAGGACCTCTTCGAGGCGCCCTCGGCGGAGCAGGTCGATCATCCGCATATCCCACAGATAATTGTGGTGACTCGTGACGTGTTCCCGCGACATGTCTTCGGGCAAATCGCCCTCGACGACGAAGTGGCGGTGCGAGAGGGAACAACTCGCAAGCAGGGCCGCACGTCGACCCGTCCGGCCGATGGCTTCGGCCGTCGCGCGGCCAAGGGCGAGGGCCTGGTCCTGCATGACTTCGACGGAATAGTAGGCGGCTGACCGGCACGAGCTGACGGCGACAATCGGCAGGTCCCAAGTGGGCCGGGCCATGTGGCAGCTGATGATGGTGCCATAATCGACGCGGAAATCGGGGTTCCGCATCATCTTGACCGGGTGGCCCGTCGCGCCGGCGGCGGCAGCGATGGCCTCCGCCAACTCGACGTCGACCTTCAGGTCGTAGGTGTAGCGAAACAGATTCGGGAAGATGGGGTCGACACTCAGGCCCTGAAATCGCGGCAAGCCCAGAAAATGAGTACCGACATAGGTTTGCCAGTGCGGAGAAAACACGACGAGGACGTCGGGCCGGGCGCGTTCGATGTCGGCACGAAGCCGCTCGTAGCCCCAGCGCAACATCTCCCAGCCACACTCGGCGCGGGGCTCGTTTTGGGGCGGATTTTCCGCGTAGACGAGGTGGGGCGGGTGGGGGGCGAGGGCCCCGGCCACGATGCGTCCTGGATTCATCGTCATCCCCGGTCCATGCCCCAGGCGTCCTGAGGGTCGAGAAAGCGGTCGTCGTCGGGGTCCCACTCGTCCCAGGTCGGCAGCGCACGCAACCGATCGATGTGGTCGGGCGGGACCACGCCGGGGACGAGGAAGGCCTTTTGCCGGCGCAGCGCGTAGGGATTGCGCAACTCGAAGCCAAGGACACCGAGCGCGGCGCGGGCCACATACCAGGTGGCGCCGGGATTCCAGCCGTGCGCAATCTTGATGACGATGCCGAGGCCCTTGGGGTAGTCCGGGTGGACGACCGCCATTCCGAGCAGGCCGTCGGCGCCCTCCTTGGCGATCACCTTGCCATCTGTCGCCTTGAGGATGCTGCTGTCGAGGCGATTGAAGCCGCCGACGAGGTCGGGGTTCCGAACCATCGCCTCCCAAATCCAATCCCGGTCGCGCGTCTCGGCGAGCCAAGCGAACAACCGGGCCAGTTCGGAGACGGTGTTCGACGCTGTCGGCAGGCCACATCCGTCGCGCGCGATGCGCAAAGGCTGCCAGTTGGGGTCGCCGAGCCCTTCGCGCAGGACGCCGAGGAATCGCTGAAAAACGGGGTGCTCGGGCAAGGTATACCCGACACGGGGCCACCCGAGCCGGCGGGCCGCGTGCAGTACGGCGGCATGTTCGCCAGAGCAACAGTGGTACCAACGACGCGGCCGTCGGACCTGCCGCCCGAACTGGACGAGCGGCACGTCAAGCGGCGTCATCATCAACGAGCGCTCACCTTCGGCGAGCAGGCTCATCGCGGCAGCGACGTGTTCGGTGTCGCCGTTGTGGCTGGCCACCGAGACGGCGCGCTGCTCCCACGTCGTGTCGCGAAGGCCGTCGATCACGCCGCGGATGGTGAACGGCTTCATCATGCTTCGGCCGTAGGCCAGAACATGGCCTCCGAAGCTGTGAATCACCTGGCCACCACTCGCCCAGGCCACCGCACCGTGGACGGTCGTCTCCGACACGCCATTGCGCCGATAGTCGACGAGCGGTTCCCATGCGACGTCGCGCCCGGTGGCGATTCCGGGGACGTCGTCACCCAGGGGATCTCGGGGGAATCGCCCGCTGCCGGGCAGGCCCGGCGCGACGGCCGACGGGATGGGCCTCATGGCGCGCAGCTAACCGGCGAGGTCGACAAGGACGGCCCGGACGGGGCTGGCGTCAGCGTCGGTCAGGCGCAGCGGCAGCGCGATCAGCGTGTAGAGGCCTTCGGGGACGCCGGAAAGCAACAAACCCTCGAGCACACTCATGCCGCGGCCGAACAGGCGTCGATGGGCCACCATGTCGGTCGCCGTGAACCCGTCGAGGCTGGGGGTGTCGAGCCCGAGGAGCACGGCGCCAGCGTCGGCCAGGGCGTCGATCGCATCGGGGTCGACGGCCGCGTAGTCCTCCGCGAATCGATGTGGGGTGGGGTACGTGCCGGTGTCCAGCAGAACGCGGGGCGCGAGCAGCTTGGTCGGCAGATCGCTGCGCCGAACGGTACCCCCGGAGGCGAGGCGGCGTCGGATCACCTGGCAGGCACCGAGGTAGGGCGCGAGGTCGCGGGCGCCGATGGCGGCGCCGTCGCGAAGCACGTGCAGAGGCGCGTCGGCATGGGCGCCGAGGTGGACCGTGGTGGCGATGGCCGACAGCTCGAGGTGCGTGGTCGCAATCGACATCGCCACGTTGCGCTGAAACGGTGTGTCGCCGGGCCATACGGCCAAGGTCGGGTCGATCGCGGGGCTGAGGTCGTGCAGCACCCTCATGGCAGCGGGCGCCACGCAATGGCTTTGAGCTCGACGGCGATGGGGGTCGGGAGCGCGCGCACCTCTACGGTGGTGCGCGTGGGGCCGATGTCGCCGAGGAGTTCGCCGTAGACGGCGTTGAAGGCCTTGAAGTCGCGCGCCATATCCGTCAGGAAGACGGTGACGTCGACGACGTCGGACAGGGCACAGCCCGCGTCGGTAAGGACGGCCTCGATGTTTGCGATCACCTGCCGCGTCTGCGCGGCCACGTCGTAGGGAAGGGGTTCACCTTGGGCGTCCCGGGTTGGACCGCCGGGGATGAGGTCGGTGCCAGGCGTCCGCGGTCCCATCCCCGAGACGAAGACGAAATCACCGACCCTTCTGGCGTGCGGGTAGGCGCCGACGGGCCGCGGTGCGGCGCTGCTGTGGATCGCGGTGGACATGGACGACCTCGGAGCCGTGGACTACCCCGTGCACCTCGGGAGGTCGCGATGGCCTGGGCGTTGGCGCTGTGGCTCGCGTGTGGAGGCGAAGACCGACCCGACCTGCCGTCGCCCTTTACGTCGCTGCAGGATGCGGCCCGTGGCGCAGTGGTCAAGGAAGTCGACCCGAAGCACCTTCACCTGGAGTGGGTAGGCGGCGACTTCAACACCGTCGCCAACCGGATCGTCGGGCAGTTGGAGCGCGACGGCTGGGTGCGGACCGAAGAGAAAGGAATGGGCACGATGTTGGGCATCGACTTGGCGCGCGGAACGGAGCGTTGGTCCCTCATCCTCGCGCGCCACAGCAACCAGGTGGATGCGGTGTTGGACGTTGAAGCCGACGCTCCGTGACGTGGACGCCTGCGACCGACCAAGGTAGGAGCGTCGGGTATGCTCACCCGTTCGAGGTCATCATGAACCCCCTCCGCTGGATCAGCCTTGGGTTGCTTGGCGCCATCGCCTGCACGACCGGGGATTCGGTTCTCCCCACGCCGACGACGACAGACGTGGGCTCGGACCCCTACAACCAGCCGCCCCCGACGACGGACGACCCGACGCCGACGCCGTCCACCACCGATACGCCCTCGACCACCGATACGCCCTGGACCACCGATACCGCGACCACGGATCCGGCCGATCCTAGCGATCCGCCCCCACCCCCTCCGCCTCCGAGCGACTCGGGTGCCACCACCGACTCCGGCTCGGATTCCGGCCTTCCGTTCCCCTTCGGCGACTCTGGCACGACGACGACGACGACCGACTCGGGCGATTCAGGCTCCTTCCCATTCCCGGGCGGCGACTCAGGCGACTCGGGCACGACGACGACGACGGATTCGGGCTCGACCTCGGACTCGGGCGACTCGGGCTGAGACCGCGCACCGGGGCGTCGGAGATCGGCGCCACCTTCGCTCCGATCGAATCGCGCGCAAGGGCCCTCCCTTGGGCGCGCGAGCGGGCATGGCGCACGGCGACGCACGTCCGGTGGCGGGGCGACGACCTTGAAGTCGACCTGCACGATCTGTCCGTACCGCTAGCCCTCGAGGTCGTCGATCAGCTGCCGGTGCTCGGCGTGGCGAGCATCCGCCTCGTGACGGGCCGCGGGCGCCACAGCGCGGGCCTTTCGCCCCTTCGGGACGCGGTGACGTCCGCGGTGCGCGAGCGCGGCTGGGTCAATCGGCCAAGCGGACCCGGCGCGCTCGTCGTCCGTGTGGACGGCACTGTCAGTGCCCCGTTGCCTGTGACGTTCTGGTTCGTCGCCGCGGCGTTTACGGGGGCGGCGCTGCTGGTGGCTCCGCTGGTGGCTGTGCCGGCGCTGCTGTTGGCGGCGACCCTTTGGGCTTACGGACGAAGGAAGGCGCCCCGGCCACCCACCGAACCGCGGTGAGGAGAGCGAGCCCGGCGAGCCCTACGCGCAGCACGGCGCGGACGCGCGGCGATGGGGCCAAGGCGCCCATCTGACTCAGGCCGAGGAGCAGCAGGGTGAGGCCGGACCAGGGGTGGCCCGGCGGCTCCCCGAGGCCAAGGAGCCACCGAGACTCGAAGAGGACGGACAGGATCACGAGGCCGAGGCCCACCAAGGCGGCGGCTCGGCCCTCGACAGGGGAGGAGGTCTGTGGGGTCGTCATTTGGCCACCGTGACGCTGCGAAGTTCGCTGAAGAAGTCGAGCGACCAGGTGCCGCCCTCCCGGCCCACGCCGCTCGCCCCAAGGCCGCCAAACGGCGTTCGCAAGTCGCGCTCGAGCCAGGTGTTGACCCAGACGACCCCGGCGCGGATGCGTGCGGCGACGCGGTGGGCGCGGGCGAGGTCCGCCGTCCACAAATTCGCAGCGAGCCCGTACGGGACGCCGTCGACGGCGGCATGGAGCTCGTCCTCCGTGCGAAAGCGGTGCACGGTGACGACGGGCCCGAAGATCTCCTCGGTGGCTGTGCGGCAGGTCGCGCTGAGGCCGTCGATGACGGTGGGTGCGAGGTAGTGACCGCCGTCGGGCACGCCGGGCGGGCGGTCCCCTCCGACGAGAACGCGTCCGCCCTCTTGTTGGGCCAGGGCCACGTAGCCCCGGACCTTGTCGAGGTGGGCGGCGCTGATGAGGGCGCCGACCTGGGTGGTGGGGTCGGACGGGTCGCCCGAACGGAGCGCGCGGACGGCGTCGAGGAATTTGGGGATGAATGCGTCTGCGATACTGGCGTGCACGAAAAGGCGGCTGCCACAGAGGCAGATCTGGCCTGTGTTCGTGAATCCTGCGCGGACTGCGCCCGCGACGGCGGCGTCCAACGGCGCATCCTCGAATATCACGGTGGGATTCTTGCCGCCCAATTCGAGGGACAATTTGGCGAATCGCCGCGAGGTGGTTGCGCCGACTTCGGCTCCGGTCGCCGTCCCGCCAGTAAAGGAAATGCCGTCCACGTCGCGGTGGGCCGTCAATGGCGCACCGGCTTCGGCGCCGAGTCCGTGGACGACGTTGAACGCGCCGGGCGGCAGGCCCAATCCCTGGAACAAATGGGCGAGGGCGTCGGCACTCAGCGGGGTGAATTCGCTCGGTTTGGCGACGACCGCATTGCCCATCGCGAGGGCGGGCGCGAGTTTCCAGGTGAGTAAATAAAGCGGTAGGTTCCAAGGCGTAATCAAACCGACGACGCCAAGGGGGCGGCGGACGGTCTGATGCCAGGCCGTCGCCGTCTCGAAGGACGGCGTGGACGACTGCCGCGCGAGCCCAGCAAAAAAGCGCAAGTTGGCGATGGCCCGGGGAATATCGAGGGATCGCGCCGAGGTGATGGTCTTGCCCGCGTCGCGGGCCTCCAGCCAAGCCCATCGGTCCTTGTCGGCGTCGATCGCCGAGGCTGCGGCGTCGAGCAGGTCGGCGCGCTCGGCCGTCGACATCGCTCCCCAGGGGCCGTTCATGGCCGCGCGAGCGGCGGAGACGGCGGCCTCGACGTCCGTGGCGTCCGATCGAGGAATCGTGGCCAGGGCCGCACCGTCCCAAGGCGATTCGACAGGCACCGTCCGGCCGCATGCCGCCGGAACGAATCGCCCGCCGATGTAATTCGCGACGGAGTTCATCGGGACGCGCCCAACCGTTCGCGCACCCGGGGCACGACGTCGGCATGAAAGGTCGTCATCGCGCGGATCACGCGGTCGACGTCGTGGTCAAAGAAATCGAACCACAACATGAGGCGGTCGTCGGGGTGGAATCGGGTGCAAATTTGCTCGGCGACGTCGTCGGGCGTTCCGATGACCGCGTTGTCGGCAGCTTGGGCCACCTTGGCGGGGTCGAGCGTCCCTTCGAGCGCCTTCCAGTAGGCGCCAAGCGCCTCCGAGGCGTGGTCGCGGGCCCGCTGGCGACGGTCGTGGTCTGACAACCCCGCCGTGCCATCCAGGAACACCATGACCGTGCGCGGCATGTAGGACCGGCGCCACGGTCCACCGGCCGGGTGGTAGGCCAGGCTCATCCGATCGTGGGTGGCCTCAATGAGGTCTGGCCGCGTGATCGAGAGGTTGAAGACCTGGACGGGCAGAATTTCGTTGACCCGCACTTGTTGGGCGGGCTCGTGGCTGCCGATGACGAGTTGGAGCAACTCGCGCCGCCAGTCTTCGGGAACGATCTTGAGTACGTCGAAATTCCAACGACGGTCGAGGGTGATCTCGTCGGTACCGGCGACGTCGCGCACAGCGGCCCAATCCGCGTCCGACCGGAATAGTTCGCGGCTAAGAGAGGGTGGAGGGAGGTCTACTGAGGCGAGGGTGTCTCCGCGCAGGAGACGGCAGAAGACGTCCGCGGCTTCCCGAAACACGAGGCCCTTCACGATGGGCCAAGCGGCAGCCTCGACGGCGTTTCGCGGAATGATTCCCGAGGCGCGGTTCATGAAATCGAAACGACCCGCGGCGAAACCGACGTGGACCCGCCGTTGTTCCTTTGGGTCGAGTCCGTGCCAGGCCATCAGCGCAGCGACGCGCTCCGCGGCAGCGACAGGACCGCCATTCGCCACGATGTTCATGATCGCGCTGCCCGCCTCGATGCGGCGGGTGCGGGAAAACAGACGGGTGGCTGCCTGCACGAAGTCCACATTGAGGCCAACTTCGCCCTTCCAGTGGGGGACGACCGCGCCAACATGGCGCTTCTGGACCTCTGACGACAAATGGGATTCCGCCAGCCACGCCACGCCGTAGTCGAGCGCGTCCGCGGCTTCGACCTCCGCCAAAAAATTCCGGAGCATCGTCGGTTCGTCAGGGAACTGCCCGAAGGCGGGCGTCCGACTCACGGAAAAGAACACGTCGAATTGCATGGAACCTCAGATCGCTCGGCTGCGCCCACCGTCGACGGCCAACGCGGTGCCGCGGACGAAGGACGCCGCCTCGCTGGCGAGGAAGGCGACGACGGAGGCGATTTCGTCCGCCGAGGCGATGCGACCTTCGGGGACGGCGGACACCATCTGGGTGCGGACGGCGTCGACGTCCTTGCCTGTGCGTTGGGCGGTCGCTTCGGCGATGGCTGTCAGGCGCTCGGTGTCGGTGGGGCCGGGCAGGACGCAGTTGACCGTGACCCCGGGCGGCAGTTCACGGCTCAGCGTCTTGCACCACCCGCCCATTGCGGCGCGAACGGTGTTGGAGACGCCGAGGCCGTCGAGCGGTTCACGCACGCTGGTGCTGACGACGCACACGATCCGGCCGTAGGTTCCCATCTGGGGTACGAGGCGCTGCGCCATCTGGTGCGCGGAGCCGACGTGCTGGAGGAACGTGTCGCGGAGCGCGTCGACCGAGGCCTTCAGCAGGGGTCCACCTGGCGGGCCCCCGGTGTTGTGAATGAGCACCTGGACGGGGCCCGTCGCCAGGATGGCGTCGAGCGTGCCGTCGAGGTCTTGCGGATCAGCCAAATCGACCGGCCAAGGAGTCGCGTGTGCGCCGCGCGCGCGGAGGTCCGCGGCGACGGCCTCCAGCGGCCCCGCTCGGCGCGCGAGCAGGTGAACCTCGTCGCCGCGAAGCGCAAGCGCCTTGGCCACGGCGCGACCGATGCCCTGGCTGGCGCCACAGACGATGCTTCGGGTCATGCGCCGAGGTCCTCGTCGCGTAGGGCGTGCAAGGCGTCGACGGATTTCGGGATGGCGGCCGTGAGGACCTCGCAGCCGGTTTCGGTGACGAGCACGTCATCCTCGATGCGGATCCCGAGGCCGCGCCAGGCGGCGGGAGCGTCGGGGTCGGTGGCCTGGACGTAGACGCCAGGTTCGACCGTGACAACCATGCCTGGCTCGAATCGACGCGGGCGGCCGTCTCGCGCGTAGAGGCCGGCGTCGTGGACATCGAGGCCAAGCCAGTGGCCGGTGAAGTGCATGTAGTAGCGCTTGAGGTCCGCCGTCCGGTCTGGGCCCTTCAGGAGCCCGAGCTCGCCAAGCCCTTCGGCGAGCGTCCGCTCTGCGGCGCTGTGGACGGCAACGAAGTCGGAGCCCGGCGCGACCGCCGCAATCGCTGCCTGCTGGGCAGCGAGGACGACCTCATAGGCGTCGCGTTGGATTTGCGAAAAGCGACGGCCGATGGGCCAGGTCCGGGTGACGTCGGCCGTGTACCAACCCACCTCCGAACCCGCGTCGACGAGCAGCAGATCGCCGTCGGCGAGCAAGCCGCGGTTGCTGATGTGGTGAAGCGTCGTCGCGTGGGCGCCGGCGGCGACGATGGGCGTGTAGCCAACGCCCGTCCCCCCACCGGCCAGGGTTGCGGCGACGATGGCGGCTTCGACCTCGTACTCGCGGGCCCCCGGACGGGTGGCGCGCATGGCGGCACGGTGGGCGACGGCGGTCAGCGCGGCCGCGCGCCGCAGCGCCTCCACCTCGTCGGCGCCCTTGATCAGGCGCAGCTCGTGAAGCAGCTTCCACGGGGCGTGAAAGGTCTCGGGAGAGGCGTGGCCAAGCGTGCGCGCAAGCTTGGCGATGCGGCGGACGGCCGAGAGCACGATCGCGTCGTGCTCCGCGTCCTCGCCGAGCGCGACATGCAGCGCCCGCACGCCGGTGAGCAAGCGCGGCAGCTCCCGTGGCAGAGCCTCGATGGGCCAGGCATCCGCGGCCCCCATCGCTTTGGCCCCTTGGGGACCGCCGCGTGGCCCCTCCCACACCTCGCGGTCGGGATCGCGCGGGGCTGCGAAGTGGGTCCAAGGCGTGTCGCCGGGGCGAAAGAAGGCAGCCGCGTCGGGCTCTTCCCAGCCCGTCAGCCAGAACAAGTCGCTCGACGGCCGGTAGCGGTATTCGCTGTCGCCGTTGCGGCGCGCGGTCGGGGCGGAAAAGACGAGAAGGGCCTCGTCGGGGCCGAGGCCGGCCAACAGGCGCGACCGGTGGGCGGCGTGGTCGGACATGGGTCTCCGGCGGCGTTCGTTTGACAGCGCGGGGACGCCTCTCTAAGGGCGCGACCTCGGAGGGGCCATGCGCCCACAAGACGTGGCTCAGGGACCGCACACGGTCGCGGTGACCGTCGAAGCGGCGGGTCGGGTCACGCCCGAGATCGTGCAGGCCCTCCTCGACATCGACCTGCAGACATTTTCCGAACCTACGCTCACGGCGTACACGGCAGCGGTCTTCTTGGACCAAGGCCGCGTCTTCCTGTTGCGCGTCGACGGTGCCGTCATCGGCGCGACCGTGCTGGTTCGGTCGTGGGCGACGCCGACGGAAGTCACCCTCGTCTCCATGGGCATCCGGCCGGGCTGGCGCGGGCAGGGACTTGGGCAGCGCTTCGTCCAGGGCGTCGCTGAACAGGTGGCCGCGGAAGGGGCGACGGGGATCACTTTGTTGGTGCCCCGAGACAATCGGCGCGCGCTCAAAGTCTACGAAGACGTGGGATTCCGTCGCCGGCGCGAATTGGAGGCCGAACCGTACACGGCCGACCGGCTCGTGGTGTTGCATCGGTCGCTGGAGCCCTGACGGGTCCGGCTTGGGCTGAGAGCGGTCCAATCGCCAAACTCGACCCGGGGCGGCCGGAAGGCCAAGGCAAGGTCAGTTCCGTTCCGCCAGCAGCGCCAAACCCCTCAGCGTCAGGTGCGCGTCGACCTCCTCAATGACCTCGCTAGCCCGACCAAGCAGGTTCGCGAGTCCCCCTGTCGCGACGACCTTGGCTCCGCCCAACTCCTCCCGACATCGCCTCGCCAGCGTGTCCGTCAGCCCGACGTAGCCAAAAAATAGGCCCGACTGCATCGCGCTGACCGTGTTTCGGCCAATGGCGGTGGCCGGCTGAGCGACTTCGATGCGCGGCAGCTGCGCGGTCCGTGCGTAGAGCGCCTCTTCCGAAATTCGGAATCCCGGCGCAATGGCGCCCCCAAGGTACTCGCCCTTTGCGTTGATGCAGTCGAACGTCGTCGCCGTGCCGAAGTCGACGACGACCAAGGCTGTCCCCGGCCACAGGTGCCGCGCTGCGACCGCGTTGACGATGCGGTCGGCCCCCACCTCGCGCGGGTTGTCGGTGCGGACCTTCATCCCCGTCTTCAAGCCGCGGCCAACGACCATGGGTTCGCGGTCGAGCGTGCTGCGCAACGCTTTTTCCAACCCGAAGACGACGGACGGGACCGTCGACGACAGGATGGCGCCCTCCAAGCTGCTCACCGCAACGCCGCGGTGGGCAAGGAGCTGGAGCAACAGCGCGGTGGTCTCGTCCGTCGTCCGGACCTGGGTCGTCACCCGAAAGGTGTGCTGGACCTCGGTCCCCACCATGACGCCGAAGACGGTGTTTGTGTTTCCTACGTCGACCGCGAGGATCAACCGGCCTCCGATACGTCGGGCTAACGCGGGGCCGTCACGCTACATGCCGGGCGGAGAGCCGTTGATCTACGCCGTCGTTGCCGCTGCGATCGCCGCGCCGTTGGCCGAGGTGGACCTCCATCGGATCGCCCCCGACCACCCGCGCGTCTTCGTCGTCGTCCGGCTGGCTGACGGCTCTGACGGCCTCTTCCTCGTCGACACCGGCGCCGACACGTCGGCGATCTCCGCTGGTGTCGCCGAGCGCCTTGGCCTCGAAGTCGAGGTCGGTTGCGGCGAACTCGCGGGCCTCTCGGGGACCGCGCGAATGGACTGTGCGACGATGTCGACGATTTCGATCGGGGACGCTGAGATTCCCGGGGTCGACGTCGCCGTCGATGTGCCGGGGATCGCCGCCAACGCCGGCTTCGTCCCGCTCGACGGCCTGCTCGGGAACAACGTCTGGGGCCGGTTTGTGCTCGAGGTCGACACCGTCGAGAGCCGGCTGCGACTGCACGCGCCCGACGCGGTCGTCCCTCCGCGGCGTGCCCAGCCGCTGCACTTCGATGGGCACCACGTCTACACCCCGATGCGCGTACAGCCGGCCGGTGTGCGCGACCGCAGCCCACCGTTCGTCGGCCAGGTCGACACGGGGGCAGGCGGCCTCAAGGTGTGCGCACGAACGGGCGCTCGCATCGGCGGCGACTGGACGCAGGGCCTGGAAACCGTCCGCGGCATCGGTGCGGCCGACACGTTGCCACCCTACCGATTCCTGCAGGAAACCCGCCGCATCCCGCTGAAATGGGTCGACCTTGGTGGGCGGCGCATCCGGCCGACCTTCGACGCGAGTTGGGTCGATTTCGAGGCCGACGACCGCGACGTCTGCGAGTCCGGCATGCGCGCCCTGAGCGGCTACGAGATGCTCCAAGGGCACCGCGTCTGGTTCGCCTACGCGGCCGGCGCGTTCTGGCTGGAGCCCGTTCGTGGGGCACCTCGCTTTGTCGACGCGCACGCGGCCGCCCTGACACGCGACGTCGCCCTGTACGGCGAGGAGCCCGGTCCGTCCGCCCTTGGGCGGGCGCGCCTTCTGATCGGCCTGGAGCGGCTGGACGAGGCCGCAACCCTCCTGGAGGAGGCCGAACCGCTGCTGCCCGTCGACGACGTTGGCACCGCGAAGGTATTGCGCGCCGAGTTGCGGCGGATCAGCGGCGACGTCGACGCGGCTGACGCCCTGTTCGCCACCTTGGAACCCGGCGTGTTGGCCGACGAGGGGGAGTTGGTCGCCGAAGTGAATCGGCGCGTACTTGGCGGCGACGTGGCAGGCGCGTTGGCGATGGCCCAAGCCGCGACGACCGCCCGGCCCGAGGAGCCCGAGGCCTGGGTGGCGTTGTCCGATGCGGCTTTGGCGTCTGGCGACCTCGCCGACGCCAGGAGCCACCTCCTCGAGGCGGTCGAACTCACGGGGTACCCCGACGCGCATTTGCTGCGACGTGCGCGGGTCGCGTTGACCGCCGGAGACCGGTTCGGCGCGATGACGCACCTGCGCAAGCTGCTGCAGCTCTACCCTTTTGGGGGAACGATCCTCTGGTTCTACGCCCAGTTGTGCGAGTCCGAGGGCGACCGCGAGACGCTCGAACGCGACATGGCCGAGGCCTTCGCGCGACTTCACCCCGGCGACGTGCCGCGGGACTTCGAAATCGCCGTGCTCCACCGGCTTGGCGACAAGGAACGGACGCGCCACCGGCTCGACGCGGCCCGCGAGGAATTGTGTGGTCCCATTGGGTCGTCGGCCGAAGCCGACAACTGTGTGGCCTGGTTGCTCGCGCTGGCCCACGAGGACTTGGACGAAGCCGCCCAGCGCATCGCGCGCGCCCTGACGTCGTCCGGCCCCCGGTCGGATTTCCTCGATACGGCCGCCATGGTCCACTTCGCCCGCGGCGACCTCGACCACGCCGCCGAGCGGGCGCGAGAGGCGGCCAGCCTCGCTCCGTCGGACGTATACATGCTCTGGCAGGCCGAACGTCTTTCCACCTTGGCCGCGGCGGCACGTCCATGATGTTCTTGGTCAGTGGGATCAGCCTGGCGGGGACGACAGCGGTGGTCACGTCCGTCTACGACGGCGACACGTTCACACTCGAAGACGGGACGCGCGTCCGCCTCGCCCACGTCAACACGCCAGAGTTGGCGCCGGCCGAGCCCTATGCGGCGGCGGCGCAGGTCTTCGCCGAAGGCATGCTGGCGGGCCGGAGCGTCACATTGGAGCACGGTCCCGATTCGCGGGACACCTATGGACGCCTCGTCGCGACTGTGATGGTCGATGGGCGCGACCTCGGCACCGAGCTCGTCCGGCGAGGCCTCGGCCACGTCTTCGCCGTGCCGCCGGGGCAAGCTGAGGCGAGCTTGCTCGTCGTCCAGGACGAGGCGCGGGCCGCAGGCGTCGGCCTGTGGAGTGCGACGATGGGGCCGCTCAAGTTGACGTCGTTCCACGCCAACGGCCGAGGCGACGACGCGACCGATCCCAACGTCGAGTACTTCCGACTCTGCAATCTGCTCTCGACACCCGTCGACCTGACGGGGTGGGTCGCGACCGACCCCTTGGGGCGTCGATTTTCCCTCCCCGGCGTCCACCTTCCGCCGGGCGCCGCGATTGCTGTCCACTCTGGCATGGGCCGCGATGACGTCGAGGGCGGGCACATCTACCTTGGATCGCCGCTCGCGCTCTGGCCCGACGAAGGTGCCCACCTGTTGTTGATGAACCCCGAGGGGCGCATCGTCGACCGGCGCGCGCCATGAGAGGGTCCCGTCCGCCCGACATCGTCTGGCACGCCACGCATCGCGATCAACTCGAGCGGTGGCGCGGCGCGGGCGACATTACGCTCGCGGACCGTCCCGTTCACCTCGTGGGCGACCCGACGAGCGCGTGGCGGACGGCCCACCGGCAAGGGGCGAATCCGGCCGTCCTCGTCGTCGATGCGGCACGTGCCCGTCGCCAAGGCGTCCGCTTCGATCGGCACCGTCGCTGCGGTGGCTGGGTGGCCTCCGTCCTGCCTGCGTCGAGCGCGCTCAACCTGCAGCCCGGCTTTGCCGAGCAAGTCAGCGCCGGGGGATTTCCGTTGGCGCGCGACGACCAGGGCGTCTGGCGCGTGGCGCTCGTGCGCGTCGTCCGGCGCAACCGGTCGACCTGGGAGGTCGCCAAGGGCAAGCTGGAACCTGGCGAGAGCCCGGAACTGGCCGGCCTTCGCGAAGTGGCGGAGGAGACGGGTCTCGCGTGCACGATGACGGTGTTCGAGCACCTTGGCGCCACCCACTACGGCTTCACGACCCCTTCGGGGCAGCCCCGGCTCAAAGTCGTCCACCTTTACTTGCTGGCGGTCGATCAGCCCTATGAGGCGATCGCTTCCGCGCCGGCCACCGCGGAGGGCATCCGCGAGGTGCGCTGGTTCGCGCTCGACGACGCGGTCGACGCGATCACCCACGGCAGTCTCGGACCGGTCATCCGCCGCGTTCGGGAGCGCCTGACCCACGCCGGATAGGGGCTCCCGATGGAACTCACCCTTCGTGGCAGCAGCCCGTGCGCCACCACCGCCGGCATCATGTTGTTGACGCGCGCCCGTCAGCTCGGCGACTCCCTCACGGTGCGCATCGTTGGCGACGCGGACGATTTGGTCGCCGTACGCGGGCCCGCCATTTGCTACGCCCCGGTGCTCGCAAGCTGCGGTGTGGGGCGCGAACATGGCTCTGGCGCCACGGTCGTCGTCCCTGGCAACCCGGGCGAACCGCTCATCGCGACGGTGACGCCGCACGGCGAAGGGGGCTGGTTCGAGGTCGATCGCGGCGGCACGGGTGCCCACCCCGCGTCGATGGCTTTTTCGCGCATCTCCGCCGACCCCCGACCCGAGGCGCGCCAACTTGGGCGCATGTTGCGCGACGCGATGCGGGGCCTTGGGCTTTCGACAGACGCGGCCGTGCTCGACGTGCTCTTTGGCGCGGAACTCGACCCGCTCACGCGCGTGGCCCTCGGCCTGCGCACGGGGCGGGCCATGGCGGGTGGTCGCGGCGAACCCATCACGCGCTTCTTGACGGGCCTCGCCACCCGCGACCCGCTCTCCGCGCCGACGCACGGCGCCAGAGACGAAGACGTCACCTGGGTGCTCGACGGCTTCACGACGGCGGTGCGCGACCCGGCCGAACAAGTGTTGCGCCTTTTCTGCCAGTTGGCCGAGAGCGACGGTGGCCGAGACCTCGTGCTGCTCGACCATCTCGCCTGGCTCGCCAGCGCGCTCGTCCAGTTGCCCCATCAGTCCATCTTGCCCCCGTTGGGCGCCGCCGAGGACAGCGTGGCGACGGGGCTGGCCGCAGCCCTGGCCGCGGAGGGGGATGGCGACGCCAACCGGCAGCTCGCTCAGACCTTCCGATTTTTGGGCGGACGCTACGTCGCGAGCGCGGACCACGTCGTCGACCTTGGGGCCGCCGAGGCACCGGCGGGCCGCGTCGCGCGCTGGACTTGGTTCGGCACCGAAGTGCGACGGGGCCGCAAGCTCGCGGACGCGTTGTGGCCCAACCTGGTCGATCCGCCATCCTAGCAGGCGGCTGGAAAGCGCCGTCCTACTGCGCCCGAGGGGGCATCCCGCCCCGCGGCGTCACGGGGACCCCAGGCTCGGTCGCCGTACGCACGGTACGGCTTTCCTCGCCTTGCACCCCGTTCCTTGCGGGATCGGGCGCCCTCGCGGGCTCGCAACGGACGGCGCCGGTCATCACGCTCGCCGGC
>SXOB01000027.1 GCA_005776945.1 Pseudomonadota bacterium
CCGGCGTCCTCGCCGTCCCGTCCCGCCGGGGACGCGTTCGCACGCGTCATCCTGACCGACGCCGCGAACGGCGTCGCGACTCGTCAGGCGGGGACCGCCGCCATGAAGGACCCTTCCGCGACCCGCGCCCCTTCACACGTGGCCCGCGCGTCGAAGGTGACGACGCGAGACCGCGCGGCGGTTGCCGTGATTTCTAGCCTCAGCGTTTCGCCGGGCCGGACCGGGCGACGGAAGCGTAGGCGGTCCATCCCCGCGAGGTAGACCGCCGAACCGGCTCTCTCGGGGTGGGCAGACAGGAAGAGCAGCGCGGCGGCCTGGGCGAGGGACTCGGCCACGAGTACGCCAGGCAGGATGGGGTCTCCAGGAAAGTGTCCGGCAAACCACGGTTCGTCGGCCTTGACGTGCCGGAGGGCGACAAGTTGCTTCCCCGGGTCGATCGACACGACTTCGTCGATGAGCAACATCGGCGGCCGGTGGGGCAGCAGGCGCAGAATCTCGTCGCGCGTCACGGCGAGTTGGCCCGCGTCATACGATGGACGGTGCGGACGATCTCCGGCAGTTCGGCGAGGGCGGCCATCTCCCGAAGCCACCGCTTGTAGGGGCGTGCGGGGCTGCCTCCGAGTTTGGCGCCCTCGGGCACGTCGCGCGCTGCACTCGCGAGTCCGGCGAACACGGCGTTGTCACCGACTTCGATCCCATCGACGACCGCAGTGCGCCCGGCCATGACGACACCGTTTCCGAGGCGGGCTCCGCCTGCGACGCCGGCAAACGCTGCGATCAGACATTGTGCGCCGACGGTGACGCCGTGGGCAATCTGGACGAGGTTGTCGAGACGTGTCCCTTGGCCGATGCGCGTTTCGTCGAGGGCCGCGCGGTCGACGCAGGCGTTGGCGCCAACTTCGACGTCGTCTTCCAGCACCGTGACGCCAACCTGGGGGACGCGAACGACACCGTCGGGCCCCTTGACGTGACCAAAGCCGTCCGCGCCGATCACGGCGCCAGGCTTGAGCCAGACCCGGTCGCCGAGCCAGCATCGCTCCATGACGACGGCGTGGGGCATGAGGCGACAATCTGCACCGATGTGGACCTCCCGGCCGACATAGGCTGCTGCCATGATCCAGGTTCGAGGACCGACGACGGCGTTGGCGTCGATCACCGCGTAGGGACCAATCGTCGCCGTCGGATCGACCCTTGCGGTAGCATGTACGGACGCCGTGGCGTGCAAGCCCGGCTCGGGCCAGTCGAGGGGGACGATGGCAGCGGCCGCGACGGCCCAGGCGAGGCGAGGGTCGCGGACGCGCAGGGCGACGACGCCTTCAGGAACGGGCAAATCGCGCACGAAGACTGCGCCCGCCCGTGTGGCGGCAAGGCGGCGTTCCCAGCGAGCGCCGCCGCGACAGAAGCTCAGATCGCTGGGTCCAGCGCGTTCCAGGGGCGCCAGACCCCGAATGACGACGTCATCGGGGCCGTCGAGTTGGGCACCGACCCGCGCCGCCAGTTCACCCGTGGTCAGCGAGGCCAAGTCTTCACGGGTGGACGGCGTTGTACTTGGCGACGAGGGCGGAGGTCATGTCGACCACATCAGCGGCTTGGTAGACGACGGCCTGCTTGTCGAGGACGAGCGTGTACCCCTTTTCCTTGGCCACGGTGACCGAGACGGCGCGCATCTTCTGGTCGAGACTATCGAGGAGTTGGCCGTAGGTGGCCTGGATCTCCTGTTGATAGCTGACGTATTTTTGCTCGAAGGCCTGTTGCTTTTGCATGAGCTCACCCTCGGCCTGTGCCTTGGCCGAATCTGTGAGCAACATCGCGCGCGATTGATACTCGCTGAGCTCGCGTTCGAAATCGGCCTTCATGCGATCGATTTCGGCCTTTCTCGCGGTGTACATCTGGTCGATCTTGGATTGGGCCGTCTTGCCCTCATTCGTCATCGTGACGGCGGCCTGAAAGTCGACCACTGCGATGGCGCCGGCCTCTGCGGCCAACGCGGTCCAGAGCGCCAGGGCTCCCATGCCCACCATCGTTCCTCCCGGGCGACTCGCTAACGCGTAGGAGGGCTTCGACCTTCCCGGTGGATGGACCACGGGGGCGCGATACCCGATCGCGGGAGGTCTCATGTTGTTCGCCCTTGCGATGTCTGCCCTCGCGTCTCCGACCCTGGAAATCGACGGCCAGTGTCCCTACGGCTCCACCATCACGATCACCGGCGCGACGCCGGCTGCGACCATCGAGGTCTACCGGGGTGATGGCCCCGGCTCCAAGGTGATTCCTGGCGGTGCCTGTGTCGGCGTCACCACGGGTCTGAGCACTTCGGGCTTCAAGGTCTCCTCGGTGGTCGCCGACGCCTACGGCAATGCCGTCATGACGCCAGCCTTGCGCGGCGCTTCCTGCGAGTACTGGCTTCAGGCCGTGGACACGGCCACCTGCGACATCTCGGCGGCCGAGCCCCTGGCGCGTCCCGACGAGGAGTGGGTGTTCGCGAACTACGCTGGGTTCTGGGACGGCGACGTCCAGTACAACGGCTCCGTGACGTGCGGTTCGGTCTGCGCGTTGACCGGTCGCGTGGCGACGGGCGCACGGTTCGTCTGCAACCTGCACAACAACGGCGACACCGAGGGCTGTACGCAGAGCAACGAGTTCGCCTATGGCACGGCGAATTGCGGCCTCATGGTCAAGGACGGCGTCGTGACGACCGAAAACGGCAACATGGAAGACTGCGCAGGCGGCGCCATTGCGTCGTGCGTGAGCGGGTCGTGTACCGAGGGCGTGACGTACCACGCCCTTCAGTGTCAGTGCATCTGATCTGAAGACCCGAGCGTCCACACCACGTCGGCGGCAGCGTCCCACAGCGGGTCGTGCGCCACGACGATGATGGTACAGGCCCCGCGGCGCCGGAGCACGGCGTCGCGGACGCGTTCAGCGGAGGCCGCGTCCAAGGCGCTGACGGCTTCATCGAGCAGCAGCAATCGCGGGGTGCCGGCAAGCGCGCGCGCAACGAGCAGGCGCTGGCGCTCGCCACCGCTCAGCTGGTGGCCGCGAAGGCCTGGGGGTCCACCCAGGCGGACGCCAAGTTCGTCGGCGAGCGCGGCCACGGTCGCGTCCGGAATGTCCCGACCCAGGGTCATATTGTCCCTGATCGGCAGGTCGAACACGATGTCGTCCTGACGGACGTAGGCCAGAGGGCCCGCCGGGAGGTCGCTTGGCGCCGAGCTGCCAACGTGAACCTGTCCGCCGTCGGGAGGTCGTTCCCCCGCCAGCACAGCCAGCAAGGTGCTTTTCCCGGCTCCACTTGGGCCGCGGAGGACGGCCAAGCCGCCCGCGCGCACCGTGAAGTCGAGCTTGTCCGCAAGTACGCGAGGTCCGGCCACCAGCCGAACGTCGCACAGCGTCACGGTGGGAGCGCTGGGGTCCCAGTGCCCGGACGGACTCGCCTGCCTTCGGGGCTCGGGGATGCGCCCTGCGGCCGCATGTGCACGCTCAAACATGGACACGGCTTCGGCGAGGGCTGCGGCGGGGCGCCACGCGAGTGCAACGGCAGCGCCGACACCTGCCAAAGTCGACGGGTCGAGCATCGGTGACGCCATGAAAAGCACGGCGATGGCCGACGCACCCGCCAGCCGCGCAGCGAGCGCGGGGCGGCCCCTGGCTCGGTCATATGCCTCGCGCGCGCCGGCGCCTTGATCGAGGGAGGCACGTAGCCGCTGCAAGGCTGCCGAGGTGGCTCCCGCCGCTCGTAGGGTTGGCCCGGCTTCGATGGCCTCCAGAGCGGCCGCCATCCATCGATCCCGACGGGCGGCAACTTCGTTCGCGAGCCGTCGAGTGTCGCGCCTGAGCCAGCGAGCGGCCGGGACCGCCAGACAACCGGCGACGAGGGCGACGACCGAGGCCGCCGGCGACGCCGCGACGGCGGCTACGGCGAGGCCCAACAAGACCAAGGGCTGGCGCAACAGGGAGACAGCGGCATGCACGCCATTGGCCGCGTCCTCGGCGTCGTGCAGTAGCGTTCCGGCGGGGGCAGCCGCGCCGTCCGCCAACGCCGCTTTGGTCGCGGCCTGCCGCGCGGCCGTGGCCATCGCCAACGCCACCCGGCGTAGGTGAACGCCGCGCCACCAAGTGATGAGGCCGTCGAGCGCCAAAGCGGCCGCTGCGGCGAGGCCCATCGGAAGGGCTCGGTCTGGCTGCTGCGTCAGCGCGTCCACGGCGGAGGCCAAGCTCGCAGCGGCCAGCCCTGGGAGCGCGCCCGTGATTGCGGCGCTCGCCGCAGCAAGGGCAACCTCCCTCCGGTGGGGTTGGAGAAGGCGCCACCACGGCCCATTCATGGCGAACGGCCGCACGTGCTGGCGAGATCCCAGACTCCCAACACCTCTCCCGTGCCGACCCCGCGCCCAACGATCTGCCGAGGTCCGTCTGCGGAGACGCACCGGATGGGCCCCGACCGTTGGGGTCGGATGAACCACGTGCACGGCGGGACGGGATCGGCCCACAGGTCGTGTTGGCCGCGCCGGCCGCATTCCGGCGCGACGACGACGGGGACCCCGAGGTGATGCGCCAACAGCGCGGCCTCTTGGTACCGTTCGGTGAGGACGGCGGGAATGTCCGCCGCCTCCGTCGACCGGCGTTCGGCTCCCTCCGGGAGCAGCCA